>JAPSLL010000015.1:23257-78409 GCA_031180805.1 Bacillus sp. (in: firmicutes)
CTTTCTCGTGCTTGTTGCTGATCTTGTGCTTGCTTTCTTTCTCGTGCTTGTTGCTGAGCTTTATCTTGTTCTCTTTCCTGTGCTTGTTGCTGTCTTTGTTGTGTTTGATTATTTATCTGAGCTTGATATTTCTTTTCTTGTTGAAGCCTTCTTTGTTCAGCTGCCCGTCTTGCTTGTTGTATCTGTTTCTCATTTGGAGCAGATTGAATCGATAATGGCACACCACCATAGTGAGTAAACTTTCTTCCTTTATTAATTTGGTCATAAACAAAGTCTTTATAAAAAGTAGTAGATTGTAACAACATGTCTTTCGTTTTTTGCCCCACTAAACCGTCTACTTCTTCAAGACCAAATCTTTTTTGATAATTCCTTACTGCCCAATAGGTGCTCCAACCATACACACCATCTATTGGACCATTATAATATCCGTTATATTGAAGTCTTGCTTGCAATTCAATAACATCACTACCCGTTGCACCTCGTTGAATAGTCTGTTCTGAAAAAGCATGTGCCTTAGGAACCTTTGATGAGAAAAATTGAAATGTGATAGTTGTCATTGATACCAATATTACTATCAACATTATGCGCATGTTTTTCATGTTGCTGCCTCCTCAAGTAGTTGTAATTGCTTAAACGTATTTTTTGTAGTCTTTGGCATTTTATTCATACAAATTATCCATCTAACCATAATACACAAATAATACCAATACACTAAAAGGATCGTAGCAGGGAAAAACGACAAAAAACCACTTTAAGAAAAAGTGGTTTTTTCAACGTATTAAGGTAACTTCGAATCAATTAATCTTGCTCTGGCTTTTTTAGCTTTATGTAAAGCAAACCACCAGAGAAATAGCATAAATGGTAAAATGATATATTTCCAATGCATATAGCTAGTTAATATTGAATCGTAGATAAAATGAAGAAGGATCGGGATAATACATGAAAAAACTATCCAACGCTTACGAAACTTTTCACTTGAAAACTTTCCTTTACCTAAATAATACCCCATTAGTACACCAAATAATGCATGGCTTGACACAGGTAAAATAGCTCTACCAAAGGCATGTTCAACACCGTTAGCAAACAAATAAAGAATATTTTCGAGTGTAGCAAAACCAAGTGAAACAGATACTCCATAAACAATTCCATCATAATGCTCATTAAAGTGAACATGCTGATATATAGTAAAAAACAAGATAAACCATTTAAAAAACTCTTCTAGTAAACCTATTGCAACAAATGTATACAAAAGCTCTGAACTAAAAACATTTTCAACATCTAAAACATATTGAAGAAACATAATTGGAAAAACAAGCAGAGCCCCAAAAATAAACGAACGGAGCACCAAATATAACGGTTCAGTTTCGTATTGATCTTTTAAATAAAAGTAAGATAATAAAGCAAGACCAGGGGCAATGCCTGCAGAAATAATCGCGATCATCTACAGGCCTCTTTTCTATAAAATATTGTCTAAAAATCAATATACGGACAATAACCTATGGTTATCTACTAATTTTAGTATATAATGGATTCTTCTAATTATAGTATAAAAGAAGGAAATAAATTAGTTGAAAAGTTTTATTTTTACTTAATTAATCGTAACATGTTATTCTAAAATTGAAAATCACTAATAACATATCTTATTTTAAACAGCATGGAGGACTATAGATGAAAAATATATTACTAATACACACTGGTGGTACGATCTCAATGATGGAAGATGAAAAAACTGGTGAAGTAAAACCTGATGCCAAAAACCCTCTCGTTGATTATATTAGTGAGATACCTGATACAGTTCTAATTACATCAGAATTATTTCATTTACCATCTCCACATATAACACCAAACCATATGTTAAAAATAAAAGAGTATATTGAAAGGAATGTCAATGAGCGCTCTATTAACGGAGTTGTCATTACTCACGGAACAGATACTTTAGAGGAAACAGCGTTTTTCCTTGATATCACTTTATCTTTGGATATTCCAATTGTTATTACAGGGGCAATGCGTTCAAGTAATGAATTAGGTTCAGATGGATTATATAACCTTATTGCGGCAATTAAAGTAGCATCTTCAGAGAAAGCAAAGAACTTAGGAGTACTTGTAGTAATGAATGATGAAATTCATACTGCAAAAAATGTAACAAAAACACATACGAGTAATATCGCTACATTTCAAAGCCCGCAATATGGTCCTATCGGAATTGTAAATAAAGGTGGGGTTCTATTTCATCATAAACCAAAAACAAGTCGTCACTTAAATGTAAAACATCTTGATAAAAATGTTTTATTGTTAAAGGCTTTTGCTGGTATGGACGATAGCCTATTAAAAGCGATTTCTAGCCTTAAACTTGATGGACTCGTAATCGAAGCATTAGGTCAAGGAAATTTACCTCCTTATTTACTTCCAGAATTAAAAACATTATTAAAAAAAGGAATCCCCATCATTCTTGTATCCCGTTGTTTCAATGGTATCGTCCAGGATGTCTATGGTTACGAAGGTGGAGGAAGACACTTAAAAGAATTAGGAATGATTTTTAGTAATGGATTAAATGGTCAAAAAGCTAGATTAAAATTAATGATTGCCTTAGAAACAACTTCAAGTCATAAAGAACTTGAAGAAATATTCTCTGAATGAAAAAAGTGAGAGTAATTTAATATGGTAATCCGAGACAAAACACTTGAAAAAACGTGTTTAACCTACATGTACCATATTTATTTACTCTCACTTTTTATAATCAATAATTTTATGATTTTTAAAATACTACAGTTTCAATTACCATCTTATTGTCGACTTTTTAATGCTTCGTAGATGAGCTGTCCGTGAAAACGCCCATTTTCTATAAATATTTCATTTGCATTATTTCCTGCTGCAATAACTCCTGCAATAAAAATCCCTTTAATATTTGTTTCCATCGTTTCAGGATCATATATCGGACGTCCTGTTTCAGAATCTATCTCTACTCCAATTGCCTTTAAAAATTGATGATCAGGATGGTAACCAGTCATCGCAAAGACAAAATCATTTACAATTGTTTTCGTCTCTCCATTCACTTCGTAGAATAGTTCATGTTCTTTAATTTCCACTACATTTGCATTAAATTCCATCGTTATCGTTCCATTACGCACAAGAGATTCAAATTCTGGTAATATCCACGGTTTAATGCTTGATGAGTATTCATTTCCCCGGTAGAGCACAGTTACTCTCGCTCCTGCGTTTACAAGCTCCAACGCAGCATCTACACTTGAATTTTTGCCACCAATCACAGCAACATCCTTATCAAAATAAGGATGCCCCTCTTTAAAATAATGAAAAACCTTTGGTAATTTCTCTCCTGGAACATTCATATAATTTGGGTGGTCGTAATAGCCTGTTGCAATTACAATTTGTTTCGTCTCATATGTTTGCTTATTTGTAAAAACAGTAAAATCACCATTACTTTTTTCTACTTTCTCCACTTTTTCAAATGAATGTATACGAATTTGTTTTCTTCGAACAACTTCTCGATAATAGGCTAAAGCCTGATTCCGCACAGGTTTACGATTTTCTGTAATAAATGGTACTTCTCCTATTTCAAGCTTTTCACTTGAACTAAAAAAAGTTTGATGTGTAGGATAATGATATATAGCATTTACAATGTTTCCTTTTTCAATAACTAATGGTTTATAGCCTAGTTGAGCTATTTCGATTGCAGCTGATAATCCACAAGGACCACCGCCAATAATAATTGTTTCTTCTTTTTTCAAAAACTTTCACTCCTGTACAAAAAAATCTGATCATTTGTATTACCAATCATTCCAAATAAAAAATCTTCTATCAATAATGATAGAAGATTTACAGTATCCTTGCAAATTTTATATCCAGCCTCTAAATCTTGAAGCCTCTGCCATTTTGCGAACACCGACCATATAAGCGGCTAAACGCATATCTACTCGACGATTTTGACTTGTTTCATATATGTTATTAAATGATTTAACCATTACCTGTTCTAATTTCTCTTCAACTTCTTCTTCTGACCAGTAATAGCCTTGATTATTTTGAACCCATTCAAAGTATGAAACTGTTACGCCTCCAGCACTCGCTAATACATCTGGTACTAATAAAATTCCACGTTCTGATAGAATTCTTGTACCATCTAAGGTTGTAGGTCCATTTGCTGCTTCAACAACGATACTTGCTTTAATGTTTGCGGCGTTTTCTTCAGTAATTTGATTTTCAATTGCTGCAGGAACAAGGATATCACATTCAAGTTCAAGCAATTCCTTATTTGTTATTGTATCATTAAATAACTTCGTCACCGTTCCAAAGCTATCGCGCCGATCTAATAAATAATCTATATCTAATCCATTAGGATCATAGAGTCCACCATAGGCATCCGATATACCAACAATTTTAGCTCCAGCGTCATGCATGAATTTTGATAGATAACTACCCGCATTACCAAAACCTTGTACTACAACTCTAGCTCCTTCAAGCTCAATACCTTTTTTCTTTGCAGCTTCACGTATACAAATTGTAACACCCTTAGCGGTTGCTGATTCACGGCCATGAGACCCACCTAGGACTAACGGTTTTCCTGTTATGAATCCTGGGGAGTTAAATTCATCGATGCGGCTATATTCATCCATCATCCATGCCATAATCTGAGAATTCGTAAACACATCTGGTGCTGGAATATCCTTAGTTGGTCCAACAATTTGACTAATTGCACGAACATATCCTCGACTTAGACGTTCAAGCTCACGAAATGACATATCTCTAGGATCACAAACGATTCCACCTTTACCACCACCATATGGCAAATCAACAATTCCACATTTTAAACTCATCCAAATAGAAAGTGCTTTCACTTCCTTTTCTGTTACATTCGGATGAAAGCGAATACCACCCTTGGTTGGTCCAACTGCATCATTATGCTGTGCACGATAGCCAGTAAAGATTTTAACAGAACCATCGTCCATTCTTACAGGTATTTTGACTGTTAACAATCTTAGTGGTTCTTTTAATAACTCAAATACTTCTTCTGGATACCCAAGTTTCTCAAGAGCATTATGTATCACTGTTTGTGTAGCTTTCAACACATCGAGTTTATCGTTCTTATCACTGGTGCTTTTCTCGGCTACCATTTAAGCTAACCTCCTAAATCTTATCAGTAAATGAAAGAATGTCCACCTTCAGACAATAGTATACACTTTATAAATGGTTATGCAAAGAAGAAAAAACAATATTATCAGATTTAACCACTTTTATTGCAAGCGATTTCATTTGTTTCTTAGAGGCTATTGAAATCCCAACTTACCTTAATTAATATTTATTATCAAATATAGAGAATATTTCTATAAAAACAAAATAAATCTTTTCTTCCTTCATATAAAAATGTGGCTGAACAGAGGAGCGTTTCTCCTTTATCAGCCACATGTATTTCCTAATATCCTCGTTAAAAGTTCATAAATTGCGGTCAAATATTATAAGAAATAATGATTAATTGTTTTGATTGCATTATCTTTCATAATAATGTTTCCATATTCTTTTAGCCTATGGACGGTTAATGTTGATGGACTTCCATATTCAGCTAATATCGCCACCAAATTGTCAATATCTATGTCCTGATTGTCATTTAACAATAAATAGTATTTATTGTTATAGTTTACAATCATACCGTCATTAATCTTGAGATGTACTAAATACTTTGCACATTGGATAATATCCTCAAATGAATCATACTCATAAATGATATCAAAGTTTTCATCTAGTTTCACTTGCATCTCGATATAATCATCTGAGAAATCCTCATCTATTTCATTTTCAGCCTGGCTGTTTGTAACGATTACAACCATCCCTTGAGCATGAAGTGAATATACTTCGACAGCGATTGGTCCATGCGCCTTAAATCCCAGTTCTTCACTTGCTTCATTCATCATATCCCTAAAAAGTTGATGAACTTTTAACGAATCCTTCCAAAGATCTTCTTTCGTTAGACCTCTGTCTTTTAAATCATCAGTTGTTAAGAAAATTTTTATTTTGTCATAGTTCAGTCGCTCTAGCCGCATCCCATACCCTCCTGCCGTCAGAACGCTCTATATAAAATCATCATATGAATTTTATATGAGATGGTTCTAATATTTTTTACAGTTTACACTCTGTTCTAAAATTAGACAAGCATTCAAACTTGAAAAACATCATCCTATTTCTTCCTATAATCAATTTTCACACTATATTTTCGTTATTTTTTAATGGCTATTTTCGTAAACTTTGTTACTTTTTATAAGAAATTGTTTTGATTGATTTTCTCGTGCAGCTCTCGCAAAGTAGGGCACACCTATCTCACAATTCTTGCTTGAGTCTCATCCTTAGCTCCAATTATGTTAAATGTAAACATATTATTTAAACTCCATTTTATTTCTTATTTCGATGTAATGTGCTTCCGCTGGCGCTCCAAGTCGTAGAGGGAGACCTGAAGTCCCATATCCATTACTTATTAATAAAATAGAGTTTTTCAATCTATGAACCTTCCCTTTTTTATATAAGCCATATCCTAACAAACGGATTTGTCCTCCATGCTGGTGTCCACTTAGAATCAAAGCTATTTCATCTTGACGCTTCACTTTTTGATAAATATCAGGATTGTGACTTATGAGTAGTTTAAAGGATTTTTGAGGTACATTATCCAACGCGATATCTAATCTATCCTTTTCCTCGCTCATATCTTCTACACCTATAAGATATATGGTTTCTCCGCTAGTATTTGTCACGCTTTTTGATGTATTATTTAACAATGTAACATTATATTTCTTTAAGCATTTTTCGAGATTTCCCTTCCCAATTTCATAATCATTGTTGCCAAAAACAAAATATGTAGGAGCCATCTTTTGAAGCATTTTTATATTTTCCTCTATCCTTTTTTGTGGAACACCTGATTCTGACAAATCTCCACCAATAATGACCAAATCAATAGAGTTAGGTACTTGCTCAAGTAAGCTTGTTGATATTCCCCTACGATGAATATCAGAAATAAAAAAGATTCTGAGCGGAGAAAAGCTCTTTGGCAGATGCTCAAATGTAAATGTATGTTTTGTCAGGTTATTTTCAAGGCCTTTTCGATACATCATTAAAATTAATAAAAGCATTCCTATTAATAAAAAAACGATAAAAATAATCATATTCCATTTCACCCCTGACTTTTTATCAAATAAAGCTAATACTCCATATAATAGCATATTTTGGAGATTCACATAAAAAATAGACCAACTCAGGTTGAGCAGGTCTTGCCTATTATTATTTAGTATTTCCTATTTACTTTCATGAAACAGATTAATATCAAACTCATTTTTCATCATCGTATAAACTTCATGTCTATTTTGCCATTGTGAAGGTTTATGCCATAATTCTTTGCTTTTTCTAATAACTTCACATCTTAGATTATGATACTCCGTTTCTGATTTATCTTCTTTCTTTTTAAAATATTGAGCGGTAGCATACCCAGCAACAATTACTAAAATAATAAATGTATGCAAGGAATTATCAAAAATTAAATGAAAAATCATCGCAAGCTCTCCACCGTTCGGTTTTATAATAAACGAATATAAATATACGATATAGCCCATTAATAAAACGAATGTCATAAATTGTGTTTGAAAACATTTCCGTTTATACGATTCGAATTTTCTTTTACGCTCTACTAAATTTTGAAGCATTTTTTTTGTTGGCTCATCTGTATGATGGTTTAGCTGCTGAATTTTTGTTTCGATTTTCGACACATCCTCTCTACAAAGGTCTTTATACCATTGTATGAGGTCGTCCAAATAGATATGAATTGACCAACTGACTTGATAAAATTACTGAATAGGGATTTTCAGCTCCTGTCCAACATAAATTTCATTTCCATTAATCCCATTATATTGACGTATAATATCCTCACCAGTGCGACTATTATAATATTTGATCGCGATATTAAATAATGTCTCACCTGGTCCAACAGTATGTGTTTTAACTTCTTTATATTCTATATCGTTTTCATTTTCTGTTGATATTCCCGTCTTATCCTCTACTTTAGAACTTTCATCCGTTTTATTTTCAACTTTTAAATCCTCTTCTACTTCCCTTGTATCAGCAGTGTTTGTATCATTTGTAGTTTCTTCGTCTTCTCCAGTTTCTTCTGTAGAAGTTGATTCTTCAGTAAAAGACGGATCTGATTCTTGCTCATCTTCAACATCCAGATAAGATGATTTTTCACTCGGAAGGTAAACCGTTTCTCCATTAGGAGAATCATTGTTTTCTGTTAATATCTTTCCATCTTTTCCGTAATAAAGAAATAATATCAATACTAATGCAGGTAAGAGGATAAACACTCCTCCCAAAAAGCTAATTAATGGATATCTCTTTTTCTGCTTAGCTTTTTTCGCTTTTTCATTGTGTACTTCACTTCTAGATGGATATGCACCATTTATCTCTTTGTATTCATCAATCATTCTTGAACGTAAATTTTCTGCTTGATCAGGGCTTTTATTATAATCACTCATTTTCTCTTTTCACCCCTTTAAGAAACTTCCTTCTAATTTGAATCGCAAATACGACATCAATAATAAAATGTGCTATCATCGTTGAATAGATCGTATTTGTCAGTTCATAAACAATTCCTAATAAAAAGCTAACGGAAACAACCATGATAAACAAAACGATTTTTGTTACATATCTAAAATGTAAAATCGCAAAAATAAGACTAGCAACCAATAGCCCAAAATTCGTTTGAATTATTCCGCGGAACAACAACTCCTCCGAAAAAGCAATTAGAGCAGTTAAAAAAATTATATGCAGAACATTTCGGTTTTTGAAAATTTTTTCATTCACTCCACCATCATCAAGCAAATGGGAAGGTAATAACTTCATCAAGATATAATCTATTAATATGACAATTAGTGCAGTAATGAAACCAAATAGTAAAAAGTCATTATCCTTATATTCCCACAACTTCAAAAAGTCATTAATATTTTTAAATAAGAAAATACTTATCACAATGGATAAAGTTATTAATAAAATTTGTGTAAAATATAAACTTTGAAGAACCTGTTTATCTGATAATTGTTTGATTTGGTCGCTTTGATTTTTAAACAACTAACTCTCACTCACTTTACGAAATATCAACTTCAATTCATGTTCCCAATCTATTTTCCTCTCATTTTCAAGTAATAGAGGAACCGTTGTTTCTTCAAAGCTTGAAAATTCAACACCACAGTGGTCACAACAATTTACAGGTTTTTGTTGTAAATCTTCATCGAAATATGATAACAATTTTTTCCGTCTACATTCATTTGTGTTTAACCAGCCAATCATCTTGCTTAGTTTTTCATGTTTTATCGCCAATCTACCTTCTATTTCCTTCCAAATGAGGGCAATGATCTTATCCGGCTCGAATCCCAATGGTTTAAGCATTTCTACATAATTTTCAGTATATCTCCACTGCGTTTCAGTTAATCCGATTTTTTCACTTATGAATTCAAATGATAGTGATTCGTTCGTATTACTTAAAACGTCATATACAAGTCGATACAATTTTTCATAGGTAGGAAATTCAGATTCTACGAGTGACTTTGGAATTTCAAAATCAGTTTGGGTTAGTAGCGTTATTGCAATACTCGGTAATCCATCACGACCTGCTCTGCCAATTTCCTGCATATATGATTCAATCTGAGCTGGAAAATGGAAATGTATGACATAACGGATATTTTGCTTATTAATTCCCATTCCAAAAGCATTTGTACAGCAAACTAGGCGAAGCTGGTCATACAAAAATTGTTGCTGGATCAAAATCCTCTGCTCTGGGTCCATTCCCCCATGATAATACCCTACACCTCTTATTCCTTTATCTATCAGTACTTCAGCTAATCGTTCTGCCCATAATCGACTAGAGCAATAAATAATCCCAGGACCTTTTAAAGCTTGTACTAGCCGAAAAACCTCATCTATTTTTTCATCAATTGAAGATATAGGTTTTATCATAAGAGAAATATTTGGTCGATCTATCGAATAAATAAACTTTTTATTTTTTTCATTGAACTGTAGTATTTCCTGTATATCTTTTATAACTTCTTTTGTTGCTGTTGCAGTTAAGGCTAAACAAGGTGGAGAATTAAGTTGTTTCCTTATTAAGCCTAATTTAGAGTAGTCTAAGCGAAAATCATGTCCCCACTGTGATATACAATGAGCTTCATCGACTACAAATAAAGAAATCTTTACCTTTTTCAATGCCTTAAATACATACTCATTTTGTAAGATTTCAGGCGATACAAATATGTATCGATACGAATATAAATTATCTAAAGTTTCTTTTCGTTTCATAAAAGGCACTGTACTATTTAAGGCAATTACTCTTTTTTCCCCTCTTACTTTTATTTGCTCAACCTGATCCTCCATGAGTGAAAGTAAGGGTGATACGATTAATACGACTCCAGGTAATATATATGCTGGGAGCTGATAGCAAAGAGATTTCCCACCACCGGTAGGCAGCATCGCAATAACATCATTTCCGTTAAGAACTGACTGAATAATTTCACTTTGCCCTGGTCTAAAATCTTTTAAACGAAAATGGGTATTAAGGACTTGGTGTAGGTTGTTTTTCATTCGTACCTCCCGATCAAAGCATATGCTAAACGAATTTGAAAGTAGCTATACTGATCGTTTAAATATTCTTTTACTTGTTTTAAACGATGTGTTTGAATAGTATCAATTGCATTTTTTATTAAATTGTAATCAGCATCAGTCAAAAAATTATCAGGTGTATACGTTTGATCATGCAAAGTTATCTCTACGATATGATCCTCTATTGTACTTTCCTTTAATCCACGTAAACGTGCTATCTCCTGAATACTTGCTCCAGTTTCTAAATACGAAAGAGTGACTTCTGTTGAGGCAGTGAGTGTAGTTTTTAATTGTACGTCTTTCGTTACCTCATTAAAAACCTTATATTCTTTTGGTTTTTCTTGAATTTGCTGAATGATATAATGTACGATGTTCCAAAATTCCAAATAGACATAGGTCGGGTCATCCCTCATCGTTAAAGCGATTTGCTCAAAGGTTTCACCAATTCTATTGTTTGATGTTAATCTGCGAATAAAAATCTCTGCATGTCTTTCCGATGACATTTGTAACGATTGATGTAACTCACTATATAATTGATTAACTAAATCCTCTGCCTGATTTCCGTTATCTTTAATAAATTTCTTCACCCAAAATAAATCTTCCTGATTTTTTGTAATTGGTAAATAATACATATTTTTATAAACAAAATTCGACAAAACTTGAATAAGTAAGGAAATTCTCCTCCAAAAAATGCGGCTTGTATCACCATATACCCATCCATTGAGATGAGTAGGAAATGGCTTTTCTGCCAAACAATCCTCCAAGTAAGAATTTCCTTGTGTCGTTAGAACAAAATGTTGTTTTTCTTTTTCTTTTATTAATTGTGCTTTAACCAAATCCTCACAATGTGTTATAACCAATTTTCTTGATAATTTAGGAAATAGGCTAAACATCATAGATAAATTAAAAAGTTTGCCATCTTGAATTGTTTGTGAAGATTTTTTCCCATTAAGTAAATGATAAATAGCGGAGACAGTTCGTTCTCCTTTAAAATGACTTAGACAATGAAGTAAGACGATACGCAAATAACTATCGTTCATTTTATCACCTACAATGTTTGACAATTTTCGATTCACACCTTTATTTTAACAAATTTACTGACCTACGTTTACTATTAAGTAAATTTTCTTCATCACTTTTAACAAGTCAGACACATAATATTTAGAATATAGACTTTCAATTAAACATGATTTGTCGACCTTTGTCCTAAGGTTCCATTTACCTAATAGCATGGCGCTTAACAATGGAAATTTTGAGAAAAGCAACATAACCAACGTTTTTTTATTGAAAAGTCCAAAAATCCGATTTACAATACTAGTTAGGCACTGTAAAGTAATACAATGTGTATTACTTGAATTTATTATTTAAGTACTATCATATGAACATATGGTATTAATCTTATCAGGAGGTTTGTTTTAAATGGCAAAATATACAATCGTAGACAAGGACACTTGCATCGCATGTGGTGCATGTGGCGCTGCTGCACCAGATATTTATGATTATGATGATGAAGGTATCGCTTACGTTACCTTAGATGATAACCAAGGTATAGTAGAAGTTCCAGAAGTACTTGAAGAAGATATGATGGACGCATATGAAGGTTGTCCAACAGATTCAATCAAAATTGCAGATGAAAAATTTGATGGTGACGCATTAAAATTTGAATAGATGCTATGGTTTCATTATATCAGACGAGCCCATTAATAAGAAAAAACCTCCGATAAATCAGAGGTTTTTTCTTTTGGCTAGGTTTGTTAATTAACTTTGTTACTATAATAAACAATTTATTAAAACCTTTTTAATGGATTAATAATTGGTTTGTTAACCATGTTTTAATCTTAGAAATTAATGCAGCGAGTAAGATTGCAACAATTACCCCTTTTATTAAGTTAAAAGGTAATATAGCTGCGACAACAAGCTGTTTTAGTGACTCTTGAGACATTGCTGGCATATTTAAAAATAAAGTATAAGCTGGCATAAAGACATAATAATTTAAAATGCTCATAACTATTGTCATCAATAAAGTCCCAATTGTTAATCCTATAAAAAGTCCCTTCATACTTCTAAAGCGTCTAAAAAATACAGCTGTTGGAATGATAAATATAGTTCCAGCAATAAAGTTAGATATTTCCCCCACGGGAACACCTGTCGCACTCCCTTGAATTAAATAATGTAGTACATTTTTTATTACTTCAACCATTATCCCAGCTGCAGGACCAAACACAATTGCAGCAATTAAAGCAGGTACATCACTAAAATCAATTTGCAAAAATGTTGGAAACCCTGGAAATGGAAAATCAAGCATCATAAGCAAATAAGCAATGGTACTTAACATTCCTACTGTTACATTTTTTCTGACACGACTTTGTTGCATTATTGACTCTCCTTTTCTGATCGCACTCGAAAAAGAGAAAGTTCCTGTTTTAGACATAATAAAAAGCCCCAATTATTAGATGTTTCTCATTACATAACATCTCAATTGGGGCATTGTTGTAGACATGTCTAAATAAACGTTAAACTATGAAAAATTTAAACGTTTGAACCTCCATCTTCTCTCATCCAGACTTTACTGTCGGTCCCGGAATCTCACCGGATCATGCCTTTACTTACAGGCTCGCGGACTTCAAAATTTCTCACGTGATCAGTTAAAGCTAAAAATAGCTCCACTATCAGCATCCCCCAACAAAATGAACTTAGGGGATTGATCCATTTCTTCACCGCCGGTCGGGAATTTCACCCTGCCCCGAAGATTGATCATATTTTTTTCATAAGTATATAACGAAATGAAGGATTTGTATATTAATTTGCTTAGGAAAAATGTCTATATATAATAGTAGAAATTAGGAAGCGTTATCACTTATTTTTAATTTAAAGTGAATTAATCTATGGAGTATTATTTCTAAGAAGTAAAATTGTAAAAAACAATGAAAAGTATCTAGAAAGAAACACCTAATATCTTGCGTTTATACTGCCAGTTGTCCCCACCAATCACTTCTTAAAGCTCCTGTTATCGGTGGGAATAACTGCCAGCATAAATATGGCTACTTTATGTATTAGGATTAATAACTAATACTTGATTTGGATAGATGGTTTCATTTTTCAATTGATTATTCTTTTTTATTGAATTTGCATCGGTTTTATATTCATTCGCAATTGACTGTAGTGTATCACCTTTTTGCACAACATAGGTTTCCATTTTATTCACATAAACAACTAGCTTATCACCTTCATAAATCAGATCAGACTGAAGTTGATTCCACTCTTGTATGGCTCTAATCGAAACTTTATATTTCTGTGAGAATTCCCATAACGTATCTCCCTTTTTAATTGTTATTACTTGTTTATTGTTCTCATTATCTTTTTTTACTTGTTTTATACTACTTCTTCCCACTAATGAATTATTCATTTCAGTCTTCATCTCTTTATGTTTAACATCTTGTTCGTTGGAAGGTGAATTTTCAATGTTTTTATTCGCTGATACAGAATTACTTGGTAATTCAAAGACAAATAACGGATCAAGTGCATTATTTTTTTCAGCGGTCCATTCTCCTTTATGTAATTCAAAATGAAGGTGAGTACCCCTGGATACCCCTGTATTTCCAATAATACCTAGCAACTGTCCTTTATTAATAGTCTCTCCTTCTTTAACTAATCTTTTACTGAGATGAGCATAAACAGTTTCATACCCTTCAGGATGTCGTACAAAAACAACATGTCCATATGAATCAGAATAATAAGACTTAGAGACAACTCCACCTGACACAGATATTATTTCCGTTCCTTCAGGTGCTGCAATATCAACACCTTTGTGATTCCCATTTCTAGTACCAAATGTATCTGTTATTTTTCCTCCATGAACAGGTTGAATCCAGTTTTGCTCCAACTCATCTATGTATGATTTAGCAAAAGTAATCTTTTGATCCCCGAGCGCCGAAACAAATACTATAGCAACAATCAACAAAAGCATATGTTTTATACTTTTTAACATTTCATTCTCCCCCTACATTTTTTGCTTTTCGTCATGGTCTAACAGTGATCATTCTTAGAAGTTAAACTGACCACACTTCACCAGCATGCACTACTTTCGTACAAATATGCTTAGGCTTGAATTCAATAATAGGACAAATAAACAATTTACTATTTTTAAACTACACGTCCATTGTATGTAGACGGGTTATAAAAAAGAACAAGTGTAGTATATAACATAATTTTCCACATTATACATCCTTTTTACTCCTATAGTATTTCTTTAATGAAATTCTTTTTTTATTTGAAGATATAAAAAAGAGGCTCCTGTAAAAAGAGCCTCCTAATGTTCTTCAATTGGGTTTGGTGAAAACGGTACTTCAATTGGGTGTGTTACATCCATAACACCAATATGATTAATATCAATTCCTTTAAAATAGACTGTTTTAAAACCAAACTCTTTTGCGGAAAGCAAAATGGATTCTAACATAATAACAAATTCTTGATTATCCTCAAATTTGCTGCCAGCTTCAAATTCTATTTCTAATTGTTCGCCGTTTTCAATAATATTCTTTATTAAAATATGATTGACTATTGTTGGCTTTAGTACATGGTCCAATCCAGTTTTCATCGCATCTATTGCTTGTTCAATAGAATCATACGAATTTGCAGAAGGTACAAGAAGCTTTTGTGTTTCTTCACTGTATTGGTAAAGAAAATATGCCTTCTTCAATTCTTTCTGCATTTCTACTTCATTCTTCACACCATAATTCGAAAGCTCTATTCCTTGTTTATCATTTGTATAAAAATTTGCTTTTTTATAATTATCCCATCTAAACGTTTCAATTACAGAATTTAGAAATAATGTTTCTTCACTGCTTCCGGTTATTTGAACGTCTTCATTATAATCAATATTAACCTCTTCATTATTTGCTTCTTCATCTATTTCTGCTCCAGATAATTCAAAGGAAACAGGGCCAAGTTCATCACTGTAAATCTCAGGTTTTATTTCCTCTATTACCTCTATCTTTTTCTTGTTATCATTTAGTTCAAGACTTACCGGTAAAATTAGCTCCGCCTGATCATTTGTAAAGCCAACAGTTATTATATCTTCTGCTTCACTTGCCTTTGTCACAAATGTTTCTTTCTGCTCTTCCATCAATACTTGATTTAGTTGATGTTCAACATCTTCATTCTTATCATTTGAAATTGCCTGCTCACTGTTTTGACCATCATCCTGAACTGCTGTCTCGATTTTTGCCTCTTCTGAATTAGATAAATCCATTGCAGTTTCTTGTTCTGAAGCACCTTGTTCCAGAATAAGTGGTGTTAATATTGCTACAAGGAATAGTGCAGCAGCTGATGCTATCGAAGGCGCAATCCAATTTTTTTTCTTTTTTCTCGATTGTATTTTAAATTGAATAGACTGATAAATCTCGTCTGCAGTTTGTTTATCTTTGACAAGTGGCATTTGATTTAAAAGACGTTCAATCTGTTTCTCATTCCAATCCGGTTTTTTCAATTGAATGCCCCTCCTTTTCAGAGATGCTAATCATATGTTTTTGTAAATGTTTTAAAGCTCTGTGTTGTGTCGTTTTAACCTTGCTAGTTGTCCATCCTAACGCTTCAGCAGTTTCAGTTATCGATAAGTCTTGCAAATATCTTAAAATAAGCACGGAACGCTGATCTAACGTACAATGATCTAAAGCACGATACATCCATTGGATCTGTTCATTTTGTAAAGCAATTTCATCTGGTAGTGGCTGATTATCTTGAATTTGCTGTTTATCCCAATCAAATTTATCAATAATTCTTTGCCTTATCGTCTTTTGTTTGCGAAAGCTATCAATTGCCACGTGTCTAGCAATAGAAAATAGCCAAGTCTTCTCACTACTTCTACCTTCGAACTTATCATAAGCTTTTAATACACGTATATATACTTCTTGAACTAAATCTTCAGCTTGTTCACGATTTTTCACCATATAAAATAAAAATTGAAATAAATCATGATGATAATTATTATATAATCTTTGAAAGGTATCCTCCATGAATGCCCCTCCATTTCTCAATTAGTCGAAAAGGAATTAAAAAAGTTGCAAAATAGCAACCAGAAATATTAATGTAATATTAATGTAACATTTGTAATTAACTAATATTTACTTTAGCATAATTTCTATCAAACTACGAATAGATTTTTCTATTATTTACTAATTTTAAATTCCTAAAGCAATAAAAAAAATAGACTCACCACTTTAGAAAGTGCCAACTAGTGGTGAGTCGTTGTCCTTCGACTTTTAGTATAGAGGAATTACTCTTTAGAAGGTTTTGTTTTAAAGACTAATGCGCTTCTTTCATATTCAATATCATGAACACCTAAACGATAATTAATGACTCGTGCTATTGCAAAAAGATAGTCAGATAATCGGTTTAAATAAATCAAAACATTCTGATTGATTTCTACTTCTTTTTGCAAAGTGACTGTACAACGTTCTGCTCTTCTAACAACCGTTCTAGCAATATGTAATACTGCTGATGCAGCACTACCTCCAGGCAAAATAAATTTTTCAAGCTCTGGTGCTTCTTTAACATAATGATCAATTCGTTCTTCAAGATATTCAACCATTTGAATAGTCGTTTTATATGGATATTTTTCTTTTACAACGGCTAAGTCTCCTCCACAATCGAATAATTCATGCTGGATTTTTACTAGCTCTTGATAAATATCAGCAAACTGCTGATCCTTTAACAATGTCATTGCTTGCCCAATAAATGAATTTGCTTCATCTATCGTTCCATATGCCTCCACACGTATGTCATCTTTCTCAACTCTTCCTCCTATAATACTTGTTTGCCCTTTATCACCTGTTTTTGTATATAATTTCACTTCATCCACTCCTAGTAATAAATTCATAGTTATTTGTATTTCTTACTACCTTTAGCATATTGAAGTGATATCTTTCATACAGTTATTCATAATATTTAAGTCTAGTCTGTTTTCAAACTGAAAAACTGTATGAATGCAATTTGAAAGCAATGGGGTTATAGGTCCATTCCATGTTCCTTATGAAACAAGATTGTTCGGCAAAATCATTCAGCTTCCAACTTTTTTCGTGGTAGGATGATACTAAATGTCGTACCTTCACCTATTTTACTATGAACTTGAATTTTGCCATGATGTGCTTCGACAATATTTTTAGCAATCGCTAAGCCTAATCCTGTTCCTGATCTTCCACGAGTCCTTGCTTTATCTGCCTTGTAAAATCTTTCAAAAACAAAAGGTAAATCCTCTTCTGGAATACCACTACCTGAATCCTTAACGCGTATCATTAAACCATTTTCCTTCATATCAACATTAATAATTACGGATCCATTTTCAGAAGTATGCCTTATTGCGTTATCAACTAAATTCGTTAAAACTTGTTCTATTCGATCTGGATCAAAGATGTACTCTTTTTCAACTAATTTAATCTTTCCCTCGATATATATCGATTTTTCTCTTGCAATACCTTGGAATTTCCTTACAATTTTATCGATAAATTGTTCAACGTTTACGATCTCATGATTTAACGTAATATGCCCGGCTTCCATTCTCGCTAAATCTAATAAATCATTAACTAATCGTCCCATTCTTAATGATTCATCATAAATAATTTGCGCAATTTCCTTTTTTTCTTCCTCGGAGCTTGCAATATCATCGACGATCGCTTCACTGTATCCTTGGAGCATTGAAATTGGAGTTCGCAATTCATGACTAACATTTGCAATAAAATCTTTTCTTAATTTATCTAAACGGCGTTCCTCTGTCATATCTCTAAGAACTGCAACTACTCCACGAACATATGATTGATTATATAAGGGACTCATAAGTATAACCCAGCTTCTCCCTTGTAAAGTTATTTCATGAGCTTGTTCCTTATTCATCGTAACAACATATTCAAATAACTGTTTCACTTCAATAGGGAGCTCTTGATGTTTTTGAACATTTTTTCCTTGCTCAAAGTACCATGCTTGTAAAAACCGTTCTGCAGGTGGATTTGTTATAAGAATTGAGCCATCAATATTTAACGTAATTACTCCGTCAGCCATACTACTTAATATATTTGTTAAATGTTCCTTTTCCTGACTTAACGCATTTATATGAAACTTTAATTGTTTTCCCATTTGGTTAAATGCAATTCCTAAATCACCAATTTCGTCATTTGACATTATCGGTACACTCGTATCAAATTCGCCTCTAGCTAAGTTTTGCGCTACTTCCTTCATTTTTCTTAACGGATACGTAATTCTTGTTGAAAGAAAAAATGCAAAAATAGTTGTTAAGACAATCGCTATTCCTGCAGCTAATAAGATAAATTGTGTTGTATGTTTTGTTGTTTCCTGAACAGCTAGCAAAGACTGGGAAATAAATACCGCACCATTTTCATTATCCTTATCTTTATATGGTATTCCGACAATGAGTACTTCGTCTTCATTATTCCCTACCTGATTTACAGTATTAGCCAAATTCGTTCGTTTACTTACTTCTTTTCTATCTGTTAAAACCTTTCGTAATTCAGGATCATTTTGTATATTTTCATATTGCAAATGAGGGATTTTATTAGACTTATTTGACAATATCTCGTTTTCCTTTTCATTCTCGATGATAAGGATATCTGTTAAATCATCAGTCAATTCCCTTGAAATGGATATTGCTAAATCTCGATCCTGATGCCTTTCCATTATATTCGATACTTTTGTCGCTAATTGATTCAATTCTTCCTCAGCGACATTAACATGATAATTTTCAATAAATTCAAGCATTAATACAGTTAAGACGAATAAGACAAACGAAACTAGTAACAATATTGTTGCCCATAATTTCCCAACAACACTTCTAAATAGATTCATGCATTAGTAACCTCAAACTTATATCCTACTCCCCAAACGGTTACAATCATTTTTGCAGCCTCTGGAGATACTTTACTTAGTTTTTCACGAAGTCGCTTTACATGTGTATCAACTGTTCTTAAATCACCAAAAAATTCATATTGCCATACTTCCTTTAATAATTTTTCCCGATCATACACCTTATCTGGTGTTCTTGCTAAAAAGTATAAAAGTTCATATTCTTTCGGTGTTAAACTCACTTCAGACCCATCCGCTGTTACCCTATGAGCATCATGGTCAATTGATAGATGTGGAAATACAATAACATTTTTTGTTTTCGTTTCTGTTTTTAAATATGAGGTTTGTGAAGCTCGACGTAATAAAGCTTTTACACGGAGTACAACTTCACGCGGACTAAATGGTTTTACAATATAATCATCTGTTCCAACCTCAAACCCTTGAACACGATTTGCTTCTTCTCCTTTTGCTGTAAGCATAATTATCGGAGTTGCAATTTTTTCTCTTAACTTTTTGCAAACCTCAATCCCATCAATTCCAGGCATCATAATATCAAGCATGATTAAATCGAAATCATTATTTAAACCTAATTCAAGTGCCTCTGTTCCATTCTCAGCTTCGATAATCTCATAATTTTCTCTTTCTAAATACATCTTTAATAAACGACGGATTCTCTCTTCATCATCTACAACTAATATCTTTGCGTTATGATTCTCTTCCATTTTATCTGCCTCCTAAATTTAAAGCCTCAATATATCATTGTGAATTGGAGCAATTTTAACATATTAGTAAAAAGCCTTCACTGCAAGAGAGTGAAGGCTTTAATAGCAGTGTACTACAAATTTCTTACTTTTACACTTTTTATATTACATTCTCTCTAGTTTTTACATTTTTTCTTAAGCATATGAATGCAAACCTGCAATAACTAAATTTACGAAAATAAGATTAAACATGATGATAGCAAAACCAATAACTGCTAACCAAGCAGATTTTTCACCATGCCAACCTTTTGACAATCGTAAATGTAAATATGCTGCATAAAATAACCAAGTTATTAGGGCCCATACTTCTTTCGGATCCCAACCCCAGAAGCGTGTCCATGCAATTTGCGCCCAAATCATCGCAAATATTAGAGCACCTAATGTAAAGATTGGAAATCCGATAGCAACAGAACGATAACCAATCTCATCCACAAGCTCAAGGTTCACATTTTTTGTAAACGGCTTGATTACTGCAGATATTCGTTTTCTAAAAATAAGTCTTAAGATACCATATAATATTGTACCAATTAAAACAGACCATATAACAGTATTTAGTTTAGCTGCTGAGATAATTGCTGGTAATTCAAGAAGTGGTTCAAAGCGTCCTTCTGTTACTAATTTGCCCTCATTCGGTCCTACAAGTGCAGGCAATTGAAAAGACATAACCGCATCTTTTCCTTCTTTATCCACCCAGTTAAAATCCGCTTGATAATCAAAACTTCTAAAGATAGTTGTAATAAGGATAAATCCGAGGGTTACAACTAACACATACATAATACTCTCTAGCCAAAACGTTTTTTTCGACGATTTCTTTTGGTCTACTACAGTCACTAAGTGAATAATTCCTGCAATCGCACTAATAGCTAGAATCGCTTGACCAAGTGCAGCTGTCGTTACATGAATATATAACCAATGACTTTGCAATGATGGAATTAATGGTGTAATGTCGGATGGAAACATACTACCATATGCAATTAGTAAAAGAACAATCGGTAATGTAAACAATCCTAAAATTGCAACCTTATAAATGAAATATAGAATAATAAAAGCTAGAACAAGCATCATACCAAATGCTGTAGCAAACTCAAACAAGTTACTTACTGGCGCATGCCCTGAGGCAATCCATCTAGTAATAAAATAGCCGATATTTGCAATAAATCCAGCAATGGTTGTGCCAACAGCTAAAACTGTCCATTTACTCACTTTTTCTATTTTTTTTCGCTTATCGCGTATTGAACCTCCAAATAGAAAAATGGCCACTAAATAAAGGATAAAAGCAATTTCAAGTAATGTACTACTTAGTGCTGCCACATTTTCCCCTCCTTTATGACTCGTCCTCGTCCTTCTGTTCCTTTGGTATTGTTAGCGCTGTATCTTTGAATATAGTTTTCATTTCATTTTGTATCCCATACCAGTTTTTGTTAGTATGTGCTGCGATTAATATTTCATCTTCATTCTTCTTAATCCATATTCTTCTGTGATTCCAATACATCCCTTGAATTACACCTATCATAAAGATTGCTCCACCAAGTCCTAAAATCCACAGTGTTAAATCTTTTCTAACAGTAAGAGCTGTTAAATTTTTCGTTTCTACATTTTCAAATTTCAGCTTATATTTGTTATCACCATTTGGTTCAATTGTTTGCTGAATTGCAACAAAGCTTGTCTCACCTTCTGATTTATCTGGGGTAATCATATTAAAAACAAATGCAGGATTATTTGGTACCCTCGTTTTTGTCGCAGGTTCGCCATCATCATCAAAATAAAAATCTGGTAAATATGTTGCGATTTCCACCTTATATCCATTTCCTAAATCGTATTCCTTTTGTGGTTCAAGTAAATCAACTGTTATTTGCCCAAAGCTTTCTTCTGTTTCTTTATCTATTAAACTAAAGGTCATCTTATTAAGTTCATTCAGTTTATAATCTACTTGATAGAGAGAAAAGGATTCAAATTTCAACGGTTCATTTACACGAATCTGTTTTTTCTGAATTTCTTCAAGCTCTGGTGTTGCACCGTGAACGATCTCTCCCTTTCTTTCGTATAAAACAACGTTTGATTGGAAGTTTTTCACAACGCTTCCATCACCAACACGTGAAATTGCATCTTCAAAAACTTCATCTTCTTTATCTTTCTCGTAAACTTCCATTATAAATTTTTCATTTTTTAAATAATATTTCCCATCTGTACCAGGAATAACTGCAGTTTCCCCTTCTCGGAGCCAAAGAACCTCATCTACATACATACCTGGAACAAATCTAAGCATCGCACCTATTAAGAAAATGATTAATCCACAGTGGTTTACATAAGGACCCCACCTAGAAAACCTTCCTTTTTCCGCAAAAATATTACCATTATCTTCTCTAATTTTATATCGTCTAGTAGCTAGACGGTCTTTAATTATTTCTACTGGTAACTCTTTTGTTTTCGTAGCGCTAAAAAGCCTTTGTCGCTTCATGAATGATTCATGTCTCGTTACACCTTGCTTTTTTAAAGCACGATATAGCGGGACAAAACGATCTAGACTTGCTATAACAAGTGAGATACCTAATGAAGCGACTAAAACCATATACCACCATGAACCATATAAATTGTGAAATCCTAACATATAATAAAGCTGACCTAGAATACCGTATTCATCTTTGTAAAACTCACTTGCAGTTACAGTTGGTGGGATATATAGCTCCTGTGGGAAAACAGTCCCTAATGCAGATGCAATAAGTAGAAGCACAATAATCCAAACCCCTACTTTAACAGACGAAAAGAAATTCCAAATTTTATCAACAATTGTTTTTTTATATGTTTGTGACCGTCTTGCTGAACCATCATATTTCATATCCAGTAATTTTTTTGAATCAGTATTCTCACGAATTGTGATTGTATTTCCGCATGATTCACATAATATTGTTCCTTCTGGATTAACATGACCACACTCACATTTTACCTTATTCATGCTGAAAACTCCCCATTTAAGGTTTTATCTCTTCCATAAAGTCCCTTACCATTCTTTCCGTTAATGAACCAGAAGTAATATGTACAACTTTTCCCTCGGGATTGATTAAAAACGTAGTAGGCAAAGGATCAACCCCATATGCATTTAACACTTGTTTATCTTTATCTAAGACGATTGGGAAAGATAAATCTAGTTCATTTGCAAAGCTTTCAACCGCAATTTTTGACTCTGCTATGTTAACAGCCAATACTTCAACACCATGATTTTTGTAATAATCATATTGATTATCCATATAAGGCATTTCACGTTCACACGGTTTACACCAAGTACCCCAAAAATTTAAGAAGACGCCTTTACCACGATAATCTGACAGTCGGTGTTCGTTCCCCTCAAGATCCTTTAATACAAAATCTGGGGCAACGCTACCAACTTTCACTGTTTCTTTTTTAATAAAAAAGTTTGAATATAAGGTATACCCTAATGCACTAACAAGTAAAGCTAGAATAATTGAGCGCACTATCAAACGTTTTTTTTTCATTTCTAATTCACCTACTTTTAAACATTCAGTAGAATTATACCATTATCTAAATACATGATTAGTCATTTTTTTTGAAGTTTATGTGAAAAATCACTTTCGTCCGGTTCCATGGTTAGCAAGCGCCCGGAGCTGTTTTACTTCATGTGGAGTTAGTTCCCGTGAATCCCCAGTTGATAATCCCTTTAAATCTAAAAATGCATATCGTTCACGTTTCAGCTTTTGAACCTGATACCCTATTGCTTCAAACATCCTTCTAACTTGACGGTTTCGTCCTTCATGAATTGTTATTTCAACAATACTTGTTTGTTTTTTCTTATCAATTGAAAGTACCTTTACAACAGCAGGAGCTGTTTTGCCATCTTCAAGATGAATTCCCTTTTCCAATTGTTTTATTTTTTCACGAGGAGGTATTCCTTTAAGCTTAGCTACATAGGTTTTCTCTACCTCATAACGAGGATGCATTAAACTGTTTGCGAAATCACCATCATTTGTAAGTAAAAGCAAACCCGAAGTATCATAATCTAATCTACCAATTGGGTATATTCTTTGTTTTATATATGGAAAAAAGTCTGTAACAACCTTTCTACCTTTATCATCCTTTGCAGCAGATATAACACCAGTTGGTTTATATAATAATAAATACACTGGTTCCTCACGTTCTAACGGAATTCCCTCAACTTCTATTCGATCTTGGTCACTCACTTTCACCCCAAGTTCTTTAACAACCTTTCCGTTCACTTTCACTTTACCTTCTAAAATCATTTGCTCAGCTTTTCTTCTTGATGTAATTCCTGCATGAGCAATCACTTTTTGTAAGCGTTCCATTTCATTCACCTCGTAAACATATTACAGTTTTCCTACCATATTCACAAGTTTTGGATAGTTTCAATTCCAAATCATTTATAGTTATGAAAAATGTGCTTACTCATCATACCATATTTATTAAGATATATCGTTGCCATACTTTTAATTATAACCAATAAAAATAGACTACCCGAAATTGAGTAGCCATGCTTTAAATATTATACAACAATCAAGAAAATAAAATCGATACAATGATTATTGCAGCTAATATCCCAACAAAATCAGCTAAAAGCCCAACCTTTAATGCATCACCCATTTTTCTAATTCCGACCGCTCCAAAATAAACCGTTAATACATACAAAGTCGTATCAGTGCTTCCTTGCATTGTTGCTGCTAATATACCGATAAATGAATCTGGTCCATATGTTGCTATTATGTCTGAAGTTAAGCCTAGTGCAGCAGTACCTGAAATTGGTCGAATAAACGCAAGTGGAACAATTTCAGCAGGAATATGAAGCACTTCTAGAACAGGCTTCATACCATTCATTAGAGCCTCTAATGCCCCTGAGGCGCGGAAAATGGAGATTGATACAAGCATCCCGACTAGATAAGGAATAATTGAAAAAGAAATTTTAATTCCTTCTTTCCCACCTTCAACAAAAGTTTCATAGGTTGGTACTTTTTTTACAGTTCCATAGATTAAGATAAAACCAATTATTATTGGGATTAACCATAATGAAATAATATTAATTATCCCCATATCTATCACCCTTTTCTCTTTCTACGATAATAGAAGAAACGATCAATAAGGATAGCTCCAATTGTGGAAATACATGTTGCAAGTAACGTCGGTCCGACAATGCTCGTTGGATTTGAAGAATCATAGGTAATCATGATGGCAATTACTGTTGTTGGAATTAAAGTTAAACTAGATGTATTAATCGCTAAAAAGGTAATCATTGAGCGACTTGCTTTATCAGAATTTCCATTTAAAACCTTTAATTGCTCCATTGCTTTAATTCCTAATGGTGTTGCAGCATTTCCTAAGCCAAATAAATTCGCCATCATGTTTGAGAGCATATACCCCATCGCAGGATGATCAGGTGGTACCTCAGGGAACAGCCTTGATACAATTGGTTTAAATAGGTTTCCTAGCTTTTCAAGCAAGCCAGCTGCCTCTGCTATTTTCATTAAACCTAGCCAAAAGACTAGTACACTAATAAGCCCTATTGAAATGGTAACTGCTTCTTTTCCACCCTTAAATATTGCTTCATTTACTTGATCCATCGTTCCATTAAACATGGCAAAGACAATTCCGATAACTGTTAATAGCATCCAAATTAAGTTAACCATGCTGATTTACTCCTGATGCTATAAAGAAGATTCGTTTAAATAATTCCCAAAATGAACCTTTTGGCTTTTCGACTTCTCCATTGTCAAAATATACAGGAACATTTGCCACATTTTTATCAGCTATTTTTACAGATAATTCTCCAACAACATTCGGTACATTCTCCACCTTTTCCCAATCCCTCTCAGGTTTTTGTAATTGGATATCAATTTTCACTTTTGCCTGCTCCTTGGATGTTAATGGGTATACTATATCCCTCTTTATAAATACCTTTCCCTTGTAAAAATCGTCTTCAATTTTATTAAGTGTTCCTTCACCTTTCAATTTAACAAGATCATATTGTTCAAAAGCATAATTGTGTAAATTCATATGGTCTGTCCAATCATTCGGGTCATTTAAGGTAACTACTATTGTATTCATCCCATCCTTTGAAGCCGTTGACACTAATGTTCGTTTTGCTCTTACCGTATATCCTGTTTTACCGCCAGTACTATATTTATACATACTTGTTAACAACTTATTTTTGTTACGCCAAACTCTATCCCATTTTTCATTTGGATTTGGTGCTCGATAAACCTCCGTACTTGAAATCTTCCGATATGTTTCGTTCTGCATCGCATATTGGGTTAAAATCGCCATATCATATGCGGTTGAATAATGATCCTCATGATCATCTAAACCATGTGGATTAGAAAAATGTGTGTTCGTCATGCCAATTTCTTGTGCTTTTTGATTCATCATCATGACAAATCCCTCTAAGCTACCTCCTACATGCTCAGCAATTGCTACACCTGAATCATTCCCCGAGCGCAGCATGAGCCCATACACTAAATCTTCTAGTTTTATTTTTTCACCTTTTTGTAAGTAAAGTGAAGAACCTTCAGCTTGAATTGCTCGTTCACTTACAGTAACAGTTTCATTAAGCTTACCGGATTCTATTGCAAGTATCGCAGTCATAATTTTTGTGATACTCGCTATTCTCATTTTCTTATGAGCATCCTTTTCATAAAGAATTCTTCCCGATTCTTGCTCTATTAAAATAGCAGTTCTTGCACTAACACCAAGAGCGAGTGTTTGGTGTGGGAAAACGGTCAAAAGAAGGAATAAGATGATCATTCCTGTTGTAACTTTCTTTATGTACGGCAAAACAATCACGTCCTCTTACTTGTTTTGTACAAGTTTATGCAAGTGGACAAAGCTTATGTATGAAAAATTTTCTTAAGCTAGATTCTAACGTTTTAAAATGTTAGTCTTTTATTTCTTTTTGCTATCTCAAAAGTAAACTAATCCTGTTTTGCTTTTCACGGAAGTTCCGAGTGACTGTTACTGCGTTTTTTATGTAAACACACTATATTAAAGATAACAATTATTAAATGTATTATTTAAACTGTAACCAATAAAAAGGATGTTTTCGCAAACTTTGTTACTTTTTTACAGTGTAGTCGTTAGTGGTTGATTTCCTTACGCAGTACTCGCTTTCCGCGGGGTGGGTGGTGAGCCTTCTCAGTGTAAGCACCTGCTCAAGATTAACTCTCCCACACATCCCGAAGGAGTCTCGCAATCAGTTCCAATCAACCCTTATATAGTTGTCCTAAAAACAACAACCCTCTAGAAAAGAGCCAATAAAAAAGACCAGCTTCATCGTATGATGAGACTGGTCTGTTACTTAGAAAATCAATTTAATTCTTCTAATGTTTCATTAAATTTTTCAAAGAATAAATCTGCTTCTTCCTGTTCATAAGCATCCCCTGTTTTATCAGGAAGTGGTGGTAATTCCTCAATAGATTTTAATCCGAAATATTCGAGAAACTCTTTTGTTGTTCCATATAATATTGCTCTACCAGTACCTTCTGCTCTGCCAACCTCTTTAATTAACGCCTTCGTTACTAGAGTATGAATTGGTCTTTCTGTTTTCACACCACGTATTTCTTCAACTTCAGCTCTTGTTATTGGCTGACGATATGCAATGATCGCTAAAGTTTCAAGTGCAGCTTGTGAAAGTGAAGTATTAACAGGTGTTTCAACTAAACGTTTTAAATAAGAGGAATGCTCCTTTTTTGTAGTTAGTTGATAATGACCCGCAACTTCTACTAATTCTATCCCTCGCTCTTTTGCCTGATAGCTTTTTTCTAAATCTTTTATAATTTCAAGAACTTCTTGTTCTTCAAGATCAAGAACAGTTACTAATTGTTTTAAAGAAAGCCCCTCATCCCCAGAAGCAAATAGTAAAGCTTCGACAATTGATTGCCATTCTATTAATCCAAAGGACATGACGCTATTCACTCCCCATAATAAAAATATCTGCAAAGTTATTTTCTTGTTCAATCAAAATCAAATGCGATTTCATTAATTCTAAAATAGCCAAAAAGGTAACAACTAAATGGTCCTTACTACCCGAAGGAAACAAATCAGCAAACCTGCGTCTACCTGGATGAGTTCGCAAATCCTCTAAAATTTCCTCCATTCTCCTTTCAATTGGTATTTCTTGTCTCGTAATCTTTGTCTGTAATGGCTTTTGTAGTTTTTTTCGTCTTAACATCTTTTGAAAGGCGCCTAGCATATCATACAATGTTACATTCAGAGAATCCATTTGATTTATCGTCTGTGTTCCATATTCACTTAAATCACTTGGAGCTTTTGTATAAACTTGTGATCTCTCCTCCTCAAGTTCTCGTAAATCTTCAGCTGCTTCCTTATATTTTCGATATTCAATTAATCGTTGCATTAGTTCTTCACGTGGGTCTTCCTCAGGCTCATCGATATATTCATCATCAAAAAGCTCCTCCTCTTGTTTAGGAAGTAGCATCCTGCTTTTAATAGACAATAGTGTAGCAGCCATAACTAAATATTCAGAGGCAACATCAAGCTCTAAAACTTGCATCGTGTGAATATATAGCATGTATTGTTCAGTTATTTCAGATACTGGTATATCATATATATCAATTTCTAAACGATTTATTAAATGAAGGAGCAAATCCAAAGGTCCCTCAAAAGCATCAATTTTCACATGATACTGCAATCTTTATCCCACCATTCTTACAAGTAGCCACAATTTAGTATAGAATAAATTCCTCCTATGTCCAATAATATTTCAAAAATTACTTTGTATAAAACGAAAAGAAAAACTGTATGAAATAGACTGCTGCCCATACAACTCAGCAAATTACTCATATATTACAAATGTAAAGCTAATCATTAAGGAGGAATTTAATATGGGTGAACATGGTTTTAATTATGGCGGAGGATTTGCCTTAATCGTTGTTTTATTTATCTTATTGATCATCGTTGGTGCTGCGTGGGTTTATTAATTGGAAACAAGGCTGCTGTCTATCAGCAGCCTTTTTCATATAATCTATGTTAAACTAATTTAACATAAAGTCGTATTTTAGACGAAGGATATGAGGTGCTTATATGTATGATCAAGAATATATCGACTTTCTCGTACACTTTCATTGTGATCGCGATTATTTTGAGTGCCATGAAATTTTAGAAGAACATTGGAAAAAAGACCCTCCTAAAAAAAGAAAACCCTATTGGGTTGGACTTATTCAAATTGCAGTCGGTTTATACCATCATAGAAGAGGGAATTTTGCCGGTGCTTTGAAAATGATTTCAAACGCTTTACGTATACTTACTAACGAGCAATTAGCCTTATCAAAGCTTGGATTACATAGCAATGATTTATTAAAACAGCTGAAAATTAGAAAAGCTGAAATACTCGAAGAAAAAGCTTATTATAGTATAAATCTTCCGATTAGCGATGAAAATTTATTAGCATTATGCATGCAAAAATGCGAGATACGACAAATTCCCTGGGGAAAAGAAAGTAATTTAACAGATGAGGACTTGATTCATAAACATAAAAATCGTGATAGAAAAGAAGTAATTGATGAAAGGCTAAAACAATTGGCAAAGCGCAAAGTAAAAAGAAAAGACACCAAATGAAAAAGCTTGATTTCCCAAGCTTTTTCATCTTTACTATATCGTCTTAATTATTTTGTTCGTCGTTACTTTGGCACTTCTCAAGAAATGCTTCTGTTTCCTCATTTGGTATAACTGATTTATTTTTGTACATGTCTTTTAGCGCATTAACCATCTGCTTTCCAATACCTTGACCTCTGTGTGAAGGATTTACTGAAATGTGTTGAACTTCAACAGTTTCTTCGTCTTTAAAAATAACACCTATTGCACCAATGATGTCTTCATCCTGTTTCCAAAGAAACAATTGCCAATTTTCGTCTGTCTCGTATTGTTTAATTGTTGATTGTAATTGCTTTAAATCCTTTTCAGCTGGCATAAAAGACAAAAGACCCATCGCAATTTTTTCAAAACTTTTTTTAAAGCGTATTAACATATATACCCCTCATTAACAAAATAGCTTTCTTAATAAGCAAAAGTACTTAGTAACTAAATAATACCAAATTTATATAAATACTTCACACAACATTATAAACAGTTTCCTAGTGGTTTTAAACACTTTTCATAAAAATTAATCGATAACCTTTAGTAAATTTGACATTTCAATTGCAGTCAAAGCCGCTTCATATCCTTTATTTCCAGCTTTAGTTCCTGCTCTTTCTACTGCTTGCTCAATTGTTTCAGTTGTTAAAACACCAAATACAACAGGTACACCAGTTTTTAATGCAGCTTGAGAAATTCCCTTTGCTGCTTCATTACAAACATAATCATAATGTGTTGTAGCACCTCTAATAACGGTTCCTAAAGTTATGACAGCATCATATTTTCCTGATTGTGCTAATTTATTTGCAACAAGAGGTAATTCAAAAGCACCTGGAACCCAAGCAACCGTTACATTCTCTTCTTCAACTCCGTGTCTTCTTAATCCATCCTCTGCACCAGTTAAAAGCTTTGATGTAATAAACTCATTAAAACGAGCAACAACAATCGCTATTTTCAACCCACTACCAATTAAATGTCCTTCAAATGTTTTCATCATAATTCCTCCAATATTTTGTTTAATCTATCAACATTAGCTATTTTAGAATTATCAATAATTTTAGCTAAAAAATAATTGATCGCTTTAAAAATGTAAATAATGACCTAATTTTTCGTTTTTAGTTTTTAAATAATGTTCATTTTCTTCTCTTGCTGGCATTTCGATTGGTATCCGATCATTTACCGTTAACCCATATCCTTCTAAACCTGCAATTTTTCTTGGATTATTTGTTAATAAATTCATTTTTTCGATTCCAAGATCTTTTAATATTTGCGCACCAATTCCATAATCCCGAAGATCTGAAGGAAAGCCTAGTTTTTCGTTGGCTTCAACTGTATCATACCCTTGCTCTTGAAGCTTATATGCCTTCATTTTATTTAATAATCCGATACCTCGACCCTCTTGCCTCATGTATAAAAGGACACCTTTTCCAGCCTTTTCAATTTGCGCCAATGCCGCATGTAATTGCGGTCCACAATCACAGCGATAAGAGCCGAATACATCTCCTGTTAAGCATTCAGAATGTACCCGAACTAATACAGGTTCTTCACTATTTATTTCGCCTTTTATTAAGGCAACATGTTCCTTCTGATCAAGTAAATTTGAATAACCGATCGCCTTAAAGATTCCATATTCTGTTGGTAGGTCAATTTCAATTTCTCTTTTCACTAGCTTTTCACTTTGATTACGGTATTGAATTAAATCTTTTATTGTAATGATTTTTATTTGAAGCTGTTTAGCTAGTTGTAATAAATCTGGTACTCTTGCCATTGTTCCGTCTTCTTTTATAATTTCACAGATAACTCCACCTGGTTTCGCACCACATAAAATTGATAAATCAACAGCTGCCTCAGTATGTCCTGCTCTTCTCAAAACCCCACCTTCCCTTGCGACTAATGGAAAGGTATGACCTGGGCGTTTGAAATCTGAAGCCTTTGTATCTTCATCTAAAAGGGCTCTAACTGTATCAGCACGTTCAAATGCACTTATTCCCGTTTTATTCGTTTTATAATCAACGCTAACAGTAAATGCTGTACCATGTGGGTCTGTATTATGTGATACCATCGGAAACAAATCTAATTTATTAGCCTGTTTTTCTGTAATAGGTACACAAACTAATCCACGCCCATGTTTAATCATAAAATTAATAGCCTCTGGAGTGATACGATCCGCTAAAGCGACAAAGTCTCCCTCGTTTTCCCGATCTTCATCATCAATAACAATCACAACTTTTCCTTCTTTTAAATCCGCTAATGCTTCTTCGATTTTATGAAACATTTTTGAATGGCCCCTTTCTAAACCTTAGTAGGCTCTTCCTGAACTTGTCTATTTCCGCTTTAGATTCGATTAAGATGTGTGCTGTTCGGGATCCTTCTCTTTCGTCTCGTGCCTTCTTATCCGATCAACAATGCACTAAAAATCAAAACTTCTTTTTACAATAGTTAAAATCTAAAATATTAATAAAAGCCATTTTCTTTTAAAAAGGATAGATTCAATGTGGAGCTTTTCGTCACTTCTTGTTGATTAATAAACTTTTTAAGGTATTTTCCAATCATATCACATTCAATATTCACAATATCTCCAACATTTTTTAGTCCAAGAATTGTATCTGATAAAGTATGGGGAATAATCGAAACAGTTACTTTATTCTTTTCTAATCCAAATATCGTTAAGCTAATTCCATCGATAGTAATTGATCCTTTATATATTAATGTCTCAGTTAGTTGCTCATCTACTTCTAGTTCAAAATAAACCGCATTTGAAACACGTTGCTTTTTAACGATTTTTCCAACACCGTCAACATGTCCAGAAACGAAATGACCACCAAATCGACCGTTGGCAGACATCGCTCGTTCCAAATTAACCCTCGATCCATTTTTCAGCATAGATAAAGAAGTATGTTTGACAGTTTCAGGCATCACATCTACAGCAAATGAATCTGCATGGAATTCGGTTACTGTTAAACAGACGCCGTTTACTGCAATGCTGTCTCCAATCGACATATCTTCGATGATTTTGTTTGCATTAATTGTAAAAATAATTGCATCCTTAGTTCCTTGTACATTTTTTATTGTGCCAATTTCTTCAATAATTCCTGTGAACATTATGCACCCTCCTTCCTTCTATTATTCATCCTGCTCGAAGCCTATAAAAAAAGCCCAAAGTCATAGACTAAGGGCTTTTTAATGAGAAATTGATATTTGAGTAAGTCAAATAAGAGTATTTATTTTCTATTTTTCAAAAACAGATAATAAATACACCGCAAAGGTTCGCGCAATTCTTCTCCCATCCAGACTTTCACTGTCGGCTCTAGATTTACACTAGATCAACCGTTAATTAAATTAATTAACGGGTCACGGGCTAAGAAGTTATTTAAATACTTCATCACCGTCGGTAGGGACTTTCACCCTGCCCCGAAGAATGTAAAACGAAATAATATTAAATTAGTTTGAAGGATCTAAAGTTTATTTTAGCGATATTAAATGAAAGATGCAAATTTAAAGAAATTAAAAACTGCGTAATAACAAACGCAGTTTTTGTATCATCATTTTTATTCTTCGTAAACTTTAACTTCTTTCATTACGTCATTTGGCTTAATGTTATAGACTGCATCAAGATTTTCAATGACTTTTCCAAATACAGTATGAACACCATTTAAATGTGGTTGTGGCTCATGTACGATAAAGAACTGACTTCCACCAGTATCCTTACCTGCATGTGCCATTGATAAGGATCCAGCTTCATGCTTATGTGGGTTTCCTTCTGTTTCACATTTAATCGTGTATCCTGGACCACCAGTTCCGGTTCCATGTGGACAACCACCTTGTGCAACAAAACCAGGGATAACTCGGTGGAATGTTAATCCGTTGTAAAAGCCCTCATTTGCTAGTTTTTCAAAATTTGCTACAGTACCAGGTGCCTCATTTGGAAACAATTCAAAGACAATTTTATCTCCATTTTCCATCGTAATTTGTGCTTTTTTCATATGTATGAAACCTCCAATAAGTTTAATCCGTCTATTTAGACATAAACACTTTTCTATTCTACTATAATCAATGAATAAACAGCAAACTGGAAACATGTTTTCTTTTACTTTTTTAACGATTATAAGAATAAAAAAGAATAAATCAAAATGAAGAAAACTGCAAAAATACTATTGACATCTAAAAAAAAACTCTATAATAGATGATGTTAATGAATTTTTGTTTAAAAATCAGGGAGGTTTTACCTTTGAAGAAAATAATGTTTTGTCTTTTCACCTTATGCCTATTTGCTTTTCCATCCATTAGCTTTGCAGACGCAGTTGTTGGCGAGGTTATTGTAACACTAGGTGAAGACTTAACTGAACAACAAAAGCAAACGATACTTAAAGAAATGAACGCAACGGAAGAAAATAGCCAAATCATATATGTAACAAATGAAGAGGAACATCAATATTTAGGGAACTACATTTCAAAAGCAACAATCGGAACAAAAGCACTTTCTTCTTCAAGCATTACAATTGAGAAATCCGGTTCTGGCCTTGAGGTCAAAACAAAAAATATTGATTGGGTAACAGATGAAATGTATTTAAATGCATTAATGACGGCAGGAGTAAAAGATGCGACGATATATGTGACAGCACCATTTGAAGTTTCGGGAACTGCTGCATTAACAGGATTAATTAAAGCTTATGAAGTATCATCTGATAAAGCAATCTCTGAGGATGTTAAACAGGTTGCAAATGAAGAATTAGTAACAACTGCTAAACTCGGTGATGAAGTAGGAACAGAAAACGCCTCAGCTCTAATGGCCAAAATCAAAGATGATATCGCAAAAAATGGTGTTCCTGAAACAGAGGCTGAACTAAGAACATTAATAGAGGATTCAGCAAAAGAATTGGGTATTACATTAACAGAAGAAGATATTAACAATCTTATTAATCTATTTAACAAGATGAAAGATTTAAATATCAATTGGGATCAAGTTGGTCAACAGCTAGAAAAGGCGAAGGATAAAATATCAAACTTCTTAAATTCCGAGGAAGGGCAATCTTTCCTACAAAAACTCAAAGAATTTTTCATTGCTCTTTGGAATGCAATTGTTTCATTTTTTACAGGCAATGAGCAGTCTGCAAGTGCACATATTATTAATAATATGAACAACCATCAAATATCCGCAGATGCAAAAATTTCATAAGATAAACAAGGCAGATAGCATACATATGTTATCTGCTTTGTTTTTAATTTGGTAAGTTAACAAGTAATTTTAGCGTTTTGCTTGAGAACTGCAATAACTTCCACCAGACAAGGAGTGAAATGGAAGTATCGGTACACAAATTCACATAAAAAAACTGACTCTGTAGATGAAAAAACACTACAAGAATCAGTTCAAAAGTTAATTATTTAGATTTATCACTATTTTTGTGTTATCTTTGTTTTTAATGGCAAATCATTTACAATTAAGTCCTCAAAGCTTTCTCTTCTTACAACAAGCTGTGCTTCTCCATTTTCAACGAATACAACTGCAGGGCGTGGAATTCTATTGTAATTATTCGCCATTGAGTAACCGTACGCACCAGTACAAAAAACAGCAAGAATATCCTCTGCTTTAACTTCGGGAAGTGGTAAATCCCAAATTAGCATATCACCACTTTCACAGCATTTACCAGCTATTGATACTTCTTTATCATGTTTTTCTGTAACTCTGTTTGCTAAAACGGCCTCATATTTTGCTTGATATAAAGCAGGACGAATATTATCACTCATTCCACCATCAATTGCTACATATTCTCTAATATTTGGAACAGTTTTCTTAGAGCCGACAGTATAGAGCGTAGTTCCCGCATCCCCAACAAGTGATCGACCAGGCTCAATCCATATTTCCGGCATATTCATTCCCATTTCATTTACATGCTTTTTCACAGCTTCTACTATTTGCTCAACATAATAGGTTGCTGGGAGCGGCTCATCATCCTCCGTATAGCGGATTCCGAATCCACCACCTAGATTTACTACTTCAGGGATAAACGAGTAGCTCTCTTTCCATTCTTTAATTTTCTCAAATACTCTTTCAGCTGCAAGAACAAAACCGGCAGTATCAAAAATTTGTGAACCAATATGACAGTGAATGCCTAATAAATGTATTCCATCAATGCTTAAAATTGTTTCAATCGCTTGTTCAATTTGTCCATTTAGTAAACCAAAACCAAATTTAGAATCTTCTTGACCTGTTGTAATATAATCATGAGTATGTGCTTCTACTCCAGGTGTTACACGTAATAATACCGGGATTTTCCGTTTATATTGTGTAGACAATCCTTTTAACAGCTCTATTTCATAAAAGTTATCGACAACGATACAACCAACTTCATGATCTAGTGCCATTTTAAGTTCTTGTAAGCTTTTATTATTACCGTGAAGATGAATTCTTGATGCTGGAAAGCCAGAGGCTATTGCTGTAAATAATTCTCCGCCTGAAACAACATCTAACGATAACCCTTCTTCAGCAACTAATTGAAACATTGCAATTGACGAGAATGCCTTACTAGCATATGCTACCTGTGCTCGAACTCCCATCTTTTCAAAAGCTTGCTTAAAGCTTCTTGCTCGTTCCCGAATAAGCCCAACATCGTAAATATAAAGAGGTGTCCCGTAATCATTTGCTAAAGTTACAGTATCAACTCCACCTATTTGTAAATGTCCATGTTCATTAATTTCGCTTGTACCATGTAAGAACAACTGTATCCCCTCTTTCAATATACCTAGCTGTGAAATATAAAATATTTAATTAGTATAAAAATAAAAGGCTGTTTCCGCAAACTTTGTTGCTTTTTTACAGTGTAGTCGTTCAGGGTTGATTTCCTCGTGCAGTACTCGCTTTTTTGCGGAGTGGGTGGTGAGCCTCCTCGTGTAAACACCACCTTAACTCTCACCTCTCCCACGAATCCTGCAGAAGTCTCGCAATCAGGTCCAATCAACCCTTATATAGTTATACTAAAAACAACAATCTTTTAAAAACGAGCCAAATAAAAAGACAGTTAACACGAGTGATATTAACTGCCTGTTACTTTTTAAATTATCTGATATTAAATTACACATACAATATCATAAATAAGTTGTTCTTTCAATGATGCATCTCACTAACTAGGTTGTTTTTTTACATTTTGAGGGTGGACAATACTTGGTCTTAATTTCGCACCTGGTACTGTAGTTCTAATAATTATTTCCCACATCGCTCTTGCATTAAAAGGAAGAAACGGCCATAAATATGGAGTATTCAATGAACGTATGCTCGTAAGGAGTATAATAAACAGTGTACATCCAACAACAAATCCTTCCAATTTGAATATAGCTACAGCAATTAGTAACACTAACCTTACCATTTTGTTGGCTACACCTAATTCATAGCTAGGAGTTGCAAATGTACCAATTCCAGCAACAGCCACATAAAGAATCACCTCTGGAACAAATAAACCTACATCTATCGCAATTTGGCCTATTAATGCTGCAGCGATTAACCCCATTGCAGTAGATAATGCTGTAGGGGTATGAATTGCGGCCATTCTTAAAAACTCAAGACCAAAATCTGCAAGAAAAATTTGTAATACCATTGGAATATTTGATTTTTCGGTTGGTCCTATATAATTTATTTCTTTAGGCAATAAAGAAGGATCTAATACATATAAAAACCAAAGTGGTAATAGAAAAACAGAAGCTACAATCCCTAAAAATCTCACCCACCGCAAAAATGTTCCTACAGAAGGTGCTTGACGATATTCTTCTGCATGTTGTACATGATGAAAGAACGTAGTTGGTGTAATAATGACACTAGGTGATGTATCAACGATAATGAGAACGTGACCTTCTAATAAATGATTTGCTGCGACATCTGGTCTCTCTGTATATCTAACTAATGGATATGGGTTGTATCCTTGTTTTATAATAAATTCTTCAATCGTTTTATCTGCCATCGTAATTCCGTCAATATCGATTGCCTTTAACTCTTTTTTTACCTTATCGACTAATCCAGGATCTGCCACATCCTCTATATACGCTAAGCAAACATCTGTCTTAGAACGCTCTCCGATTTTTAACATATTGTATCTTAATCGTTCATCCCGAATTCTTCGTCTAATCAATCCAGTATTTACAATAATATTTTCAACAAAACCATCTCTTGCTCCACGTACAATTTTTTCAATATCCGGTTCTTCTGGTTGTCGACCAGGATAACTACGGACATCTACTACAAAGCCGGTATCCATACCATCTATTAAAAAGACAATAAGACCTGATAGCACTTGGTCAACTGCTTCATCTAAATTATTTACTGGCTTTACAGATTGATTAACGATACGATTTTCAAGTATTTCCTTAAATTTTGATTGGTCAACTTCATTATCATTTATTGCTGTGAGATTCCTTAAGATTTGGGTAATATAGCTTGTATCACAAAGTCCATTTAAATAATATAAATCAACTCTTATATCAAGAATCGTAAGCTTGCGTACTCCTAAATCAAAACTAGTATTTAATCCGACTCTTTCGGTAAAATATTTTTCGTTGTCAGAAAGCTTATCGTATATCGGATTTTTTTCATCCTTTTTTGGCATGAAACCCACTCCTTTCCAAAATCAATTCGACAGCCTTTAAAGTAATGGGACATCCATTTTTAACATGATCCTTACGTGCCATTTTTCCAATATCACCGATTCCAACGATAATTGGTACGTTTAATTCATCAAGACAATAAACAGTGTCTCCATTTAATCTCCCAATTTCATGCTCTTTTAAGCCACTTTTATCAACACCATATTCTGTTAATTCACCAAATCGATCAATACACACATCTACCCTCGTCCATTCTGTTTGATGTGATTTTGATGCAACCGCAATAATACCAAGAACTTCAATATCTTGATGATTTGCCACATATTTAAGAGCTGTTTCTCCAGCTCCCTCTCCTAACATGCCACAATCATCAAACATGACGAAAACAGGATCATTTTTAGCCTGGAGGATGAGCTGAACAATTTCTGCTCCTGTTAATGTAGTAGGATTCCCCTGTGTTCGAGATATCACTCTACCACCAACTTCATTCGCTATATATTCAATTGTTCGTGCAGCATATTCATCTCCATCTGTAATGAGAATGACCTGTCTTTTTGTCAAGATTCCATCATCCCTTCGGTTTAAAAATTAACGCCATTATAAAAGCAAATAGTATAGCTGCAGAAATCCCTGCCGAAGTTAGTTCAAAAATCCCAATTCCAATTCCAACGAATCCATGTTCCTTAGCCTGATGCATTGCACCATGTAACAGAGAATGACCAAAGCTAGTTATTGGCACCGTCGCCCCTGCACCAGCAAAATCAATTAGCTTATCATATAAACCAAATCCATCTAAAACAGCACCTAAAGTTACAAAAATCGCCATTACATGTGCCGGCGTTAGCTTAAAAATATCTAATAATAATTGTCCTACTATGCATATCGCACCGCCAACTACAAAAGCCAATATATACTCCATTAGCTATCACCCCTATCGCTTCTCTCAAAGACGACGCCATGTGCAATTGTAGGTATAGTTTCCTTCTGTTGAATCATAACCGGGTTTAATAATGCACCTGTTGCAACTACAAATACTCGATTTAAATTCCCACGTTTTAGTTCATCAAATATATATCCATACGTAACAACTGCTGAGCAAGCACAACCACTGCCACCAGCAAAAACTTTTTGATCTGGACGGTAAACCATTAACCCACAATCATTATGCTTCTCATAGACATCATATCCTTCATCCTTTAACATATCCTTTAAGATGGGGCTACCTATTCCCGACAAATCACCAGTCAAAATTAAATCATAGTCATCTGGCGTCCTATTTAAATCCTTAAAATGTTGAGCGATTGTCTCCCCTGCAGCTGGTGCCATAGCCGTTCCCATATCAAATGCATTTTTTATTCCAAGATCAGCGACTCTTCCAATCGTTGCAGACGTAATCCGAATATCGCTTTTTTCTTGATTAATTAATACTGCTCCAGAACCTGTTACAGTAAAGGTTGCAGTATCTGGCTTTTGACCACCATATTCGGTTGGATAACGAAATTGCCTCTCAGCAGTTGCGTTGTGACTGCTCGTTGCCGCAATAGCGTTTTTAGCAAAACCACCATCAACGAGTGCAGCACCAATTGCTAACGTTTCCATTGATGTAGAACAGGCACCGAACATACATAAAAATGGGATATTTGCATGTCTAGCAACATAATTAGCAGTTACATTTTGATTTAATAAATCACCAGCTAATAATATATCAATATCTTCTGTAGTCTTATTTGCCTTTTTTAAACATTCATCTATCGCCTGTTGCATCAATTTTCGTTCTGCTAATTCCCAACTATCCTCGCCACAGTGGAGTTCATCATATTTCACATCAAAATATTGACCAAGTGGTCCTTCTGCTTCCTTAGGTCCAACAGCTGTCCCACTTGAGTGAACATATAATGGATTTTCAAATTGCCATGTTTGTTTCCCTTTTAATTTCATTAATTCCACCCCTTTTTTTAGAATGCTAATCCATAAAAATAGCGGATAATCCCAACAACATAAGCTGCCACAACACCAAAAACGATGACACTTCCAGCTAATTTAAACATGTTTGTAGCAATCCCCAATACAATTCCTTCACTTCTATGTTCTATAGCAGCACTTGTCATTGAATTTGCAAAGCCAGTAATCGGTACAGCAGAACCAGCACCTGCAAATTGCCCAAGCTTGTCATACACTCCAACTCCAGTTAAAATCGCAGAAATTAGAATTAATGTACCTGCTGTTGGGTTACCAGCATCCTTTTCAGAAAAATGAAATACATGAATATAAAAATTTTGAACTAATTGTCCAAAAGTACAAATTAACCCTCCAATAATAAAAGCTTTTATACAATTGATAAGATAGCGCGGTTTAGGCTGATAATTTTTCACCTGGTTTTTATAGTCCTCTTTAAGCTTGGTTTTTCCCATTATCATTACCTCCAATTAATGATTTACAAAATAAATCCAATGAAAAAGCGATCCAACTATTTTCCCTAAAACAATTGCCATTAATAATATGAGAATTTTATCTCCTAAACCTACACGCTTTGCTAATATCGGGAATACATTAAGTACTTCAGTTAAAGCTGCAGCAAGCATTCCGATAAAAACGCCACTAAAAAGACCGATTGGAATTAGCAAAAGTTCTGACAGAGAGAATACTGTATTACGTAAGCTTATCCAGCCCACTACAACTGTACCTAATAAAATCGCTATTTCGTAGGCTTGAATAAAGTTATACGTTTTCGTAAGTTGTGTTAACCTTGGGATAATTCCAAGCACTGCTAGAAAGGCAACATAACCAGACCCGACTACAAGACCTCCAGATAACCCAATAATGATTAAGAGAATCGCGTTAACGATCATCAATGTCGTTTAAATTCTCCTTGTTCTCATTCATAGCTACATATTGATCAAGATCAAGCTGATAATTAAAAATTTCAACTTCTAGAGGGCTTGGTTCTTCGTTAATTCGCTTCTTAAACAGATGATTAAAAAATAAAATCATCCCTAATCCTAATCCAAATGAGTATGGTATTTGCAATAACAAGGGCTGTGGATTTTCTTCTCCAGTCACAATTCGATAAATCCGCTGATGAACTTGCTGCATACTTACATCTTCATGGAAATTCATAATTGCTAGCCCTGCACCTATAAACAATAAAACCCATACAAGAAAAAATAATAGTGGAGAGAGCTTCTTTTTTTCATATACAACTTCAATAATTGTTTGAGCAGCACCGATTGTTTGCACATCTAAGTTTGGATCAAATTTATGTATTTCCTTTAAAACATGCATAACATCGATGACAACCATACTCTTATCTTTAGGTTGGATTTGATGGATATTAATGTTCCTCAGTCTTTCTCTTAATTCCTTATTTGCTACTATAAGCGCAAGCTTTCCAACTGTAATAACTTCATTTGGCTGAACCTGTATTCGGTGGCGAAGTCTTATATAAACCGTTTTTTCCATCAACATTCACTTCCTACTAGTTAATTTTGCTCAAGTAACGGTTTGTAAAGAAGCTTGTTAGCGAATAAATGTAAGTAAACAATTTTGATGGATTATTCAACAATGTTAATTTTGAGTTTTTTGCATGCAAATGTCGTTTACCAAGCATCATTAGAGACTTTATTTTTAAATAAACAAACATTTTGCTCTTTAGATGGACATAATATTTGTAAATACCAATTAACTGTTGTATAGGTAGTATGCATTTGAGATTTTTTAATCATTCAAGTTTTGTCAGACCAATAATTACCATGAAACGAGCGAATGCTTAAGTAAGATGGCAATAACACTTTTTACAGTTCGATTCTTTTATTAATGAAACAATGTAAACGTAAAAAGGTGACACTTATCTCGAGATAAGTGTCACCTTTTTGTGTTTACTACTATTGATTCATTTTATCTTTCATCTGTTTTAATATCTTTTTTTCTAGCCGGGAAACCTGAACTTGCGATATTCCTAGCCTTTCAGCAACCTCTGATTGTGTTTGATCTTTATAGTACCTTAAATAAACAATTAGCCTTTCCCTCTCATCAAGGTCCTGTATTGCATCTTTAAGTACAATTTTATCAAACCATTTCGTTTCAGTATGGTCAGCTATTTGGTCTAGTAATGTAATTGGGTCTCCATCATTTTCATATACTGTTTCGTGAATGGATGATGGTGCTCTAACAGCCTCTTGAGCGAGGACCACATCTTCGGGAGAAATGTCTAGGTAGTTTGCGATCTCAGCTACAGTGGGCACCTTTCCCATTGTTTTCGAAAGTTCATCACGAGCCCGTCTAATTTTATTTCCTAGTTCTTTTAATGAGCGGCTTACCTTCACAGTCCCATCATCACGGATAAATCGTTGAATTTCTCCGATAATCATCGGAACAGCGTATGTCGAAAAGCGCACATCATATGATAAATCAAACTTATCTACTGATTTTAATAAACCAATACTTCCAATCTGAAATAAATCATCAGGTTCATAGCCTCGATTTAAAAAACGTTGAACAACAGACCATACGAGTCTCATGTTCTTTTGGATAATTAAATCACGGGCCTCTTGATCCCCTTCTTGACTGCGACGAATTAATTCCTTGACTTCGTGGTCCTTTAACTGCGCCTTTGAATTCTCGTTCTTGACCTCCACATCCATAGCAAGTCTCCCTTTAATTGCATAACGCTTTACTTTTGGTTAAATGTTTTGTCAACTTAATTGTAGTACCTCTTGACTCTAAAGATTCAATTTGAATTTCATCCATAAAGTTTTCCATAATTGTAAATCCCATTCCTGAACGTTCTAGTTCAGGCTTCGTCGTATAAAGCGGTTGTCTCGCCTCATCAATGTCTATGATTCCTATCCCCTCATCGCGAATGGTTAAATGGACAACACCATCCTCAAGCGTAACCGAAATATACACAATACCATTTGGATCATTTTCATATCCATGGATGATTGCATTAGTAACTGCCTCGGACACAACCGTTTTTATTTCAGTCAATTCATCCATCGTTGGGTCTAATTGAGCAATAAATGCTGCAACCGTTACCCTTGCAAAGGATTCATTTTGACTCAATGCTGAAAACTGGAGGTTCATCTCATTTTTCATGATGCCACCCCCAATGTTTGCAATGCTTTCAGTTCATCTTCCTCTAAACGGATAATTTTAAATAGTCCTGACATATCAAATAATCGCTTGACTGAAGGAGAAATTGCACAAACAACCATTTCACCTTCTGAGGCTTTTATTTGCTTATATCTTCCTAAAATAACTCCTAAACCAGAGCTGTCCATAAATGTTAAATTTTCCAAATTCAACACAATATGCTTAATTTGATTTGTCGCAATTTTATCAGTTACTTTTTCGCGCAACTCTTCGGCTGCATGATGATCTAATTCACCCGAGAGTCGAATACACAGTACAGTTTCTTTCACATCAAGTTCAATCTGTAGACTCAAGGTTTTACCCCTCCTTAAATTCTGGATAAAGAGTCATTCTTGATTGAAACTTTAATTTCCTGCATGATGACAAAACTAGTGCCAATTCGTCAACATTAGCTAGACTTCGTAAAATCTCCCATTACACGTTTAAACATTTGCCACCAGCTCGCCTCTGAAATATCCTTTTCTGCTACTAATTTACTTTCTGTAATAACTTTCCCTTCTTTTTTAAGCTGTAATGTACCAAGCTCATCGCCTTTTTTAATTGGCGCCTGAACATCCTTTTTCATCATAATTTCTTGAGTTACATTATCAACTGTTTCACCTTTTTTTGTTAGGACAGAAATAGGTTCAGATGTTTGTAAGTTTGCTTCTTTTTCTGCACCTTTGCTCACTTTTAGTTTTGTTAGTGATTGGTCCTTTTTAAAAAGTGGATGTGTTTGATATTGACTAAATGCATAATCCAACATTTTTGTTACTTGAGAATTCCGTTCCTTCGGTGTATCTGCACCAAACACAACTGCAATGACACGCATATTTCCTTTTTTAGCAGTAGCAGTAAGACAATATTTTGCTTCATTTGTAAATCCGGTTTTTACCCCATCAACACCCGGATAAAATTTTACGAGACGATTTGTATTAACAAGCCAGAACTTTTTATCGGTCCCTTCACGTAAATAATCTTCATATTTCCCTGTAAACTTAGTAATTTCCTCATATTTTAATAATTCCTTTGCCATTAACGCCATATCATGTGCAGAGCTATAATGACCTTCTTCTGGTAAGCCTGTTGGATTTTTAAAGTGAGTATTTTCCAAGCCTAATTCTTGTACTTTTTTGTTCATCATATTTACAAATTCGTCAGTTGAACCTGCAATTTTCTCTGCCATCGCTACTGATGCATCATTACCTGAACCAATCGCAATTCCTTTTAGCATCTGCTCAACTGACATTTCTTCTCCAGGTTCGAGAAATATTTGTGAGCCTCCCATTGAAGCTGCATATTCACTTGTACGAACCATTTCATCCATTTTAATTTGACCTTTATCGAGCGCTTCCATAATTAATAACATGGTCATAATTTTTGTCATACTCGCTGGAGGAAGCTTTTCATCACTATTTTTATCGTATAAAATCATCCCTGTATCGCGTTCAATCAAAACAGCTGACTTCGCTTTATCTGCAAGTTCGACAGTAGTAGATTCTTTGGCAAATGCCATCGGTGTTCCAGCAATAAACATTGCTACAAGCGTTAAACATGATAGTATCCGTTTCATCTCATAAGCCCTCCATTCTTTATACAACCATTTTTTCCATTCGGTGGAAAAATATACTAGCAATATAAATAATTTAAGGTCAGTTTTTTTCTTTTCTTCTACATTTTCATCAATTACTAAAACGATAAAATAAACAAAATGCTCACTCTTTTTGGCAAAATAAAAACCACGACATGAGCTCATGTCGTGGTTTTTATCCTTATTCAATTGTCGCATAAATCAATTTTGGTGGTTTTACTTCAGATGCAGTTATTTTAATACTCTCATAAAGCTTTTCCCTTACTTCATCAATCTTTTCTGTATTGCTATGGATCGTGACGAGTGATTCGCCCTTTGTTACTTTGTCACCGATTTTTTTATTTAACACTAATCCAACAGCTAGATCAATCGTTGATTCTTTTGTTGCACGACCCGCTCCTAAAAGCATTGCTGCAGTTCCAACCGCATCTGCGACAATTTCGGAAATATAACCATCATGCTGTGCCTCGAGTTCAAACATATATTTTGCCTGAGGCAATCTTTCTTGATTATCGACAACCGACGAATCTCCACCTTGTGCTTCTAAAAATACTTTTAATGCTTCAATCGCTTTTCCATTTTCGATCACCGTTTTTAACTTTAAGCGAGCTTCTTCTAATGATACTGCTTTTTCTGCAAGAAGTACCATATAGCTGCCAAGAGTTAAACATAATTCCTCTAAATCCTTTGGCCCTTTTCCACGAAGGGTGTCAATTGCTTCTTTAACTTCTAATGCATTTCCAATTGCATATCCTAATGGTTGACTCATATCTGAAATAATAGCCATTGTACGGCGGCCGACGATATTCCCAATATCGACCATTGCTTTTGCAAGTGTTTTCGAATCCTCAATATCCTTCATAAAGGCACCCGCTCCTGTTTTAACATCTAAAACAATTGCATCAGCACCGGCAGCTATTTTTTTACTCATAATTGAACTAGCAATAAGCGGTATGCTATTGACAGTTGCGGTTACATCGCGGAGTGCATATAATTTTTTATCCGCTGGTGTTAGATTTCCACTTTGACCGATAACTGCTAGTTTATTTTTATTTACTAATTCAATGAATTGCTTCGAATCGATTTCAACATGAAAACCCGGAATTGACTCAAGCTTATCAATCGTTCCACCTGTATGTCCTAATCCTCTTCCAGACATTTTCGCTACTGGCACACCGACTGCTGCAACAAGAGGAGCTAATACAAGTGTCGTCGTATCCCCTACTCCTCCTGTACTATGCTTGTCAACCTTGATTCCTTCAATTTCTCTTAAGTCGATTGTATCACCAGATGCAGCCATTGCCAGCGTCAGTTCTGCCCGCTCTGCATCAGTCATCCCCTGGAAATAGATAGCCATAGTTAGTGCACTTATTTGATAATCAGGGATATCGCCATTCGTATAACCGTTAATGATATGGTGAATTTCTTCCTTTGTTAATTCTTTTCCATCACGTTTTTTTTCAATTAAATCGACCATCCTCATTTCGGATATCACACCTTTACAGATATTTTTCAATAATTGTTTTTACTAGCTTTAAAAAGTTTTCGCGTACTTTTTCAGTTGTTTCCATTACTTCATCATGTGATAAAGGTTGATTTAAAATACCTGCAGCCATATTCGAAATACATGAAATACCCAACACTTTTAATCCAGCATGTTTAGCTACAATTACCTCTGGAACAGTTGACATTCCGACAGCATCTCCGCCAATTATACGAAGTGCACGTACTTCTGCTGGAGTTTCATAGGATGGACCCGTGTTTCCTATGTATACACCTTCTTGTAATTTTATACTTAGTTCATTTGCAGCTTTTTTCGCTATATTTCTTAGCTCTGTATCATAACTTTCAGACATATCTGGAAAACGAGGACCTAATTCTCCTTCATTTGGGCCTATTAATGGGTTTGTTCCCATATTATTTATGTGATCTGTGATTAACATTAAATCTCCAGCTTCAAAAGACTCATTTATTCCGCCAGCAGCATTTGTCACGATTAACGTTTGAACTCCTAATTCTTTCATTACTCGAACTGGATATGTGACCTCTTTTAGACTATATCCCTCATAAAAATGAAATCTTCCTTGCATTGCAACAACATTAGCTCCATTTAATTTACCAATAACAAGTTGACCGGCATGCCCTTCAACAGTAGAGATTGGAAAATTAGGAATATCTTGATATGGAATTTTAATTGGTGATTCTATTTCTTCAGCTAAAATTCCTAACCCTGAACCTAAGATTAATCCTATACTTGGTTGGACATTAATCGTTTCTTTTATATAATCTACAGCTTCTTGTATTTTTTCGTACGTCACCTTAAATCTCCTCCTATTTTAAATCCGATAAAAAGCTTGTTCCATATACAGGCATTTTCACTTTGAAGTTATCTGCAACTGTTGCTCCAATGTCTGCAAATGTTTCTCTAATTGGCAGTTCTCTCCCAGCCTTCATTTTCGGGCTATAAACAAGCAATGGAACATATTCTCTAGTATGATCGGTTCCATAATGTACAGGGTCATTACCATGATCGGCAGTTATGATTAACAAGTCGTCGTCTGTTAAATGTTCTAATACCTCCGTTAATCTATTATCATATTCTTCAAGCGCCTTTCCATACCCTTCTGGGTCACGTCGATGACCATATAAAGCATCAAAATCAACTAAATTTAAAAAACTAATTCCTCTAAAGTCCATATTAACAGTCTCAAATAACTTATCCATACCGTCCATATTCGATTTTGTTCGTAACGACTTCGTTATACCTTCACCGTCAAAAATATCAGATATTTTCCCAATCGCTATAACATCAAAACCACTGTCCTTTAATTCATTCATAACTGTCCGATCAAATGGCTTTAACGCATAATCATGACGATTAGCGGTTCGCGAGAAATTTCCAGGTTGCCCAATAAATGGTCGAGCAATAATTCTACCAACCATATATTTTTCATCAAGTGTTAGCTCTCGAGCGATTTCACAAATTTTATACAGCTCTTCGATCGGAACAATTTCCTCATGAGCAGCAATTTGTAAAACTGAATCAGCAGAGGTATATACAATTAACGCACCTGTTTCCATATGCTCTTCACCAAGTTCAACTAATATTTCTGTTCCTGAAGCTGGTTTATTTCCAATGATTTTCCTTCCTGTCTTTTCCTCTAGTTGATTAATTAGCTCTGGAGGAAAACCTTCTGGAAAAACTCTAAAGGGCTTTTCTATATTCAAGCCCATTATTTCCCAGTGACCTGTCATTGTATCTTTACCATTTGAAGCTTCCTTCATTTTCGTATAAAATGCTAATGGTTTTTCTTGAATAGGAACACCTCTTATTTCTCTTATATTGCTTAATCCTAACTTTGCCATATTAGGCATATTTAGTCCGCCCATATGTTCAGCAATATGACCTAATGTATCCGAACCTAAATCATTAAATTTTTCTGCGTCCGGTGCTTCTCCAATTCCTACTGAATCCATTACAATTATAAAAATGCGTTTATATGTATCCATATTCATATAGCAGCCTCCTCCATTTACTTCTATTTTACTTTCCCTATTTTTACCTAAGACCATTCATTTCGTTAGCAATTAGAACTTGTCAGAAGTCTGACAACTATGAATGTAATCATTATACCCTCCTTATATTACCATTGACAATATAAAAAAAAAGCTTGATGAATGAGACCAATTATATAAATAGCAAAAAAGCTAACAACCTATTATTTTCTAGGTTGTTAGCTTTTTTTAAAAACACAGATACTTTATACTATCCTAATTTGTTTTAGGCCCTAGGATGAAATTGTTTATAAACATCTTTTAATCTAGTTTTCGTAACATGTGTATATATTTGAGTTGTAGATATATCTGCATGACCAAGCATTTCCTGTACTGCTCGTAAATCTGCTCCATTTTCAAGTAAATGGGTAGCAAATGAATGCCTTAATGTATGTGGTGTTAGTTCTTTATTGATATTTGCCTCTCCAGCAATCTTCTTTAAATTTTTCCAAAATCCTTGTCTAGAAATGCGCTTACCGTGATGATTGACAAATAATGCTTCCGTCGGATTTTTTCCATTGATTAGCTTTGAACGACCTTTTTCTAAATACTGTATCAATACATCTGTTGCGGTGTGACCAATCGGAACAATTCTTTCTTTGTTTCCTTTCCCGTAGCAACGGATAAAGCCCATAGTTAAATGAACATCTGTTAAATTTAAATTGATCATTTCACTGACTCGTATTCCTGTTGCATATAATAGTTCAAGCATTGCCTTATCTCTATACCCTAAAGGAGAGGTCAGTTTAGGTGTTTCTAATAATGTTTCTACTTCTTGCAGAGATAGAATTTTAGGCAAAGTCCTTTCTAATTGTGGTGATTCAATTAAAACTGATGGATCTTGCTCAGCCTGTTTTTCTCTTAGTAGAAATTGATGGAACGACCTAATGGAGGCTATGTGTCTCGCAATCGTTTTACTTGATTTTCCTGTTTCTTTTAATGATTTTAAAAATTGAATTATATGTAATCGTGTAACTTGATTAAACGACTCTATTTGTTGAATTTCTGATAAATGCTTTTGATAGCCTTTTAAATCTCTTTCATAAGAAACAATTGTATTTTGTGACAATCCTCTCTCTACTATTAAATAATGTATAAAATCTTTAATTTGATCCTTCAATACAAACTACTCCCCATTGTCATAAAAAAACATTAATCGATTTAACCAATTTTCTTCCTCGTTATTTACCATATTCGTTACTTTTAATGCAGCACCTTCTGGCTGGTCGTAACGATGCATTTCTTGATACTCTAAGTTCACCCAAATGATAGCATAATAGAATAAAATCGTAAATCCAGTAAACAAGATAAATACTTTTAACATATCTCTAGCCGTTCTTAACCAACGAATCATATAGAACCCCCATTTACGTACATTTTCTTAATCAATGGTATAATAGGTAAGAAGGATCAAATTTCATAATAGGTTAATCGTAGTAATATTAGAAGATATGCCAAAAAGGACAAACTTTATACATTGATTTTATATAAATTCCTATTAATTTTTTATTTTTCTCATTTCCATCTAGTCTAAAGCTTGCGAAAAAACAAAAAGCCTAACTTAGCATGTTAGACTTGGTTATTTCTCATTATTTGATTGTTTTTCTTGACAGCTTGCGCAAATTCCATGAAATGTTAAACGGTGATCTTTAATTTTAAACTTCCAATCACGCTCAACAATTTCTTCTACATCACCTAGTAAGTCTTCTACGATTTCAGTAACAGATCCACATTCCATGCAAACTAAGTGATGATGAAAATGTTCTGCTCCTTCTTTACGTAGGTCGTATCTTGAGACTCCATCACCAAAGTTTATTTTATCGACTACTTTTAATTCGGTTAATAATTCTAATGTTCGATATACAGTAGCTAAGCCAATTTCAGGTGCTTTTTCTTTTACGAGAAGATAAACATCTTCAGCACTTAAATGGTCTTCTTCATTTTCTAATAATACTCGAACAGTTGCTTCACGTTGAGGTGTAAGCTTATAGCTTGCAGAGTGCAACTGTTTCTTTATTCGATCAATGCGGGTTTCCATAACTACTCTTCCTCCCTCGCCACGTTCCCAAAACTATTATATATCATATGAGAGGAAAGTGTCCAACTAAAATGATTATAATCTAATAAAAATAATTAATATTAAATTATAATTATTATTATTTACTAACAAATTCAACGACATTCTGCATTAAAAACGGTGACGCATATGCTTCAAATCCAGAGGCAACAATCGCAAGTACCCCTATAAAAAGAAAAATCGTAACATATCTTAAAAATAACGAAAAAGGGGATTCTACATTACTTGTTCTTTTAACAAATAATTGCTTTATAATTTTTAATGTGAACGAAATTGCCACTGAACACATGATTATGAAAGCAGGTATTAGCAAGATATTTTGCGGTAAGACTGAGATAAAGGATAACAAAAAACCTTTTAATCCTAATTGATTGACTAAAAACCCTACTGTAAATCCAACAACCATTCCTTTAATAAAGAGCATGACAAGAATAACCGGTACCCCAATAATTGAAATTCCAAGTATCCACATAAGTCCAAGATATTTTATATTATGAAAAAAACTTTGCTGAAACATCTCAGCTGAGCTTGCAATTTTCCCTTCAGCAACCTGTCCAAAAAATCGATTCAAATAGTAATATAAGTCTTCTTTTTGACTTAAATTCATACTATTTACAATAATCGCTCCGAATATAACACCCATTAAAAACAATACAAATACAAACAAATAGATAGATGACTGTTCCTTAAAATGCTGCTTAATAATGACACTGATTGGTTGTTGTCGTCGCATGTTTAGTTCCTCCCGAAATTCACTTAATAGAGTATATGAGAGGATATCCATTCTATGCCTACTAATCAAAGATTGCATTCGAAAAAATTACTAGAGTTCTTTTTTAACTTATCGCAATAGGGATTAACTAGCCTTTATAAAAGATAAGAAGGTAATAGGGCATTCTAAATCCCTGTTACCTTCCCATATGTTCCACCGCCTCCTGCTGTCACTTGCAGTCTACCTTCTCGAGCTGCAATTATATAGGTTGCGATTTTTTCTGGAACTGTCTTTTTTAGCTCTTCCTCTGATACTTCATGCAAGATTTTCATCTCTGTCCCATACAAGTCTTTCAACTTCTCCAATGTTTTTGGCCCAACGCCTGGAATGAATTGGAGAGGAACTTGATGGATATATGGAGGTCGCTGTCGATTATTCTTGATGCGACCTGCTAACTCAGCAATTCGTTTTGACACCCCTTTAACAAATCGATTACTGCCACATACTTCACAGATTCCCTGCCCCTTTAAAGGCTTTGTACCACATTTTTCACACGTTGTCTCATAGTATTTACCTAGATAAGGATTTAAGCCATAATTTACTTCTATCCCTCTTCCCTTTTCTTTGGCTAATGCCATTTTAAGCTCAAGAAAATTCGGATTATCGAGTGATATTTTTTGATACTCACGAGCAATTTTCGGTAGCGAATGAGCATCTGAATTCGTTAAAAAGGTGTATCGGTGTAGCTCAGCTAAATTGTCAGCCATACTCGTATCTGAGCTTAATCCAAGCTCAACCGCATCGATTAATTGGCCATCAAACACTTCTGTTAATGAACGGATTACTCCACTTCCGTATAAGCTTTTATGTGGCGTAAAAATATGTGCAGGAATGAATAAACCACCAAGATCTTTAACAACCCGCTGCAATACTTTTCCTTCTTCATAAATGCGTTGTGAGCTTAATGTTATATTAGTTAAGCGAGTAGATAACCACTTTGAAAATTCCTGCATTCTTTGTAATGATGGCATAAAAGCTAAAACATGGATTGGACCTTTACACGCATGGTCGTAGATTTCTAATTCACTACCTAAAATAAGTGTTGTATGCTGGAAGCGAATCCCTCCGTCTTCTAGCTCGATACATTCACCATTATCAATAAGCTGCTTCAATGTCAACATAACCTCAGGTACATGACAATCAATCACACCTACAATATCAATCCCTTTATGATCACTTGCCTCTATTAGGATGTTTTCTAATGTGAGTGTTCTCGAAGCTGTTATTTTTACGGGCTTCCCCGAAGATGTTTGTCCAATATGTATATGTAAATCGGCAAAGTAGCTATTCATGCTGTTCTCACTCCTAAGGCTTGACTGCTCGAGTTTATTCTTTTAATGCTTGTTTAAGTTGTAAATATTGCACTGCAAATGCCGTCTTTGCATCATAAATCTGTTGATTTTGAACCATTTCCATCGCTTCTTCTAATGTGACCTCTTTTACATCTAAAAATTCATCCTCATCTAATTGTACCAATTCCTTCAATTTCACTAATTTTTCAGTAATAAATAAATGAACTAGCTCATCTGCAAAACCTGGTGATGTGTAAAACGATATAAGTGGACGTAAATCAGAACATGTATAGCCTGTTTCTTCCTCTAATTCCCTTTTAGCAGTAACCTCTGGCTCTTCACCTTTTTCTAGTTTTCCAGCTGGAATTTCTACAATCGTTCTACCGAGTGGTTTACGAAATTGTTCAACCATAACGATTTTATCCTCAGGTGTTATCGCAATAACAGCTACAGCACCAGGGTGTTTTACTATTTCTCGTGTACTTTTATTTCCATTTGGTAATTGTACCTCTTCTACATACAAATCGATTACTCTTCCTTTAAAAATCTCTTTTGAGGAAATCGTCTTTTCTATTAAATGCTCCATACTGTCAGCTCCTGTTCTATTAGCTATTGTTTCTTCATACATTCTACCATATCTTATGGAAAGGAATGGGTGAAGCTTGAAAATCTACCGAATGGAAGACCGAATCATTCTCACTGGAAAGGCATGGGAGATTCGTGCAAAATTAAAGGAATATTCCGAGGTCTATTCTCGTGTACAAGAGTGGATTCAAGATGAAAAAACTGTAAAATCAAGGCTTACTCCTAAACTGTATAAATAAATCTTTAATGTTGCTTTTTCCTATTATATGTACTAACCTCAACATGAAGGTAGCTATTAGAATTAAATTTAGCTTGTAGTAAAATATGAGAATACCTTTACTAAATCAAAGTCTCGCTTTATAAGGAGTGTTGATCAATGAAAAAAAGACAACTCGGCCAATCTGACTTATATGTTAGTGAAATAGGTTTAGGCTGCATGTCATTAGGAACTGAGGAAAATCATGCCATTTCAATTATTGACAAAGCGATCGAACAAGGAATTAATTATTTGGACACTGCTGATTTATATGATCGTGGAGTGAATGAAGAGCTTGTAGGTAAAGCGATAAAGCATCGAAGACATGATTTAATTTTAGCAACAAAGGTAGGAAACCGCTGGCGTGAAGATTATTCAGGATGGGATTGGGATCCATCTAAGACTTATATTAAAGAAGCTGTCAAACAAAGCTTAAAACGACTCCAAACAGATTATATTGACTTATACCAGCTTCATGGTGGAACAATTGAGGATCAAATTGATGAAACGATTGAAGCATTTGAGGATTTAAAGAAAGAGGGAGTCATTCGTTATTATGGCATTTCTTCTATACGTCCAAATGTTATTAAGGAATATTTAACAAAATCTAGCATTGTCTCAATTATGATGCAATATAGCTTATTAGACCGCAGGCCTGAAGAATGGTTTTCACTCATTAAAGAGCATAATGTGAGCGTTATTGCACGTGGACCACTCGCTAAAGGTTTATTAACAGACAAACCTTTAGATTTAAAACTTCAAACTAATGGCTATCTTTCCTATTCTAACGATGAATTAAAAGCATTATTAACGGAGCTTGAGAATGTTGATTCCTCACATTCAATGACCGAACTCGCCCTGCAATATTGCCTCCATCATGATGTTATAGGTGCCGTTATTCCAGGTGCGAGCAAATTACAGCAAGTAATCGAAAATACATCTGCCGTTTTATCTGATCCGCTAACTAGTCAGATATATGAATTACTTCAAAAGCTAACAAAAAAAGATACATATATCCAACATCGTTAACTAAAATGCTGTTACGAAAGCAAGCGGTCAACCGAATGCTTTGTAGCAGCATTTTTTTTGAGATAAATTTTCTAAAAGTTTCTCTTTTATTTAAAGTCCTTCCAAGATAAGGAACTCTCGCTTAACAATTCTTCAAAGCTTTTATTTTTTTCTCTTTGTTTCCGTTCTTCTATCTTTTTACGCTCTAATTCTGCTTCTTTTTCTTGTTGCTCAATCGTTAAATCCTTTTTCACCATTTTTAATTTTTCTATTAAATCTTCATTTAAATAATTTGAAACAGATACCGTTTGATCATCTTGTTTCTTTTTTGCATTTTTCTTCATTTTTGGTACCTCCTCTTCCTCTCTAGTAAATTATAATTAACATTTCTTACGTTGAAAAGGTATTTACATAAGGAAAACCCTTCCTAAACTTTGTATAATCT
>JAPSLL010000015.1:78509-88800 GCA_031180805.1 Bacillus sp. (in: firmicutes)
TGTTTCTTTTTTGCATTTTTCTTCATTTTTGGTACCTCCTCTTCCTCTCTAGTAAATTATAATTAACATTTCTTACGTTGAAAAGGTATTTACATAAGGAAAACCCTTCCTAAACTTTGTATAATCTAAGGAGAGATATATCATGACAAAGCAACGTGGACAAAAAGGAAAGCCAAATGCTGATACCTCTAGAAAGATGATAGCTGCTGAAGAGGTCGAAAAAGCAATCCATCCTACTAAAAGACAAAACTCACCTCAATAAAATTTAATTTATTTTATATAGAGTCAGCTTCTCTTAACATGTTAATTGTTAGAGATAGTGACTCTATTTTTGAGCATTTTTCCTTTATTGCAAGGATGAAATAGATTCGTGTACAATAAAAAGGGAGTTTTTAGTAAAAGGAGACTACCCTTATGAAAAAATTACTTATCGGCTTATTTATTGTCCTCTCTTACATATTTATTATTGGCTTTTTCTTTACGAACCGGATGATGTATATTAAAAAGAAGACTGATGAAGAAATTATTAAGCGTGAAACAACGCTTGGATTTTATAATCAAAATGATTATGACGCACTGGAAAAGAAATCTTTTACAATCCCTTCCTCTTTTGGCTATTCGATAAAAGGTACCCTTGTTGCCCCCTATGAGACTAATCGATATATCATCATTTGTCATGGTGTTACTGTCAATCGTCTAAATTCTGTTAAATATATGAATTTGTTTTTAGAGAAGGGCTGGAATGTTGTTATTTATGACCACCGAAGACATGGTGAAAGTGGTGGAAAAACTACTAGCTATGGTCATTATGAAAAATTTGATTTACAAGCTGTTGTTCATTGGTTAAAAAAAGAAGTAGGAGATTCAATTATACTAGGTATTCACGGTGAGTCCATGGGTGCTGTAACTACATTGCTTTATGCTGGAATGGTTGAGGATGGGGCAGATTTTTATATAGCTGATTGTCCTTTTTCTGAGCTTGAGGCACAACTTTCATATAGGCTTAAAGTTGAATTTAAGCTCCCTAGTGTGCTTATTATGCCGATTGCCAAGCCATTTGTTCAATTGCGTGATCGCTATTCAATAAAAGGGGTCTCTCCTCTTAAAGCTGTCTCTAATATTAGAAACCCTGTTCTATTTATCCATAGTAAAGGCGATGATTACATTCCAGCTGAAATGTCAAAACAACTTTTTCAGCAAAAGAAAGGACCAAAGAAATTGTTTATCGCTGAAAAGGGCTCGCATGCTATGTCCTATGCAGAAAACCGAAAAGAATATTCCGATGTCATTGATGAGTTTTTTGCCGATATTTTATAAAATGACAAACAAGACAAGCTAGTTTTAGGACGCCCCTAAGCTAGCTTGTCTTACCATAGTTGTGAATCCTTCTTTTTATCCTAATACATCAGATATTTGCTTCATATGTATTTTCATCCATGCAATAGCGTCATCAATTGTTGCGAATTCCTTTACTTCAAATGTCATTTCATCCTGTAGCAACCATACATCCTTTGTCTCATCATGGGCTCCTCCAATTGACCAATGAAGGAGACTATATGGATGATTATCATTTAAAAATGAGACCCATGTGCGATTTAAGGCTACATTTTTGATAGATTTTAATTGATCCTTCATTACTGTCCCCTCACTTTATTAATAAGCTCATACGTGGATTTAATATTTGTGAAGGACTTTTTAACATATAGCAATTTGCTGTTTCATTTAAAGAGATTGTTAACTTATCATCTAAAAATACCATTTTCGTTTTTTCAACATATACAGGCATTCCATTTGTTTCGATCCTTATGTCATCTTCTTCAGGCTTTTCTACTAGCCATAGTGCTGTGACACCGCACATTACGCACCCGCAATCTTCTGTATCATATTTTAATTTTAACATTCTATTTTTATTTTCTGCAAATTTTGGTTCGATTTGTGCTATTGCTTCTTTTGTAAATGTTACTTCCATACTAATCTCCTTCTCTCTATTTACCATGCATCTATTTTAACATATGTTATACGTCGTTCTCATCTTTTCGTGACTCGCTTAAAAATTTTCAGAAACTTGAAAGGAAAGAAGGATGCGTACTAAAAGTTCCATCCTTCTACTTCAGTTTAATGTCTATAATAGCTTGAATTGGTAATTGAAGATACTCTTTATTGCTCTCATTAACAATTCGCAACGTATGTGTAAGAGGATCAATGTAATGAACAAACCCTGTACAGGTATGGTGATAATGGTCTTTATAGTACGTAAAAACGAGTTCGTTATGTCCCTCCATCGCTATACATATGAGCTCATTAAACTGTGTAAGCTGTTGTTCATCAAGCTCAGGCTTTTCTTGATAGTTATCCGTTTCAGACCAATCCCTTAATAGTTTTACATGCTCAGGTAGCATCATCGACGTCCATTTTATATTTCCTCTGTCCCGTATCATTTCTTCACCGGCTTTCCCTTACATTGTTTCATAAAACTCCTTTGGATATCCCCGTTGAATAATTGTTTCAGCTATTTCTTGATAACCTGCATTATTCGGATGAATCCCATCTCTTTTAGATAAGAGTTCTGATTGTCTACGGTCAAATGTTGAATAAATATTTACAACTTGAATCGTTGAACCATTATCAAAACGATTTAACTTTTGATTAATGACTTGCACCCATTTGTCTGCAAGTGGAATCTGCGGTAATGGGTTATAAAGATTAAGTAAATAAACCCTATAAGGAACACCACAATCTTTTTTTAATTGTTGAATAATGCTCATGATTTCGGTTAGGTTTTGGATACATTCCTTTACTGATTCAGTGATTTCAGTAACTTCACCTGTTTCAATAAATTCCTCACTTGCTTCGATTAAATCATTTCCTCCAGCAGAAATCGTGATAATATTTGCTCCCCTAATTTTTTCATGTAGCCATTTATTCTGAACGATTTTTAATACTTCACCAGTCTCAATTCCTGATTTTGCATAAATTGTAGTAAACACGTGCTTATCTAGCTTTTCCTCTGTTATCTGTTTATAACGCCCTACAAAGCCTGGTGCTAAAAATGATGCACCTACCCCAACAGTTAAAGAATCTCCTAATGCCAAATATGTTAAATATGGTCTCCTCACTTGATGTATCCCCCTAAAGAATAAAGTCTTAATAGATTATTCTTTTAGATATAAAACGGGAACAAGGGCATGTAAACTATGCATCATTACGCTTTATGACCACCCACCAGCTTCGCCCGATGCTTAGCTGTCCCAGCTGGTGTATAGGATACCGCACGTAATATTGCATCTGAACCATATTTATGGCGAATTGAATCCATCACATAACCAAGGGTTCGCTGTTTCGTACGATTTGGTCGAAATAAATCCAACTGCATTTCAGAATCATCTTCAATATTTGATAATGTAACAGCAATTTGTCGAACCGTTTTATGAACATAAAATTTGTTAAATAATTGCAAACATGTTTCATACAAATCCATTGTAATGTTTGTTGGTTGCTCTATCGTTTTCGAACGATGAAAGCCCCCACCAAATTCTTCATGGCTATAGCCTATACTTAAGCTCACGGTCCGTCCAACTTTTTTATGCTGACGTGCTCTACGGGCAACCTCTTCACAGATTTCCAACATCACATGCTTAACTTCTTCCGGATTAGGATAATCTCGAAGTAGTATTTGACTTTTCCCAAAGCTAATTTGTCCTTGCATAATTGGTGCACCAATTTCTGATAGGTCAACACCCCATGCATGATAATAAAGCTGATTTCCCATCACACCAAATTTTTTTTCAAGAAGTTCAAGTGGATAATGTGCTAACTGTCCAACATTAAAAATCCCCATGCGGTTTAATGTTTTTTCAACTCTTGAACCAATTCCCCACATTTTACTTAACGGTTCAATTTTCCACAGTTTTTCTTTTACATCATCATATGTCCACTCTGCAACACCTGTTTTTTTAGCATCGATGTCTAAACATACTTTAGCCATAAGCATATTCGGTCCAATGCCAATTGCACTAGGAAGCTGAAATTCACGCTCCATATCGTCCCTAATTTTAGCCGCAATTGTTTGGGCATCGCCCCATATATGCTCTACACTATCTACTTCAATAAAGCTTTCGTCAACACTGTAGGTATGAATAGCCTCCTTCGGTACATAGCGATGAAATAATTTCGTTATCTCTGTCGACATTCGAATATATGTCCCCATCTTCGGGTTTACAATTTGAATACGTGGATCATTTGGGACTTGAAACAATCTTGCTCCCGTTTTAATGCCAAATTCTTTTTTCACCTGTGGAGAAGCTGCTAACACAATGCTTCCTTGTCGCTCTGTATCACCTACGACAACCAAATAGCATGTTAATGGGTCTAAACCATGCAAAACAGCTGCACAGCTTGCATAAAAGCTTTTCATATCAACACATAAAACTTTACGTTTTGGCAATTGATCATAATGTTCAATCATAGCCAACTCCCCCAATAAGAATGTATGTTCGTATTTATTATATTCATATCTTAAGGGAATATACGTTCGTTTTCAATGGAAGTTTCCACCACTAATAAAAGCGAAAGAACCCGTTTAACGAGAAAAACACTTTGCAAATAAGGAAAACATATATACTAAACATAAAGAAGGGATTTGAATGGAATGGAGGATTTCAATTAATTACTCGAAAAAATAAGAGCCGAAAAAAATATGCAAACGAAGTGGTATGAGGTTGTTTTAGGATGTTGTCTATTTTTTATTTAACGAATCTAGACTAGAGGAAAAGAATCCCACTCTTTTCCCCTAGGTTGAACCAATTCACTATTTTTTCATAAAAGCTTTCCCCGCCAATCGTTCGACTACACCTGGCATAAGCTGATAAATCGTACTTCCTGCGTTCATCCAGCCTGGTAAATTAATCTCACGTTTAGGAGAAAGCATGGCATGAACGATTTTCCTTGCTACCTTATTAGGATCAAGCATCCATCTTTCAACATTTTTTACATAATTTCCATCTTTATCGGCAATCGAGAAAAAGTCTGTTTTAATTGGCCCAGGATTGACGGAAGTAACAAAGATATTATGAGCTTTCACTTCAAAGCGTAAGCTGTTTGTAAAACCTAAAACCGCATGTTTAGAGGCGGCGTATAGACTCGATTTAGGAGTTGCGAGCTTTCCTGCTTGAGAAGCAATATTAATGATGTGACCTTTTCTCCGTTTTAGCATTGAAGGTAAGACCATTTTTGTAGTGGCTACTACTCCATAAACATTCACTTCAAACATATTTTTCATTTCTTCTAAACTAGCATCAATAACATGATTAAAAATTCCAAACCCAGCGTTATTCACAAGAATATCGATTGGTCCTATCTCAGTTTCAATCTTTGTAAATACGTGTTTTATTGAAGCAAAATCTTGAACATCTAAGACGTAAAAATGACTTGAAACACCGTATTCTGTTTTTATTTTTTCAGAGAGCTTCACTAATAACTCTTCTCTCCTAGCAAGCAAAATAACATGTGCCCCTTGCCTTGCACATTCAAGCGCAATTTTTTCTCCGATTCCGCTAGATGCACCTGTAATAACTACATTACACCCTTGAATCCTTGTATTCATGTCAGCACCTCACCTACTGATAAGTCTTGATATTAACAATTTGACTGATAGATGAAAGGAAGTCAAGCCCTTCAAGCAACGCCTCCTACTAAAGCACTCTCAAAAACACTTGACAAGGACGCGAAAATCGCTGCATAATGATTAAAAATTCAGGCACTTATGTCAATAAACATAACAGAGCTTTGAAAATAAAGGGAAAATGACAAGAAAACAGAAAATTCCCAGTAGGCTTTTAGAAAACAGAAGTAGCTAGGGAAGGGATCACTTCACAAAAGGTTGGAATCGCGGAGCCATTCCGTTCTTTTAATAAGGGCAGAATGGCTTTATTTATGCCTGTAAAAGGAGGAATTATCATATGACGAAAATTGGATTTATCGGTGCAGGTTCAATGGCTGAAGCAATGATAGCAGGATTAATAAATGGCGGGGTTTATAAGCCAAATCAAGTGATTGTGGCGAACCGTACGAATAAAACTCGCTTGGAAGAGCTTGCTGCAAAATACGATATTATAACAACACATGATAAGAAAAAATTAGCATCAGAGGCGTCAATTATTGTCTTGGCAATGAAGCCTAAAGATGTAAAGTCGGGGATCGATGGAATTCAAGAATTCATAACAAACCAACTAATCGTTTCAGTGTTGGCAGGGATATCCATTCAAACCATTACAAACATCCTTGGGAAAGAGGCATCGATTATCCGTGCAATGCCAAATACGTCCGCTACAATAGCAAAATCCGCAACTGCGATTGCTGCAAGTGAACATGTGTCAATGGCGCAAATAAAAAAATGTCAATCATTGTTTGAAGCAATCGGCATATGTAAACTAGTTGAAGAGCATCAACTTGACGCAGTAACTGGTGTATCTGGAAGTGGTCCAGCTTATGTTTATCTTCTCGTTGAAGCAATGGAAAAGGCAGCTGTTGAAGTAGGGCTAGATGCACATGTTGCAAGAGAATTAATCATCCAAACATTGCTTGGCTCTGCCGAAATGATTGAAAGTACAAAAAAGCTTCCATCACAATTACGAAAAGAAGTAACAAGTCCAAATGGTACAACTGAAGCTGGGATATCCATCCTTCAGGAGCATGGATTTGAAGATGCTGTAATCGCTTGTATAAAACGTGCTACTGAACGATCTATTGAATTAAAAACGATGTTTTCAGAAGTACTGTCTACTACAGAAAACTAAACGACATAACACAATATATGAGCCAAACATGTTCGGTTTTCGGAGAGAAAAATGCTAATAACAATATAAAAAATCCCTATTTGAATAGAATCCAACAAAATTACAAACAAAAATGTTTGGATTTTGGAAGTATGCCTTATCAATTAGAATAGTTTAAAATTGATTTAAGCGGTATTTGGAATATAGCTCTAATACCGCTTATTCGTTTTCACATATATTGCTAAGCTCTAAAAAACAAAAAATTCTCCTAAAATAAACAAATGTTATTTTGTTAACCTATCTCAAAGAGGCATATATCATCGTTCACTATCTTACTTTAACTAAAGGACCTGGTTTCATAATAATCAACTTACTCAATAACAACATTCCCTACATATTGAGCACTGCCCGCAGAATTAATAAATTCAACCTCTAAAACATAATTCCCCTTTTTTGTTGGGATTTGAAATTCTCTTGAGTCATCCAATGCAAGTTCAGTTCGATTGTCATCTTTTAATAGAGCAACTGTTATTTTTGGGTCAGTCCAAATATCTCCACCATTTTCTTCATTCTCTTTAAAATCTAAAAACACTTTTTGGCCTGAAGAAACCTTTATTTCATTCAGTGATGATGCATATTTTTCAACATCTTCTATTGTTTCCTGTACATCTTCACTTGCTGTATTCCAACTGATATTAGCTTCTGACAATTGAACAGATGAAATATCGAAATTTAAATGAGCAGTTGGAACTCCTACATCATAATCTTCACCAAAACACCCTGTTAATGTTAAAGCAAAGAGCAATCCTATAAATAAATTAAAGTATACTTTCATCCCACACCTCAACAGCTTATTTTATCTATACTGTTTTTCAAAACCTAATAATAATATTAACATAAATTTTTCACATACCTTCAAAAAGGAACTAGCAATATCTTTTCAGTTAAATGGATTTTCTCCAATTCCTAGTTGTTGTGAGAGAGTTGGTTCCCCCAAATAATGTCTTTAGTGACAATCACATTATAAAAGGTTAAAAAGATGGTTAAAGAATTGGTATAACGAAAATATGAAATGCGTACAACATTTCTCCCCTTCATGATACAAAATATTTACATTTTTATACAAAAGTGATATCATAATAATATAATTTAAATATTACCTTGGGGGAGTTAAAATGAAGGAAAATAAGGTTTTTCAATTGAATGGTTTTATTGGAGTATTAGCTATCCTGCTATTTTTAGCGTTAAGTGTTTTTATGCTAATAAACGAAACGATTGGCTTAGCAATACCATTGCTCATTATTACAGTTTTTTTAGCTAGCGGTATGACGATTGTGCAACCAAATAAAGCAGTTGTTGTTACATTTTTCGGTAGATATTTGGGAACAATTCGTGAAAATGGATTATTTTTAACTGTACCGCTAACAGTACGTCGAAATGTTTCCCTTCGTGTACGTAACTTTAATAGCAAAAAACTAAAGGTTAATGATGTAGACGGAAATCCAATTGAAATTGCTGCTGTTATTGTTTTTAAAGTTGTTGATTCAGCAAAAGCTGTGTTTGATGTTGATAATTATGAAGAATTTGTTGAAATTCAAAGCGAAACAGCGATTCGCCATGTTGCAACAAAATATCCATATGACACATTTGAAAACGTTGAGCTAACCTTAAGAGGAAATGCAGAAGAAGTTTCCAACGAATTAGCAAGAGAGCTACAGGAACGATTAGATGTTGCTGGGGTGAAAGTTATCGAAGCAAGACTCACTCATCTAGCGTACTCTACAGAAATTGCCCAAGCAATGCTACAACGCCAACAGGCTACAGCAATCATTTCTGCAAGACAAAAAATTGTTGAAGGGGCAGTTGGAATGGCACAAATGGCAATAAAGCAATTAGAACAAGACGGGACAATTGAATTAGATGAAGAGCGCAAAATGCAAATGGTCAATAATTTACTAGTAGCAATCGTTTCTGAAAAATCAACCCAGCCTGTCATCAATACAGGCACATTATATTAAGAGTGAATGCAATGCCTAAGAAAAAAAGCTTTCCTTTACGAATGGATCCAGAATTATACGAAGTCATACAAAAATGGGCTGCGGATGATTTTAGGAGTGTTAATAGCCATATTGAGTTTTTGCTTCGCGAGGCTGCTAAAAAGGCCGGACGGATGTCAAAGAAACGAGAATCATAAAATGGAGACTGCCCTACTAATGAACAAAACTCATTGGTGGGGCAGTTTTACTATTTCTTGAACTTAAATTTCTAGCTGAACAAAACAGAACACATGACGTCCAATAACTGGAATTGTTATAATTCACCTATACAATTTTTATTAATGGAGGAGATTAGATGCAAACAAAGCTTTTTCAGCCGTATAAAATAAAAAACGTGACGCTCAAAAATCGTATTGTTATGTCCCCAATGTGTATGTATTCTTCAACAGGTCAGCAAGGATATGTCGAGGACTTTCATATGACACATTACATAAGTAGAGCGATTGGCCAAGTTGGATTAATTATGGTTGAAGCAACTTCAGTGTCTAAAGAAGGAAGAATTTCTGCTAATGATTTAGGAATTTGGAGCGATGACCATATCCCACAGCTTCAAAAGCTAGTTAGCGGAATGAAGCATTACGGATCTGTGACAGCTATCCAACTTGCACATGCAGGACGTAAAGCAACTATAGATGGCGATATTTTAGCACCCTCTGCAATACCTTTTGACGATCAATCTAAAACACCGAGCGAAATGACAATAGAACAAATCCAAGAGACAATTCAAGCTTTTAAACATGGTGCACGTAGAGCAAAGGAAGCTGGGTTTGATATTATTGAAATCCACGCAGCACACGGATATTTAATAAATGAATTTTTATCACCTTTATCAAATACACGTGATGATAAATATGGTGGTTCTGTAGAAAACCGCTACCGTTTTTTAAGCGAGGTGCTCAGATCAGTAAAAGAAGTATGGGATGGTCCATTATTTGTACGTATTTCAGCTACTGATTATCATCAAGATGGATTAACTGTTGAAGATTATGTTCCATACGCTAAACAAATGAAAGAACAAGGTGTAGATTTAATTGATGTTAGTTCAGGTGCTGTAGTACCGGCGAGAATCAATGTTTATCCCGGCTATCAAGTCGGTTTTGCAGAGAAAATAAAAAACCAAGCTAATATTGCCACAGGAGCTGTAGGATTAATTACACATGGCTTACAAGCAGAGGAAATTCTACAAAATAATCGTGCAGACCTTATTTTTATTGCGAGGGAGCTTTTACGAGACCCTTATTGGCCAAGGACTGCTGCCTCACAGCTTAACACAAAGCTTGAAGCCCCAGAGCAATATGTCCGCGGCTGGTCTTAACAAATAGAAAAGGTGGTTGACTAAACTGGTACCTATGTCAAGGACACAATAAAAAAAGAGATTAAGCAATTAGAAGATGATTCCTATATTGTGTAGGGGTCATCTTTTTTAAGTTCCATTGATATCGATAATTGTTATAGTAAACC
>JAPSLL010000069.1:0-1944 GCA_031180805.1 Bacillus sp. (in: firmicutes)
ATCTGCTTATTTCCTAAGAAAATATAAAAAAAAGAAATAAACCCTTGTCCCTCCTGACATTTCTTGCATATTCCATCAACCAAGCTAATAAAATGTTACAAACCTATCAAAGAGAGTGTTTGAGGTGAGGGATCGTGAGTGTATATTCTAATCGCAGTAGCATAGGCATCATTCATTCATCTAAGAGTAAACCGACAAAGTGTCTTGGCATGCGAGTCTCATTTCACACTTCTCACATCCATATTAGGGAGGTCGAGTGGTGTGCACGATTACATCAAAGAACGCACAATCAAGATTGGGAAATATATCGTGGAGACAAGGAAAACAGTTCGTGTTATAGCGAAGGAGTTTGGCGTTTCCAAAAGTACTGTCCATAAAGATTTAACGGAGAGGTTACCAGAAATAAATCCTGATCTTGCGAATGAAGTAAAGGAAATACTTGATTACCATAAATCAATTAGACATTTGCGTGGTGGAGAGGCAACAAAGCTTAAGTACAAGAAGGATGAAATTTTAGAAGAAGAGCCTGTAAAATAATGAAGCTATCTAATTCATTGTAAATCGACAAATCCCTACATAATCAAACTAAATTATTTTACAAAATCATACTATTTTTTTCATTTTATGATACAATATTTAATTAGGTTAGATATTCTGGGAATGAAGATTTGCAAGGAGGATATAGATAGAATGTTTGCAAGGGATATAGGTATAGATTTAGGTACTGCTAATGTGCTGATCCACGTGAAAGGTAAAGGAATTGTACTCAATGAGCCATCGGTTGTAGCATTAGATAAAAACACAGGAAAGGTTCTTGCGGTTGGTGAAGAGGCTAGACGCATGGTAGGGCGTACTCCTGGGAATATTGTTGCTATTCGTCCTTTAAAAGATGGAGTCATTGCGGATTTTGAAGTAACAGAGGCAATGCTCAAGCACTTTATCAATAAGCTTGATGTAAAGGGTTTATTTACGAAGCCACGTATGCTTATCTGTTGCCCAACTAATATTACTTCTGTTGAGCAAAAAGCTATTAGAGAAGCTGCAGAAAAAAGCGGCGGTAAAAATGTATTTCTTGAGGAAGAGCCAAAGGTCGCAGCGATTGGTGCGGGAATGGACATCTTCCAACCTTATGGAAATATGGTCGTTGATATAGGCGGTGGAACTACAGATGTCGCTGTATTATCTATGGGCGATATTGTCACCGCCTCATCAATTAAGATGGCAGGGGATAAGTTTGACTCTGAAATCTTAAATTATATTAAACGTGAGTACAAGCTATTAATTGGTGAACGTACTGCTGAAGACATTAAAATAAATGTTGCAACGGTATTCCCAGGCGCACGTTCTGAAGAAATTGAAATACGTGGACGAGATATGGTCACAGGTTTACCACGCACAATCTCAGTAAATTCAAAAGAAATTGAAGAGGCACTTCGTGAATCAGTTGCTGTTATTGTACAAGCTGCGAAAAGTGTTCTTGAAAGAACGCCACCTGAACTTTCAGCTGACATTATTGATCGTGGAGTTATTTTAACTGGAGGCGGCGCTCTGCTAAACGGACTTGATTTATTATTAGCAGAAGAGCTTAAATTGCCAGTATTAGTTGCAGAGGCACCAATGGATTGTGTTGCGATCGGTACGGGCATTATGCTTGATAACATGGACAAATTACCACGTAAAAAACTTGGCTAATATATTGTGAAATAAGAGTCTACTAGATGGACTCTTTTTTCATATGTTTCAATTGTTTAAATGCCTCACGCGAAATAGTCATTCTTTTCCTAAAAAAATGTAATGAGAAAACTGTCCTTCTCCTTTATAATGGTAATTAGGGAATTCTGTCGAAAAAGAATTCAATTTGTCCGGCAAGAATTATTTTACGAAGGTGGAGATATATATGTTAAGAGGTTTATATACAGCTACAGCTGGTATGGTGGCGCAACA
>JAPSLL010000069.1:2044-15682 GCA_031180805.1 Bacillus sp. (in: firmicutes)
TTGCTCGTTCTTATACAGATATGATGACATCTTATCGTTCATTTGAAGCAAATCAAAAGGTATTACAAGCTTATGATAAAAGCATGGAAAAGGCCGCAAACGAAATTGGCCGGATAAGCTAATAGGGGGAACAAACGATGCTACGCTCGATGATTACAGCAACAAATACAATGGGCCAGCTTCAAAAGCAGCTTGATACAATAGGTCATAACCTAGCAAATATCGATACACAAGGCTATAAAAGAGAGCAAACGGCTTTTTCAGAGCTTGTGAGACAGCAGTTCAATAATCAAACAGATGCCGAGGCAGAAATTGGCCGCTTTGGAACAGAGCTTGGCATTACGCAAGGCACTGGTGCAAGGCTTAATAGCAGCCTTGTCTTTAGCCAAGGAACACTTAAGCAAACAGGACGCTCACTTGATATTGCCTTTACATCACCAAATCAGCTTCTGCAAATTGATGTTGATGGCGAAACGCAATATACAAGAGACGGTTCTCTCTATTTATCACCAACAGCTGATGGTACGAATCGCTTGCAGCTAACAACAGCAGAAGGCAGAAATGTCCTTGATGAAAACGGAAATCCTATTATTTTTGAAGAAAATTTTAAGGAAATACAAATTTCTCAAGATGGAACGATTACAGCTGTACCAAATAATGACAATGACCTGCCACAAGTATTTGGATTAGGTGTTGTGCAAGTAAACCGTCCACAATTGCTCATTCAAGCAGGAAATAATCGTTACAGCCTAAGTGAAAACCTAGGTGATGTACAATTGGATGAAATCTTCACATATCTTGAAGGTGCCCTACGTGGTGAAGTATCAATGCAGCAAGGTGCATTAGAAATGTCAAATGTTGACTTATCAAAGGAAATGACTGATATGATGGTCTCCCAGCGTTCATACCAAATGAATGCAAAGACGATTACAATGGGTGATCAAATGATGGGGTTAATAAACGGTGTTAGATAGGAGTTAGGTCTATTGGTTGCAAAGGAAACGATGAAAGTTACTAGCCGAGAAGAAATGAAAAAAGCAAAAAAAGCCAAGAAGGTACAAGAAGGAACGGATCAAAAGGGAAAGAAACGGATCCGTATCAGATTAATTCCAATATGGATAAGAGTATTGCTTGTTCTTATTTTCATGGTGGTTAGTGCAATTGTCGGCGTTATCGTAGGCTATGCAGTGATTGGCGATGGAAAGGCCTCAGATGCACTCGACAAATCAACATGGCAACACATCATCGACCTAGTTGAAAAAGAATAAACAAAAAGAGTATACTAATAATAATTGGGAAGGTGTATGCCTTCCTTTTGTCGTATACATACGTAAGACTTTATGTAAATTTAATAATAAGGAGAAAAATACATATGTTAGATATTCAACAAATTAAAGAAATTATCCCGCATCGTTATCCTTTTCTACTCGTTGATCGAATTATTGAAGTAGAAGAAGGGAAGCATGCAGTAGGAATTAAAAATGTTACAGCAAATGAGGAATTTTTTAACGGACATTTCCCAGACTATCCTGTAATGCCAGGGGTTCTTATCGTTGAAGCAATGGCCCAGGTTGTAGGAGTAGCAATGTTACAAAAAGAGGAAAACCGTGGCAGAATCGCATTTTTCACTGGAATTGACAGCTGCCGCTTTAAAAGACAAGTAAAACCAGGTGACCAGCTAAGACTAGAGGTTGAGGTAACTCGTGCAAGAGGCTCGATCGTCAAAGCTACAGGTAGAGCAACCGTTGATGGAGAAATTGCTTGTGAAGCTGAAATGATGTTTGCATTAGGTGCAAAAGAAGAATAAAATTCAAGGACAATTTGACCAAGTATAGGTTGAATTGTCTTTTTTTATTTAAATCAGCTTTTTTAAAATTTATGTAATGATTTTTTTATATTTGGAAAAGCTATTCAAGGGCATATGTAAAAATATGTTATCCAAATTTGAAAGGAGAAATCAACATGAGCAAAAAATGGCTTTTAACGTTAATGGGCTCACTGCTTGCAGCAATGCTCGTAACTGGCTGTGCAACAAATGATGACCCGGATCCAGCACCACAAGAAGAAAACATGAATAACAACCAACCGGGTGAAGATGGAGGACAAAATACGGATACAACTGGAAATGGCAATGATGATAATGATATTAATGATGAAGTTCAAAACAATGGAAATGATGCAGGCGACATCTTAGACGGAACAAACGAAGAAAACAACAATGATGGCAATACGAATGATGAAAAAAAGAAAGATGAAAAATAAGAAATGGAGAAGGCTGACACTAGTGTTAGCCTTCTTTTACTTGAAATAACTGTCGAACCTTGTCGAATGACAGATTTTTCTCGAAAGTTGACAAATTTCCTGCAAAAGTTGGGAGATTTTCTCCGGAAGCTGACAAATTATTAAAGAAAGTTGACAAATACACTTAAAAAGCTGCTTATAAATTTTTAAGATTAGCAGGCATAAGTGTCAAATCTTTAAGAATAAGATAGTAATAGATTAGCAAAAAAATGGCTAGTGTAGCGTAGCCCAATAATGCTAATTCTCACTTTAAAAAAGAGGTGATAAAGATGAAAGGTCCTCAAGAGCAACAACAGCCAGCATTCACCAGAGTTAAGAGCTATCAGCCGTTTCACAGTCGTTTTGACCCGTGCCCGCCAATCGGATTGAAGTATTATTCAACACCTCCGCATCTATATATGGGTTTTCAACCACCAAATTTACCGCAATTTTCACCACAGGAAGCATTGAGAAAAGGAACGCTTTGGCCAGCCTTATATGACCCTTATAAAAATCCGTATAAAGGAAAAAAGGGGGTAAAGTAGTGTGAGTAAACATCAACTACCTGATGAATATTATCAGCTATTAGAGGAAATTCAAGCGATTGACTTTGTTCTTGTCGAGCTTACCCTTTATTTAGATACCCATCCGAATGATGTTCAAGCAATTCAACAATTTAATCAATGTACGGCTTACAGCAAGCAGCTAAAACAACAATTTGAAGCAAAGTTTGGGATGCTGCAGCATTTTGGCGGCAGCTTTGCAGATGCAAATTGGAGCTGGGGAAGAGCTCCATGGCCATGGCAAGTATAAAGAGAGGAGAGTGTTATTGAATGTGGGTTTACGAAAAAAAGCTCCAATATCCAGTAAAGGTAAGTACATGTAATCCATTTCTCGCAAAATTATTAATTGAGCAATATGGTGGGGCTGATGGAGAATTAGCGGCAGCCCTTCGTTACTTAAACCAACGCTATACAATTCCAGATAAGGTAATCGGGCTGTTAAACGATATCGGTACAGAGGAATTTGCCCATTTAGAAATGATTGCGACGATGATTTATAAGCTAACAAAAGACGCAACACCTGAACAGCTAAAAGCAGCAGGAATTGCTCCGCACTACGTTGATCATGACAAAGCCCTCTTTTATCATAATGCAGATGGCGTACCATTTACTGCGACGTATATCCAAGCAAAGGGCGATCCAATCGCTGATCTTTATGAGGATATCGCGGCAGAGGAGAAGGCACGCGCTACATATCAATGGATAATTAATATGTCAGATGATCCTGATTTGAATGATGGCCTTGCCTTCTTAAGAGAACGAGAAATTGTACATTCACAACGGTTTAGGGAAGCAGTTGAAATTTTAAAAGAGGAGCGGAATAAAAAGAAATTTTTCTAAAGCAAACAGGACTTGGCTACCCGAGAATGCCAAGTCCTGTTCATATTTTATAATTTTGTCGTATCCTTCTTAATGTTTACGTTCTCGGTAAATGCCTCAATCAGAGCATCGCCAGTAAGTCCTTGACCCATTAAGGTTCTAAGCAATACCTCTGGGTCATGTAACCGTCTTGAGGCATGAAGGCGCCCATCAATTAGAATCGATAAATCCTGCTCCAATGGCGTAATCGTTTTGATTTTCCCAACGATTTGTGCCGGTGTATTCGTTTTTTTCGAGATTGTTACAAATGCGCGAATTTGTGTCTTCGCTTCATATAATTGCTCAAAGATTGGCTGGAAATCCTTATCGATTAAAGCTTCAATTAGCCACGAGTTTTCCCCGTCCTCTCGATTAAGCACTAAGCCATCCTTCAAAGGGATCGCAAGTAGCTTCTTTTCACCTTCAGCTTCGTGTTCAACTTTTAAATCGACTAGCTTGAATGTCTTTATTATCATCACCCTCTTTAAGCACGTAAGTTTTTTAAAATCGTTCTGTTACCCTTGTTGTTAATTTCTGCATCAGGCATTCGCCTATCAGTAGGCGGTCGTCCGAGAGTCACCCGTTGACACGCTTCTTTATGCAGGAGTCTCATGTCTTCCGCATTTCTAAATTGTCTAGCTCCAGCGCCTAGCCCCTCGAGTCACAAGCCACATAGGAAATTGAAGATAAATAACATCATCATTTCCTATGCGTCTTGTGCTTGGCGGGGTTGTTCAAAGTGCCTCCGCTTTTCTTATAACATTATATCATAGCGCTCACTTTCTTATTCTGCTAGCTTTGCAGATTTCTCTATCGTTGTAATGATTAGATCCTCAATAATTCTACGTTCCTTTGCTTTAAGCTTAAGCAATGTTTGGATGCTAGATGCCAATCGAGGCTGTTTACAGAGGTAGTCAATGATTGGCGTCAGTGGATGTTCGATTGTATAGTTCATTGATTCCTCAAAAATACTATCAGTTGCCTGATGAGTAGTACCGAGCAATTTCTCTATTTGGATATTAAAAGCCTTGCATAGTGAAAGAATATAGCTGAGGTCAGGCACTTGCTCTCCTGATTCAAGCCGTGTAATGACTGGTCGGGAAACACATAGCTTATCTGCTAATTGCTGTTGAGACCAGCCGTTTAACTCACGGTAATACTTCATATTCATTTTAAATTTCTCCAACTCATTCATAGAACCATTCCCTTTCTATCTGGTTCCCTACATCCAAAATGCCAGCAAAGTCCAACTTGAGAACTTTTTCCTAGTTGTTCGAAAAACAATCATTTATAGATATTTTGACCTATAAAAAGCATACTGAAAAAAATAAAAGATTTAAAGAGGAAAAGGGTAAATTTTCCTGAAATTTAGTTAAAATTCACCTAATAAAATGATTGGAGGAATTTTGAAAAAATTAGTAATAAGCTATACTACGAGTGTAAAAAATAATAATGTGAGGGAGATAAGGTGAACATTAAGTTAAAATGTGTCTATTTGAAAAAAGATGAAACGAATAAACTTCAAGGAAATGAAGCTAATTCAGATGAACTAGTTACATTGCGGGTAGGTGGTGAGAAGAAGGGACGATTTAACTATCATCATTTCCGAGTTCCCCTCAAAGCAACAGTTGAAATTCATTATGAAATTGAAAAGCCTAAGGGATTATTGAGACTTATTTTCCATATCACAAAGCCGGATTTATCTATTCATTATTACCGTTGGAATGAAGAAAAGCAATGTTACCTTGGGGCACCTCTTGAACAAGACATCATCAAATCCTCTTCCTTTCAAAGGATCCTTCAAGGTATAAGCTTCTCTGGAAAAAACCATTACTCATACATCGTGAATCCTCCCCAAAGATTAAAAGATTTATTAAATTAGTAAAATACAAATGAATAAATGAAACCTATGAATGAAAAAAAGGTAAAAACAAGGTCAAACTCATCCATGTATTCCACGTAAAATAGAAATTTACACGTTTTTCCAAATGGGACAAATCAATTACAATACAGTTGTACATGAAAGGAAAGGAGGGAAAAGGTGATAAATCAAGTCATACTAGTAGGCCGTTTAACGAAGGATCCGGAAATTCGTTATACAGCAGATGGTGCTCCTGTTGCAAATATTACTCTTGCAGTAAGCCGGCAATTTCGAAACAATGCCGGTGAAATTGATACCGACTTTGTGAACTGCACCCTTTGGAGGCGGACAGCTGAAAACACAGCAAACTACTGTCGAAAAGGCTCCATTGTAGGTGTAATAGGTCGGATTCAAACTCGAAGCTATGAAAATGCGGAACGGACACGTGTTTACGTTACAGAAGTTGTCGCAGACTCCGTTCGCTTTATGAGCGGCAAACCGCGTGAACTCGTGGAACAGGAAGCCTAAAAACCAGTCCTCCTGAAAAGAGAAAATCCAAGCAAATCCTCTTCATTCCCCACGTTTACGGCTGATTAAATCTCCCCTCGTTAATCAGCCAATTTTTTTAGAGGATTGCAAAGAAAAAACGACAGTCTCAAAAACTGTCGCTATTACTTTGATACTTTTTTTTCAATTAATTTTACTAGCTTCTCCCATTGCGGTGATTTTTTCTCAGACGTTGCTTTACGATTCGTTTTTTGTTTTGGTGCCATATATTGCTCCCCTTTCTTAATTATAAGAGGTATAAACCTTTATCTTGTCTAGCTCCTAGAGGTCAAATTGAAATACTCTTTGTTCTTTTAGGAGCTATTCAAGATTTTCTGCATCCTTTAACTCATCGACAACGTAAACAGCTCTTCAAGCTCATCAGATGAAAGCTCTGTAATCCAATTTTCACTTTGAATAATTTCATCGTTTAGTGATTGCTTTTTCTCAAGCATATCATCAATTTTTTCTTCAATCGTACCAGTTGTAATAAGCTTATGCACATGGACAAACCGCTCCTGGCCAATTCGATAAGCTCGATCTGTCGCTTGGTTTTCAACAGCAGGATTCCACCAGCGATCAAAATGGATAACATGGTTAGCCGCAGTAAGGTTTAATCCTGTTCCACCGGCCTTTAAAGAAAGGATTAAAAATGGGAAATCTTTATTTTGAAACGATTCAACCATGCGATCCCGTTCTGCCTTCATGACACTTCCGTTTAAAAACAACACCTTTTCAGAAAATTGCTTTTCAAGAAGCTTTTTAATCATTTCGCCCATTCCAATGTACTGTGTGAAAATAAGACAGCTTTCCTGCTGCTCATGTATTGAAGTTGTTAGCTCTAATAGCTTTTCAACCTTATGTGAGCGTGTAATAAGCTGCTTTGGATCCTCTTCCTTTAAATACAAGGCAGGATGATTGCAAATTTGCTTTAGCTTGCCAAGCATTTTTAAAATCAATGCCTTCCGCTGCATCCCAGCAAGCGAGGTTACCTGTTCGAACGTATCCTTGACAAGCTGTTCATAAAGTGATGCCTGCTCAACAGAAAGTGGTACATATTCCTTTTGTTCCTGCTTCTCAGGGAGATTTAAGGCAACCTGTTCATCCCGTTTTGTTCTTCTTAATAAAAACGGCTTAATGTAACGCTGCAGCTGTTCGATTTGCTCGACATCGCGATCCTTTTCAATCGGCAGGACATAGCGCTTATGAAAGCTATGCAAGCTTCCTAAATAACCACGATTTAAGAAATCGTAAATTGACCAAAGCTCAGTAAGACGGTTTTCCATCGGTGTACCTGTTAATGCAATATGATGTTGACCCTTGAGTTTACGAATCGCACGTGACTGCTTCGTATGAGCATTTTTAATGTTTTGCGCTTCATCGAGACAAACCGTATTCCAAGTAAGTGATGAAAGCTCTTCAAAGTCAGCATGTGATAAGCCGTAGGAAGTTAAAACAACATCAGCCTCCTGAATGGAAGTAGTGAATTTTTCTTCCTTCGCGCGATTTGGTCCATAATGAAGCTTAACCCGCAGATGTGGGGCAAACTTTTCAAATTCCTTTTGCCAGTTACCGAGAACAGAGGTAGGCGCAATGATTAAGGCAGGCTGCTCTGGCTTCTCATGCTTTTTCACATAAGAGAAGTAAGCGATCATTTGAATCGTTTTTCCTAATCCCATGTCATCAGCTAAACAAGCCCCAAAGGCAACGCTTCGTAAAAATAATAACCAATCAACCCCGTTTTGCTGATAAGGTCGCAGTGTGCCAAGAAACTCTTCAGGTATTTGATGAGTTGGTAATTCACTCGTATCAGTTAGCTTTTTCAGCATTTTTTTCATTTGCTGATTTAACTCAATTTGAATATTGGCAAATGCTCGTGTATCAACGACATCGTCATCATCTGCATCAATATCCTTTGCATTTAGCTCCTGATGCAATATATCTGATAAATGCAAGCCTTCGCGATCCGCTCTTTTCAATATTGCCTGGACCTGCTTAATAAATGCGGGGTCTAGCTTAATCCATTGCCCGCGGAAATTCACGAGGCGACGCTTTTGCGAGACAAGTGCCAAAAATTCCTCCTCACTCATCTCAACCCCATTTGTTGCAAACCGCCAGTTAAAATCAATAAGCGAATTCATCCCGACAAATGACTGCCCTCTAGGAGTAGAGGAAACCTTTGCCTTCAGCATCATTTGCGACTCTTTGACGACCTGCCACCATGATGGAAGCAAAATTTCAATACCCATATTGATCAATGTTTCACTTGCACTCGTTAAAAATAACCATGCTTCATCCTCGGTAATATACGTCGTACCTGTTTCAAAGCTAAGCCAAGGGACAACTTCAGAAAATCTTTCCTGCTCGCGCGCAATTTTATCTAAATAAGGCATCCATTTTTTAGGGAGGCTAGATGCCCCTTGATAATGAATGATTTCTTCTTCATTGCTTTTATTGCGCAGCAAAATTTCGAGTTGCCAATCCTCGCCATCAATTTCAGGCTCGTTTAGGCGGAGGCCGACAGTGAATGGCGTAACATCTAAATGCCAGCCGATTTTTTCAAGAAAGTCAGCCTCATCAATAAAATGACCATCAAACGTTGTTAAGACAGGATACTCATTTACAATTTCTGTCCAAGCGTTTTTTAGAACGGCATCCTGTTCGATTAAATCTGTCATTGCTGCGGAAAACCAATCAAGAGCAAATCCTTCTAATTCCTCATTTACATCCTTGAAACGGAGTAGCCCATGCTTCCAGCCTTCGAAGTCAGGAACGTACTGTTTGTTTTTGATCAATTCGTAAATGACCTGGGCTTGATTTGCCAGATGCTGCGTCTCATCTGATAACGTAATCGTAGCAAGTGAGTTATAAGTTTCCTTCCCTAATAACTCGACCATCATCCACGGTGACAGCATCACTGAAGGCATTCCGATATAGCTTATATCCTCTAAATTCGTGCCGAAAAAGGATGACTCGTGCCATGTGAAAAGATAGCGGGAGAATTCATTGACGGGAATAGGGCTATCATCATGCGCAGACGTACAATACACATAAAAATGATAATTCTCAATTTGCTCCGCATGTACGACAATATGAATAGTATTAATCATGAATGAGCTTTCCTTTCTTTAATTCTTCCTTGAAGGCACGTAACCGTTTATGCTCCTCAGATAGTTGTTGAATATAGTTTTCCCAAACCTCTTCACGTTTCATTTTCTTATATTGCGCTTTTATCCGCTTCAAATAACGAACTGCCATTTTATAATTTTCTCTTGTTTTCATGCGGATTTCCTCTTGAACAGATTTGACATACAACGGCAAAAGCACACCTGGTTCGCGCTTTTCAATATCCTTTAATACATAGCTATTAAAGTCATCGAGTGAAAAACCAAGCAATGTTTGCAGCTCGATCCATGTTTTATATTCCTCTTTATTTAAAAGATACTCATTGTATTCAGCATAACTATATGGAAGCATGCTGCGACAAGCTTTTTCATAAGTTTGGCTATTACCTATTGAGTCGGCATGCTGCTTCATGATTTGTAAAAGATAATTTGCTGTTTCTCGTTTTTCATGAAATGGCAAGTCACTATTCATATAAGACGCCATATTGTTCATAAGGAATGAAAGCCAGCTAGAAAGTCGCTTCCAATTTTTTTTCTTCAAAATGTCCTCTACCCAATAAAAAGAAAGCGGGAGCGCAGTTGAGTTTAGCTCCTTTAAATAAGTAAAAACCTGATCATCCCGAGACTGGAGAAAATCCATATGCATAAGTGCGATTTCCAATTCGGATTTATACTCTTCCTCATAGGTTAGCCGCTCCTCAAGCCATTCTCGTTCGATCGTAATAAATTTGTCACGACGTAGCAGTTCAACCCAGAGCAATTGGTAAAGCTGAATTTGCTGGAAGTGGAAATGTTTACTAGTAGTAAGTAGCTCACGAAACCGCTCAACACTATCAACGAGCAACGGATCAAGGGCAAACGGCAATGCATACCGCTTCATTTCCCGAATTGCTGCACTAGTATTATCAATTAGCTGATCGATGTAAGGATAAACGATATTTTGTAGCATATATTCAGTTGGGTTCGTCTCATTAAGGAGCTGCACCATTTTTAAAAGAACCGTGACAGACGATTGAACGATAAAAAATTGCTTCATCTCAGGAGACTTAGGTGCTTTTTGCTTCAGTCTCGAATAATATTGATGATAGAGACCTTGAAACAGCTGATGAGGAGAGGAAACCTGCTCATACCAATTTTCATATTCGCGTTCAAAAAACGCAATCCAGCTTGCCAATGAGGAATCCTCATATTCCTTTTCCTCTGTAAAAAACGAGCTTGCTTTTCGAACATGCTGCTTTAAAATCGCATCAACTGGTTTCTCTTCCTTCCATAGGTCAACAAACGTTCCGACGCGGTCGACACTTGCATATACATATAGGAAAGTGGCAATGCGGTGCCGACAAATCGATTCAGATGGGCATGTACATGTACTCATCACAAAATCATCCAAATCTATCTCGACCTGAACACTCGTTACATCCTGTACACGTGCAGAAACCGTATGATCTATTGCATTTACATTATATATACTACCTTGACGAAACAAAATAAGACCTTTTTTAATTAAATTCCGGTCATGTTCATCATGAGGAGATAGCAATTGTTTAATTTGTTCACCGGCACCAAGCACAAGCTCCTTACTAAGTTCCCGACCAAGCATATAAATGAACTCCTTTCACAGCTAACAATCAACTAATCAGCTGTACCGTACTTAATTCCCACAGAACGATTGTGGAAGAAACCCTAATTCTTCTATTATAACTCATTCTTGAGCCATCAAAAAGGTTTGAATGGAGGAAGGGACTTGGTGATGTTTGGAGAAAAGGGAAATACTTTAGGGGTATTATTCCATCTTGCATTTTTAAATGGCAAAAAGTATAATAGTTTCATATTGTCTGAATATGTAAAAAAAGAAAGGGATTTGTATAAATGAAAGAAAGCCAGCTAAAACAAGAAGAGCTGCTACAAATTCTGTTACGCGCACATGATAAAGGCGAGAAGACAGCAGATATCACAACGAATGAATTATTGCAAGATTTGATTTCACAAATAAAGAAAGTATATGCCTCTTAAAAATACGAAAAATGCGGGTGCCTTAGGTATTCGCATTTTTTATTTGGGAATATTATTCACCATAATAAAAGATCAATTGAAACAGACAAACAAAGAACGCTGGATCCTCAATAGGTGAAGCATCCTCAATTTGTAAATATGTTTTAAACAATTCGGTTGTTTTCATCCTCCATCTAGCAACTTCTTGTCCATTATAAAAAAACCTTGCCCAATCCATCAGCTCTCGCTTAACTATATACTGCTCATCATTCGATGAAATCATGAACTCAGGTACAACAACCTGCATCGATTTGTAGGTGATGTGATAGTGTTCAGTTGTTTTGCAATTGATCACTTCATATTGAGTTTTCCCCCAGCGTGGAATTTTTTTCCCTTGATAGAGTAATTCCCCATTAGTTGAATAAACATCAACTTGAACAAAATAATGATGATCTAAAAAGACATCGGCAATACGGAACCAAATGTTTTTATACGATCGCTTAAACGTACATACAACCTGTCCAAGCTCATCGATAACTTGTGTGGATGCAGTTGACGGCTTCAGCTTAGGGGGGGAATAGATTAACATTCGCATCGTGATATGCTCCTTTTCCGAAAAATACGTATTCTATTAATTCGCCTATACTCCCTCAATTCCTTTTGGCAATAGGTAAATCTACTAATTCATGTATATGAAAATCAGGCGTAAGCGAAAAAACTATTTTCTATCACAACTTCTAACGTATCCGTTTATACTAAAGTACGGATAAAAAAGAGTGATAGGATAAATATCCGAAAGCTAACAGTTTAGGAGGATTGAAGACTTTGTTAGTAAATAAATTATTCAATGTTTCTAACAAAACGGCAATTGTTACAGGTGGTGGTAGAGGGCTAGGAGAAATCATGGCACATACATTAGCTGAGGCAGGTGCAAATGTCGTCGTATGCTCTCGTGATCTCGCAGCATGCAAAGAAGTAAGTAAGGCTCTAAAAGAGAAAGGAGTCCAATCCCTTGCGTTTGAATGTGATGTAACAGTACCAGCTGAGGTTGAACATGTTGTCAGAGAAACAGTCAAACAGTTTGGAACGATCGATATATTAGTAAACAATAGCGGAACATCATGGATTGCACCGATTTTAACAATGCCGGCAGACAAATGGGATAAAGTCATGGCTGTTAATGTCAGAGGAACATTCCTCTTCTCACAAGCCGTTGCAAACGTGATGACAAACCAAAAATCCGGGAAAATCATCAATATCGCATCAATTTCAGGCTTTGGTGGAACAATGGACACCTTCATGAACACAACAGCCTACAACACGAGTAAAGGCGCCGTCATGACCTTCACAAAAGACCTAGCAGTGAAGCTCGCACCACACAATATCCAAGTTAACGCAATCGCTCCAGGATTCTTCCCTACAAAACTCTCAAAACCTGTCATCGACCACTTCAGCAAACAAATCATCGCCCGCACACCAGCAGGACGAATCGGCCACCCAAACGACCTAAAAGGCGCCATCCTATTCCTAGCATCCCCAGCCTCCAGCTACATCAACGGCCACATCCTAACAATCGACGGCGGCACCTCAGCACTAGCTTAATAATGGGGGTCAGTCCCCAAAAAAGACATCTGCATCTAAAATGCGTTTGAAAAGCAAAATTCGGGGACAGTCCCCCACACCCAGGAAACATTGCTACAAAGGGGATTCTACTTTAGCTTTCGAAAGGAATAAGGCCTGTTTGGGGTCAGTCCCCCAAAAAAAGTCCCATTAATAGGAGTGAATAATATGTCTAGCAAACTTACAGATCAATTATACAAAGAACTAAAAAAGCTTGCCCAAGGTGGTGAGGCGAGAATTAATGAATTCATCCAAAATCAGCTGAACAATGAGAATTTAGTGAAGCTTGCGGCGGATCAATCAGCTGTTACTGGAGAGGTGCTAAGACAACTACAAAGATATCAGGAAATCGTAACGACTGCTTTAAGAATCCCGACAAAGGATGATGTCGCAAACGTAGCTAAGCTAGTTTTACAGTTAGAAGAGAAAATTGACTTACTAGAGGATTATTTAAGACAGCTGCAAAATGCACCAGCAGCGACACAAACTGTATCAAATCGTGAGCAATCCTCTGTCTCTCAACGATTAAATAAAAGCAAAGATTCCGTAGCTAGTTTAAGCCAAGAACAACATGAAAAGTCTTCATCACCATCATCACCGAGTACGACAATAAACCCTCGAGGAAATATACTCGCATTTCTAAGAGAGCAAGTAGATGTAGGAGTGAATAGACAACCACTAAACGACCAAGAAGAGGCAGAAAATAACCAGACACAGGAAGCGCCTATCGAAGTATTAAAGCGGAGATTGAGAAACATTGGCTAACAACGAATTAAACCAAGCGCAATATGAA
>JAPSLL010000117.1 GCA_031180805.1 Bacillus sp. (in: firmicutes)
AAAGCTGTTATTGCGATTCGATCAACCTTAACAAATTTAAGCTTTAAAGCAACAATATTTTAGAAGAGAGCTTGTTGAAAAACAGGTGGGATATAACCAGATTCATTTTGTAGAGGTATTATAAGTCGTTAAATAGCTTAGTTCTATAAAGTGTAATCTTAGACAACGATCAGATTTCCAATACAAATATAGCGTAATTTAAAAACTTATAAAAAAAATTGATGAATTAGAGTTGAAAATATATTAGTAAGGCATTACAGCACGATTTACAATAAAGGAAAAGGTGGGAGGTAAAACAAAATGAATGATTTTATAAAAGAGCATATTAGGACAGTACTTGCTGAATTAGAACTTCGATTGATAAAGACAATTTCCTCATTGAATAATGAAGACTTGAATTGGAGACCAAATAAAAAAAGTAATAGTATAGCCAACTTAGTGATTCATATATCTGGCCATATTCATCAGAGAATTGAAGTCGGGATCATGCAGGAGAAGGATTTTAGAAATCGAGATGCTGAGTTTTCACGTGATATGTTTGTTGGAAAGGAAAGCTTGATTAATACTATACACACATCCATTTCAAGATTTATTAATGTAGTTGAAGCTTTAACAGAGGAAGAAATGTTGAAGATACAAGTTCTTAGTGGAAACAGAACACAAACAAATGTAGAAATCATGTTAAGATGTTTAGAACATTACTCTGAACATCTAGGTCAGATTATTTATATTTCAAAAATGAGATAACAGAAATAAATTATGTTTTTTGTTTTTCTGTTCCCTTATCCTCATTATCTATTTAAGTTTTCTAAACTAAATTCTTATTAGAATTTAGTATTTTTTTACAATTTAAATGTTGTTTAACTACCCTATTTATGTTTATATAAGGTAAATAAAATTGATCACATCAAAGGGGATAACTATGAATCTACATGCATTACGTATATTTGCTGAAGTTGCGAAATGCGGGAGTGTCACTCGGTCAGCAGAAAATCTTTTACTAAGTCAACCTGCTGTAACGGCACAAATTCGTAATCTCGAAAAGGAAATTGATTTGAAATTAATTACTGCAAATGGACGATCAATTCAATTAACTGAAGCAGGGGAAATACTTGCTGTCTATTCAAAGCAGTTATTTACACTTGAAACAAAAATTGAAGAAGAAATGCAGAATATAAGAAATGGTGTCAAAGGTAAACTGCGAATATGTGCAACGGATTTACCTGGGAGCACTGTACTTCCGAAATGGCTAGTTAAATATAAGAAAGCATATCCCATGGTAGATGTTCAGCTTTCTAAAGGAAGCTCTCAAATAGCTTATCAACGCCTGCAAGACCATGCTGTTCATTTGGCGTTTGTTTGTGGTGAAGCGAAGGAAGAAGAGGGGATTGAATATTTCACACTTCTAGAAGATGAGCTTATCTTCATTGTACCTAAAAATCATCATTATAGCGGGAAGGAAATTTCGTTAGAAAAGATGATGGAAGAGCCGTTCATACTCCGTGAGCAAGGGAGCTATACTAGAAAAAGATTATTTTCGTTATGTAACGCAAACGGGATTGATATGCCTCACTCTCAAATCGGGATTGAAGGGATGAATGAATCGATTGAAGCAGTTAAAGCAGGATATGGTGCTGCGCTAGTTCCTGCACTTGCGGTAGAAAATGAACTCATTAAGGGAGAACTGGGAAGGGTTTATATCAAAGATCTTTTTATTAAACATCCGATCAAGCTTTGTAAGCGAAAAGAAGATGAGCCATTGTCCACAGCAACAAACTTTATTTCATTTATTAAAGCTGAGCTAAATTTATAAAAAAACCTTCTGCCTCAAATATAAATTTTTTATGATTTGATTCAAAATATATATTCACTTAATATGACATCTACCGTTATGCTTTATACATGAAGCGATTATCTAGGGTAAATATGGAGATGTTTTCATTGTTATACGAAAATAATTTAGATTTACATAAATAGATTAATAAATTAGTTATGGACTGATTATGATAAAAAGCCATAGTGGTAGGATT
>JAPSLL010000070.1 GCA_031180805.1 Bacillus sp. (in: firmicutes)
GCAAGGGAATTTTCCACTGATCCAACTTGTCCAATTGAATCCACAACCGTTCCATTTTTCTTAAGAACGATTTGATCGTTACCGTTGAAATTAATGACATTTTTGCTTTCATCAATATAGTCAGCAACAGCAACAATAGCGGAATTCGCATCTGAACGGGATATTACGTATGTATCACCAGCAGCAATCTTACCTACTAATGGTAATACCTTATCTGTTGTCGTTGTTCCGGTTGTGGCACTTCCACTATTATTATAATGTTCAAGAGTATATTCACTTAAATCGATTTCTGCGCTCGTTCCATTGTATAACTCAATGGCTTTGTTAAAACTAGAACCTTCAACATATTCTGAGATAATTAAATCTGCACTAGTTTCAGCCTTTGCATGTGAATTAGCAAATGGTGAAACTAAACTTAAAAGTAGGACAAGTACCATGACAATACTCGTACTCTTCTTATGTCTTCGTTTCATGTTTCTCCTCCTTTTAGATTGGTTCTGTTTTTCTCTTGCTACTTGAAAAACCTTTCAGCCTTTCAAGACCGAAATTACCGTCTAAAGTGCTTACCTCTATATAACTATACCTCTTTTCTGTATGATAATGGTCATTTAATAGTAAAGGGGTATGCACTTAAGAACTCTTGTAATTTCAGTACAGGGAACTTTCTAGGGGAATTTGCTGTTGGAACGGTTTATTATGCTACCTTAAAATTCAAGGATTTATCGATGTGTTTCGTGCTGATGATTCCCATTAAAATGCATAATTTTAATACGACATCTCTTAATCAGCAAGTCGTGCTTTTTGATCCACTTCTATTTTTTCGTAATGATTGTTTTTAAAAATAACATAAGTGGACCTATAGATGAAATTTTGTTCATTGTAGCTTCATTTAAAAGGATGTAACTAATTTATCTGTAATAACACTTGTTTAGAGACTCATACCCATGAGGGACTGAACGTTGGCTCTTAATCCAGATTACAATTCAAACTTTGTAATATACTGTTTGAAAGCATGCACCTGGTGTATTCTTCAACATTCGGAAATTTACAACTAATAATAATTCATCTCTAAAACAAAAATATTTCCATCCGTCATTCTGAATTTATAGCTAATTCATTTCATGTAAGGATATACAGATAAACCGTTCCAAATTTTCAATTTCTTGCTATTTTTCCGCTTGAAATACACAACAAACTTTTCCCTTCTATCATTTTATCGTTTTACTATTAACCTAGTATTAATTCATTGTAAAAAAATGACGAAATTTCGAAAAATTTGATAGTGGTGTTTTCTGGATTATTTGAGGGAATGAAAATGTAATTAGGTTATTTACTAGGGAGTGTTAGATTATGTAAACGTTCAATCATAAATGGAATACTATTTCGAAGATGTGATTCATGTAAAAGCTGACCATCTCTAACACCAAAGACCTCAACATAAAGTTCATCGAAAACAGCATGATTTTAGTGGGAAAGATCGGTGTTAAAGATAGCTAAAAGAGAAATCGTCAGGCAGTAATAAAAATCATCTTACCTCTTACTCAGGAATTACTTCATATGCCAACTTCATAATTACATCCTTATGCTCGGGATAAGCTGATAAAAGCTCAGCCTGTGTGAACAGTTCAAAGTCCTGAAACTCAAAACCAGGTGAGACCATGCATCCTACTAAGGAAAATGTATCCTTATCCATAACAGAAGAGCCAAAGATCGAGTTTTTCGGAACTAATGCTTGTGGCACCTCTCCGTTATCAAAGTCTAATCCAAGCTTAATTTCTTCATATTCTCCATTTTCATGAATGATATGGATGGTTAAAGGGCTTCCTGCATGGTAATACCATAATTCATCTGATTTCAAACGATGAAAATGTGATACGTCATTAGAAGTTAATAGAAAGTAAATGCTCGTATAAAGCTTCCGCTGCCCATCAAAGCTTACTGATAACTCCTTGTCTGTCGTCTGCTCCCCTGATTTAAATGTTTCTTTATAATATCCACCCTCAGGATGTGCTTCAAGTCCAAGTTTGGATATGTAATAGTGTGCATTGCGTTGATCCATTATGAAAATTCCTCCAATAACGATAAGTAGTCTTGCCTTTCATTGACAAATTCCAAGTATAATCTAAAAACTTTAGAATAAGGTGGAAGTTGTCTTGTCCAGTGTTTAATTATATGGACAAGGATATCATAGTTTTTTGGGCTAGTCACTTTGGTAAAAGTTATTCTAATTCTACTCTTATATATAGATTCATTAATCCTCTACACACTATAAAAAGACGCTGCCCCGTACGACACCGTCATTTAGAAATAAAGGGGCCGTTGATATCGTCCTCATCTACGTTATTATTTAAATCCCATTTGCGTTTTATTTTGAAGTTTACCGCCTTGGAATGTAAAGTTAGCATTAGCACCTAGGTCGCCTTCGCCATTATACATGTAGTTAACCGTATGGAACTGATCGCCTTCATTACCTGATTCTGAAAGAATATCTCCTTCTCCACCGATAATTTCAACAATTTGTTCATAAGTCATACCGTTATTAATCTTCCACCTAGAATCCTATAACTCTTCTAAAAATCTTATCTTTATCCATAAAATCTCTCCTCATTCAATTAACAAAATAAAGAGTTTTCAATATAATTCCTTCTGTAGAACATCTTAAAAGGATAATAAAAAATGACGCCCTTAATGGACGCCTAAACTAGCATTTCTATTACATTCATATTTACGCATAATCACATCATTTAACGGTTCTAACAAGTCTGCCTCTATTAATGCATTTAATAGCTTTTCGTCCCTTAATGCCTTTTCGTCAAGACACGTTACAAAATCGAATAATCTATTTAGTGAGGTACACATTTTAAATATCAGATTCCTTTCTTAGTTGCGTAATTTTTGCGTTATCTGTGTATTTTTTTCGTTATTACTAATGATTATATACTAGATTCCTTTATTTTCCTACAGACTTAGAACGTTGTTATCGCAATATTACGGGAAAGTTTTCGACATTATATATGTGTATTTTAGGTAAACTATATTTAGTAAAAAAGACAGCTAGCCATTTCCGCTAACTGTCTTTCCATAATTAATTTATTAAAAAACTAAACGACACCTACTTGCAATAAATCCGCTTTTTCAATATTAGAAATCGCCAATTTAAGCTTATCAATATCTTGCACTAAAGCGATTCTTACATATCCTTCCCCATTTGGCCCAAAGGCATTGCCAGGGGTTACAACGACATTTGCCTTCTCAATTAATGCATAGGCAAATTCAATAGATGTCCAGCCTCTGGGAACTTCAGCCCAGACAAACATTCCTGCCTTAGGATTCATGACTTCCCATCCTATTTCATTTAAACCATTTACTAAAATATCTCGTCTTTCCTGATATATTTCTCGAATGGTTTCGCTGTATTCTTCACCTTTTTTCAATGCTTGAATTGCTGCCTTTTGAATAGGTAAAAATACTCCATAATCTAAATTACTTTTAAATTGATGCATCGCTTGGATAATTTTTTTATTACCAGCCAAATATCCAATTCGACTACCTGCCATATTATAATTTTTAGAAAATGAAAATAGCTCAACCCCGACATCTTTGGCTCCATCAACTGATAAGAAGCTTACTGATTCCTTCCCATCAAAATAAACCTCTGAATAGACAAAGTCATGAAGCACTATAATATTATGCTTTTTTGCAAATGCGATAACCTCTGCAAAATATTCCTTACTAGCTATTGCAGGAACTGGATTACCAGGAAAATTCAATATCATGATCTTTGCTAGTTTAGCAATATGATCTGGTATTGCTGAAAGATCGGGCAAAAAGTCGTTTTCCTTTTTCAAAGGCATTAAATAAGGCTTAGCTCCTGCCAGCGCTATTCCAGCAGCATAGCCAACATACCCTGGGTCTGGTACTAAAATGAGATCACCAGGATTTGCAAAAACCATTGGTAAATGGACAAGGCCATCGTGAGATCCCATAACAAGTAAAACCTCATCTGGATTAAGTGCGACTTGATATTTCTTCTTATAAAAGCTGGAAAATGCATCATTAAGATCGTTTGTCCCAGTTATTGCATATCCATACTGACCAGGCTTCATAACCTCTTCAGCTAACGTTTCTGTAATATAGGATGGAGGGGCTAAATCTGGACTTCCAATACTTAAATCAATAATAAAAGCACCTTCTGCAAGCTTTTGTTGCTTATATGATGCTAATTCACTAAAGATTGATGGCTGAAAAAAACTCATTCTATCAGATACTGTTATATTCATACAAAAACCACCTATTATGTTTTTTTGTTATAACTTTTTAATAGAATCCAGTATAAATACAAAAACTATCAATCAATTTGCAATTAAAACTTTTTCATGCTGATTCACTTCAAGTGCTTTTATTAATGATTTTTTAAACGCTTCCACAAAGCTATCGCATACTTTCGGTGGTAGCAAGGATAAAGATAAATAAGGATTTAAATCCTCGTGTTCTACTAGTAAAAGATGACCCTCTTTAGTTCGACAAGCATCCACTCGTTCAATTCCCCAATCAAGATTGTTCCATTCAATAAAACGCTCGGCAAACTGTAAATCCTGCTTCGTAGGAATGTATTCCTTTAATTCCCATCTTTTGCTTTTGTCTGGAGCATAAAGAGCATATTGAAATTCTTTGTCAATAAAGTAGAAGGAGACCTCATATTCAAAATTTATAAATGGCTGCACTAAAATATTTTTTTCGTTTGAATCAACCTTCGTATTAAGCTCACTTTTATGTACAAATTCAAAGCCTATCGAATCTGCCCCATCCTTTGGTTTTATAATGTACGTTTCTACATCAGGCAGATTTTTTAAATTGTCTAGGTTATCAATGGTCGGAATAACAGGGAAACCATTTTTCGTCAACTCAATTAAATACTCTTTCCCATTCATGTCACCTTTCCCATTGAATGAATTGTAGGTTTTTAACTGGTTTGCAACAACTCTATGTCGAAATGACTGATAATGGTCCTTGAAATTAATCACTGGTCCTGCATTTCGAAACACGATTAAGTCAAAGTCCTTTTCAAACATTTCGGTATCCTTAGGATGACAAATAACGACTTGAAAATCTTCCCTTAATTGAGAGGTTAGAAATAAATCCTCCTCATAATAAACTCTAGCTCCTTTCGCTTGATAGTATAAGTCTGTTACAAACAATAACTTTGCCAATATGCCCCACCTACCCTATATTTTTTGATGACTTCTTTAAAAGTGAAGGAAGTATAAATAGAAAGATATGAATGCAATCACCCCTCACTCTCACTTTTAATATCGTTCCATTTTTGGAAATTCTTTATAGTATCATTGTTTCATTTATTTTTAAGTCAAAATACACTTAAAATCAGATATTATCCTACAAAATAATTAAAAAGCTTAATTCCCATTTTGTTTTCAAAAATATAGAAAAGTAGAGGAGAGCACTATATTCGCTAACAACATCATTGAAGCTAAGCACTTATTCATAACAAGTCCGTAAAAGCGTCATATTGGTGATAAATAAAAAAAACGTTCCTCCTAAATGTAAGAAACGTTGATAAATTGTATTTAATTCATCCGTATCTTACTACGAAAATTTTACTAAAAAAGTGATTCCCGTAGTTAATTTTTATCATCTCACAAAAAAGACCTTCAACATTAACGTTGAAGGTCTTTATTTCACAGATTTTCATGATTGCTGAGACAATTTTATGAAGCATCTTTCATGTTTTCAGCTTCAAGAGGAGGGTTAAATTGCCCTTCCCATTTAGCGATAACAATCGCTGCTAATGAGTTTCCTACTACGTTCACCGCAGTACGTCCCATATCTAGAATTCGGTCAATACCAGCAATAATGGCTAATCCTTCTGGAGGTAAACCAATTGTACTAAATGTAGCTAATAGAACAACGAATGAGACACCAGGTACCCCTGCCATACCTTTAGAGGTTACCATCAAGACAAGCATTAGGGTTATTTGTTGGCCAATGCTTAGTTCAATGCCAAACATTTGCGCAATAAATAATGATGCGATTGCTTGGTATAAAACAGAACCATCTAAATTAAACGAGTAACCTGTTGGAATAACGAAAGTTGCAATATGCTTTGGACTTCCTGCTTGCTCCATTTTGTCCATAATTTTCGGAAGTACGGTTTCCGAACTTGATGTTGAAAATGCTAAGATTAACTCTTCTTTGATCAGCTTCAATAATTTAAAAATACTGAACCCAACAATTTTACCCATTATGCCCAAAACAACAATGACAAAGAAAATCATTGTTCCATAAACAGTAAGAGCTAACTTACCTAATGGAATAAGTGATGCAAAACCATATTTAGAAATCGTTACACCGATTAGTGCAAAAACACCAATTGGTGCATATTTCATAAATAAGTTTGTTACATAAAACATTGCACTTGCCGTACCTTCAAAGAAACGTAAAACCGGTTTTCCTTTTTCTCCAATGGCTGCAATTCCAAGACCGAAAACGACAGCAAAGAAAATAATCGCAAGCATATCGCCTTCAACCATTGCACTAATTGGATTTGTCGGAACAATATGAAGAAGTGTTTCGGCAATAGTTTTTCCTTCTTGCTCTTCTGATGTTTCAACATAGTTTGAAATATCAGAATGCTCCAGCTTGTCCATATTTAGACCAGCACCAGGCTGGAATATATTCGCAGCTATAAGTCCGACAGCTATTGCAATCAATGTCATTCCTATAAAATAAGTAAGTGATTTAGCTCCTAGCTTACCAACAGATTTTAAATCACCAACACCCGCAATCGCAACGATAATGCTAGAAAGGACAATTGGCACAACAATCATTTTAATTAAACGGAGGAACAGATCCCCAAATGGCTGTAAGACACTTTGTGCCGTTTCACTTCCATAGAAGATTCCACCGATGATTATACCTAATATAAGACCGATAAAAATTTGAATTGCTAAACTTAATTTGAATTTTTTCATTAATTACCCCACCTTCTTGTTGATTTTAAATAAACGAATGTCTCAGGCAAGGGAAACAAATAGATACGATATTTCACACAAAAAAACGGCTAATGCCGATTCACCATTCTCTATCCTACTGTTTCCTCTCAATCGCTTACGAGGTTAGCTTTCAGGTTAGGACTACGGGAAACAATGAGCCCCTTCTTTTTTTAGAATTCACCAATAGCGGAACTATCCGCAGAAAAAATTTGGGTCCCCCGCTCTTAAAATAAGATTAAGCAAAAAACGAACTATATCAATTTTATCATCAAAATACTATATCAGTAAATAATTTATTATTTCCAGATACTTTCGAATTAGCTTTAAAGGATTTCTCACTACTCCAAAAGTCCCTTTCCTATACCTTTAATGACCTCATCCATGGTCATTTTAAATTAATTGAAGCAAGTAATCCTATTTCAATAAAATACTTTACTTTCACTTTTCCTATATAAAAAAAGGATGTACCTTTTTAAGTACACCCTCTTATCAAGAAATTATTACTATAGGCTTCTATCAACAACCCTACCTCAGCAAAAGATGATAGAACCGTTCATTTATTACTATTGATTCGATAAATCTTCCCCATTTGTTGCAATCACTTTTTTATACCAATGAAATGACTTCTTCTTCGTTCTTTTTAAAGTTCCATTTCCATCATTGTCACGGTCTACATAGATAAAGCCATAGCGTTTCTTCATCTCACCAGTGCCTGCTGATACTAGGTCGATGCAGCCCCAGGACGTATAGCCAAGAAGATCAACACCATCTTCATCTACAGCATCTTTCATAGCTTGAATATGTGCTGCTAAATACTCAATCCGATAATCATCCTCTACATACCCTGATTCATCTGGTATATCTACTGCACCGAGCCCATTTTCAACAATGAATAAAGGCTTCTCATAACGATCATATAAATCGTTCATTGTAATGCGCAGACCTAAAGGATCAATTTGCCATCCCCATTGACTTGCTTGGAGGTACGGGTTCTTTACCGTTGGGAACAAATTGCCTGCCGTCTTTTCCACATTAGAATCTTCGGCTGCTGCAACACGTGAAGCATAATAAGAGAAAGAAATGAAGTCAACAGTATGCTTCTTTAATACTTCTAAATCCTCAGGCTTCATGTCAATCACAATGTTCTTTCTAGCTAGTTCTTTTAGTGCATAAGCAGGATAAGCACCTTTTGATTGCACATCAATGAAAAAGTAATTTCCTCGGTCCTTTTTCTTTCCTTCCCAGACATCTTCTGGTCGACAACTATAAGGATAATAACTCGCTGCTGCTAGCATGCATCCCACTTTATTCTCAGGGTCGATTTCATGTGCGATTTTTGTAGCTTCGGCACTTGCAACAAGCTCATGATGTGCTGCTTGATATTTTACTTGCTCCTCATTTTCACCTTCCTCAAAGCAAATCCCTGCTCCAAGAAATGGTGCATGGAGAATCATATTGATTTCATTGAAAGTAAGCCAGTATTTAACAAGTCCCTTATATCGAGTAAACAATACTTTACATAAGCGTTTATAAAAATCAATTAACTTCCGATTTCGCCAGCCACCGTACGTTTCAATCAAATGCATCGGACAATCAAAATGGGTAATTGTCACTAAAGGTTCGATTCCATGCTTATGGCATTCCTTAAAAAGGTCTTCGTAAAATTTTAGACCTTCTTCATTCGGCTCAAGCTCATCACCTTTAGGAAAGATACGGCTCCATGCAATCGATAAACGATACGTTTTAAAGCCCATTTCTCCGAATAAAGCGATATCCTCTTTGTAATGATGGTACATATCAATTGCCTCTTTTGCAGGATAAAAATATCCTTCCTCAAAAGCAAACATTTTCTTTTTACCTGTAATGATACTTCGACGGTCTGGACCAGTTGGAATGACGTCAACATTTGCTAGACCTCTCCCACCTTGGTCAAATCCGCCTTCACATTGATTTGCTGCGGTCGCACCGCCCCATAAAAAATCTTCTCTAAATCCCATTAGTTCTCCTCCTACTTCATTACTTTAATGATTTCTTCACCAAATTTAATTGGGCTTTCATTTGCTGTTAAAATATCTCCAACCTCTGCTGAGTTTGTAATCACGACAGGAGTAATCGTCTTATATCCTTTTGCTTTAATTCCTTCAAGGTCAAACTGAATTAGCTTGTCACCTATTTGGATTTTTTGATCTTTTTGAATGAAATACTCATACCCTTCCCCATTCAGCTGAACAGTATCGATTCCAACATGAATTAATAGTTCCAGACCATCTTCACTCGTAATACCAACTGCATGTTTTGAATCAAACACTGCACTTACTGTACCATTCACAGGTGAAACAACGGTACCCTCAGATGGTTCAATCGCTACACCTTGTCCTAAAATTTCTTCGGAAAACATGCCATCATCTACATGCTTTAAGCTGTGTAAAGTCCCTTGCATCGGCGATAAAATCGTTGCTCCATTAAAATTCAATTTTGTATTAGTTTCCGGTTTAATTGGTTCTTCAGATTTTTCTTCAACGACTGGATCTTTATACAGGATTAACGTTGCGATAAATGTTACGACAATACTGATAGCTGCACCAATACATGCATAATAGAAGAAACTTAACGTGTTATCTCCAATATAACTAGGTAATGTTAGAATACCTGGTGAGCCACCAGAGAAGTTTCGTACTCTAAAAATACCCATGAATAATCCACCGACACCGCCACCGATCATCGCAGCATATAATGGTGTCTTATAGCGTAGGTTGACCCCATACAAAGCAGGCTCTGTAATACCAAACAGACCAGTTAAGCCCGCAGAATAAGCTAATTGTTTAATCGAACTATCTTTAGATTTGATACCAACCCCAATAGCAGCAGCACCTTGACTTACATTTGAAGCAAGCATTCCAGGATAAATTACTGTATCATAACCTGTTGTCATCCGGTTGTTAATTCCAATTGGAACTAAACCGTAGTGAGTACCTGTTGCAACAAGCAATGGACTAAAGGTTCCTACTAATAATGGAACGATCCATGGACTAACAGATTCTAATGTCGTTATTCCGTTTGAGATAGCATCACTAATCAAATAACCAATAGGTCCTAAAACGACTAAACTAACTGTTCCCACGATAAAGATCGTAATCAATGGTTTACTAAAGAACTTAATCGCCTTAGGTGAAACTTTATCTGCAATCGGTTCAATATAAGACATAAACCATACAGAAAGAATGATCGGGATAACAGAAGATGAATAGGATACAGCAGAGATAGGAAGTCCAAAAAGTTGAATCGCATCTCCAGTCTCTTTCGCTGTAGTCACCATCGTAATAAAAGTTGGATGCAGTAATATTCCTCCAACCATCATGGCTAAGTACATATTTGTTTTAAACTTTTGTGCAGAAGACGCTGCTAGCAAGATAGGTAAAAAGTAAAAAGCAGCATCTGCCATGAAATTCATAATTTGATAACTTTGGCTTTCTATTGTTAAAACTTTAAATACGACTAATAGTGATAAAACTGCTTTAAGCATCCCTGCTGCAGTAATCGCAGGAAGAATCGGGGTGAAAATTCCTGTAATCGTATCAATCACCTTTGCAAAAGCAGAACGCTTATCTTCTTCTTTAACCTCATCACCTTGATTGGAAATATTGGTTTGCTTAGTGATCTCTTTATAAACATTTGCAACATCGCTTCCAATAATAACTTGATATTGTCCGCCTTTGTTCACTACTCCCATTACACCAGGAGTACTTTTTAACGTTTGTTCATCTGTTTTTTTGTCGTCCTTTAAATTAAAACGCAAACGTGTAGCACAGTGGGTCATGCTTTTTATATTTCCCTCACCACCAACTTTGTCGATGATTAATTTCGCTAACTCTTGATAGTTCATCCGTTTTATCCTCCATTCTCACATTACCTAAAATGACTTGTTGCAGATTAAAATGAATAAAAAAATACCTAAATGAATCCCTTTTTAAATAAAGGGTTCATTTAGGTATAGCCTGCTTGACAGTAACAATCCTAATCACTCGTTATTCTTTTTATATGTATCGTCAGGTAGATTAGCTCATCTTCCTCTAGGTCTCTTCCAAATTCCTTCTTTATATACTCCCTAATTTTCAATGCACAGGCGTACTCGTTTGTATACTTTTCCTTCAACATGAAAATGAAACTTGACGTCCCGGCATCATCCAATTTAACACCATTAAACAATCGTTGAAAGAAAAACTTCAAGTGTGTGATAAACCGTTCATAATTTAGCGAATACTCGTCCAATTCAATTTTGAAGTGATACTTTATAATACTAAGGATATTTTGGATAACCTTTGCTATTTCAGAAACTCTGCTTACTTGTCCCATATCAAGCTCAGCATTTACGATATGCAAAGCAATAAAACCAGCTTCATCTTCTGGTAACTCAACCCCAAGTCGGTTTCTAACAATTGATAACGCTTCTTTTCCAATCAAGAACTCATGATTATAAAACCTCTTGATTTCCCATAGAAGGGCATTCTTAATTTCCATGCCATTCTGATAGCGCTCAATCGCATAACTAATATGGTCGGTCAATGTTAAGAAGATATTTTCACTTAGTTTCTTACCAAGTGAAACTTTCGCAAAGCTAATGATTTCATTGGCTACCTGAATGTGTTCCATAGGGATCGAAGAAAGCATTTGGGTTAATTTATTGACATTCCACTCCTTTGAACTGAGATAAATGTTCTCAATTCGAGTTTCATCAATAACATCGCCGACTTTTTTCTTAAAACCGAGCCCCTTACCCATAACGACAATTTCCTGATTATCTTGATTCCTAGACAATACGATATTATTATTAATTACTTTATATACATTCATAGATAGTCCCTATTCTTTATAAATTCATCATCTACAACAAAAAATAGGTATAGCCCACAATAAAGCGGTAACAATCCTCGAACACAAGTCTAGCATAGGTAATTTATAGTTGTCAATTTTATATTTTGATATATTTGAAGATATTTGGGTAATACCTATTAGGAAAGAAGTATTATTAAAGATATTATATAGCGTGTGATTTTTTTCAGTTCAATTTTTAATGTTGGGGTTATAATATTTAATGTCATTATCCTTATACGATATGAATCCTATATCTTTGTTTTCTAATAGAATTTCGTCCCTAATGATAGCTTGAACATTCATTTTATAACAAGCAATTTTATCTATCCAAGTCGTACGAAATATAAAAATAACTCTCACTCTCCTTTGAAAACCCTATTATAATATTTAAGAAGATTCGATTTCTATAACCGTGAACAAAGGAAAATATAAAATAGTAGTTTCAAACAAATAAGCCATCAGGAGGTCAAGGAAGGAAGGAAAATAATATGAGTAACATAAAAATTGAAACGTATATATTAAAATTTTCCGATACAGGTGATGTTTTTGACTTAATTCCCATTCATTCACCACATGCAAAGGAAGAAGCAATAAAACAATTAGAATTCAATTATCAAGTCGATTTACCTGGTTTGGTCAAAATTACGATTGATGATGTAGTAGTTTTTGGCGAGGATGAGACAACAGAAGACATTTTCATTACTTGGAATAGCTTAGTTTCCGCTAGAAAAAGCCAATTAAAGGAGAATCGTCAAGATATCATCTTATTAGATAATGTTGAAGATGTATATTTAGAAAGATTAGATGATATAGCTCAATTTGTTATCAAATACGATTCTCACCTATCAGGAAAACAACTAAAGAAATCTCCTGCTGTTCCTATAATTGAATTATTTGAAGAGATTCATAAATCCGCGCATGAACTTGTCCAATTCTGCCAAAACGGAAACTTGCCAATAAGTGAAGAGTCTTCCTGCTATGCCCTAATTGAGAAACTAAAAGCCTAAATATTAAGCTTAAACGTAATATAATCCGTATCACTTTGTTCAAACACAACAGTGCTAGGGACTCTAAAGAATATTTTAATTAGATTATGTTAGTTAGTTGGTTAGTAACCAACAAAATGAGTAACCTTTTTAAATATGTATATAATTCTCTATGGTAAATTTATCTTCTAAAAAACCACTCACAAACATTGGTATATCACTGTTTGCAAGTGGTCTATCGTTCCTATTGGAAAATTAGGATTACAACATCCTATTGTTCAACCATCTCATCAACATTCTTTTCCTCAAAGTTATCGAGCATTGCACGCACTTCATCAGTTGAATTTGTGCTCATCAATTGATTTCTTAATTCACTTGCCCCTCGAAACCCTTTGACGTAAATCTTAAAAAAGCGATGAAGAGGTTTAAATCGACGTGGTTCTAATTCAGTTGAATATTTATCATGGAGGTCAAGGTGCAATCTTAATAGATCAAGCAATTCCTGACTAGTATGCTCTCTTGGCTCTTTTTCAAAGGCAAATGGATTTTTAAATATTCCACGGCCAATCATAACTCCATCAACACCATACTGTTCAGCGAGCTTCAAGCCAGTTTGACGGTCGAGAATATCCCCATTGATTGTTAACAGTGTATCTGGTGCAATCTCGTCACGTAGTTTCTTAATCTCCGGAATCAACTCCCAATGAGCATCTACTTGGCTCATTTCTTTTCTAGTCCGTAGATGGATCGAAAGATTAGCGATATCCTGTTTCAAAATATGTGTTAACCAATCCTTCCACTCGTCTACATATGTGTAACCAAGTCTAGTCTTCACACTTACAGGTAAGCCCCCTGCTTTTGCAGCTTGTACAATTTCAGCAGCAACCTCTGGACGAAGGATAAGGCCACTTCCCTTACCTTTAGACGCCACATTAGCTACAGGACAGCCCATATTGATATCGATACCCTTAAATCCAAGCTCCGCCATCCCAATACTCATTTGCCGAAAATATTCTGGCTTATCCCCCCATATATGTGCAACAATTGGCTGTTCATCTTCGGTAAAAGTCAAACGTCCGCGCACACTTTGTTTTCCATCTGGGTGGCAATAACTCTCCGTGTTTGTAAACTCAGTAAAAAACACATCAGGTCTAGCTGCTTCACTCACCACATGGCGAAAAACAACATCTGTCACATCTTCCATTGGTGCAAGTACAAAAAAAGGTCGTGGCAATTCACGCCAAAAATTATCTTTCATATTCAAACTCAAATCCTTTCATTATCAAATACCAGGTCAAACCTTCGTCTCTATATTAAAAAGTGAAAATGTTCCGCTTTCTACTCTTATAGCATGCTTTATGACTTTTTATCAGACTTTAATTTAGAACATTATAAACTTTACTATTACCAAATAAAAAATGCAAAGAAAATAGTGCAATAATGGTAGCTTTAGGTACATTATCTAGGTTACCACTGTATAATGTTAGAAATACTCTTATCAAATAAGCTGAGGGTAGCAAAATTGTATTTGTTTCGTTTGCACTTATAATATCCAGGGTTCTTATTGAATAAATCCGAAAAATTGACTTCAGAAGTGAATATTTTTATAAATGTATTGGAGATAAATAAAAAACGTTTCTTACATTATGTAAGAAACGTTGAATTAATCAATTAAAATCTATACATGATACCAGTGGTCGGGGTCGAACCGACACTCCCGAAGGAACACGATTTTGAGTCGTGCGCGTCTGCCAATTCCGCCACACTGGCAAAACAAAATAAAATTCAAATGGTGCCGAGGACCGGAATCGAAC
>JAPSLL010000071.1 GCA_031180805.1 Bacillus sp. (in: firmicutes)
GAAGGTAAGCCTTATAAAGTAGCCATTATTGCATGTGCTAATAAGCTTTTACACTGGATTTATGCGATGTTAAAAACGAAAACGCCATTCCAAGAAACTATTTAGTAACAGCATTTTCCTATACAACTAAAACCTTCCAAATTGGATCAGGAGGGTTATTTAAGTTGTGCATTTTTAGTATAGCATTTAGTGATTATAAATTTAAAATATATTTATTGACAAACTAAAAGCTGGTTTTGTTTAAGTACATTAATTCACAAACTACTAGTTGGTTGTATGTAATTAGAAAAATCATTATAAATTAAATTCAATAGCTTTAGCTGTCCTGTCTGCTGTTGATTTTCCAGTAATGTTCTCTACAAGATATAGTGCCATATTTATACCTGAAGAAACGCCACCAGAAGTTATGATATTGCCATCTTGTACAACTTTGCTTTCTGAGCTCACACGAATGTCAGGATAATTATCTTGCAACATTTTTAATGCTAAATGATGAGTTGTAGCATTTTTTCCATTTAACAATCCTGTTGCACCTATTAGTATCGCTCCTGTACAAACAGAGCATATGTATTCAATATTTTTATGTTTAATTATCCATTCTCGAACATTCTTATTCTTAACCATAGATTGAATCAGCCCTTACAGGTCCACCAGGAATTATTAAAATATCTAATTCAGAATGGTTATCAAACCTAAAATCAGGCTTCACTTTTATTCCTGAATGAGTTTTGATTGTCAGTTCATTCTCTGTTATTGTAAAGACCTCAAATGGTCGGGTAGGTAACAATTCCTTTTTGTAAAGTGTTAATAATTGCTCAGGTTTAGAATTTGAAGTTAACGACAAAACTTCTGCTGGACCAGAAAAGTCTAAAATATCAACATAATCATAAAGTAAAATCCCAACTTTTCTCTTTTTCATTTTTATCTCCTTAAAAATACAATAGTCTTTATCAGTTAATTACTAATTCTATACTCCTTGTATGACTCCTCTTTTTGCACTAACCTGCCCCTTTTATTGCATAAGAAAAACTGTCTGAATAGGCAGCTGATCCTGAAGATATGCATCCTATAGTTACTTTTTTTACAGATTTTAGAAACTTCACAACATTTAAACCAGCTGAATTACATCTATCTAATGTCAATTTGATGCTTGAACAAGTAATCACATAAAGTGGTGCATTAAAAATGTCTGAGAAAATAATCATAATTAATGGAATTTTTTCAGAATATCAGACACCTTATTTGGTAACGTCTGATATTCTTTTTTATGTATAGGGAAATTAAAGATACGCTTTGCAAAAGATTGTAAACTATTGTACTTAAAGTTAAATGATAATTCATGCCTTTTTTAAATCTCATTTGGAATTAGGCGAATTCCCTTTGTCAAAAATATCACTTAAACAATCGGGTGCGATCTTCAACAAAGAGTATCGCATTTCTTATTGTGATAAATGCAGGTTAGTTTAACTAATTTATGGTAACCCTATGTTAAAAACAGTTAAGGTGATTGCGTGGTTTTAGAGAAAATTGGACTGTTGGTTACCATTATATTAATGGGATTAGGGTGTTTATACTTTATACGATTAGATTGGAAAAAGTACGGTTTATTGTATATCATTAGTGCTTTTTCCGCTAATATTCTTTGTTATCTCTTTACGTTAGTAGGATTTTATTCTTTTCCGAACAATGTTTTACATGGTAATTTACTAATGCCATATGGGTTAGTTTCAACTGCTTTTCCCTTTACTGTAATGTTCGGTGTAAGATTTAGTCCTGAGAAATGGGTATGGAAAATTCCTTTCTATTGGGGAACGATTCACTTAGGGATCTTGGCGGAGGTGATATTAATGGCTACCCCTATATTTAAGTTTGAACCAGAATGGGACTTATGGGATTCTTATTCTTTACGGTGGGTTTACTACTTATTATTTGAAATATTGGGTGGTAAGATTATTTCATCTGAATTACGAAAACCTATATCTCATGAATCGTTTTTGTATGGTAGATGGGCTTGGATAGTATTTCATGTAGTTGTTATAACAACTATTTTCTTAGCAGGTGTTTATGTAGGTGTAACAGTTATTAAATAAATAATTATATTGCTAACGGTGCGATACTTCAAAAAGAAATCGCATTTCCTATTGCGCTAAAAGTGCAGGTTAACAATAAAATGTAATTGTATTTAATAATATATTTACTCATCATATTGCAGTTTACTTTTAAGACTTTAAATCTTTTTTTATTACCTGTACCATCTCCCTATTCAAAACGTTGAGTAGGTTTTTTTATTGACTATTACACAGAGAACAAAAAAACAGACCCTATATAAGAGCCTGTTTGTATAAACGATTAAAGATTAAGCAACTTTTTGAACGTTAGCGGCTTGGGCTCCACGAGCACCTTGCTCAACGTCAAACGTTACTTTTTGACCTTCGTCTAGAGATTTGAAGCCGTCACTTTGGATTGCAGAGAAGTGTACGAACACATCGTCTCCATTTTCACGTTCAATAAAGCCAAAACCTTTTTCTGCATTAAACCATTTAACTGTACCTTGTTCCATATTTGTTGCCTCCTAGTGCGTTACCACACATTGTATTACTATCCTTGCCCAAAGTATCATCAAGATGAAATACTATCCTTTACACCGAACAAAAATAATTCTCCTCTATCTTATCAGGAAACTTAAAGAATTGCAAATTTTTGGAATTCAACTAAAATAATAATACAAACAAAGAGCTCATAATGACCATTATAAAAGTAATCTTTGTTGAACTAAAGGGAAGCTGATTGCTGAACAAGGCAGCTGTTTTTTTGTATGATTTGCTCAGAGGGTTTTATATAGATTAGATTATTAAGGTTAGGAGCGATTTCAGAATATACGCAGGAACATCACCCTTCCCTTTTATTGGTAATACGAGACAATTTCGTATTTTCTGGTATCAAAAGATAAAATAATTGACATAAAAAATAAATATATGTTATTATTAAAAATTTGATTAAAAACAAGATATATGTTAAGGTTAGGAAGGTTACCATATATGGAGGTGGATTATATGTTTCAGATTGGCGATAACATTGTTTATTCATTACACGGAGCAGGTATAATTAATGCAATAGAAGAAAAGGAAATCTCAGGGGAAAAACAACAGTATTATGTCATAAAAATGTTAATCGGTAATATGCAAGTCATGATTCCTACATGTAAAATATTGAATTCAAGTATACGTCCTGTTACAGACATAAATGCATTAAAACACATCATACACATTTTTCAGCATGGAGAAACAGATAGATTACTGCCGTGGAAACAAAGGTATGAAGTGAACATAAGAAAAATAAAAACGGGTAAAATACAAGAATGCGCTGAAGTTGTACGTGATTTAATGCGTATGAAGAAAGAAAAAGCACTTAATACAAGCGAGAAAAAAATGCTAGATAATGCACATGAATTTTTGATTAGTGAACTAGAATTAATTAAAGGTATTACTGAAAATCAAATTAAAAGTTTCTGTTAAGGTTAATTTTAGATAACATATTACATCTTCCGAAAATATTCTGAATCCTTCGAGAATATCTTTATTATTAATCGTAAATCGTTTTCAAAGACATTCAACTTCTTCAACTCACCTTTAGAGCAATAACCTCTTTTGTTATTTTACAATCTAATCCATTTATATTTTTTGAAATTCTTTTACGGATGTTCGAAGTTTCACCAAATAACCCGATAAAATAGTCACTTTATTTTTGCAATCCTGATTCACACTGGCACGGACAAGGAGCCGTAAGGATGAAAGAGAGGTAGGGCTTTCATTGTTTTAGGTATACAATAGATTATAAAAGTTATTATTTCTAAGCTTTCTCCTGTTAAAACATAAATAACCTTATATATAATAAAGGAAATAAGTCCAATTCATATGCGAATTGGACTTATTTCTTTTATTAATATTTCCTTCTAAACGAATACATCACATACAACAAAACAAACCACAAAGGTGTCAGCAGCAACGCAGGACGTGTCTCACTAGCAAACAGCATAATAATCAAAATCACGCCAAATAGCGTTAAAACTGCATAATTTATAAATGGGGTAAATGGTGCTTTAAATGTTGATTTTGCATGTAATTCCGGTCTCGTTTTCTTATATTTTATATGACAAATGAGAATAACACCCCACACCCAAATAAAGCAAATCGCACTAATTGTTGAAACGATTCCAAAGGCTTGCTCTGGAATAAGCTTGCTTAAAAGGGCTCCTATTGATACGACAATTGTTGATATCAATAATGCGTTACCAGGAACATGATTTTTATTAAGCTTTTTAAAATTTGCTGGTGCTTGATCTGTCTTGCTTAAATTAAATAAAATTCGGCTTGTTGAGAACAATCCGCTGTTACAGGCAGAAGCAGCTGACGTTAAAACAACGAAATTAATGATTCCCGCAGCAATTGGGATTCCAACTAAGCTGAATGTTTTTACAAACGGACTTTCCGATCCATTTAGCTCTGTCCATGGGTTAATACATAATAGAATAATGATCGACCCAATGTAGAAAAATAGGATACGTAATGGAATCTTATTAATCGCCGATGGAATATTTTTCTTTGGATTTGCTGTTTCTGCTGCCGTTACACCGACTAGCTCCACACCAACAAAGGCAAATAACACCAGTTGGAATGAAAGCAAGAAGCCCGAAATACCATTTGGGAAAATTCCGCCGTGCTCCCATAGATTGTTAATCGTCACTGTCCCTGCATCAGTCTTAAATCCTATCACGAGTAAAACAACGCCAACAGCAATGAGAAAGAGAATTGTGATGACCTTTATAAGCGCAAACCAAAACTCTAATTCTCCAAAAAGCTTTACCGTTAAAAGATTGAAGCCTAATAAAATCATTAAACAGATAATTGCAGGTATCCATTGTGGAATATCAAACCAATAGCGGACATACACACCAACGGCAATAATGTCTGCCATCGCGATCATGATCCAGCAAAACCAATACGTCCACCCTGTGACAAACGCTGCTCGAGGTCCAAGGTAGTCTTCAGCAATATCTGTAAACGATTGATAGCCTGCCTTAGACAACAAAAGTTCCCCTAATGCCCTCATAATGAAAAATACCGCGATCCCAATGATTAAATAAGCAAAGATAATCGATGGTCCAGCTAATTGAATCGCCTTACCCGAACCTAAGAATAAGCCCGTACCAATCGTGCCTCCAATTGCAATGAGCTGCACATGGCGATTGGCTAAATCCCTCTTTAATTCTTGTTGTGCCAAATCTAACTCCTCCTTAAAACCAGCCAAGCCCATTCCTTAAAAAATGAGCAAAAAACTCCTCAAAAAAAGAGATCGGATGTCCTCCAAATCTCTTGGTCATAAGAATACTAAATAATATTTGTTATGCTAACTTAGCCAAATAACAAATAGAAATTCGATACTCTTCTGTCCTTTCGCCTGAGATAGTGAACCCTTCGGCGCCGCAAAACCGCGGTCTCTCCAGAAGCTGCTCCTGCTATAGTTTTATCCATAGCATTCATAGCTGGTAATTATTTTATTCGCAGTAAAACTATTTTCAAATAATTTATAATTTTAATCCTACACACATAGCTTGTCAAGAAGAAGGGAATGGTTCTCTTGCACCATATTGGAAAATTAACTTTACCTTTCTATCCCACCTCAACCAACAACGCCTGAAATAGCTCATTTTTCTTTTCACCGAGCTGAAGATATAGTTGCCAGTTCATTTTATAGGAATGCGTGAGAGATATCGGTTCTTCCCGTCCTGAAATGGTCCCTTGAGATGCTTCTTCCTTCCAAGAGCATACTCCTGCAACAACATGTCCATCATGGATATGAAATGCCTCATCAACGGAATTTTGTCTTTTTGGTTGTTGCCAGTATAAATGGTCATTTGTGATGAGAAGTGCGTAACCTTTGACATCTGGTCTTCCTTGAACCACTCGTTCCAACTTCCCAATGTCGTTTATGTAATCATACCGGGAAATATCCTGTGCACCTTGTTTCTTTAAATGAATTTCGCTATCTCCATAGATTGTTTGCAGGAGTGTTGTTTTATATCTCACTTCAATGGCCATTACTTTTGTATCCTTTACCGCCCATAGATCGATCTTGTCTTTACCAATTTCACGGTTTAATTGAACCTCGTAGCCAATCCCATGCAAATGATTTGCTACTTTTTCAATTAAGTCTCTTTGAGAGAGCGGGACCTCTCCCTTTTTAGAGAACGATTGAAACCATGATGGATACTCAAGCTTTTCCTCCTGTTGAGAATCCGGTTTATCGATTTGAAGCATCAGGCCACGAAATTCACCTTTACTACTGTTGTCGAGATGGCTGTATGTCTCCCAGTTCATTACATACTTTCCTTTAAGATGAATTGGCTTTTCTCTCCCCTTCATCGTCCCTTTCCCTGTCTCTTCAGCCCAAAACAGACCACCGTTAACCGTCATTCCCTCATGGATGCGGAAATTCCGATCAACTGTCGTTATTTCTTGAGTAGGCATTGCGTAATAAGATTTGTCGTTTGTAAGAAAAATGAGAACTCCTTCATCTACAACACCAGCAGCGACCATTTCCTCTAACCGTTGCACATCCTTTAACACATCATATCTCCCATTATCCTGTGCTCCCTGGTTATTTAATGCAAATTCCTCATCATTGATCGTGCAATTATAGTTTAGTGTTTTATATTTTAGCTCGATCGCATATTTGCGACCTTGATATACACATAAAATATCCAAATACACCTTTCTTTCCGCCCCAAACACTTTCGTTTCAAGGCGAATTTGACTCTCTGGATAATGCTCACGGATTTCCCATGCTAAAGATTGCTGAAAATCAGCCTCCGCATGAAAAATCGGCCTCTTTTTTGACAGTGAATCTAGTACTTTTTTTATATTTAACATGTCTACTTCCCCCTCATAAGCAACAAAAGAAACCTCGTATTTCTGTTTATCGAATTTGCAAGGCTCCAAGCACGCAAAATGCATAAAAATCTAATTCTATAAAAATAAATTTACGCAAAGATTTTATACATTCCGCCTGAATTATAGGACTATTTTATCACTAGTATTTCTAGTATTATAGATTAATTAAAAAAGTCCTTTCCTCACACTTAAGAAAAGCAGTTTCTAAAGAATGCTTTAAGGGCATCGTTATTCCTCTTCACCAGCTGTAATATCAAGCACAAATTCTCTTGGAACATCTCTTCCAGCAGAACAGGATTCGGCTGTTTTTTTATGATATTGAACATCATATGCTTCAATTTCTTCAACAGTCAGCAACGACTCATTCTCCCAGTTCCTAAGGATCCCAGCAACGTAGTTCAGCCTTCGCTGATTATTACTACAGGCAATTGCCATCGCTTTTAAAATCACAGCTTTAGGCTGTAAAAAGCTAGAATTAATTAACCACAACAACAACTGCTCTTTTGCATTTATGTTTGAAAGACCAAAACCATTATTGTCCCAAAACTCAATAATTTCCTTCACATCATCTGTTTGTTCGGTATGCCCTTGAACCACTATGCTTGGAGTGGTATCTAAATCCTGCTCCTCCTCTATAGTTGGGGCAAGTGCTTTTTGTTTTTCTTTTTGTTGTTGTTTTTCTTTTTTATTTTCTTTTTGTTTTTCTTTTTGTTTTTCCCCACGTATCGTAAAATGCTGCAAAGAAGCCTCATCAGTCTCTTCACATTCTGACTCTTCGGATATATTTTCTTCATATTGGTTGTCCTCTTCTTTATGAGATTTTTCAGGCTCACAAAACGATTCATAGAGATGGAGAATTTCTTCTTTTTCTATTGATTCTGCCACATATTGAATAAGCGAGGTGTCCTTGACATCCTTTAATTCCTTCATGATGCAATCCATCACAGCCTTCCCGCATTTATGTAGGTTTTCTGTGCCCCAGTTTTTTATTGCCAGCTCTCTTGTTTCAGGATTGTAGCGAATGAGCTTGTGATGATGGATGAATCGGTCCATTAACAGTTGAACACTATCAATTGAGTATCCTAATTCAAACGCAATTTGTTTTTTCGTTATCTGATAAATACCAGTTTGTGTTGTACGTGGACCCGTTAGGAGATAAAGATAGAAATACTTATCCTCAGGAGTCATTTCTTCTAAAACAATCGGATTGTCCCAAAAACTTGTCCATACCATACGATATTTTGCCATTTTCATCACTACCCTTTCTTCATAGAAATGTTATCTCATATGTTATATAGTGAGAAATGAAGAAAAAGGAGCGTTTAAACAGGGACATTTTTTCATTTTCAAAAAATAGAACAGAAGAATCGTCCATATTTATAGGGGGAGCCATGAATGAACACATTTGATGCATTAAATATTTTTTATCGAGAGGATACGATTTCAGACTTTCTTGTGACTTGTTTCAAGGATTCACATCAGTTTACTACTCGGTTCTTACATGAAGCTGGAATCAAGCTTGAAGAGGGTTTTTCCTTTGATGTAAAAACACGTGTAGGACTAGGTAAAACGATCGGAACTCCTGATATTGTTATCCGCGCTTCTTCTGGGGATAGAATGAAGCTAATCATAATCGAAAATAAAATGGGTGCAGCTGAAGGACGTGAACAAACAAACCGTTATGAGTCTTTGGAGTCAAGAGCCCGGATTGCAAAAAGATATAGAATGGCCTTAGAGAAAATCGAATTTCATTTTATTTTCTTAGCATTGGATACAACAGCCCAACCAAAAAACTCTCAGTTTAACTTTTTAAACTATCAAATTTTCTTAAAAGACAGCTGGCATATAAAAGATGAAAAGCTTCGTTTACTATTTAATGATTTTCAAGAGAAGCTAGCAATCTTCTATCGTCCAATCGAAAAGCCGCTCGAAAGCTTAGCAACAAATCTAAAAATGGACGGGATGCAGCGTAAAATATGCTGGCAGGCCATTTTATTTGAAGCCTTTTCCGCTAATAAGGATCTCCTTTTAAGATGGGGCGAAGTCGGAGGAGCAGGCCGAAATAACTTCCTGTTTTTAATCACGAAAACAAATTGGACAAGCATAGAATCATTCCATAAGGCAGGGCTATCCAAAACCTTTAATGTCCATATCGACACATATATCAATATGCTAGACAACCGAAATAATAGCGTAAACGAGATCGGAATTCGTTTTGAAACATTCCCTTACGTACCACATAAAAAAATCCAAAACCACCCTGAATATGAGAAGTTTTTAGCTAATAAGTCTGAATTTGGTGAGAGGCTGTATGAGCTTGCTAAAAAGCGGGAGATCTCTGTTAAACGAAAAAATAGCAAATTACTTGTTTTGGTCATTCCGATTCAGGGGGAAACCATTGGTGATACTGTACAGCACATGAAAACACAGGTGGAGGCGATTGAAGCTTGTGTTGATCAGGTGATTGGGGACATGATGGAGGAGCACTTAATAGAATAAGAAAAATTGGGAACGGCTCTTGCTTCCTCAATCGAAGCAAGAGTCATCTGGATGAGTTAGAGAACAATATCTTGATAGCCTACTTCTTCTACATGTTCATTTTCAATTTTGATTCCTAATCCATTATCAATATCCCATGTGACCTCACAAAGTAATCCTAATCTTCTTTTCCCATTCCTCCTTACTCTTCTTACAATGAACTCAGATGGAGTTACTAATCGTTTTAAATCTGAGATACATTCGATTTTTGGCGCCAGTTTGTCTGCTTCTGATTCATCTCCTAACCTCACTCTATAATCTTCATAATTGTCCCAGTAGTACTCAAATACTTGCTTTTCTACCTCATTCATTATCTTTGTTTTTTCCTGAATGAAATGTAAAAAAGCCTCTCTCTGTATACTTGAAAAATTGGCACTCTCATCTCCATCAACACTTAGCAGTATTTCATTTTCCAAATCAAATAGAGTAATTGTTGTTTTTCCTCTCCAAAAGTTAGTTTTATATTCTAGTTCTCCGAATAGCTCGTCATAAATTACAGTCATTCTTAATTACTCTCCTATCTCTTGTTTCCTACGTACAAATACCAGAGGAAAAGTAACTTTTTGTACAGATCCTCCATTTTTTATGGGTTGTTATACAAGTATCTTTTATTTGCTCATTCAAGTTCTGGAGCACTAGCTACCCGTTGAACATCACTTCCTTCTCCAATTGCTCGATAAAAAAGACAGATGCGATAAGACCTGTCTTTTTATTAGAAAATTCTCTATAAGTTTTTACCTGTCTCTTCTAAATAAAGTTGCAAATTGTCTTTATTTTTTCTTTAGAAAAATTACAAAAATGATTGAATCCCTATGTAAAATTCATATAAAAAGTAGAACCCGAATCCAAATAATAAGATTCCAGCAAGGATAGATGTCATTTTGATCATTTGACGGTTCATGATTTTTCTCGTAATGGAAACGATTGTTAACAAACCAATATCATGTAATAAAATGCCAGTAATAATCCCCATTGCGACAATGATGAAACTGCTAGATTCGCTGCCTGCATATGAATTTGATAAAACCGTTCCAAACACGGAAATCCAAAAGACTAAATTTCCCGGAGAAACAGCGACAAGCAAGCCATTACGATATGTTTTAAAAAGTGATTTATTGACCCTTTCTCCTGCTATTGCAATATCCTTATCCGCATTTTTTATAGAATCATAGGCAAGAAAAAATAAAAAGATAGCCCCTACAATCCATAATGGCATTTGTATATAGGGAATTGCCAATATATTAGCTAAACCAAAATACAGGGCAAAAATTAGAAGCAAATCGATTGTCATTCCACCAATCCCTACTGCCCACCCATGCATAAAACCATTTTTCAAACCTTGTTTCGTCATCTCAATTGTAATGGCTCCGATAGGCATTGCAATAGCCAGACCTACCATTACATAAGCAAAATATAAACTCACTTAAACACTTCTTTCAACTTATAAGATTGCTTCTTACGTCCGTTTATATGAATTATTATACATAGTATTTAATAAAAATTAAATGTGATTTATTTAGCATGGTACACACAGATTAAGATTTAAGAGTTGTGCAACTTTTTCAAGCAACAATTTTATAATACAATGACAATCATTCCATCTCGCATGCTAACTTACCATTCTCTCAGGGGTCAATTCACTTTTAAATTTACCACCAATATATATATAAGATTATCCTCTATGATGGCTTTACATAGGGTTACCCCCATAAAAAGAAACCTTGAAAGGCATTTAGCCAATCAAGATTAATAAATTGAAATGTCATTTCACATAACTTTTTACTATCATTTAAAATAGTTATTATTGTTCATAATCCTCTATCATACTAGCACTTTTATAATCTCTAGATTAAAAATGAATATTTATTTCTTCATGAATCGCTTTTTCTAAATATTCTTCAAAACTTCTTGCTATAATTTCTTTTCCACCAAAATCAAAGTCAAATGTAATGATTTCTGTGTTAGGAGAATTAAATCCTATTGGATTTCCAGCACCGCATATTCCAATAACAATAAAATTTTCATACCCTTCAGGAAGAATTTTTTTAAACTGCAGAGATTTCTGAACAAATGATGGTGTAGTAACAAACTCCGCCTCTCTCAACCCTAAAATAATTACTTCCCCCATTGCTCCTGAACCATATTTCAAAAGAAACAATTTATAATCCTCTAACAGGCCCTCCAAAAGCTTCAGGGCACATTTCATACTCTTCATCAATTGCATTTAGCAACCCTTTCTTCATTTAATTATCCCCCTTTTAATCATTTTATTAGCAAATCTTGCTTTCCAATATCCTTTACTCGATTTATTGAATTCCTTTCTAGTCTCTCACTGCCAACTCCACCCTTATTTCCAAATGGATGCTGCCTTTTGTTTGTTGTACAAAAGGAATTAATAAAATATAGATTCGTCACTGGGTAGCCCCAACAAAAAAAGGAAACCTTGAAAGGCACATATCCAATCAAGGTTCTTTTATTATTCTTTATCAATTAGTATAGTATTACAAACAACTTCTACAGTTAGAGGCGGCATTAAAATATTACATTTTAATATATCATGTCCATCAATCTGCACATCTGTAATCTCAACATCTTGAATAAAATAAGGAATTTGAGTTTTTGTTAACTCTTTCAATGGTTTCAATCTATCATCAACACTTGTTACAAATGAGAATTTCGAACATCCAGTAAAAAGTAAGATTACATTAAAATCTGTGTCTTCAAAAACAATTCTAAGTTCATCTCCAAAAAAACTGGACTCCATTTGCAAGACTCTAGCATCCCAATAATGCAGTTCTTCAATTTCATTTAGTATTTTCTTTGCATTCAAGTTACTTCACCTCACTTTTTATATGGAATATGGGCATTCAGGCTTTTTCTATCCGCAACGTTTAGGTTTACATCAAGCGGAGTGTGTGTGTATGGTCATACTTTGTAACTTCCTTAACCTTCTCCTTAATCTTCGGTATATCCTTCTTCGGAACAGTAATCGTTTTAGGAGGTCCACTCATATTTATGTTAACTCTACCACCTCTAAAACCTGAAAAACTACTAAATACTCCACCTACGATAATTGAGTATTTAGTAACGTCTGAGATTTTCTCTCTTTTCCAGTAGTTATCCCCTTCCTTTGATGCTTTGATTTATTCAAGGTTAATATCGACCGTTTGAGGGACTTCTGTTTTATGTCTCCGGTTTATGGCTTCATTATCAGCTTTAGTAGCTTCTTGCTAGATCTTAGCCAGTTATTTCATTGAAGCCTATCCACTGTTCTTTTAACACTACTACTTACTAATCACGTTTTTAATCGTTTCATATCCCTTCAATTTTGCGCATGCAAAAAAGCTCATTCCTACTCATGTTGTAAATAGGAATGAGCTCTTAGTTTTTTGTTCCTTCAAAAATGTTTGACTTTTTAAAAATCCTAGTCGTAAGTTTCGCTAATATCCACGAAGGTTGGAGAGTATTATAGTCCTTTTTAGGACGCTTAATTTTTTTCCTTAATATTTCAAAATGAACGTCAAACTTCATTTCCAGTTAAATTGTCAATAATTCTAATTTTCCCATTTTCAGAAACTAATTGTAAGTCACTACCTATTGGTAGATCGTATATTCCAAGTATTGCCGGTTCGATATTTGCAACAGTATTAAAATCACATACTACTAAATTATTAGGATCATTAACGAAATCATCATCATCAATTTCTGAAAAAAATCTCCAACCGTTATCTACTGGATCTATAGATTGCTCTCTTAACATCCACTTCAATTTTCCCTTTTCATTTATTATATTTTTTGAAACAATACAGCCCCCAGCTTTTTTTATAAATTCAATTGGTTCTTTTTGATTCATAGTTTTCCATCCTTTCAATTAAACTTAGTCTATATGGAAGTTTTCTAGCGTATTCAAAAGCTGAACATCCTGTACTATCTTTAGAGGTTAAATCTAAGTTAGATTGAGAAAACCACAAATTATATAATTTTTTTAATTCTTCGTCTGTATGATTAGATCTAATTATATGAAATAATGCCGTTTGACCTTTTCCATCTTTTTCATTAATGTTAACGCCTTTTTCAATAAACCTTTTACATAATCTATAAGTTTCTTCAATGTCATTTTTTCGTTGCCCTAGTAAAACATGTAACACAGTCTCATCATCACTATTTTTACATAAGACATCAATATTTTTATCCAATAAAAAATTACTTATTTCATAGCGTGAGGGTAGGTCAGTATTTGACAACGAAAAAAATATCAAACTTTTTCCATCATATTTATTTTTTTCATCACCATTTTTGAATATACTCATAAAATCACTTGCATTTTTTAATTTTGCAATTAAATCAATATCGATTGTCAGCACCCTCTTAATTATTCTATTTTATGACTCCTATTAGTACTAGGTAATTCCGGGCGATAGTTATCAGGATTGTTGTACCAATCACGGAACTCTTTTGGCGTTAACTCTCCGTTTAAATATCTCTTATGCATATCAGAATATTTATGTTCTGGAAGATGTCCCATATCCCAAACATTTTTTCTAGGTTGACCAGGTTCCCACTCAATTATTTTATCTATATAGAGCGGATCTCTCACCAATCCATCTGGACCTTTTGCATTCTCAAAAGTTGTTTCTGGTACTCCCTTTCTAAATGATGGTCTACTTTTAGGATCTAAATAGGGTCTTTTATCTATAACTTCAGTAATATCCCCTTCACCTTTAATAGTAACAGATGGATCGTCAACACTAAACTAGACAACTTTTTTAAGGTGTTTAAGTTTGAACTCAATTGGACTTAAATAATCTAGGGTTCCATGGATTCTAATATAGTTATACCAGTGAACATAGTCATGAAATTG
>JAPSLL010000072.1 GCA_031180805.1 Bacillus sp. (in: firmicutes)
ATACTACTACTCTTAAAGGCTCTTTTCTAAAATAATCTTGTTTTACGCTTAGACTTTGTAATGGTTGATTGGAGCGTAAGTAAGGAGGCTCCTGCGGGATGAGTGGGATAGTAGAATGTTAGACAGGTGTTTACATTGAGGAGACTCACCACCTATCCCTCGGAAAGCGACTACTACACAGGCAGATCAGAAGACTCCTAATTAAAAGCAATAAAGTTTATGAACAGCTTATATAAATAATTACTTCTGGCTAAAGGCGATTTTCAATCCTATCAGTGCGAACAAGGATCCTTGAATTATGCTAATCTTCTTCGATAATGATGGATTCTTACGTAGAAAAAAGCCTACTTTTCCCGCAAAAATACTGATTAACATAAAAATAACGAAAGCCTGAATTAGAAATACTATCCCGTAGACAAGCATTTGTATTGAGGCATTGCCATTTTCGTAATGAATAAACTGCGGGAAGAATGCTAGAAAAAACAAGGAAAGCTTTGGATTTAAAAGATTCATAATGATTCCTTTTTTGTATAGGGCCTTGTAGTCTAAAGAGTTTTCAGCTTTAAGGTCAAAGCTCGAGCCTTTTTCCTTAAAAGATTTAAATGCTAAAAATAACAAGTATGCTGCTCCGATATATTTTACGACTGTGAATGCTAGGGCTGATTGATAAATGATCGCTGTCACTCCAATTGTTGCAGCAGTAATATGAACGATTAATCCTGTGCAAAGTCCGAGTGAAGTATAGATTCCAGCATTTTTTCCTTTTGCTATGCTCTGTGCTAAGGTGAACAAGTTATCTGGCCCTGGCATAACGGTAAGAACGATTGCTACACCTAAAAAAGATATGACTGATAGAAAGTCCACATTTATCCCTCCTACTATAATGTTAAGTTAATTTTATCACAAACCTAATCATCGAAATGAACAAATATTCTGAACAAGGAAGTGCGAATGTTTTTTCCAGTATAATGGAAAGTAACAAGTCGAAGCGGGGGAAACAGATGAAGGATATCAATTTTCTCCTATCAAAATGGGAGCAAATACTACAAAAGGTAAAGGATAACAACGGTAAAGTCTATCCGATTGAAATCGGAAAAAAGGCAACAATGCAGGAGATTGAAGCGAAAGAAAAGGAGCTGGGATATCAATTACCTCCTTCGTATAAATATTTCGTAACGAACTTAGGAAAATCCCTATTCTTTCATTACTCATTTTCAGATGATACGATGATTCCCAATGAATTTAGGGAAATCTTTTCTGGCCAGATCAATTGGGATTTTAACTTTCTCCAGGATTTATCAATAGCAGCTGACGAGCTAATAGAGGATGGGCAGGATTATGGAAGGTCACTTAGGGGGAAATTAGAGTTTACTCAATCTGATAATGGGGATATTTATGCGTTTGATATGTCTGTTGAAGGTGAAGAAAAACCAGTTGTTTATTGGGAGCATGAAGAAGACACCGTTACTTATGTGGCAGATTCATTCATCGATTATTTATCTAAAATAACGGATATAGGATGTATTGGCAGTGAAAAATGGCAGTTCGACTATTTTTTAAGTGATTCGGGATTGAACACTACAAGTCCAAAAGCTGTTAAATGGAAGCATTGGCTCGAGTCATTTTCAGAGACAACCTTAGAAGCTGTAAAACATAATATGGAAGAGCTCTTAGCCTTTGTTCTGTATCGAGATAAATTAGATGAAGAGACAATCACCATATTTAAGAAATTTAAGCAAAATGAATTATTTCAGTATCTATTAGAACAATTACATAAAAAAGAGGCAATGAAAGATAAGTTTCTAATATGTAAGATTATCGGCCGAGTTTTCGGATTAAATGCAGAGCAATGGGTTCGTCGTTTATGGGAGGAAAAGCAAGAGGATTTGGATGCTAGATTAAAATCCTATTTAACTTCCATGTGCTTGGATAAGAAGGAGGGATTAGCTCTAGTCCTTCATTATCTTGAACATGAAAGTAATAAAAAAATTACTGGGTATGATGCATTTTCTCATCTTGGTGAATTTCATTCGAGGGATGTTATTTCGTGGATGCAGAATTATGTTACATTCCCTGTGACAAACTTTTGGGATAAGCTTTTCGTATGGTCGAATTTTTCCTGGGAGGATGTAAAAAGATGGACGTCTTTAGAAGAAAAGCATGAGGTAACGGTTATTCACGCATTAAAAATGTATATCCTTGAGAAGGAGGCAAATCATAAATATCTTCATGCTATAGAAGGTCTTCCGGCAAAATCAGAATTTATCGATTTCCTTGTTAAACTACGTGATAAGCAGGTGTTAAAAAAGCGGATTCAGCTTATCGAGCATGTGACCCAAAATATCGATTTATTTTATTAGGCAGATAAAGTTTAAACGTTTCGATGCGATACTTATATAGAGGTGTCGCATTTGTTTTTTTCTTTGATAAAAGAATAGTTGAACAATAATATATGTGGAATATAATGTAAATAAGAACTGTTTCGGAACGATAAGAGAAACTTAAAGGAGTTTTTTATGCCTATAAATTTAAACCTTATTGTCATTCGTACCTTGAATCTTGAACAAACAGTTAGCTTTTATCAAGACCTTGGGCTTATCTTCAACAAAGAACGTCACGGAAATGGACCAGAACATTATGCTTGTGAATTGGGCAGCTTCGTATTCGAGATATATCCAAGTCAGTCAAGACAGATAGATGCTACGACAAGAATTGGCTTCAACGTTGATAATATCGAGAGAATTATCGATAAGCTTCGGTTAAGAAAGGCTCAGGTTGTTACTGAACCAACTGTTAGTATTTGGGGGAAACGAGCCGTGCTTAAAGATCCTGATGGACGTAAGGTTGAATTAGTAGAAGCTCTAAAAAAGTAAGATGCAGGAGAAGTACACCAAATTCAACTAAAAAAGGTGGCAAAGGGAAAATGTCTAAAAAGAAAGAGAAAGTATTCTTAATACCAGGGGACAAAATTGAACGACTAATTGACTCTAATGAGGGCTGTATTGCTTCCGACAGAATAACCGTTGACGGATGCAAGGTTGGTTTTATGTATAGAGAAGAGCCGTACCGAAATGGAAATCCAGATAGTGGCTGGCGATTTATGGCTGGTGATGAAAGTGATGAATATATGGAGAATCCTGAAAATCACTCAATCTATCTCGTTAATACAATTTGTAATTATGATAGAGAGATTATTCCATTCCTTCATTCTGCACCAGGTACTGCATACATACGTAATGAAAACGGAGAATTGGTTCTTGATGAAGAGTGGGAAATTCCAGAAGATTAAGTATTTAGGAGTATATTTGTTGCGCATTTAATTTGCATAATGTGGGAAAGAGATTGACACCTTTTATCTTGTTAGGCACGGAATAAAGGAAAAATCAGTAGGGGACGTCAAATTATCAATAGAAGGTATTCAACAGGCGAAAAAAACTGCTTCGTATTTTGAGAACAAACAAATTATAGGAATTTTTTCAAGCCCATTGCGAAGAGCGAAAGAAACGGCAATGTATATTTCAGATAGTACTAAAATTAGTGTCAGAGAAGATATCCGTCTTTAGAGAATGAGCAAATTGGGGGGATATACCAGGGCAATCCTTTGATGAATTTGTTGAAACCTGGGATAAATGTTCCATAGATCGTGATTATGTACCACCACAAGGAATATCTGCGAGACAATCGGGACAGAGACTAGAACAATTTATGTTTGATTGCTCGAGTCATACTGCAAATAGTGAATTTGTAGTTGTTACACACGGAGGAATTATCACTGATTTTATGATGAATGTTTTTACAAACCAACAATTAAACCATTTATGTCCAAATTTTAAAACCGTCCAAAGCTTGTTTATTCCAGAATGCTCAATTACGGTAATACGTTATGATGAAGGTAATTATTATATAGATGATTTCGCTTTCACCACACATTTAACTGATGCTTCGATGAATTGGCATGTCCGAAATAGAAAATTGATACTGCTGCAAATTCTGTTTTATGAAAATAGAGGTGATTTTAATTCTGAAAAATGCTAACTGGACAGTTGTGTTCCTAATGCTTTCATCATCTAGCTATGCAGGCGGGCTTGGATTTATGCCACTATTTAAATATTCACCTATTTTCGGGTTCCTTTTCGGCTTCATTTTTCTAATTATAGCTTTAGTTTTAGAAATTAAGAAAAGCAGAAAATCTAAAACGAAATAATGCGATATGACCAAAGGCTGTCAGTTCATTGATAGCCTTTTTTCGTTTGTATTAAAAGTTATTTGTGTGTTTAGGGAATGGTTTTTCGGAATTATAACAATAATAATATCATCATATACAATAACTTTTTATTGTAAAACGATAAATAATCTATTATAATCAATTTGAAAATAAACAAGTGAGGTGCTTTTTTATGAAATATGGTTCTACACTCTTTTTAAAAATAGCTGTTTTTCTAATTGGAACTCCGGTTCTTGCTTTGTGCATATTTGGCTTGATTAAGTTAATGAACAATCCGGTAAATCCAGCTTATGCTTATATACTTTATCCAATTTTAATTGGTATGTATGTGTCGGCGATCCCGTTTTATCTTGCATTGTATAATGCCTTTCGACTTTTAAATTATATTGACGAGAACAAAGCCTTTTCACAAATTTCTGTTAAAGCTTTAAAGAATATCAAATATTGTGCAGTTACAATCAGTAGCTTGTATGTCGTATTGATGCCATTTGTTTATCTCGTTGCAGAGAAAGACGATGCGCCAGGTCTTATCATATTCGGAATGGTCCCTATCTTTGCTTCGATGGTCATTGCGGTATTTGCTGCAGTTCTTCAAAGGCTTTTACAAGAGGCGATTGATATAAAATCTGAAAATGACTTAGTAGTCTGAGGTGATAACATGGCAATAATAATCAATATTGATGTGATGCTGGCTAAACGGAAAATGAGTGTGACAGAACTTTCGGAAAGGGTTGGAATCACAATGGCTAACCTTTCGATTTTGAAAAATGGAAAGGCGAAGGCGATTCGGCTTTCGACTTTAGATGCAATTTGCAAGGCGTTAGACTGTCAGCCTGGAGATATTTTAGAATACAAAATCGACGAAGATATTCAAGAATCATAATTTTGCAGTGAACCTATATCGTTAAATTTAATTGCTACTATAGTAATTATGAATTTCATATAGAGAAAAAATTGATGGAGGCTTTAGGTATGAGAGCAGTTAAACAGCTCGTTCGTTTTGGGTGGGAGCAGGCCTTATCATGTTTGTTTCCTGTCGTGATTTTTGCCTCATTGGCGTTGACAAAAATCATTCCGCTTCCCTTCCTGCCAAGGTATGATTGGCTGCTTATCATCTGCCTTTTCATGCAGTGGTGGATGGTGCGTTCTGGGCTTGAAACAAAGGATGAGCTAAAGGTCATTTCATTGTTTCACCTAATTGGACTTGCGCTTGAGATTTTCAAGGTACATATGGGCTCATGGTCATATCCAGAGGAAGGATACTTCAAAATTTTTGCAGTGCCTTTGTACAGTGGATTCATGTACGCAAGTGTGGCGAGTTATCTTTGTCAGGCGTGGCGGAGACTTAACGTTCAATTAGTAAAGTGGCCACCATTTTTTGTCGTTGTTCCACTTGCGGCTGCAATATATTTGAATTTTTTCACCCACCATTATTGGATTGATGTTCGCTGGTGGTTATCAGGCCTTGTCATAATTGTCTTTTGGAAATCATGGGTCACATATGAGGTTGGTGGAGCTCTCTACCGTATGCCACTCGCACTTTCCTTTGTCCTCATCGGATTTTTCATATGGATTGCTGAAAACATCGCAACGTTCTTTGGCGCTTGGGAATATCCAAACCAAACGAAGGCATGGAGTCTCGTCCATCTAGGCAAGGTGAGCTCATGGCTCTTATTAGTGATTGTGAGCTTTCTTATCGTAGCGACGTTAAAGCTAATTAAAGGGGGAAATCCCACTAGGATTGATACTGGCAAAGGAATAACTGTTCAAAAATCTCCCGGTGTACAAAAGAGTGAATAAGATATTTTGAAAAAGCAACTTTCGAATGGTTGCTTTTTTGTAAATAGTTTTTTAAAATTGCTAAAATTATTCACTTACTCATATAGTAATAAGCCTCTAAATTGTCGTAGATTTAATGATTAAAAGTCATTATTAAAACATAAAAATAACCTCACAAGCCCAACACTTTTGGGGAAAAATGGCCAAAATCTTGGGTTTCTTGATTAGATTAAACACTATTTTAATAAATTTTTTTGCTTTCCACTTATGTTCCCACTCACGATTTTCTGCATTCAGCCATCATTTTCACAATGATGTACACCTTCAGCAAAATTGAATTCGAATTATTTTCCTTGCAGAATGGTACCTTACTCATTTATTCTAAGAGACAAAAGAGTTGTCAAAAAAGATTTTAATCAGGATTAAATATTTAATCTCTGCAGTTTTTAACTAACTAATTATTTCTATAAATTTTACAGCTTATTAACCTTTGCCATGTTAATTGAAATTGGAATTAATCCGGATTTAACGCTCGTTATTATTGACATCATTCTTTGAGGAGGATACATAAATATATGGAAAAATCAAAAGGTTTCATTGAATCAGAAATAAGTAAGGCTATTACGCAATGGGAAAAAGACTTTCTTGGCCGTGGATCGATATCTGTCAAAACAGACATATTACGAGATATGATAATTGTGAATTTACAAGGTGTTTTAACACCAGCTGAATATACCGTATGTGAAACTAAAGCAGGAATGTTAAATATAAAGAGGACACGTTCGGAACTGGTTGAATCAGGTATCGGAAATCTTAATGATATTATATTTACTATAACAGGAGAAAAAGTAAGAAGTTTTCATACTGATCTAAGCTCTCGTACGGGAGAACGTATAATGGTGTTTAAATTATTTAATGATCTCGAGAAAAAATTTTAAGTTGAAAAGATAGTTGAGCTCCTAGGCATTCTAATTGCTAAGAATATAGCAGTAGCAAAAAACAATCTGCAACTAAAGCCAAATATAAAATCTTTGCTCCAATTGTTATATCTAGGCTTTGATAGTTTGAAAACAAGTTAAAACCAATAATTTTTCATAAAGGGAAAAGATTATTAAGAGAAATTTTATGAACTAGGCTGGTAGATGATGGTCTTTTAAAATTTTTTTCAATTGTATAAAGGAATAATAATTGAAGAAATTGGCTAAAATACACTGAAATCTTCACGGAAAAGTTGACAAATTTTTAAAAATTGGTATATATTAAAGTTAACATAATAATCGGTAGATGTTATTTTTAGATTTCTTCATGATAATTAGGGCTTTAGCATTTTTTTAATATTTATATTGACTGAATGAAAAAGTACCGAAAAATCAGAATGGGAATGAATAATAAGTTTAAATATTTAAATTAAAACATAACTTGTAATTATTTATATATGGTAGCTCTTCAAAAAACTCCAAAAAAGTTAGTTGAAGTGAAACCGACAATTTTCGAAATTCAATGAGTTTAAATACATCATTGAATTTCTGAAGTTGTCGGTTTTTTTATTGGATGAAAAACATCTGACTAATAAAAAAATGTATGAAATCTATAGGGGAATATCACCTTAATTAAAAGGAATTTTTTCGTAATCATCTTTTAAAAGGGAGAATTTTATATGTTAGTTTCGCTAAGTTCATCAACATTGTTAACATTATTTTTTATTATGCTTATTGCTTCTTGCTTAAGTGGATTCATATTTTTACATCCAAAAATACACTTAAGCTTTGTTCGTATTCATATCTTTATTGTTGCTTTACCTTCACTGGTTTCATTACTTGCACTAATTAATACTAATACGAATGAAGTTGTCGGTCTTTGGCGCCTAGATTCTTTAGCTTGGTTATTGGCTTTCTTCGTTCTTTTAATGGGTTTAATTATTCAGCGCTTTTCCGTACGTTACTTAATGGGAGATCGCTCATATAGAAAATATTTTACACTTTTCACCTTCACTACAGCTGCAGCTTCAATTGCATGGTTAAGCGATGATCTTCGCTTGATGGTCATATGCTGGGGGATAACTCTTATTGGATTGACCTTCCTTATAAAATTAAACAGTAGCTGGAAAGTAGCTAATGAGGCAGCAAGAGTTTCAGGACGTTTATTTACAATAAGTTGGATTTTACTATCATCTGCGGTAGTTTGGCTTTATATAGTCACGGGTCAATGGCAATTATCTTTCGTTTTAACTGATGAAAATTTAGCTCAACTTGGTGATTTGGAGAGAACAGGAATTAATTTATTGATCATGTTTGCTGTGATGATTCCAGCAGCTCAATGGCCTTTCCAACGTTGGCTAATAGAGTCTGTAGTTGCTCCGACTCCTGTTTCCGCAATCATGCACGCAGGTTTAGTAAATGCGGGCGGTATATTGTTAACGAGATTTTCTGCTCTTTTTAACGGGGATATAACGCAGATTATTTTGCTTATATTTGCTAGTATTTCCGTATTAATAGGATCTGGAATTAGCCTAGTCCAGGTTGATTATAAACGTCAGCTAGTGGGCTCAACAATTGCCCAAATGGGATTTATGCTCATTCAATGTGCTTTAGGCGCCTATTTAGCAGCCATTATTCATCTTGTTTTACATGGTTTGTTCAAGGCTACATTGTTTTTACAGGCTGGTTCGGCAGTACGCAGTTATAATCCAGCAGCTGGCTATAATAAAAAACCATCAAATTTATGGATTATGTTTGGTCGTGGGCTAGGCTTACTTGTAGGGGTTACCTTTTGGCTGATGGCTCCTGATGAGGGGTATCAACTGGTTAGTGCAATTATCCTAGGGTGGTCGTTGTCTGTTTCTTGGACCCAACTTGTTGCTTTTGGAGAGGGCAGAATTGGTCGAATTGTTGGATTATCATTTATGGTTGTATTTTCGATGATTTACCTTTTCATTCATAACCTTTTCCATCAGTGGTTGCATACAGCCGTTTATCAAAGTGAACCTCCAATGGCAGCTGTTATCGTTGTTGTATGCATCTTGTTATTTGGTAGTGCTATTGGGGCTTTAGTTGCCCGTAATCAATCTTCTACTACATTCGCTGTACTTTATCTTTGGTTAGTTCGATTTGGTGAGGCGAAATATAAATCAGTAGAAAGTCATCCAAACTACCTTAAGCAATATATATACCAAGGAGGTAATCAGTGATGAGCGTTACATCAGTATTAACAAAAGAACACTTAAAAAATACAAATATTGATTCCCAAGAAAATAAAGTGAATGATTTAGTCGAAACAGCTAGCAGAGTCATTACACCACTTTCGCCAATCTCTATGTTTGCAGCACGTAACCCTTGGGTAGGACTTGAAAAGCAATCATTTGAACAAGTTGCAGACTTGCTTAAAAATATGCGTGATGTTGATATATATCCTAGTTCTAACATCATTCATTCGGCAAAGGAACGAGGTGAGATTGATGAGTCCTATCTCCAAATGGGATTGCAACGATGGCTTAACTCACAATCGTTTCGTATTCCACGGGAAGCTGCAGAGCGCTTTTGCCAGGCGGCATTAAAGCTTGAACCAATACCTTCTAATCTCGTTTCCTCACCCGAGCTAAATAGAGTGGTAGAGGAAATCGTTAGTCTAGATGTGGAAGGCATTGAATATGTTACAAGCAAACCAATAAGCTCGAAAATAGAAAATCAAAATGGTGAAAGGTTAATCAATATTCTTGATCATCATGTTATCAAGTGGTGTAAATTATATCTGGATGACCAACAGGCAGGTTGGACAATGCCGAATCGGGAGGAAGGTTTCTATCGTGCATGGCATCGTCTAATTCAATTTGATCCATCATTTAACAAAAACGAGCGAAAAAGTTTAAAAGGCTTACCGCAAGAGGCACATGCAGCACTAACAGAATCATTAGCTTCACTAGAAATCCCTTATTCAGAGATACAGACTTATCTAGAAGGCCATCTTCTTTCTTTACCCGGTTGGGCAGGAATGATGCTTTGGCGCTCCCAACAATCGAGTCATGAACGTCAACTCCTAACAGAATATTTAGCGGTTCGAATTTCCATGGAATGGGCTTTAGCAAAACCTTATTTATCATTATCAAAGCAACAACAATCTGTGGAAAAAGTTTCAATTTCATCGCTTTTAGCAGCATGGATTCATTGGGGCGGCCTTTCGATCGAGGAATGGTCACGAATGTCTCCGTCTGAACAAACCGACTATTTATCATTTGCCTATCGTTTTGATGAAAAGCTTCGCAGAAAACTTTGGCTGGAGGCTTGGGAACAAACACACACAGAGCGATTAAGAGAGAACATTATTTCTAAACAGCCTAAAAGTAAAAAATCTGTAATGGCTCAATTAGCATTTTGTATTGATGTACGTTCAGAGCCTTTTCGCCGACATCTTGAAAAAGAAGGTCCGTTTGAAACGATTGGTATTGCTGGTTTCTTTGGGTTACCGATTGCCACTAGGGAACTTGGGAATGAACATTGCCATCCATCCTTGCCGGTTATTCAAAATCCCAAACACAAAATAAAAGAGATCGCAAATGAAAATGAATTTATATCTTTTCAACAACGCAAGCAGGTAGAAAATTCAATAAGCTATACATTTAAGACGATGAAGCAGAATGTACTTACAAGCTTATTTTTACCTGAAATTAGTGGACCATTGCTTAGTTTGCAAATGGTAGCACGGAGTTTTGTACCGAGAAAAGCAGATCGTTTCATTCGCAATCTTCGAAAGTCATGGTTGCACAAGCCTGATACGAAACTCTCGCTTACTCATGTTCATGACGAAGAGTCAGACATACCTGTTGGCTTTTCTGAAGAAGAAAAAGTAAATTATGTGCGCCAAGCTCTAAAAATGATGGGATTAACAAAGGATTTCGCACCATTAGTCGTGATATGTGGACATAGTAGTCAAAGTACCAATAATCCTTATGCATCAGCTCTTGAATGTGGTGCATGTGGTGGTGCTGCAGGTGGATTTAACGCAAGGGTATTAGCTACCTTATGCAATTTACCTGAGGTAAGGGAAGTACTTTCAGCAGAAGGTATTAAAATCCCTAATGATACGGTTTTCGTCGCAGCAGAGCATCATACAACAGTCGATGAATTAGGCTGGATTTATGTCCCTGAACTTTCTGAACCTGCACAAGAAGCATTTAATCGAATTGAGGCAATTATGCCAAAAGTAAGTCAAAATGCAAATGCAGAGCGTCTTGCTCAATTACCGAACTTCAAATCGAAACTTAAAAATCCTAATGCTGAAGCACACCGTTTTGCAGGGGATTGGAGTGAGATACGTCCTGAATGGGGGTTAGCCCGTAACGCATCGTTTATTATCGGGCAACGTGAATTAACGCAGGAGTGTGATTTGGAAGGTAGAGCGTTTCTTCATAATTATGATTGGAGGCAGGATGAAGGCGGTGAGCTCTTATCTAATATCATTGCTGGTCCAGGAACGGTGGCCCAAATGATAAATTTACAATATTACGCTTCAACGGTAGCCCCTCATTATTATGGTAGTGGAAATAAAGCAACACAAACTGTGACAGCAGGTCTAGGTGTTATGCAAGGGAATGCAAGTGACTTATTGTCAGGACTACCTTGGCAATCTGTCATGCTATCAGATCATGAAGCTTTTCATGCGCCAATTCGTTTGCTGATTGTTATCCAGGCACCTAGAAACTATGTAGAGCGTTTATTAAATCATGATTTAGCATTTCGAGAAAAGGTTCAAAATGGATGGGTTAGACTTGCTAGTGTTGATCAAAATGGTCGATGGGAAAACTGGTAACTACTAAATCAATTGATTGAGAAGAAGTATATCATATGAAATTAAATAAATATAAAAAGGTTTTAGTGATATCAGACTTTGAACAAGAATTGGTACCTATCCTACAACAAGTAACTTCCATTCAATCAGAAAACATCTTAACATTACAAAGCTATGGTTGCATCATTTCACATCCTTATGGAGATTTAATGAGAGCTGTTGTCAGTGCTATTTATCTGGAAAATGTTGAGGAGATTTTAGTTGTTGGAACAAAGGATTAAAGGACTTACACAGTTAAGATACCAACTCAACTTGAAACAATAAAAGACAAAATAAATACATTGGATTATCCTTTTCAAAATAGCACACCTGAGTTTCAGGGCGGTACGTTAGATGAATGGCTAAATGGAAAAGAAAATGTTATTGAAAATATTGTTGATATCATTCGACATCATGCATTAGTACCGTCAGACGCTAAAGTTCGTGGTTTAATGGTTGACAATCAGGGTGGAAATTTATCATGTGTAGAAGATACAACTAGTAATAACGTTTAATATTTATACAAGATAAAAAGATTAATTGGAATCTAAAGATAACCAATCTTTCAAAGCGCTAACGAAAATGGTGAGCATATGATTGTAGTTGATTTCAAAAGGATAGTGAAAATGCAATCAGTAATTTGATTGTTAGAAAAAATTCAATAAACAACGCTTAGATTTATAAGTTGCACCGCAATTGTTGGACACAACCTAACAATTGCGGTGCTGTTATTTAACAGGCTTTTTTTTCGCAAAATAAGTCAACGTCTCTTGATGCTGAAATGCTAACGAAACAGGTTGTTCAAATAAGGATATCGTGAAACTTACCGCATGGATAAACGTCTATTTTAGTTAGAGGAGGGATATTTTGAAAAAGCTCGTAGTTAGTTCAGTGCTCATTCTTTTATCTGCTATTTTATTTGGCTGTAATTTATTATCGAAAAATGAATTGCCGATTGAAATGATTGCCTTTAACAGTTTATCTGAAAAAGAACAAGCTTTAATCCCTGTAAGTCCTAAAGATTCACTTGTTAAGAAAGTGACGGTTGATAACGATATAGAATCACTGATTGATCATGACTATGACAAAAACGAGGTTTACTCTGTTACATTTAACGATACAAATACAGAAAGCTCTGGCAATCTAATTGTTTTTGTTGATTTGAACAAAAAGAACGTTGTTGGCAAAGGGGTAGCCAGTAAGAAAAACTAGAATAGAGGGTAAGGTATTTTCATGAAGAAACCTGTAATTTAGGAGTAACTACAGGTTTCTATATCGTGACCTTATTTATCCTCTTTGATAATCTTCATTTGCTTTAATGCTTCAATTGCTATCGTTTTTGCTTCAGTTCCAGATCCATTAAGATTTACGGCAAATACCCAGGTTTCTTTATCAGTTTCGATAAAACCGATGTACCACCCTAATCCCATATCTGAAAGCCTTGTTCCTGTTTTCCCGTGAAGGGTATACTCATCCTGTTCATCTTGGATCATCATTCGTTTAACAGTCTTTTGGATATTTTCTTGAAAGGGCAGTTCCTCTTTAACAAGGTCTTCGATGAACTCAACCTGTTCTTTGGCGGAAATCTTCAACGTGCTGTCTAGCCAGAATTGGTCAATGCCACCTGATATATCTTTGTTTCCATAGTCTATTTTGTTGATATATTCCTGCATATTTTCGTTTCCGATATCTCTTGCCATATCTTGATAAAACCAAACGGCTGATTCCCTCATTGCTGATGCTAATGAATGGTCACGATTCCAGCCTTCGAATTCTCTTTTCACACCATCCCAACGCTTCACTTCATACTCGTCTCTTAATACACCTGTTTCCAATCCGATTAAAGAATTTGCCACTTTAAATGTTGATTCAGGAGTAAATCTCTTTATGCTTCTTTCCCTGTTATAAAGATAAATATCATCCCTTTTTACATTTTTAAGCACCATTGTCCCGTCTTTTCCATTAAACAAATTTTCGATTTTTAGTTCCTTTGTTTTTTGTGCTTTTGCTTCACTGACATTTGCTAGATTTGTTTGAACGAGGAGCATTAAGAGCATAAAGAATGCTGCAAGCTTAATACACCTTTTCGTTGAATATTTCATCAGTTGAGTGCCTCCCTATTCCTTTGTTTTACATTTGCGTATGTTGTTTCATTAGACGTAAATTACGCTTTTCTCTAAATTTCGCCACCCTTCACATATGATTATAAATTGGGGAACCTAAATATTACAAGTGTAATATTTAGGGGTGAAGAATGAAATCCTTCTTTTCATTACAGTTTTTTAAAAAATTACTCAAAAAGTACTATAATCTAGGAACGTAGGAGAACAGCAAAAAGAG
>JAPSLL010000073.1:0-4377 GCA_031180805.1 Bacillus sp. (in: firmicutes)
GTTATCCCTCCTCTTTCTCGTTTTGATTTTCTTTTTCATTTATTTCGGTAGTTGTTACATATTTTTTCTGAAGATCCATATATGCTTTAACAATTTGATTAGCGATTCGTTTATTTACAGGGTCATCATCATTACCGGCCCATGGAACGACAACACTAAACGCAACTTGTGGGTCTTTAGAAGGATAGTATCCTACGAAGTTTAGATTATTTAGCTCTACCCCCCAAGATTTCCTCTTCGGTCCATAATAGGCTGTTTGTGATGTTCCCGTTTTTCCAGCAACATCATAATGAATATGCTTTGAAGCTGTTCCTGACGTTACAACTCGTCTAAATCCTTCCTGAACCCGTTCGATATCAGCTTTTGTATTTTCTACTTGATTTAACACTTTCGGCTCTTTGTTTATTGCAATTGGCCCTAGCTCATTATCTTCTAAAGGTTCATGGATACTCGTCACAATCCTTGGCTGAACACGATATCCACCATTTGCAATAACTGAAACATATTGAGCTAATTGTAGTGGTGTATACGTATCAAACTGTCCAATTGAGATATCTAATAATTTACCTGCTTGGTCAGGTTCGACTTGTAAGCCTGCTGATTCCTGTGGCAAATCAATTCCTGTTGGTACTCCTAAACCAAACTGAGCAAAATAATTTCTAAGTGTTTGGAAATCTTCTGACGTTACATTTAATGGAGCATTAGGAACATAGTTGATACCAGCAATGTTCATAGCGACACGGAACATATATACGTTTGATGACTTTTCTAATGCTTTTAAATCTGTCATATAGCCAAGGTTATCATAGGAACCTTTAACTGGAGTTCCTTTAATTAAGAGCGGTCGGTCTTCGTAACCTTGGTTGTGAGGCATTCCATTCTGATAACCTGCTAAAACAGTAGCCCCTTTTACAGTAGATCCTGCTTCATATTGGGTAGCAAAATTTCCATACGCAAAATCTAGCATCTCTCCATTCCTATCGTCAGGGTTTAATTGTTTCCCCACCATGGCAAGAACATCACCCTTATGGGGGTCCATCATTACGACAAAGGCGCGGTCCATTAAATGGTTAAAAGATTTTCGGCTTGCAGCTCGCAGTTCTTTTTCCACTATTTCCTCGACCTTCATCTGCAGCTCCATGTCAAAGGAAAGCTTTAGGTCATACCCTCGCTGACCCTCGTCTATAATTTGCTCTGACACAATATTTCCACTCTTATCTGCCACATATTCAACCTTTGCCTTTTGCGGGTTCAAATATTCCTCATACTGATATTCAAGATAGCTTTTCCCAACGCGATCGTTTCTTGAATATCCTCTTGCTAAGTAATACTCTTCACGTGATTCTAATATCCCTTGTTCAGGAGAGGTTAATCCGCCAAATATTGATTTTAAGGATTCATATGGATATGAACGCCCCCAATCAGTAATGACGTCAACACCTGGTAACTCCTCTAGCCGTTCAGATACAGCAGAAATCTCTTCATCTGTTAAATTTGAAGCAATCTCATCACCGTTAATATTTTTTGATTTTACTACTTGTGGCTCATACTGATAACCCGAAGAAAATCGTTTGTACAAATAAGCTAGTTCTAATAGCTCTAAATTATTTTTAATCGCTTCAACTTTAGTACTAGGGACTCGCTCAACTTGTAATTTATACGTTTCCTTTCCCTCTAGCTTAAGCTCTTTCTTTGTCAGTAATTTTTCCGCTTCTTTAGGATGGGCAGCTAACCAATAGTCCTTAATATCTCGATCCTGTACTTCCTTTTTTAAAAACGCTTCATCATACTGGATATATTGAGCTAGCTTCTTTGCCGTTTTAATCTTATCACTAGTTTTCGTCGCTTTATTAACAGTATATGTAATCGCTGGGACGCTAACATTATCTACTACAACGCGGTTGTATCTGTCATACATCTTTCCGCGTGGTGCAGGTAAGCTAGCAATATCTGAATCTGTTTTTTCAACTTCTTTTGCAAATTCTTCTCCTTGCACAATTTGGACGATTCCTAATCGAACAATTAATGCGACAAATAAAAGAAATACAAGAAAAAAGAAAAGATTAATACGAATATACCTTGACCTTTTAATCTTACGAGAATTCGTCGAAGGTGTTGCTTGCTCTTTCACTCTAGTTCCCCCAATTAATAATAGATAATATAAGGAATCAATCCCCTATTTCATAGAGAAAAAGACAATATGACTTATCACATTGCCTTCTTCCCTCTCTATTATAAACGGTTCAAATTGGAAATTGTTGCATAACTTTTACTTTTTTTCAAAATTTTATACGTTTTTTTAAGACGATCATATCCATACATTGAATACCATTTTCAAAAATCGCTTCTTCATAGTTCTCTATAAAATAATTTTTTATAATATTCTCGATACGAAAACCGCATTTTTGATAAAGAGCTAGCTGATTTATGCTTGAATTGCCAGTTCCAATCACTACATGATGCTTACCGCTTTCCTCACTTTGCTTTGTGACAAAATGCAGGAGCTTTTTTGCTATTCCTCTTCCCCTATACTTAGCTTCCACAGCTAAATTAACAATTTCATCTTCTTCGCCTCTTGGAACAACGACAATAACTCCAACCAATTCATGCTGATATTCTGCCACAAAAACGATACCAGACTTTAGATATTCAGCTATTTTCTTTTTTGAAGGGTCTGCTTCAAGAAGGAGATGATTTGGTGCTTCCTCTGTTTCATGGAGCTTCCGAATTACGATTTCCATAACTTTATCAACGCCTGTGTCCCACTGTTTTCTTCCCCAGATTGTGCTAGCTTCTCATATAGATCATGTGCAAGCTTTAAGCCAGGAGTTTGCAAATCCATATTTCCCGATTCTTCAAGTGCAATTCCCATATCTTTAATAAAATGCTTTACAAAGAATCCAGGTTCAAAATCATCAGCTAGCATTCTTGGGGCGAGATTACTTAGTGACCAGCTTCCAGCAGCTCCTGTTGAAATACTTTTTAGGACATTAGCTGGATCCAATCCTGAACTTTCAGCATAAGCAATTGCCTCACAAACTCCAATCATCCCTGCTGCTATTGCGATTTGATTACACATCTTCGTATGCTGACCTGAGCCTGCTCCCCCTTGATAAACAATATTTTGCCCCATTGTCTCAAAAATCGGTAAACAATACTCATATGCATCCTTATCGCCGCCGACCATTATAGCAAGTCGTGCTTCCCTTGCACCGATATCACCACCTGAAACAGGAGCATCAAGAGCAAATAATTTTTTCCCCTTTGCTTCTTCATATATTTTCTTTGCTAAAGCAGGCTTTGAAGTTGTCATATCGATAATATATGTACCTGGACGAGATGATTGAATAATGCCATCTTGGCCCAAATAAACTTGCTCCACATCTTGTGGATAGCCAATGATCGTGATAATGACGTCACAATCGCTCGCTAATTCCTGAACAGTATTTTTCCATACTGCACCTTGCTCGATAAGCTGTTCAGCCTTTTTCTTTGTACGTGTATAGACTTGTAAAGGATAACCGGCGCGAAGAATATTTTTCGCCATGCTTTGTCCCATTACACCTAGTCCAATAAATCCAACGGTTTGCTTCATTTTGGTTCCCCCTTATAAGAAGTAATAGTTACATTATAAAAGAATAAAGTAGTATTTTACCATTTTTTTCACAAACAGATTAACAATATAAATTTTCTCTTTTTGGTTAAAATAGGATGGATTCTACAATGCTTGCAAAAAGGAGAAAAAAATGGGAACAGAAAATCATGCAATACCACATGATAGAAGCTTAGATAATAGCCTTGCTCTCATGCGTGAAGGCTATTACTTTATTCAAAATCGTGTCAACAAATACCATTCATCTATCTTTGAAGCACGAATACTAGGGGAAAAAGTTATTTGCATGTCGGGAAAAGAAGCTGCTGAAATCTTTTATGACACCAATCGTTTCAAGCGAAAAGGCGCAACTCCAAAGCGGATTCAAAAAACACTTTTCGGTGAAAATGCAATCCAATCAATGGATGGTTTAGCACATACTCATCGAAAAAGATTATTTATGTCACTTATGACTCCTAAGCATCAGGCAGAGCTTGCAGCACTAACAAAGACCCACTGGGAAATGGCACGAAAGAATTGGGAAGAAGCTAAACAAGTCATTCTTTTTGACGAAGCAAAGCTTGTCTTATGTCGAACAGCTTGTAAATGGGCAGGTGTCCCGTTAAAAGAGACTGAGGTTAAAGAACGTGCTGAGGATTTCAATGCAATGGTTGATGCGTTTGGGGCTGTTGGACCACGTCATTGGAAAGGAAGAAGAGCCCGTACACGTGCTGAACATTGGATTCAATCGATGATCGAGGATGTCCGTGCAAATAAGATAGAGG
>JAPSLL010000073.1:4477-13972 GCA_031180805.1 Bacillus sp. (in: firmicutes)
GAGGATGTCCGTGCAAATAAGATAGAGGTACAAAAAGGGACTGCTATGTATGAAATGGCTTTTTATAAGGATGAAATCGGTCAACCATTGAGTTCATTAATAGCAGCAATCGAGCTGATTAATGTTTTAAGACCTATTATTGCAATTTCAACCTTTATCACATTTGCAGCATTAGCATTGCATAATTATCCAATTTGCAAAGAAAAGCTTTTTGAAAATGATGATGCATATTTAGACATGTTTGTTCAAGAGGTACGACGCTTTTATCCGTTTGCCCCATTATTGGGAGCAAGAGTTAAGAACAATTTCATATGGAATAATTGCAATTTTGAAGAAGGGACTTTAGTTCTACTTGATGTTTATGGAATCAATCATGACCCTACTTTATGGGATAAGCCAAATGACTTTCACCCAGAACGATTTAAGCAATGGAAAGGCAACTTATTTGACTTTATTCCTCAAGGTGGGGGGGCTCCTGAAACAGGGCATCGTTGTCCTGGTGAAGGGATCACAATTGAGGTCATAAAGGCCAGCGTTCAATTTCTCGTTCATCATATAACCTACCAAGTACCTAAACAAAATTTACATATTCCAATGGATCGCATGCCAACGTTTCCTGAAAGTGGCTTTATCATTGAAAATGTCAAAGGAGAGACCTCCATAACCTAAATCTTTTGGAGGTCTCATTCTCTTTTAAATAGACTTTACCATTCCGCCATCAATTAAAAGGGTTTGTCCGGTCATATAACTGTTCATATCAGATAAGAGGAAACAAACATAAGTAGCAAATTCCTCAGGCTTCCCATATCTTCCTAATGGAATTGTTTTTTTCATCATTTCCTCTATTTCTTCTTTTGTTTTTCCTTGCTTATTAGCAGCAATCTCATCAAGTGATGCAACTCTATCAGTAGCAATTCTACCTGGTGCAACTGTGTTAATCAAAATCTCATATTGTGCTAGCTCACTTGCAAGCGTCTTCGTTAACCCAATAATCCCAGTTCTAAACGTATTTGATAAAATTAGTCCTGGAATTGGCTCCTTGACTGAGGAAGAAGCAATATTAACGATTTTCCCCCCCTTCTTTTTCATATAAGGTAATGTTTCCCGAATGAAACGTATGTAGCTTAGAAGATTTAACTCAAACGCATATTGCCAATCATCATCTGACATCTCTTCAAACGTTCCTGCAGGAGGACCACCGGCATTATTTACAAGCAAATCAATTGTTCCAAATTTTTCAACTGTTGCTTGTACTAATTGCTGAATTTCCTCCTTCTTTGTTACATTACATCCCTTATATTCAACTATTCCTTTGCTTACTTCAGTTAAATCTGCTTTTACCCTACTTAATTTCTCCTCATCTCTACTTGAAATCATGACATTTGCACCTAGTGATGCAAGTTGCTCTGCAATTGCTTTTCCTAATCCTTGGCTTGATGCAATAACAAGTGCAGTTTTCCCTTGAAAATTACTGAACATATTTTCACCTCATTTATTTAGATAAATAGTAATACATTTAATCTGCTCTTTACCCTATTATTATGACTGATCATATTTCTTTAATTACTTCAACCAATATAAAACAGATTCAATTTTATATTTATAGAGGAAAAAAAGTAGTGTTATAGAATAATTATCTAGAGGTGATTGGAGATGTTTCGGAAAGAGATGTATTTGTTTCATGATGATAAACCAGTCAAAACAATCTTTCGTCAGTATACAGAAAATGATTTTGAGCAATTGATTGCTATACAAAAGGAAAGCTATCCACCCCCATTTCCTTCTGAATTATGGTGGAATAAAGCACAGCTGTATAACCATGTAACAATTTTTCCAGAAGGTGCTCTTTGTGCTGAGATTGATGGAACGATTATTAGCTCGATGACAGGATTAATCGTACAATTTGATCCACTTCATCCTCAGCATACTTGGGAGGAAATAACTGATAATGGATACATTCGTAACCATAAGCCAAATGGAAATACGTTATATGTTGTTGATATATGTGTTGCCCCGCCATATCGCAAATTAGGAGTAGGTAAATGGCTAATGCAAGCCATGTATGAAACGGTCATTTCATTAGACCTGGACAGATTATTAGGTGGAGGGAGACTTCCTGGCTATTCTAAGGTTAGTCACGAAAAATCAATTGATGAATATGTAAACGATGTCCTGAACGGAACATTAAAGGATCCAGTCATGTCCTTTTTATTACGTTGTGGACGTACACCTGTTTGTCCTGTTAAAAATTACCTTGAAGATAAAGAATCTTGTAACTATGGACTGCTAATGGAATGGCGGAATCCGTTTAAGAAATGTTAACTCTCGTTCCACTATCAATTCGAAAATTAATGAGAGGATATAAACAGAGGAGGTTATGAAGAATGAAAAACGATAGAGATTTACCTGTGAAAATTTTAATTTTGGAGGCATTGAAAAGAAGGCTTGATGAGAGTCATATAGAAAGGACCAAAATTGTAGAAAAACTCTCTATCAACTACGCAGGATTTCGAGGAGAACAATCGATTGAATATTATCTCTCTTTAATAGATAACAAAACAAATCGAATATTACACGATATCAGACTACCGGGAATCAATAATAGTTATTTTCAAATCGATTATCTCATCGTTAGTCAAAAATATTGCATAATTATGGAAGTGAAACATATAAAAGGGACACTTTATTTCGATAGAAAGTTTAATCAACTGCTCCGAATTGATGATGCAAATAAAGAAACAGCCTTTCCTGACCCTATCCTTCAGGTATACCGCCAAAAATCACAACTACAATATTTTCTCCAAAAACACAATTTACCTAATGTTCCAGTTATTCCTTTAGTGATTATAAGTTATCCTTCAACAATTATTAAAGCAACTCCAGATCATAAAGATGTATCCCAAATTGTCATACATTCAGGAGCCTTACCATCAAAACTTGAAACTTTAGAGAGAAAGTATCAAAGAGAAGCTCTAACAAAAACTGAATTCAATAAAATACTTCGAATTATCCGTAAACATTCTACCGTTCATCTCCCTAATCCATTAAACACATATAACGTTAGCAAATCAGATATTTTAACAGGTGTATATTGTCCATTCTGTCAAAAAATCCCTATGAAAAAGGTTCATAGCTACTGGAGATGCACAAAGTGTAATTCTGTTTCAAAAAATGCACATCTTCTTTCCCTTATTGATTATGCCTTACTAATAAACCCTGTTATAACGAATAAGGATTGTCGTGAATTTTTACATATCAATTCAGTAGCTACTACAAGCAGATTATTACAATCATTAAACGTCGAAACTAAAGGAACATATAAAGATAGGAAATATATCCTGGAGATTTCCAAACTTAAAGAATCTATACGAAATACTGATTTGGAAAGTATATTTAAGTAATTGAAAGTATTTTATTATTTTTAAAAGTATTTTCAAGAAAATGAAAGTATTTTAAAAAAATTGAAAGTATTTGTGAATTAATGAAAGTATTTATTTTTTCGAATGAAGATTATTCACGGTAATAAAGAAAAAGACAGGCTATATGCCTGACTTTTTCATATTATACATTAAATGTCTCTTTAACAAATGCAACCACTTCTTCAGTTGTGCTCATGCCAAGAACTTTTTCTTTTACTGCTTGTGCTTCTGCTTTTGAAAGTCCTTTGATTTGAGTACGTGCAGGAAGAATAGATGTTGCGCTCATAGAGAATTCATCAAGACCAAGTCCTAATAATAATGGGATTGCGATCGGGTCGCCAGCCATTTCTCCACACATACCAGCCCATTTGCCTTCTTTATGTGCTGCATCAATAACCATTGAAACAAGACGTAAGATTGCAGGATTGTATGGTTGATATAAGTATGATACACGTTCGTTCATACGATCTGCCGCCATTGTGTATTGGATTAGGTCATTTGTACCAATACTGAAGAAGTCAACTTCTTTAGCAAATTGGTCTGCCATAACTGCTGTTGATGGAATTTCAACCATCATTCCAATTTCAATATTGTCAGATACTTGAACACCGTTAGCTACTAGCTTTTCTTTTTCTTCTAAAAGAATTGCCTTAGCTTCTCTAAATTCAGAAACAGTTGCAATCATTGGGAACATGATACGTAGGTTTCCGTATGTGCTAGCACGGAGTAAAGCACGTAATTGAGTGCGGAAAATATCTTGCTCTTCCAAACATAAACGAATTGCTCTAAATCCTAAGAAAGGGTTCATTTCTTTTGGTAGGTGTAAGTATGGTAATTCTTTATCTCCACCGATGTCTAAAGTACGGACAACAACTGGCTTTCCTTCCATTCTTTCAAGAACAGCTTTATATGCTTCAAATTGCTCGTCCTCAGTTGGAAGCTGGTCTCTTCCCATGTATAAAAATTCAGTACGATATAATCCGACTGCTTCACCGCCATTTTCGATAACACCCTTTACATCATCAGGTGTTCCGATGTTTGCAGCAAGTTCAACATGTTGACCATCTTTTGAAACAGTTGGCTCATTAACTAATTTAGCCCATTCAGCCTTCTGTGCCTCGTATTTAGCGCGTTTTTCTTCATATTGTGCAATGACTTCTGCAGAAGGGTTAATGATAACATCACCATCTAGGCCATCAACAATAACCATTACGTCATTTTCAATACTTGAAGTAGCTTGTTTAGTTCCTACAACTGCTGGTATTTCCATTGAACGAGCCATAATCGCTGAATGCGATGTACGACCACCAATATCAGTTGTAAAACCTTTAACAAATTGACGATTTAATTGAGCGGTATCAGAAGGTGTTAAATCCTCAGCAATGATAACAACCTCTTCTGAAATAAGGCTAGGATTTGGAATTTGAACACCAAGTAAGTGAGCAATTACACGTTTTGTTACGTCACGAATATCTGCTGCACGTTCTTTCATGTATTCATTATCCATAGATTCAAACATTGAAACAAACATATCAGCTGTTTCTCTCATTGCGAATTCTGCATTCACAGATTCAGTGCTAATTTTATCTAGCACAGGATTAAGTAATTCCGGATCACTTAACACTAATAAATGTGCTGCGAAAATTTCAGCTTTATCAGCACCTAGTTCACGATTTGCATGCTCTTTAATCTTTTCAAGTTCTACTTTAGATTGGCTGATCGCTTGTTCAAAACGTTGCTTTTCAGCTTCCTTGTCAGCAATCTCCCTTTTTTCGATCGTAAGCTCTGGCTCTTCTAAACGGTATGCTTTTGCAATCGCAATACCAGCTGAAGCTCCGATCCCTTTTAGGTTATTACTCATTATTCGCCAAGCCCCTCGTTTTTCAATGTTTCTGTAATTCCAGCAATTGCTTCATCTGCATCTGAACCAGCTGAGATAATTTTAATTTGGGCACCTTGAGGAATTCCTAAAGACATAACACCCATAATTGATTTTAAGTTTACAGTCTTACCGTTATATTCTAAGTTTACATCTGCATCAAATTTGCTAGCCGCTTGTACTAATACTGTTGCAGGACGTGCATGAATTCCTGTTTCTGCTGTTACTGTAAATGTTTTTTCTGCCATTTTTCATCAATCTCCTTTAAAATCTTTCAATATTCTACAAGTTTCTATTTTAACAGTGAATGAACTCAAAAGACAAGTATGTCGTATTAGAAATAGAATAATTTTAATCATTTTTGTGCCTTACCTATTGATAAGCAAGGCACAATATAGTTTACATTAATCTTCTATAGAAATAATATTTTCATCTTTTGCATTTACTTTACCAGTTGATTGAAGCTTAATTGATTGACCTTCTTTAAGGTTTGTAAACACAATTGGTGTCATAATAGATGGTGCAAGTTCCTTCACTTTTTCGATATCGACTTCAAGTAGTTTTTGACCTTGTTCGACAATATCCCCTTCTTTTACAAAGGTTGTAAAGCCTTCACCTTTAAGGTTAACGGTATCAATACCAAAGTGGATTAAAATTTCCTTTCCACCATCTGATTGGATTCCAATCGCGTGCTTTGTTGGGAATACGTTCAGAATTTTACCATTTACTGGTGAGACAACTGTACCTTCTGTTGGTAAAATTGCAAATCCATCACCCATCATTTTTCCAGAGAAGACTTGGTCAGGAACTTCTGAAATTTCTTTTATTTCACCTGTTAGTGGTGCAACAATTGTTTCATTTACAATTTCGTTTTGTAAACCATCTGCTACTACATCTTCTACTTGTTCACGAACTTCTTGTTGTTGGGAAGCTGTTTTTGTCACTCGAGGTTTCTTTCCCGCCATGACATCTTGAATTTGTGTTTTTAAATTATCCGATTTTGGTCCAAAAATTGCTTGAATATTATTACCAACTTCAAGAACTCCCGAAGCACCTAATTTTTTCAATCGATCTTTATCGACATTTTTCGCATCATTTACAGTAACACGTAAACGAGTAATACATGCGTCTAAATGTTTGATATTTTCTTGTCCACCTAAAGAAGCTAAAATTTGCACTGGTAATTCGCCAGCATCAGTTGCTGCTGCAGAAGAATCATCAGAAGTTTCAACATCTGCATCTTCACGACCTGGAGTCATTAAGTTCCATTTGCGAATCGCAAAGCGGAAACCAAAGTAGTAAATAACCGCAAGAACTAAACCAACTGGAATAACTAGCCACCAATGTGTTTGTGGATTTAACATACCAAAGAGGATAAAGTCAATTAGTCCACCAGAGAATGTCATCCCGATTTTAACGTCTAGTATATGCATCGTCATAAATGATAATCCGGCAAAAACAGCGTGGATTCCAAATAGTATAGGCGCTACGAACAAGAATGAGAATTCAAGTGGTTCAGTAATACCTGTTAGGAAAGATGTTAACGCTGCAGAACCCATAAGGCCGGCAACAATCTTTTTATTCTCAGGCTTTGCTTCATGATAAATCGCTAAAGCTGCTGCTGGAAGACCGAACATCATGAATGGGAATTTACCAGTCATGAATGTACCTGCTGTTAAATCTTGTACACCATCTTTAATTTGATTAAAGAAAATCGTTTGGTCACCACGTACAGTATCACCTGCAGCGTTAACATATGAACCAAACTCAAACCAGAATGGAGAATAGAAAATATGGTGTAAACCAAATGGAATTAATGAACGTTCAATGACACCAAAGATAAATGCAGCCAACGTTCTATTTGCATCTAATAAGTTTGTTGAGAATGCATTTAAGCCTGACTGAATTGGTGGCCAAACAAAATACATAATGATACCAAGAACAACAGCTGAAGCTGCAGTTGCAATAGGTACAAATCGTTTACCTGCAAAGAAACCTAAATATTGAGGAAGTTCTATTGTAAAGAATTTATTATACATATAAGATGCCAATACCCCTACAATAATCCCGCCAAATACACCAGTTTGCAATGTCGGTATACCTAATACATTTCCATAAGCTGCACTATTGTTAGCTAAAAATTCAGCTAAAGCAGCAGAATCTGTCGGCATAACTCCTAAGCCTTTTAAAATACTGCTCATCGTAATATTCATAATTAAATAACCGATTAATGCAGCAATACCTGCTACACCATCACCATTTGCTAAGCCGATTGCAACCCCTACGGCAAATAGTACTGGTAAATTAGAGAAAACGATATTACCTGCATTTTCCATTACACTTGCTATAAGAGCTACCCAATCACTCGTTAGAAATGGAGCAAGATTTGTAAGTGTTTCGTTTTGCAAAGCATTTCCTAATGCTAGCAATAGACCAGCAGCTGGTAATAACGCAACTGGTAACATGAGTGCACGTCCAATCTTTTGAAGGACGCCAAAAGCATTTTTAAACATAATAAAATAAACCTCCTACCTTTTAATTAAGCAACAAGATAAATAAGAAAACGAACAGAATTAACCGTTTACAGTTAACCCGCAAACAAGAAAAACAAACAAAAAAGGCATGGTGAACAGGTGCTTAATTTACTAATAGGTATACTTCCCCAAAATAGCAAATAAAACACGTTTGTTCACTCATGCCTGATCGAATCAGTAACACGTGAATAAGATCGGTTACATTTATTTATTTATTTATTCGTTAAACGATATAAGTGCATTGTTAAATAAACGGTTTCTGCTTCATAAACAGGTTTCTTTAACACTTGTTGCATGACTTTAATCATTTTCCATGAAGTATTGTAGCATAATGGATATTCCTTTTTCAACAAAAAAGATAATTTTTCTGGTTCAGCTAAAGATTCTCCGGAGTTTACCCGCTCAATTGTATAGCGTAAATGGCGGACTAGTCTTAAATAATTCACACTTTCTCTATCAACAGTTATTTTAAGGGACTCCTCGATAACATCTGTTAAATGGCTAATTAGCTGTGAGTATTGATTTACTTCTGATAACGGCTTATTTGTGATAGAGCTATGGATATGCAAGGCAATAAAACCAATTTCTCCATTTGGTAACTGTACATTCAGCCTCTTATTTAGTCGATTTATAACATCAGTTGCAAGTTCAAACTCAAAAGGGTAGAGCGATTTCGTTTCAAGCAAGAATGGATTCTTTATATCCATCCCTTGTTGCAAACGCTTTAACGCAAAGGTGATATGGTCAGTCAATGCGATATGAATATGTTCATTAAGTGGATGGTTCACTCTTTCCGCGATATAACGTATCTCACCTTGAATAATCTCGAGCATTTCATCATCGATATCGGATAATAGCATTTTATATTGTTCTTGTTCTTTTTTGTTTGTTAATACAAACATTTTTTCAATATTATCTTCTTCAATCACATCTCCTGGTTTTTTGCCAAATCCAATTCCTTTTCCTATTAAAACAACTTCGCCATAAGACTGATGTTCAACAATTAAGACATTGTTATTTAATGATTTTTTTATGATAAAGGACCCCGTCATGAATCCACAACTCCTTTGCAATCCAATCCTTCATATCGTACAAGAGTTAACAATCAACGTCAATAAATTTGTCGTTTAATGTAGAAAAATTTTGATTACTAATTATTTCATATGTAATTAATTAAATTAATGAGATATTAAAAATGAGGTGATAAATGATGAAACTTACTTTAAAGTTATTGGCTATTTACATTGTTTTCTTTTCTATTTTCATTCCTTTCGAACGAACAGAAGCAGCTTCAATGATTAAAGTATTAGATATAAAATCTAATTCCGTTATAAGAGAAGCTGAAACATCAGCGGAGATGGACGATGAGGTGATAAAAGCAATAAAGTCGATTAAACGAGTGACAGTCCAAGCCTCACCTATTCCACAACAAGGATATTTAATTAAAATTCCACTAACAAAATCAGTAAAAGTTGAAAACAAGTGGTTTAACGATATTATTAGTGAGGCTTTAATTGTAAGTGGACCTACTATGAAGCAAGACCGTATTATTTTATACAATGATGAAAATGTTCCGTTATTTTTTGACATAGAGTATAAGTTACCTGTCCTTAAGAAAAAATTAAAGTTAAATTAATAAAAAAGACGGTTTTTCTACCGTCTT
>JAPSLL010000074.1 GCA_031180805.1 Bacillus sp. (in: firmicutes)
ATTTTTTTAGTTAAAAGTAAATATGATAAAAATGACAGAATTATAACAATTGACAGAGTGTTGCACACTGTCTATTTTTTTTACTCTATATATGTTAAAATCGATCATGTTGTTTCTAAAACGTAAAGATAATCAAAATGAATAGTTTATCCAATTTCATTAAAAATAATGAGATATTTATATATAAATAAAAATTAAATTAGGAGGCACTAAATTGAACAATAAACGTACTAAATTTATCGTTTTTCTCTTTTTGTTCACATTAATTGTTGCGGCTATTTCTCCACTTAGAACTGCAAGTGCTGCAGAAAATTCAATTGATGTTAATGCAAGCTCTGCAATCATTATTGAGGAAAGTACAGGAACTATCCTTTATGGTAAAAATATTGATGAGAAATTACCAGTTGCTAGTATGGCAAAGGTAATGACAGAGTATTTAGTTTTAGAGGCTGTAAAAGAGGGACGAATTAAGTGGGAGCAAACATATACACCAAGTGAGTATGTGTATAAAATTTCTCAAAACGAAGAGTATTCAAATGTCCCATTAAGACAGGATGGTTCATATACAGTTCAAGAATTATATGAAGCGATGGCTATCTATTCAGCAAATGGAGCAGCTATTGCATTAGCTGAAATTATTTCAGGAACAGAAACAAATTTCGTTAAGCTTATGAATGAGAAAGCAAAAGAGCTTGGCTTAACGAATTATGAATTTGTTAATGCAACTGGATTAGAAAATGGAGACCTAATGGGAATGCACCCAGAAGGTACAAGTTCAGATGCTGAAAACAAATTATCAGCACGTGATATGGCACTATTATCACAAAAGATAATTCAGGATTTTCCGGAAGTTATAGAAACAGCTAGTATTGCTAAAAAGACCTTTAAAGAGGGAACTGAAATGTTGAACTGGAACTGGATGTTACCAGATTCAATAAGAAAAGGTTATGAATATGAAGGTGTAGATGGACTAAAAACAGGTTCTACTAATAAAGCTGGTTCATGTTTTACTGCAACAGCAACAAAAAATGGAATGCGTGTAGTAGCGGTTGTAATGAATGCAAAGGGTGAGTTACATTCAGCAAGATTTTTAGAGATGGAAAAAATGTTAAATTATGGATTTAATAATTTTTCTGTAAAAGAAATTTTCCCAGCAAAATATCAAGTTGAGAAGCAATCAAGTTTACCAGTAGTAAAAGGTAAGGAAAAAAGCGTATCAATTCAAACAAAGGATCCATTAACATTAGTAATCCGAAATGGTGATGAAAAGGCATATAAAGCCAATTTTAATATCAATAAAGATAAATTAACAAAGAACGGTGAACTTACTGCTCCTTTGAAAAAAGGTGAAAAGGTTGGAACCATGACTGTTAGTTATACAGGGAATGGAGAAGCATTAAGTTTTATTCAAGAAGGGAAACAACCACAAGTAGATGTTGTTACAGAGGTTGCGGTTGAAAAAGCAAATTGGTTTGTTTTATCTATGAGAGCTGTTGGAAGCTTTTTCAGCGGCTTATGGGGAACAATAACAGATACAGTAAAAGGTTGGTTCTAAGAAAAGGCTCCTAATAAAGGGAGCCTTTTTACTATATTTCTTTTAAATAATCTATTATTTTTGAATTGTTTTACTAATTATCGTTATTTTGATAGGATTTTTATAAAAGTTAGGATAAAATATAGCGTAGATGAATTTTATAAATCTTTATTACAAATCCTATTTAAAGGAAATTACATAAGGGGGACAAACAGAATGAGTAATACAACTGGTACTGATCGCGTAAAACGTGGTATGGCGGAAATGCAAAAAGGCGGCGTTATAATGGACGTTGTGAACGCTGAGCAAGCGAAAATTGCAGAGGAGGCGGGTGCTGTAGCCGTAATGGCATTAGAACGTGTCCCTGCTGATATTAGAGCTGCTGGTGGCGTTGCTAGAATGGCTGATCCGACAATTGTTGAAGAAGTAATGAATGCAGTATCTATTCCAGTAATGGCAAAAGCACGTATTGGGCATATTGTTGAAGCACGTGTTCTTGAAGCGATGGGAGTAGATTATATTGACGAAAGTGAAGTATTAACTCCAGCTGATGAGGAATTTCATCTATTGAAAAGTGATTTCACTGTACCATTTGTTTGTGGTTGCCGTGATTTAGGTGAAGCAACTCGTCGTATCGCAGAAGGTGCTTCGATGCTACGTACAAAAGGTGAGCCAGGTACAGGAAACATTGTTGAGGCTGTGCGTCATATGCGTAAAGTAAATGCGCAAATCCGTAAAGTAGTCGCAATGAGTGAAGATGAATTAATGACTGAAGCTAAAAATCTTGGAGCACCATTTGAATTGCTTCTTCAAATTAAAAAAGAAGGCAAACTGCCAGTTGTTAACTTTGCAGCAGGTGGCGTTGCAACTCCTGCAGACGCTGCGTTAATGATGCAATTAGGCGCAGATGGGGTATTTGTAGGTTCTGGTATTTTTAAATCAGAGAACCCAGCAAAATTTGCTCGCTCAATCGTTGAAGCAACTACACATTACCAAGACTATGAATTAATCGCTAAGCTTTCAAAAGGACTTGGATCTGCTATGCAAGGTATTGAAATTTCAAGCCTATTACCAGAGCATAGAATGCAAGAGCGTGGATGGTAATTAAAAGGAGTTTTATTCATGTTAAAAATAGGTGTTTTAGGTTTACAAGGGGCTGTTAGGGAGCATATCCAGTCAATTGAAGCATGTGGTGCTGAAGGGATTGTCATTAAAAAAGTGAGTCAGCTTGAAGAAGTTGATGGTTTGATCATTCCTGGTGGAGAGAGTACGACAATGCGTCGGTTAATTGATAAATACGATTTTATGGACCCATTAAAAGAATTTGCAGCTGCAGGAAAGCCAATGTTTGGTACTTGTGCAGGGTTAATTTTACTTGCAAAAAATCTCATTGGGTATAATGAATCCCATTTAGGCTTGCTTGATGTGACAGTTGAACGCAATTCCTTTGGACGCCAAAAGGACAGTTTCGAAGCTGAGCTGACAATAACCGGTGTTGGTGAGAATTTTGTAGGAGTATTTATTCGAGCTCCACATATTGTGGAAGTAGGAGAAGATGTTGAAATTCTATCAAAACATAATGGACGTATTGTTGCGGCGCGCCAAGGGCAATTTTTAGGATGTTCTTTCCATCCGGAATTAACAGATGATCACCGTATGACACAACTATTTATTAATATGGTGAAAGAATCGAAATAAATGTATAAAATTGTTGCGTGTGCTACACACTTGTAGTAAGTTATGATTACGATAGTAAATATGTTAACGTGATGATAGGAACTAGTAGCAGGATATTCTATCTTAAGAGAGCTGATGGTTGGTGTAAATCAGTGATAGATGCTTGTGAATCCATCCTTGAATGAAATACTGAACGAGTTAACTTTAGTAAGTATTTCCGGTAAAAGGCCGTTATCAAATAAGTGAAGGGTACAATTGTATCTTTAACTAGGGTGGCAACGCGGGTAACTCTCGTCCCTTTTGGGATGGGGGTTTTTTGTATTTTTATCATTATTAGTAAAGGAGAATAGGTATGTTAGATATTAAATATTTACGTAATAACCTTGAGGAAGTAAAAGAAAAGTTATCAAAGCGTGGAGAAGATTTAACTGACTTCGGCAAGTTTGAAGACTTAGATAAGAAAAGAAGAGAATTAATTTCTGAAACTGAAGAATTAAAAAGTAAAAGAAATGATGTTTCTTCTCAAATTGCCCAGCTGAAAAGGGAAAAGAAAGACGCTGATCAATTAATTATTGAGATGAAAGAAGTAGGAGAAAAAATAAAAGGGTTAGATGATGAACTGCGTGAGGTAGAGAAGGAATTAGAGGTTCTATTACTATCTATCCCTAATATTCCACATGAAAGTGTACCAGTAGGTGATACAGAGGATGATAATGTGGAGGTACGAAAGTGGGGGGAACTACCTGAGTTTTCATTTGAGCCAAAACCTCATTGGGATATTGCAGACGAATTAGAAATACTAGATTTTGAAAGAGCTGCAAAAGTTACAGGAAGTCGATTTGTTTTTTACAAAGGTTTAGGTGCAAGATTAGAGAGAGCTTTGTTTAATTTTATGCTTGATTTGCATGTGGATGAACACGGATATACAGAAATTTTCCCGCCATTTATTGTCAATCGTGATAGTATGACGGGAACTGGTCAGCTACCTAAATTTGAAGAGGATGCTTTTAAAATTGCTGGAGAAGATTATTTCTTAGTACCAACTGCTGAGGTTCCTGTAACAAATCTACATCGTGAGGAAATTCTATCAGTAGAACAGTTGCCTATCAAATATGTGGCGTTTAGCACAAACTTCCGCTCAGAGGCAGGATCTGCTGGAAGAGATACGAGAGGATTAATTCGCCAACATCAATTCAACAAAGTAGAACTAGTTCGTTTTGTAAAACCAGAGGATTCTTATGCTGAGCTTGAGAAGCTAACAGGACACGCTGAAAAGGTCTTGCAATTATTAGAGCTTCCTTATCGTGTTATGAGTATGTGTACAGCTGACCTAGGTTTTACTGCAGCTAAAAAATATGACATAGAGGTATGGATTCCAAGCTATGGTACGTACCGCGAAATTTCTTCATGTAGTAATTTCGAGTCATTCCAGGCAAGACGTGCTAATATTCGCTTTAGACGCGATCCGAAGGCGAAGGTTGAACATGTTCATACATTAAATGGATCTGGCTTAGCAATCGGAAGAACAGTTGCAGCTATATTGGAAAATTACCAACAGGAAGATGGCTCTGTCGTGATTCCTAAAGTATTAAGACCTTACATGGGAAATAAAGAGAGAATTAGTGTTACAGACTAATGATGGACATGAAATACTAGGGGAGAAATTTCTCCTCTAGTTCATGTATATGACGAAAAAAATGCGGAAAAGCTTTTATAAGAGGCGTTCAAATTTTTTGATAAAAAATATTAAAATAATTGTTGACTTCTTATTCGATGTTATGTTATAGTAAATCTTGTCGATACGGAGGAATACCCAAGTCCGGCTGAAGGGATCGGTCTTGAAAACCGACAGGGGTGTCAAAGCCCGCGGGGGTTCGAATCCCCCTTCCTCCTCCATAATTTAAAATTAAAACCATATTTAGCGCATAAAATATGGTAGATTGTATAAAAATCATTACGGTATTGTAGTGATTTTTTTTTATTGTTTTTTGCTGAGCCAGTTATTTTAGGTATGAATCATATTATTAGTTAAAGTAAAGCTAGCGGATAGTAGACATTCTAATTTTAGAAAAGGTACTATCCGCTAGCTTTTATTATTTATAATCTATTGTATTTATTGGCTTGATTGATAAAATAGCCTATTCTCTCGATAATTGGTTCAATTGATTGCTTGTCCGACATAATGTCATAATCATTTATATTAATTCTCATTACCGGACATGTGTTAAAGTTGTTAATCCAATTTTCATAACGACTATACATTTCTTCCCAATAAGAGACGGGTGTTTGTTGTTCCATAGGACGTCCACGTAGCTTAATTCTTTCTAATATATCCTCTAAACTACCTTCAAGGAAAATGAGTAAATCAGGACGTGGAAAATATGGTGTCATGACCATTGCCTCAAACAAATTTGTATATGTTTCATAGTCAACTTCGGACATTGTTCCTTTTTCATAATGCATTTTAGCGAAGATCCCTGTATCTTCATAAATCGAGCGATCTTGAATAAATCCCCCGCCATATTCAAAAATTTTCTTTTGTTCCTTAAATCGTTCAGCTAGAAAATAGATTTGTAAGTGAAAGCTCCACCGTTCAAAATCAGCATAAAATTTATCTAAATAAGGGTTTGTATCAACTTTTTCAAAGGAAGTCTTGAAACCTAGTGCATTAGCAAGAGCATTTGTCATCGTTGATTTACCGACCCCAACAGTACCTGCAATTGTGATAACGGAATTGCTAGGAATATTGTATTTTTCTCGTAAATTCATAGTAGCTTACTCCTTTAATAAAGATGTTTTTCCAGTATTTTTATAATTTCTGCAAGGTCTGCTGTATTTTTGACAAAATCAAAGGAATCACCATTAATTTTAATAACTGGTATTGTTGGGTTTTCCTCTTGCCACTTAGTAATGGAGACCTCATAATCCTCTGATAACTGCTTAAGATAAGCTGGATCCATATTCCGTTCAAACTCCCTATCTCTTTTAGCGATACGAGATAGTAAGGTATCTAAACTTGCATGTAAATAGATAATAAGATTAGGTTTTGGCATATCTTCTGTTAAGATATGATATATTTTCAAGTACTTATCATACTGTGTCCCTTTTAATGTTCTTTTTGCAAAAATTAAATTTTTAAAAATGTGGTAATCAGCTACAACTGCTTTGTTTGCTTGAAGATAGTGGCTATTAATATCTTCAAGCTGCTTGTAACGATTACAGAGGAAAAACATTTCAGTTTGAAAACTCCATTCTTCAATATTTGTGTAAAATTTACCTAGAAAGGGATTTTCCTCAACAATTTCTTTTAATAAATGAAAATCAAAATGATCTGCGATTGCCTTTGATAAAGATGTTTTTCCGACACCTATAGGCCCCTCTATAGTAATAAAGGGAGTATTCATGATGGAACCTCCTTAATAGTACGTAAAAAAATGACAAGGTTCATTTTACCACAGCTTTCATTTATTTTAATATTGTTTTGATAAATGATGAAAATTTCCATTAGTAGTAATTTACGTAAAAAAAGAACTGATGACATATCAGCTCTATAATTTAATGAACTAAGTTTATGATTTTTTCTCTATTTGAAAATTATCAGTAAGAAGCAACCAGTTTTGTGGAAAGGCTAAACCAAGCTTCCAATAGCTTATTCCACGTAAATCAAGCTCTTTAATTAAATCAAATTTAGCTTGGATGGACCTTGCATCCTCGAACCAAACCTTATGTTCTTTCTGATTCTCATCTGTGTAATTAAAATGAGGTGCTTTGGCATCTTCATCATATAGGATAGCTACGTTATGAGTAGCGGCTAATTGAATCGCTTGTTGAGGACTAACTGCTTTTGCATATTGTCCGCCAGGGACAAAGGGTAATGTCCAATCATAGCCATATAAATTTTGTCCCATCATAATTTTTCGACTTGGCATTTCTGTACGAGCATATTCTAAAACTTCTCTTACCTGTGGAATAGGTGAAACAGGCATAGGCGGGCCACCGCTATATCCCCATTCATATGTCATGATAACGACAAAGTCAACAATTTCCCCATGTGCACGATAATCATGTGCTTCATACCAACGGCCCTTTTGCTCTGCACTCGTTTTTGGTGCAAGAGCAGTTGAAAGGAACCAGCCTTCTTGATTGAAGCGATTTTTTGCTTTTCTTAGGAATCGATTATATGCATCACGATCTTGAGGACGTAAATATTCCATATCAAAGTGAATATCACGGAATCCATACTTTCTTGCTGTTTGTACGATATTATCTAATAATCTATTTTGAATTTCAGTATTTGTTAGAATGATCCTGCCTAATTCGTCACTAAATTGGTCATTTTCAAGGTTAGTAATCGCCATCATTAAGGTGACGTTATGTTGCCTAGCGATTTGCGGTAAATTGTTAAGTGGAGGCTCTCTTAAAGAACCATCTCTTTGGATTTGAAAGCTAAAAGGACCAAGGTATGTTAAGTATGGGGCAGCTTCTCGTGCAGCCTGCACTAAATTAGCGGAAACGCTTGTTCCTCTAGGTTCAATATAGGCATTCGTTTCAACAGTTCTTTTTTCGGTTTCAGGAATATAGATTCTAAGTCCAATAGTGAGTGGGCGTTCTAGAGAGATTTGATTTATTCTAGCTAATTCCTGTGCTGGAACTCCAAAACGTTGCCCGATGGAATATAAGGTATCTCCCTGTTGCACCCAATAAAAGCGACCTCTAATTGGAATAACAATAGCTTGCCCAACGACTAATTGATTAGGATTTTGAATTTCATTCGTCCGAATAATTTCCGCTGCAGTTGTATTGTACGCCTGCGCAATACCATTTAAGCTTTGCCCTCTTGTAACAATATGTATTTGCATGTACTGCCTCCTCTTTAAAAAATAAGAAAATCGATTTAACATAGCTTCAGTGCCTAAATGTCCCTTATTGGTTAACACAAGGCTACTAAAGTCGTTTTCACTTTTCTTTTGTTACTACATCATATGTAAGAAAAAGAGGCACATGTTAAATTAATTTTATATTTTCGCTATTTGGAATTGATGCCTTTAAAATATTTTTCATCATGACTAAAGCATATTTGTTATCCTCTTCATTATTCGAAGCACAGCAATCACTTGGTATAATTAAATTATAGTCCCTCATATACGCATCATTTGCTGTAAATAACACACAAATATTCCCGGCTATTCCGGTAATAATTAAATTGCGAATATCTAATGTCTTTAGCAAAGTATTTAGCGCTGTTTCATAAAAGGCAGAGTGCTTCGGTTTGATTAAAAAATAATCATCTTTATCCGGATACATTAAATCAATGATTTTTTCACTTAATGGATTTTTACACGTTTCGGCTATTTTTACAAAATCCGCTTGCCATAAGGAATAGTGGTCATTAATATAAATGATTGGATGACCACTTCTTTTCATTTTATGCTTTAATTTCATAATATTATGTGAGATATTAACTGCCTGTTTTGATAAAATTGGTCCATGTTTGAATTGAAAGTCATTTATCATATCAATGATTAGTAATGCGTGTTTTTGATTAATTTCCATGTGTATTCTCCTTATTTAAAGGTAAGGGTAATGTATCTGATTGATTTATATATGTGAGTCTAAAGGTGTGGAATCGTTAATATAAAACAGAAATAGTCAATTCGGGTTCATTTTTGTTTCCTATTCTTTTACTTATGGTGAGAATTCATACAGTAAGGTTTGAAGTTCATTTGTAAGTTATTATGATTGTATATAACTATCTTTAGATGTAAGGGGATTATCTATGGAAAATGATGTTTTTTTTATGAACAAGGCTATTGAAGCAGCAAAAAAGGCTAGGGAGATTGGAGAAGTTCCTATCGGTGCTGTTATAGTTGTAAATGGAGAAATTGTTTCGACAGCTTATAATCTTCGAGAAAAAGATCAACGTTCGATTGCACATGCTGAAATATTAGCAATTGATAAAGCCTGTAAAGCATTGGGAACATGGCGTTTGGAGGATGCTACTTTGTATGTGACATTAGAGCCTTGTGCAATGTGCGCTGGGGCAATTGTGCTATCAAGGGTAAAACGGGTTGTATATGGTGCTAAAGATCCTAAGGGAGGATGTGCTGGTTCATTAATGAATCTCTTAGATGAAAAACGGTTTAATCATCAAGTGGAACTAGCTACCGGAGTTGAAGAGGACATTTGTAGCTCTTTATTAAGTGACTTTTTCAAAGAACTTCGAACTCGAAAAAAACTGGACAAACAAAGGTAGAAAAAATTAACATCTGTAATCCATTGCATTTTGTTAAATAAGGTTATATACTAGTACATGCGTCAAACTTAATTGGCGTAATTAAATATGGTATCAATTTTGCCGTGCTAAGCGGGGAGGTAGCGGTGCCCTGTACTCGCAATCCGCTCTAGCGAGGCCGAATCCCTTCTGGAGGTTAGTGTACTGTAGGGCTGCCTCAAGTAAGTGGCGTTGACGCCTGGGTCCTGCGCAATGGGAATCCATGAACCATGTCAGGTCCGGAAGGAAGCAGCATTAAGTGGAAGCTCTCATGTGCCGCAGGGTTGCCTGGGTCGAGCTAACTGCTTGAGTAACGCCTATGGTTGCTAATCGAAGGAAGGTGCACGGCAGTTAATTTTTAAATAACGACTCACTCTATATAGGGTGAGTTTTTGTTTTATTCAAGTATTGTAGGGAAAATATATTGGAAATAAGGTATTGGAAATCAAGTAAGAAAATTAAGTAAACAACCTTTGTAAATCAAAGGATGGTTGTTATAATAAAGTTGAAGAATGAGAAGGGGGACGTTTTTGTGGGATACCAAGCATTATATCGTGTTTATAGGCCACAAATTTTCCATGACGTGGTTGGACAAGAACATATCACTAAAACGTTACAAAATGCCCTATTACATAATAAATTCTCTCATGCATACTTATTTTCTGGACCAAGAGGGACGGGGAAAACGAGTGCTGCTAAAATATTTGCGAAGGCGGTAAATTGTGAGAAGGCTCCAATTGCAGAGCCATGTAACGAATGTGACGCTTGTAGAGGAATTACCAATGGTTCAATACCTGATGTTATTGAAATTGATGCTGCCTCTAATAATGGTGTCGATGAAATCCGTGATATACGAGATAAGGTGAAATACGCACCTTCTTCTGTTCCATATAAGGTATATATCGTAGATGAGGTCCATATGTTATCAATTGGAGCCTTTAATGCGTTATTAAAAACCCTTGAAGAACCACCAAAACATGTTATCTTCATTTTAGCTACGACTGAGCCACATAAAATCCCGTTAACGATTATATCTAGATGTCAGCGGTTTGATTTTCGACGAATTACTTCATCAGCTATTGTAGGAAGAATGAAGGAAATTGTAGCTAATCAGCAAATCGAAGTCCAAGAAGAAGCGTTGAACGTAATTGCAAGAGCGTCAGACGGCGGGATGAGAGATGCTCTTAGTTTATTAGATCAGGCTATTTCCTATAGCGATGAACAAGTAAAAGTTGAAGAGGCGTTACTTATAACAGGATCGGTATCGCAAGGCTTTATTGGAGGGATTGCAGAGGCTATCCACGAAAAGGATGTAACTTCTGCTCTTCAATCGTTAGATCAATTAATGTATCAGGGTAAGGATCCATCACGATTTATAGAGGACTTTATCTTCTATTATCGGGATATGCTATTATATCAAACAGCTCCGACCTTAGAGGATGTATTAGAACGAGTAAATGTTGATGAACAGTTTATTCGTTTATCGAAAACAATTTCGACAAATGAGATATATGAGACAATAGAAATATTGAGTAAGAGTCAGCAAGAAATGAAATTTACAAACCATCCTCGTATATTTTTAGAGGTAGCATTAGTAAAGCTTTGTCAGCAAACAACACATGCTGTTAATGAAGGACACGGTGAGGAATTTCAAGCTCTTCTTAACAAAGTTGATAGTCTACAAACAGAATTAAATCGACTAAAGCAAGAAGGAATAACAACTCAATCACATCAGGCGGCACCACAGGAAACTAAGCACCGTTCGATGAAAAGCGGCTATAAGACTCCTGAGGGAAGAATTCAAGAGATACTAAAAGTAGCAACTAGAAAAGACCTTGAAGTGATTAAAAATAAATGGGGAGATTTATTAGAGCTATTAAGAAGGCAAAATAAAGTTTCTCATGCAGCTTTACTAAATGATAGTGAACCTGTCGCAGCTTCTGAAACAGCTTTTGTTTTAAAATTTAAATTTGAAATTCATTGTAAGATGGTTGCGGAGAATAACAACAATGTAAGAACGAATTTAGAAATGATTTTACGAGAAATTACCGGAAAATCGATGGAAATGGTTGGCGTTCCCGAACAGGATTGGGGTAAAATAAGAAAGGAATTCCTAAAAGGGAAACAGGATGAAACAAATTCTCAGCAAGAGGAGGAGGAAGATCCTTTAATTGCTGAGGCGATGAAACTAGTAGGTAATGAATTGGTTGAAATAAAAGAATAATGGAGGAATGTAAAAATGATGCGTGGCGGAATGGGAAATATGCAAAAAATGATGAAGCAAATGCAAAAAATGCAAAAGGATATGGCGAAGGCTCAAGAAGAACTTGCTGAAAAAACGGTAGAAGGTACAGCTGGTGGTGGAATGGTTACTGTCATTGTTAATGGACAAAAGGAACTTGTTGAAGTTTCTATTAAGGAAGAGGTTGTAGATCCTGAAGATATCGAAATGCTTCAAGATTTAGTTTTAGCAGCAACAAATGATGCGTTGAAGAAGATTGACGACTTAACAAATGAGACAATGGGTCAATTTACAAAAGGAATGAATTTGCCAGGGATGTTTTAGTAGGAGGATGAAGTATGCATTATCCTGAACCAATATCAAAGCTAATTGATAGCTTTATGAAATTGCCAGGAATCGGTCCGAAAACGGCCGTTCGACTGGCTTTTTTTGTATTGAATATGAAAGAAGATGTAGTGCTAGACTTTGCCAAGGCGTTAGTAAATGCAAAAAGAAACCTAACTTATTGTTCGGTTTGTGGACATATTACTGACCAAGACCCTTGTTACATTTGTGATGATGACAGACGTGATAAGAGTATTGTTTGTGTTGTACAGGATCCGAAAGATGTCATTGCTATGGAAAAAATGAAAGAATATAACGGACTTTACCATGTATTACACGGTTCAATATCACCAATGGACGGAATTGGGCCAGAGGATATAAAAATACCCGAATTATTAAAAAGGCTCCATGATGACATAATAAAAGAGGTAATATTAGCAACAAACCCTAATATTGAAGGGGAAGCAACAGCTATGTACATTTCAAGGCTATTAAAGCCTACTGGTATAAAAATCACAAGAATAGCACACGGTTTACCAGTTGGTGGGGATTTGGAATATGCGGATGAAGTAACACTATCGAAGGCCTTAGAAGGAAGAAGAGAATTGTAAAGAACTTGAGGAGGACTACTATGCTTTTTCGCCGAAAAGGGTGGTTACGCACTCAATATGATCAACAATTATTACATGATTTGCTCGAAATGAAAAAGGAGTGGAATCGTCAAAAGCAGCTTGTGGATAAAAGTTTTGAACCTTCAGGACATATTCTTTATGAGTTAAAGGTTGCTGAAGCGAAGTACTTTTTTTTATTAAAGGTAGCAAAAAGTCGTAATTTAAAAATAGGAAAAGTCTAACACTTTTAATTTTTTTATAATGGTAGTTTGATTTAAAGGATGAATATCTCCATAAAATTTAAAAATAGCTTGGTCTATTTTTTCACTCTTTTCATAACTATTTAATAAAGGAGTTTTGAAAGAGAGTGGATGAAGATGGATCCTATAGTTGTTTTTTCCGTACTTGGCGGGATAGTACTAATGCTTTTGTTTGGAGGTGCACCTGTTCGACCATTAAGATGGGTGGGACAAGTCTTTATTAAAGTTATAATAGGAGCACTTTTACTATTTTTCGTTAATGCGTTTGGTACGAGCTTTGACTTGCATATTCCTATAAATTTAATTACATCAAGTATTTCCGGATTACTAGGTATACCGGGATTAGTTGCATTGATCATTATAAAAATGATGATAATTGGTTGAGACTGTCTCAAAAGGGCCTGACTCCTCACCAAACACTAATATATAGAATGTTATAGCTTCTATATATTGTGTTCGCGGGGTCAGGCCCTCTATTTTGATAATGTCGTATCTTAGTTTTGTAGTTAAAAGGGTACTGAGTATAAATTATTACAGAATCTATGTATTTTCTTTTCTTATACACTTTATTGATATAAGGCATAAAAGAATGCCTAGCATTTGTTTGAAGTAAATTTTTGTTATACCGAAACGATATATGTAATAAAAGCTCTTTTAATTAATTTCGATAAAATGTTGACATATATTTTAAGAGATGTTATATTATTATTCGTTGTCGTTAAGATTAAAAGATTAACGATGAAATAAAAAATGTTTGACAGGTCAATTCAAACATGTTATTATATTAAAGTCGCTTCTTGATGAAACGATAAAAAAGTTCTTTGAAAACTAAACAAAACCAAGCGTGCCAACGTTAATTTTAATTAACAACAAAACGTACTATTAAGTACACAATGAGCAAGTCAAACACTTTATTGGAGAGTTTGATCCTGGCTCAGGACGAACGCTGGCGGCGTGCCTAATACATGCAAGTCGAGCGAATCTGAGGGAGCTTGC
>JAPSLL010000118.1 GCA_031180805.1 Bacillus sp. (in: firmicutes)
CTTTGTAGTTTTTTTAGGTTTAGCCTCTTTTCCTTTGTCTGATGTGGCATCTAATTTTTTTAGTCCATAATCCATTACAGGATTAAATACTTCTGATACAGGGTTAGAACCAACTTGATTTGCGGCTAATTGCGGTTTTTCTACTGCAACATAAACGATTAATTTTGGATCTTGAACTGGTGCTATTCCTAAAAAGGAAAAGATATAATTATTTCTTCCAGTTTGATATCCACCGTTGCCATCAGGGATTTGAGCAGTTCCGGTTTTACCAGCAACTTGATAATCCTCTAAAGCAAAGTTTTTTCCTGTCCCATCATTTACAACTGATGCAAGGAGAGCTCTAGTCTTAGTAGCTGTATCTTTTGTAATGGGAGTGTTTATTACCTCAGGAACATTCTCTTTTATCGTTTTACCCTTAGCATTTGTCACCTTTTTAATTACATATGGTTTCATCATTTTCCCATCATTCGCAATAGCTGAAGCAGCAGTAACCAATTGGATTGGAGAAACCGTTGAGCCTTGTCCGAATGATGTTGTCGCTTTTTCAATCTGAGCAGAATTTAAAATTTTACCTTTTTTTTCATTATTTAGGTCAATACCTGTTGTGGTGTTGAATCCAAATTTTTGAAGGTAGCTATAAAATTTCTCATATCCTAGCTTGTCCTTTGCAAGGATTGTAAATGCTACGTTCGAAGATAGCTGTACACCTTTGTCAAATGAAATCATACCCCAGCCATAATCATTATGGTCAGAGATAGTCTCGCCAGAAATGTTGATAGACCCAGATTTATACTTTTCGCTCCCATTATAAACACCTTCATTTATCGCAGCTGCTAAAGTGAAAATCTTCATTGTTGAGCCTGGTTCAAATGGGTAAGAAATAGCATAATTAATGTAATTCACTTCATCGTCTTTATTTGGATAGATTGAAGGGCGATTACTTAAAGCTAACACCTCACCAGTTCGTGGATCCATCACGATTCCGATCATTTTTGAGGGATGATATTTTTCATTTACTTGATTCATAGAATCCTCTAAAACAGTCTGAATACTCATATCCAATGTTGTTACGATATTATTTCCATTAGTAGGTGGTTTAGAAGCTGTAGAATCAGATGGTAATCTTAGTCCCGAATTTAGGAAGCCATCGACTTTTTCCTCGATATAGCCATCTTTGCCAATTAATAGTTTTGAATATTCCTTTTCAATTCCTGCTATTCCTTCACCTTCAAAATTCGTGATGCCAACGACATGAGAGGCGAAATCTCCAAAAGGATACAATCTTTTCATTTCTGGAACGAGCACGATACCTGGGAGCTTTAATTTATTTATCTCTTGCATTTGAGTATATGTAATGTTTTTTCCTAAGCTTCCTAGTTCGACCTGATAGGCAGTCTTATTATGTGTTAGTAATTCCTTAATTTTCTTTGAATCTGCTTTTAATACTTTTGATAGCTTATCAGCAGTAAGAGATAGGTCCTTTACATGATTTGGATTTTCCTTGCTAAGGATAGCGACTATTGTATAGACTTGTGATTCAACTGCTAGTTTTTGTCCTTCTCTAGTTAGGATTTCTCCTCTTGTACTTTTGAGAGTTTCTTTATTGGTAATCAACTTTTCTTTACTATCAATTAAATTAACACCGTGTATATGTCCAGTTGTCATAATGAAAATAAATCTGGCCAATACAATGATGAATAATCCAAGAAATAATAAAGATAAAATTGAAGAACCTCTATTCATATTTGAAGATTTAATGGGTTTCATTTGTCCTCCTTTGACAATTA
>JAPSLL010000075.1 GCA_031180805.1 Bacillus sp. (in: firmicutes)
GTTCTCTTTACGGATTCTACTCATCTAAAAGCTAATGCGAATAAACACAAATTCACCAGAGAAACTGTTGAGGTTGAGACTAGAGATTATTTTGAAGACTTAAATAAAGCTATTGAACAAGATCGTATAGATCATGGAAAAAAGCTCTAAAAGAAAGAGAGGAGGTGGAGGAAACTAAGGTAAAACGAGTAAGTTCAACCGATCCTGAAAGTGGATTTATGTCTAGAGATAACAAACAGGGAATTTTCTGTTACCTGGATCATCGAACATATCATTGATAGAGGAACCAGAGTAACAGGCAGTACCGTCAAGTAAGCTGAAAATGTCAAGAAGCAATTGAGCTCCGAAAATTACATAATAAATCAAAGAACTAAACATATTTATTTAAAAATTTAGCACTTAACTCAAACGACTTTACTGGTGATTTATCGAACCAATTCTTATGAGTTTCCAAAATGATAGCTTCTATACCATTCCTTTTCGCAAATTTTACAAGTTCTAGTAGATTTATGTTTCCATACTATCAGGCGGTTTCTGTTACGATTAAGAGAGGGTATATAACCATATAAATGTGATAAAAGCCTAATTAAATTCTTCATTGAGTTATCATACCGAGGGGCTCCTACCTGTGTACGATTTTTTGATGTTTATAAGTGAAAATGAAGTGATGGCATAAGCTTCATAACATGCCAAAGAGCGTAGAGCTTTGCGTATTTCCTATGCAAAGCTCTACGCTTTATTTACATTATCGAACTGCCTTACAAGAATTTCTCTCAATAAGATCTGTGTCTACAAATAGTTTAATTTTATCGTTTTCATTGTTATCAATTTCTCTTATAAGTTTTTCAACAGCTAATAAAGCAATTCTATCTTTTTTTACATTAATTGTAGTTAGTTCGGGAGTAATTACTTGTGACTCAAAGATATTATCAAAGCCAATGATTGAGATATCGTTTGGAACTTGAATACCTAACTCACTTAATGATTTTATCACACTAATGGCCATATAATCAGCTTCACAAAATAGAGCTGATGGTAATTTGTTTATCTGGTTCTTAATTTTAATTTTAAATTCTTCTTGAGAAGTGATGACAGTTGGTGATATCGAAAAATAATTGTGTTCAGCAATCTTTAAATCACTTTCTTCCAATGCTTGTAAAAAACCTTTCCTTCTCATATCAAAATTATACATTCTAGTTGTTGATTCAACATAGCCAATATTTTTATGTCCCAATTCAATTAAATATTTTCCTGCCTGATACGCCCCATAAATATTATTCATAACAACAAAATTCACATCTAGCGTTTCAAAACAGGTATCTAATACAACTAAGTTTGGTTGGATACTAGAAACAATATTTATTTGTTCAGGTGTTAAGTTTGTACCTAATAATAATATTCCAGCGGATTTTTGTTCTTGTTCTAATCTCGCTATTTCTTCTTTTAAGTTTTTAATACTTATGGCAGAAACAATTAAAGAATATCCATTTGAGCCAATTTGTTTATCTATATTGTTTATTAATTCTGTGAAAAAAGGCATTGTTTCGTAATGTTCTGTTACAATTCCTTCGTTTGTACATGCAACAAACCTTAATAGTTTTGAGCTTGTTTGAAAGTATTGGTCGGCCTTGATAATTGGACGAGGAATATAACCATGTTCTTGTGCTATTTTTATGATTTTATCTCGAGTTTCCTTGCTGACTCCATTTTTACCATTAAGTGCTAGAGATACTGCAGATTTGGAGACATTCGCTAACTTAGCGATATCATCTATTTTCATTTATGAATTACACCTACTTATTTAAGAATAATCTATTTAGTAATTATTTTATAATTTATTATACCATAAATAAAAAGTTTAGTTATTGTTTAGTTCCAGATAAGTAGTTAGACTTTTGGTAATAAATATTAAATGAAATATAGAAATAGTTTATTATTAACAATGAAAGCGGATTAATATATTTTACTAAATAACTCAATAACTAAACTTTAGATAAAAATATTTCGTAAAAATCATTGACTCATTAATAAACAGTTGTTAATATACAGACATACAGAATATATTTACTAAACAAGTTTAGTTCGTGTAAGGTGTCTAAATAGAACTCGTATATCAAAATATTCTCTGTATATTTGAATTTTTAATTGGTGATGAAAAGATGGAAAAGTTAAAGGTTGTAGTATTTAGGAGGTACGTTTATGGGGAAGTTAAAGCTAGGTTATGCGCCTACAAGAAGATTTGTTTTTAGTAAGGAAGATGCATTGAAATATAAAGTTTTAATCAGAGAAAAGATGGAAAGCTTTGGATTGGATATTGATATCGTTGATTTGGAAGGAATCAATGAGGAAGGATTGTTACATGAACGTAATGAAGAAGCTGCCATTATAAAAAGATTTAGAGATGAAGAGGTTGATGCTTTATTTTTTCCTCACTGTAACTTTGGAACCGAGGATATTGTAGCGCGTGTAGCGAAAGCGATAGGAAAGCCTGTATTAATTTGGGGGCCTAGAGATGAAGCGCCATTAGAAGATGGGATGCGCCTACGTGATACACAATGTGGAATCTTTGCGACAGGAAAAGTATTAAGAAGATTTAATGTAAAATTTACATATATTACAAACTGTAGTGTAGATGATCCTATTTTTGAAAGAGGATTTAAGAACTTTATAGGTGCAGCAAATGTTGTAAAACATTTTACTAATCTACGAATCTTACAAATATCTACTAGACCGTCAGATTTTTGGTCTGTTATTTGTAACGAAGGTGAATTATTAGAGACATTTGGAATTCAAATTCATCCGATTACACTAGATGAGTTGAAAAAAACAACATTGAGGATTGAAAAAACAGGCAGTCCTGAACTAGACGAGGCCGTGAACTATATTAAGGAAAAGCTTGATTGGAGTGCTGTTACGGAAGAGAACGTTAGACGTATAGCTTCATTAAAGGTCGCGATGAAAAAATTAGCATTTGAGACTAGAAGCACAGCCATTGCTATTCAATGTTGGTCTACCCTGCAAGATATTATTGGTATTATGCCGTGTTTGGCAAATGCAATTTTAACAGATGAACAAATTCCAGTAACTTGTGAAACAGATATTCATGGTGCAATTACATCTATTATGGTTCAGGCAGCGACTTTAAATACTGCTCCTACATTCTTTGCAGATATTACAATTCGCCATCCTGAAAATCCAAATGGCGAGTTATTATTCCATTGTGGTAACTTTCCGGTCTCATTAAGTGTAGAAGAAAGACCAAAGCTAAATAAACACTTTTTATTTGATGACCATTCTCCAGGAACTCATGAAGGACAAATTATGGGTGGAGACATGACCTTAGCAAGATTCGATGGAGATCATGGAGAGTATTCAATATTCCTTGGAAAAGCAAAAGGTATTGAAGGACCATTCACTAGAGGTTCATATGTATGGGTGGAAGTAAACGATTGGCCACTTTGGGAAGAAAAATTAGTGAAAGGCCCATACATTCATCATTCTGTCGGTATTCATGCCAATGTTATTCCTGTACTGTTTGAAGCATGTGAATATATCCCTGGTTTAACTCCAGACCCTGTTGATCCAACGGTTGAAGAAATTAAAGCTTGGCTCCGGGGAAGTGATCTAAACAAGTAATGTGTTAGATGAAAATAAGGAGGACATATTCATGGAAGAGATAACGTTTTTAAAAAGAAAAGCAGTTGAAATTCGCATGGATTTATTAACAATGATATATAACGCACGAACCGGTCACACTGGAGGTTCTTTATCTAATACTGATATTTTAACAGTTTTATATTATAAGATTATGAATATTGATCCGAGCAATCCTCACTGGGATGAACGAGATCGTTATGTTCAAAGCAAAGGACATTCTGTTGAATCTTTATGGGCAATTTTAGCAGATAAAGGCTTTTTTCCAAAAGAAGAATTAAAGACCTTCTCACAATTTGGTTCAAGATTAATTGGTCATCCAAATAATAAAGTTCCGGGAATTGAAATGAATACTGGAGCATTAGGACACGGACTGCCGATTTCGGTTGGCATGGCATTAGCTGCAAAAATGGACGGGAAATCATATAAAGTATATACACTTATGGGAGACGGAGAGCAAGCTGAAGGCTCAGTATGGGAAGGAGCAATGGCAGCTGCACAATATAAACTTGATAATTTAATCGCAATTATTGATCGTAATAAATTGCAAATTACAGGAAGTACTGAAGATGTAATGGCTTTAGAACCATTACCAGATAAATGGAGAAGTTTTGGTTGGGAAGTAATTGAAGTTGATGGTAATGATGTTGAGCAACTAGTTGATGTATTTTCACACACACCTAGGGTAGTAGGGAAACCTACAATGGTTATTGCTAATACAGTAAAGGGAAAAGGAATATCCTTTGCAGAAAATGTAGGCGCATGGCATCATCGTGTACCTTCAAAAGAAGAATACGACTTAGCAATGGAAGAACTTTCGAAACAACTGGAGGTCCTAGTATGAAAAATATCGCTTTAAGACCTACTAAAGGAAATAAAATTGCAAATCGTCAAGTAATTAGCCAAACGTTGTTGGAATTGGGGAGAAAGAATCGAGATTTACTAGTATTAACAAGTGATTCAAGAGGATCAGCATCTATGGTTAATTTTGGAGAAGAACTTCCAGAACAAATCGTAGAGGTCGGAATTGCCGAACAAAACATCGTAGGGATAGCTTCAGGCTTAGCGCATTCAGGTAAAAAGCCATTTGTAGCTTCACCAGCTTGTTTCTTAAGTATGAGAAGTATTGAACAAATTAAGGTGGATATCGCGTATTCTCAAACAAATGTTAAATTAATTGGAATAAGTGGTGGTGTAAGTTATGGAGCACTTGGAATGTCACACCACTCTGTACAAGATTTAGCAGTTACAAGAGCGATACCAGGTTTAGATGTTATGATGCCAGCTGATCGATATGAAGCAAAAAAAATGATTGAAGCATTAGTAGATTATGAGCGTCCTGTTTACGTTCGGATTGGGCGAAATCCAGTAGAAGATTCATACCTATCAGAAGACTATGACTTTAAAATTGGTAAGGCAGTAACAATGAATGAAGGAAACGATATAACAATCATTGCAGCTGGTGAAACGGTGCGCGTTGCTCTTGATACTGCTGACGCACTTATGTCTGAAGGTATTAGTTGTAGAGTAATCAATATGCACACGATCAAGCCGTTAGACGAGAAGGCGATTATTAAGGCAGCTAAAGAAACAGGTCGAATTATTACGATTGAAGAACACAGTGTCTATGGCGGACTAGGTTCAGCTGTTTCAGAGGTCATTTCACAAAATTATCCGGTTCCTGTTAAAATCCTCGGTATCCCCGATGAGCCAGCAATAACAGGAAATTCAAAGGAAGTTTTTAACTATTATGGATTAAGTGTAAATAATGTATCAAATCTTGCTAAGCAAATGGTTAACAATTAAGGTGGTGCTTATGATGAATGAAAGTTATATTCTTACAATAGATCAAAGCACCTCTGGAACAAAAGCGATTGTAGTTGACAAGAAAGGTACTATTATTTCAAATAAGACAGCGCTTCACAAACAATTATATCTTCAATCGGGTTGGGTAGAGCATGACCCGATTGAAATCTATGAAAATGTAAAAAGAGTGATAAATGAAACAATTGAATCAAAAACCTTTTTGAAGAATAAATTGAAGGCACTTACATTAACAAATCAGCGAGAGACTGTTGTGGTGTGGGATAAAAAGACTGGTAAGCCAGTCTACAACGCAATTGTATGGCAGTGTCGAAGAACAACTGAAATGTGTAAAATTTTGAATGCTAAAGGATATGGTGATAAGGTCAGAGAGAAAACAGGCCTACCAATTGACCCATATTTCTCCGCCACAAAGGTAAAATGGATACTTGATAATGTACCAGAAGCAAGAGAAAGAGCAGAAAATGGAGATTTATTGCTAGGAACAATCGATAGCTGGTTAATTTGGAAGCTAACAGAAGGTAAAGTCCATGCAACAGATGTTACAAATGCTAGTCGAACACTTATTTTTAATATCCATAGTTTAAATTGGGATGAAGAGTTACTAGAAATCTTTAATATTCCTAAGTTAATGCTACCAAAAGTAAAATTTTCAGATGAATTATATGGATTAATTGAAGATAGGAAATTGCAGGTTACCAAGCTCCATATATCTGGTGTTATAGGTGATTCACAAGCGGCACTATTCGGCCAAAAATGCTTTGATAAAGGGATGGCAAAAGCAACTTTTGGAACAGGAACATCTGTAATGGTATATACAGAAGATTTAGTAGAAGCAAGAGATGGTTTAGTTACATCTGTTGCTTGGGGATTAAATGGAAAGGTTCATTTTGCTTTAGAAGGAATCATAAACACAACAGGTGACATCATTAGATGGATGAAAGATGATTTAACCTTATTTAATGAATTCAGTGAAGCTGAAGCTTTAGCAGAAATGCTGGAGGATAATGCTGGAGTTTATTTAGTTCCTGCATTCGTTGGATTAGGTGCACCGTATTGGAGTCCAAATACTAGAGCGGGAATCATAGGCATGAGTAGAAGTACAAAAAAATCCCACATTGTGAGAGCCGGGCTAGAAAGCATTGTGTATCAAGTGAAAGATATTATCGAACTGATCCAAGAAAAAAATCAAATATCTGTAGTGGAGTTAAAAGTAGATGGGGGTGCAACAACAAATAATTTCTTAATGAGTTTTCTATCTGATTTAGTAAATATGAAGGTAATGGTTTCTGACATTGCTGAATTATCTGCATTAGGATCTGCTTTTATTGGCGGACTTGGAACAGGTATGTGGGCTTCTGTTGAAGAGATTAGCATGTTAAAAAGTGAGATACAAATATTTGAACCAAAAATGAGTGAAGAAAAAAGAGCACAGCTTTATATAGAATGGAAAAATGCTATTCATTCTCTATTAATCTAATATGATAGCTTATCTTAAATAAGTGAAGTGTTTATTGATAAGTTTGATAAAATACAGTCTTTAAAGAAAATGTAAGCGCATTAGTTGATGCTGTAATGCAATTTCAAAATAAAAATGGGAAGGCATTTATTCTATATAAGGTGGTGAATAGTTCATTTCTTTTAATACTTATCTTAATTAAAAATAAATGGATTGAATTATCGAATTCAAAATAAGATTGGGGGATTGAATTATGAGTTACGAAAGGCTAGCTAAACAAATCATCCAAGAAGTGGGTGGTAAAGAAAATATTAATAGTGTAATCCACTGTGTAACACGTCTAAGATTTAAGCTTAAAAATGAATCACTTGCGAATAAGGAAACGATAAAAAATTTAGAAGGAGTCATGACTGTCGTGATTAGTGGAGGACAATTCCAGGTTGTTATCGGTGAACATGTCTCTAAAGTTTTTGCTGAAGTAACGAAATTAATTGGCAAAGCAACTGAGGATGTTGATACAGAAGAAACTACTGAGAAAGGAAGTATATTTAGTAGATTTGTTTCATTGATATCAGGTATATTTATGCCAGTAATGGGAGTAATGGCTGCTGCTGGTATACTAAAAGGATTTCTAGTTGCCTTGACAGTTCTTGGGTGGATGTCAGAGGATATGGGAGTATATAAAATTTTATTCGTTGCCTCAGATGGGTTCTTTTATTTTATGCCGATTTTATTAGGATTCTCTGCTGGTAAGACATTTAAAACGAATTCATATATTACCGCTACAGTCGGAGCAGCACTTGTATATCCTACAATGGTTGAAATGTACAATGCTGGTGAAGCGTTATCCTTTCTTCAAATACCAGTAGTCTTAATGAACTATACGCAATCAGTTGTGCCGATTATACTTGCAGCATTCTTTGTCGCAAAATTAGAAAAAGTCTTACTAAAAATCATACCGAAATCTCTTCAGTTAATTTTTGTTTCTTTGATCATTTTAGTTATAGTTGTTCCACTTTCGTTCATTGTAATAGGGCCTATATCTGTATACGCAAGTCAACTATTAGCAGATGGAGCAATGGCGTTGTACTCGTTAAGTCCAGTTATTACAGGCTTGTTCCTCGCAGGAGTTTGGCAAATTGCTGTAATGTTTGGCCTTCATTGGGCATTCATACCAATTATGATTAATAATATTACGACAATTGGTTTTGATCCAATTAATGGTTTACTATATTGTACAGTTTTTGCTCAAACAGGTGCAGCTTTAGCAGTTGCCTTAAAGACAAAACAAACAAAATTAAAGTCATTATCTACAACGGCTTCAATATCTGGTTTTTTAGGGATTACAGAACCTGCCATCTATGGAGTTAACTTACCACTTAAACGTCCGTTTATTATGGCGTGTATCGGTGGTGGACTAGGTGGTGCAGTTGCAGGATTCTTTAGTGCTAAAATGTATGGCGGATTTGCATCAGGTGGGGTATTTGGAATCCCGATGTTTATTGACCCAGAAGGTCTTTCAGCACAATTCTATGGATTTGCTTTATCACTTCTTATATCTCTAGCGACAGCATTTGTTCTTACTTTACTATTTGGCTATACTAAGGAAATAGCTGAAAAACAAGTAGAGAAAAAGTCTGCATAAATATTGTGGTAATCGCTTACAATGGTGAATTTGTAAAATAAATTAGTAGTTTTAAGGAATTGTAATGATATCTAGAGAAAATAGTTCTATACACTATTTTCTCTTGTTATTAAAAGGGAGGGTATATTCTTGATAAAAATAAGAATATCAGAAAATAAGCAGCAATTTGAAACGGAAAAAGGAGACCGCTTCTTTTATTTAGCTGATACAGTTTGGAGTGCATTCACTAATGCCACATTAGAAGAGTGGGATTCTTACCTTGACTATAGAAAAATGCAGGGCTTTAATGTCCTCCAAATAAATATTCTGCAGCAATGGGACGCAAGTGAAACAGATTTGAATATAAAACCATTTAATTATAAGGAAGATGGTTCCTTCAATTTCTATGAGCGAAACGATGCTTATTTCGATCGTGCTGAAAAGATGATAGCGATGGCGGTGGAAAAGGGATTTGTGCCTGCGCTTGTTCTATTGTGGTGTAATTATGTTCCTGATACATGGGGATCAGAGATAAATGATGTAAACAATATGCCATTTGAATTAGTAGAGGAATATGTCAAATATGTCAATGAAAGATTTTCTAAGTATCATCCTATTTATCTTGTAAGTGGAGATACTGATTTTCCAACTAAACGGTCAATTGAATATTATTTATTAGCATTAAACACTATTAAAGAATTAAGTCCCTATTGTTTAACTAGTCTACACATTAGAGGAAGATTAATGGAAATTCCTAATGATTTTTTATATAGTGACAAATTAGATTTTTATATGTTTCAATCTGGACACAATATACAATTTCAAAATATGTCATACAAGCTTGCGGAAGAATTTAGTAACAAACCAGTAAAAAGACCTTCCCTTAATTCAGAGCCATGCTATGAGCAAATTGGGTATAGTAGGAATTTATATGGTCGATTTAACCAATTTGATGTTAGAAAAGCTGCATGGCAAAGCTTACTATCTGGTGCAAGTGCTGGTATCACGTATGGAGCTCATGGCATATGGAGTTGGCACAAGAAAGGAAAAGGATTTGGTCTAATTGGAGAGGCATTTGACAAACCTTATGATTGGAAAGATGCAATAAAGTTTGAGGGTGCTTGGGACTATTCCTTTGCAAAGAAAATTTTCTCATTATATACCCTTGATGACTTACAACCAATTGATGTTGTGCTAAAAAATACAGAAGAGATTAGGGCGGCAATAAGCAATGATTCATCCAAGATTGTCATATATGTTCCAGTTAACACAGTCCTACGATTAAATAGACTTTTTGAAAATTATGAATTCACTATTATAGATTTAAAGCAAAGGCGTTTTGGCGAAGCAAATGTATCGTTTGAAGAGAAGCATACAGTTATTGATATGCATTTGTTTGATTCAGATGTATTAATCATTGGGGAGAAAAGATATTGAGCTCATAACCAACTATTTTATTTTCCGTTTGGAGAAGAAGAAAAACCTGTTTTTTCATCCTCTCCATTCAAATACTTTGCTTTTATTAAAGTGATTATAAAAGGAGAAATTCTAATGATAGATAAGATATTTAAGAGAAAAAAGCAATTTGTTCAAAAACAAATTTATGCTCCTCTTTCTGGTGAATTAATACCATTAGAAAATGTTCCTGATCCAGTGTTCGCAGGAAAAATGATGGGTGAAGGTGTAGCTATTATGCCAGAGGAAGGTATGCTTGTATCTCCTGTGGAAGGTGAAGTCATTCAAGTTTTTCATACAAAACACGCGATTGGAATTAGATCTATTTCTGGCTTAGAAATCCTCATACATATTGGCTTAGAGACAGTGGAATTGAATGGAGAGGGATTTGACGTACAAATTGCCAAAGGACAAAAAGTCAAAGTAGGAGATCCTTTAGTGAATTTTGATATTTCATTTCTGAAGAGTGAAAATAAGGAAATTATTACACCGATCATTATTACGAATTATTCTGATAAGGTAGATGGCATAGTACAGGTTAAGAACGGTGTAATTTCTAAAGAAGACATGCTGTTTATGTGCAATATTAAATAATGCTAAATGAATTAGGCGAGTAGTGTTTTTTTCAGAGAACTAGTTAACTAGATAGAGTTAAAGCTGCAAAGTGGTTTAAATAATATTTTCTATGGGAATAAAAAGAGAAAGATATTCCAGAACAAGCAGATTTTAAGTTATGAAATCGATTAAGAAAAATATAATTATCCAAACTTTATTCAGTTGTTGGACTACAGTCAGAGAATTATTTTGACGTTTATTCAATGTATAAATGATAACGCATACAAAACAGTAGAAGAATTGTAGCTCTCGTTTATTAGTAGTAGATAAGTAGATTAATAAACTTATTTTTACTACTTTTAATATAATTCTCGATGAAGGGAGTGGATTTTTTTCCATTGTAAAGGTATTCATTTTATCGTTTTATGCTGAAAAAAAGTTGGTAGATTAGAGGAGGTAGTATACCGTGTTAAAGATGAAAGAAATGTTTCTTCTTGTTTTAGTCTTAGCTGTTACATTTTCCTTGGGTACTAGTGCTTCTGCAAAAGAGAAAAAAGAAACGTACAGAACAGTGATTGAAGTCCAAGACTTTGGTCCAGTAATTACTAAGGTAATAGTTGAGTTAGGTATACCAGTTCCACAAGGTGCAGTGACAGAGGATACTTTTAATGTACATGTTAAAAAGGTTGATCCTAGGGTTCCTGTGGGTGGATGGGGAGCTTATGTAGAAGGTGACCGTACTGTAACAAAAGCTTATGTTTCTGACAAAGATGGTAAGCAAATTAAAAATGGTAAGGGGAAATTTGTTGTATTAGAAATGGAAATTGGACCTAATGATTTATTAGGTTCAACTGTAAATTATGACCAAGCATCAGGTCATAATGATTGGGTTGATTATGACTATACGATCACTCAAGTAGAAGATATCAAAGTTCATCCTGGAAAGGGTGGAACAATTTCTAATTTGGTCATTGACACATTTGAAGGAGAAACTAGAGTCCTTATTGATGAGTTCTCTACTGGTAAAGCAACTTACGGGGATGTTACATTATCTTATGCTGATTTCAAACCCTCAAAAGACAAAGGTAAAAACCCATTAATCATATGGTTACATGGAGGTGGAGAGGGTGGTACTGATCCTACAATTGCAATAGGTGCTAACAAAGCTGTTGCTTTCGCTTCTAAAGAAGTACAAGAAATCTATGGCGGTGCGTATGTTTTAGCTCCGCAAGCGCCAACTTATTGGATGCAGGGGGAAACTGGAACTGCTGACGGTACTTCTATTTATAGTGATGCTCTAATGGAATTAATTAAAGACTACGTAGCAAATAACCCTGATATCGATCCGAATAGAATTTATATCGGTGGTGCTTCAAACGGTGGATATATGACTATGTTAATGATTCGAGATAATCCTGGATATTTTGCAGCTGCATTTCCAGTGTGTGAAGGTTTAAGTGATACATTGCTGACAGACGAGGATATTCTAAATATGATGAATACCCCTATATGGTTTGTTCATGCCAAAAATGATACCGTTTTAAATCCTGAGGTAAACACGATTCCAACATATAACCGTTTGATTGAAGCCGGGGCAAAAGATGTATATTTATCATTATTTGAAGATGTGCATGATACTTCAGGGCTATATAAAAATGCTAATGGCGATCCGCATCAATATGATGGTCACTGGTCTTGGATATATGTTTTCAATAACGAGCCTATCATAACTATTAATGGTGAGATAACATCTATTATGGAATGGATGGCTGCACAGTCAAATTAATTCGTGAAGTGAAGAGATAAAAGAACTGCTCCCTTTTTAAGGACGGGCAGTTTCTTTAATTCGATAACAAGCGATAAGTATATAATTGATGTAACTGCCATTTTGGTCTTAAAATGGTATCTGTAACACCCAAAGATTTTTCTTTCGTTGCATTGTAATATCTGCAAATTTTGTTAAAAAGCATACATCGATGATAAAACACCAAACACAAAAACAGAAGACTGAAAAAGCTCTTCTGTTTTTTCTAGATTAGCAATTATTTTTTTGCCAAACTCATCTCCGCACACATCAATATAAAAGCTCCAGCTCCATGAAGGTCATTTTCACTAGTAGGACGGGCAATATAATGAGCATAATCACCAATCCCTGTACCGATGCAAATATTGCCGATGAGTACGTTTCCATTTTCATCAAACTTCAACGTATCAATTACACCTTGATATCCCTTCCAAGCATATTCCATATATTTGCTATCCAAATAACCCATACGAACAGCTTTCGCAATGGCTTGAACAAACAGAGA
>JAPSLL010000016.1 GCA_031180805.1 Bacillus sp. (in: firmicutes)
CTTCGCAGGAGAGTGTGAAATGACCGTAGGATTTGGCTTCTGGAGCTAGATATAAAGAGCGTTAAACTAAGTGAGTGAATGAATATTATAAATCGTTATCTAGTTTTGAAGGAACATCCTTCAAACTAAATATGTATCTGGTGACGATGGCGAAGAGGTCACACCCGTTCACATGCCGAACACGGAAGTTAAGCTCTTCAGCGCCGATGGTAGTTGGGGGTTTCCCCCTGTGAGAGTAGGACGTTGCCAGGTAAGATGAAAAAGATCAGTAGAAATACTGGTCTTTTTTTGTGCATAAATTATTTATTGGGCTTATTGTGAGGGACTTTTATATTAAATTACCATTTAAATATATAAATATAAGGGAAAACAAAACAATATTTTATAAAGAAATGATCTTTTAAAAAATATTGTTTTATTTAAACTTTGTGCAGGAAAATCATCAAAACGACTATTAATAAAAGCAAAGGTTCATAAAAATAGCCAAAGAAAAGATCAGTAAAGATTCTGGTCTTTTTTAGTAGCTCAATTAATAAATATAGTAAGACAAAAATTTAAATTTATAAAAAAGAATGTTTTGATGATCTTATAATAGGAGAATGAATGGTGAATTATATTGAGTTATTTAATCAAGAGATATATACAATATTTTTTCGAATAATTGTTGCAACGTTTTTATGTGGAGTAATTGGTTTGGAAAGAGAATTTAATAACCATCCTGCAGGGTTTCGTACACATCTGCTAGTAGGTATGGGTTCTTGTTTAATGATGATTTTATCATTATATGGATTTAATGAGCATATTGAAAGTAACGGAAATATTCGCTTTGATCCGGCAAGAATTCCATCATATGTTATAAGTGGAATAGGCTTTTTAGGTGGTGGAACAATTTTAGTAAAAGGTGCGACTGTTAGGGGACTAACTACTGCTGCATCTATTTGGATTGTAGCAGGTTTAGGTTTAGTTATTGGAGCTGGAATGTATGTAGCTGCACTTTTTACGACTATTATGGTTTTAATGTGCTTAATCTTTTTAAACCGCCTTGAGAAGTATATGAATAGTAAAAAGTTAAGAAGGAAAATAAAGGTTGTTATAAAATCTAATAAAAGTAAAGTAGATCAGGTAATTGAAAAACTAAATACATATAATTTAAAAATTACAAAAATCACGTTAACGGAATGTCATAAAAATAGTGAGGGTTTGGTTACTTTAAACTATACAATTGATGTAAGTATGCCAACAATTGAACAACATGTAATAGAGAGAATTATTGTTGAAAATCCTGAAGTAGAAAAAATATACTAATGGGTTTTACATAAGGTAATTTTGGCTATATTTAAAGTGAAACAGAAAAGTTGAAAAATTTTTCTGTTCGTTTTATAGTAAGATTAAAGTCAAATATAGTCAAAGTCAGTGAGGGGGAGGTAGAGTGAGAAATATTTCGGACATTATTGAACAATACTTAAAACATGTTTTGGATAATAGTGGGAAAGAAATAGTTGAAATTAAACGTAGCGAAATTGCGGATAAATTTCAATGTGTACCTTCACAGATAAACTATGTAATTAATACAAGATTTACAATCGAAAGAGGCTATGTCGTTGAAAGTAAACGTGGTGGAGGAGGCTATATTCGGATTATTAAAGTTCAAGCAAATAATCAAGCACATCTTCTAGATCAAATACTCCATTTGATAAATCACCGCCTTTCACAAGCAGCTGCAGAGGATATTATAGGTAGACTCGTTAGTGAGGAAGTTATATCTGAAAGGGAAGCAAAGCTAATGTTAAGTGTTATTGATCGCTCAGTTCTGTATATAGATTTACCACATCGAGATGAATTAAGGGCTAGAATGGTAAAGGCAATGTTAACCTCGTTGAAATATAAGTAGAAAGTAGGGGAGACGGATGATATGCCAGGAATGTAATGAAAGACCGGCTACGTTTCACTTTACAAAAGTGATTAATGGTGAAAAAACCCAGGTTCATATGTGTGAGCATTGTGCTCAAGGAAACAGTGATCTTTTTATGTTTAATGGTAGCGCTGGTTTTTCATTAAATAATTTGCTTACAGGTCTTCTAAATATGGAAACAGGAAAGGTTAAGCAAGAAAACAATGTATTTCATTCGAATGATCAACCACACTGTGAGCAATGTAAAATGACTCTTCAACAATTTAAAAAGGTTGGTCGATTCGGCTGTTCCAATTGCTACCCGACCTTTAAAAACTATATAACACCAATCCTTAAACGTGTACATGGTGGGAATACAGTGCATGCGGGAAAAATCCCTAAGCGTATTGGTGGCGACCTTCATATTCGAAAACAAATTGAAATTTTAAAAAATAAAATCAATGAATATATCCTTCAAGAGGAATTTGAAAAAGCAGCAGAAGTTAGAGATGAAATAAAATCACTGGAAAAAAAGTTAAGTAATAAGGAGGGATTGTGATGTCACTCCAGAATTTTACGAATAGGGCAGTTAGTGCATGGATGAAAGATGGTCCAGACTCAGATATTGTCCTTAGTAGTCGAATTCGTTTAGCTAGAAATATCGATATGTATAAATTTCCGACCATTTCAACAAATGAAGAGCTCCAGAATATTTTAACGTTTTTTGAAACAACGTATTCAAGTAAAGGGTTCGAACATATTGGTCAATTAGAGCTAATAAAGATGAATGAGATGCAACCGATTCATAAACGGGTATTGGTTGAAAAGCACTTAATAAGTCCGAATCTAGCAGAAAACTCTTCCTATGGAGGTTGCTTATTATCTGAAAATGAAGAAGTAAGCATCATGATTAATGAAGAAGACCATATCCGAATTCAATGCTTATTCCCAGGATTTCAGTTAACTGAAGCGTTGGAAATGGCGAATAAATTGGATGATTGGATTGAAAAAGAGGTTGATTATGCTTTTGATGAAAAACTAGGATATTTAACTAGTTGTCCAACAAATGTTGGGACTGGATTACGTGCTTCCGTTATGATGCATTTACCGGCTTTAGTTCTTACGCAAAAAATTAATCGAATAATCCCAGTAATAAATCAATTAGGCTTAGTTGTAAGAGGGATTTATGGCGAAGGTAGTGAAGCAATCGGGAACCTATTCCAGATTTCTAATCAGATAACATTAGGTAAATCTGAGAAAGACATTGTAGAGGATCTCATTAGTGTTGTCCAACAGTTAATAACACAGGAAAGAAGTACGAGAGAAGCATTGTATAATTCCTCACAGACCCAACTTGAGGATAGGGTATATCGTTCCTTTGGTACATTGGCATATAGTCGTATAATCGAATCTAATGAAACTGCAAAATGTTTATCAGATGTCAGATTAGGTATTGATTTAGGAATAATTAAAGATGTATCTCGAAACATGCTTAACGAGTTAATGATATTAACTCAACCTGGTTTCTTACAGCAATACTTTGGTGGACCATTAAGACCAGAAGAAAGAGATGTACGGCGATCTGCTTTAATTAGAGAGCGTTTAAATCTAGAAATGGAACGAAACAAACGGATGGAGGATGAATAGTCATGATGTTTGGAAGATTCACAGAGCGCGCACAAAAAGTACTTGCTTTAGCACAAGAGGAAGCAGTTCGTTTAGGTCATAATAATATCGGAACGGAACATATTTTACTAGGACTTGTGAGTGAAGGTGAAGGAATTGCTGCAAAAGCTTTAATAGCTTTAGGCCTTGGACCTGAGAAAATCCAAAAAGAAGTCGAAGGATTAATTGGCAGAGGTCAGGATGTATCACAAACAATTCACTATACACCTAGAGCAAAAAAGGTAATAGAACTATCAATGGACGAAGCGAGAAAATTAGGTCATTCATATGTAGGGACTGAGCATATTTTATTAGGGCTTATTCGTGAAGGTGAAGGTGTTGCAGCAAGAGTATTAAACAACCTAGGTGTAAGCCTTAATAAAGCGAGACAACAAGTCCTTCAATTGCTAGGCAGCAATGAGACATCATCTAATCATCAAGGTGGAAGCATGGCTAGTGCGAATACGCCAACGCTTGATAGTTTAGCTCGTGATTTAACTGCGATAGCTAGAGAAGGAAGTCTAGATCCTGTTATTGGCCGTAGTAAAGAAATTCAACGCGTTATTGAAGTGTTAAGCAGACGGACAAAAAACAACCCGGTATTAATCGGGGAGCCTGGTGTAGGTAAAACAGCTATTGCTGAAGGATTAGCACAGCAAATTGTCCAAAATGAGGTTCCAGAAATATTAAGAGATAAACGGGTTATGACTCTTGATATGGGTACAGTTGTAGCTGGTACGAAATATCGTGGTGAATTCGAAGATAGACTTAAAAAAGTAATGGATGAAATCCGTCAAGCAGGAAATATCATTTTGTTTATCGATGAATTACACACGTTAATTGGTGCAGGCGGTGCTGAGGGTGCTATCGATGCGTCAAATATTTTAAAGCCTTCATTAGCACGAGGTGAATTGCAATGTATCGGTGCTACAACACTTGATGAATATCGAAAATACATTGAAAAAGATGCAGCACTTGAAAGAAGATTCCAACCTATTCAAGTAGACGAACCAACAATTGAAGAAAGCATAAAAATCTTAAAAGGCTTACGTGATCGATATGAAGCACATCACCGAGTTTCCATTACAGATGAAGCAATTGATGCTGCAGTTAAATTGTCTGATCGTTATATATCTGATCGTTTCTTGCCAGATAAGGCAATTGATTTAATTGATGAAGCAGGCTCAAAAGTTCGTTTACGCTCTTTCACAACACCACCAAATTTAAAAGAGCTTGAGCAAAAGCTTGAGGAAATCCGTAAAGAGAAGGATGCTTCAGTTCAAAGTCAAGAATTTGAAAAGGCAGCTTCCTTACGTGACACTGAGCAACGTTTACGTGAGCAGCTAGAAGAAACGAAAAAAACATGGAAAGAAAAACAAGGTCAAGAAAATACAGAAGTTACAGTAGAAGATATTGCGATGGTTGTATCAAGCTGGACTGGTGTTCCAGTATCTCGTTTAGCACAAACAGAAACAGATAAGCTTTTGAATATGGAAAACCTTTTACATTCAAGAGTTATTGGCCAAGATGAAGCAGTAGTTGCTGTTGCTAAAGCTGTGAGACGTGCTCGTGCTGGGTTAAAGGATCCGAAACGCCCGATTGGTTCTTTCATTTTCCTAGGGCCAACTGGTGTTGGGAAAACAGAGCTTGCGAGAGCATTAGCTGAATCAATTTTTGGTGATGAGGATGCAATGATTCGCATTGATATGTCAGAGTATATGGAGAAACATTCTACATCACGATTAGTTGGTTCACCTCCTGGATATGTCGGATATGATGAAGGTGGTCAGCTAACTGAAAAGGTTAGAAGAAAACCTTATTCTGTCGTACTTCTTGATGAGATTGAGAAGGCACATCCAGATGTATTTAATATCTTGTTGCAAGTATTAGAAGACGGAAGATTAACTGACTCTAAAGGTCGTACGGTTGATTTTAGAAATACAATTTTAATTATGACGTCCAACGTTGGAGCAAGTGAATTAAAACGAAACAAATATGTTGGCTTTAACGTCCAAGACGAAACACAAAATTACAAGGATATGAAAGATAAAGTGATGAACGAGCTTAAACGTGCGTTCAGACCAGAGTTTATAAATAGAATTGATGAAATCATCGTTTTCCACTCATTAGAGAAAAAACACCTAAAAGAAATTGTTTCTCTTATGTCTGATCAGCTTACAAAGCGTCTAAAGGAACAAGATTTAACGTTGGAATTAACAGATGCAGCTAAAGAGAAAATTGCTGACGAAGGAATTGACCTTGAATATGGTGCAAGACCGCTACGTCGATCTATCCAAAAAAATGTTGAGGATCGCTTATCTGAAGAACTGTTAAAAGGTACGATTGATAAAGGTCAAAAGATTATTTTAGATGTTGAAAATGGTGAATTTGTCGTTAAAACGGCTGAAAAAGAAGAAGTAAAATAGCAGTTAACAGGAACATGTGAGGCATACTGAAAAATGTGTGCCTCCTTTCTTTATAGTTTCTTGTTTTAAAACGAAAAGAACTCTCCTATTTTAAGCTCCTTTCTATATAATGAATATATGTATCATAATTAGCTGGTCTAATGGCTAACCTATTAAGAGAGGAACACATTTATGGCAAAAACAAAATTAAAATATATATGTCAATCATGCGGATATGAATCCCCAAAATGGATGGGGAAATGTCCGGGCTGTCAAGAATGGAACACAATGACAGAGGAACTATTAAAATCAGCTTCACCTCGTAAGGCAGTGTTTGCACATTCATCGCAAACTGTACAAAAACCTTCCCCAATCACCAATATTGAAACAACTCAAGAACCAAGAATATTTACAAATCTAAAGGAATTTAATCGGGTATTAGGAAGTGGAATTGTAAAGGGGTCACTCGTATTAATTGGTGGCGATCCTGGAATTGGAAAATCCACGTTATTACTACAAGTATCATCCCAGTTAGCTGAAAATGGAAATGATGTTTTATATATTTCCGGGGAAGAATCAGTCAAACAAACAAAACTAAGAGCTGATCGTCTAGGGGTTAAATCTAATAAGCTATACGTATTATCAGAGACAGATTTAAGTTTTATTTCCAAGGCAATTGAAGAAATGAATCCATCATTTGTTGTCGTTGACTCGATTCAAACAGTATTTCATAGTGAAATAAGCTCTGCACCAGGTAGTGTTTCTCAAGTTAGAGAGTCTACAGCTGAATTAATGAGAATTGCAAAGACAAAGGGAATTGCGATTTTTATCGTTGGTCATGTTACGAAAGAAGGATCCATTGCTGGCCCTCGATTATTAGAGCATATGGTTGATACTGTTCTTTACTTTGAGGGGGAAAGACACCATACATATCGAATTTTACGAGCTGTAAAAAATCGATTTGGCTCAACTAATGAAATGGGCATTTTTGAAATGAAGGAATCTGGATTAGAGGAAGTTCAAAATCCATCAGAAATCTTTCTTGAGGAAAGGTCAAAGGGAGCTGCGGGGTCAACTGTTGTAGCATCTATGGAGGGTACGAGGCCAGTTCTTGTAGAAATTCAAGCTTTAATATCTCCGACTAGCTTCGGAAACCCTAGACGTATGGCAACAGGGATCGATCATAACCGTGTCCCTTTATTAATGGCTGTTTTGGAAAAAAGAGTAGGCTTACTATTACAAAATCAAGATGCTTACTTAAAAGTAGCTGGAGGTGTAAAGCTAGACGAACCTGCTATAGATTTAGCAGTTGCAGTTAGCATCGCCTCAAGCTTTAAGGATGCTCCGCCGAAACCAACGGATGTTATCATCGGAGAGGTTGGTTTAACAGGAGAAGTTAGAAGGGTATCTCGAATCGAACAAAGAGTTATTGAGGCTGCAAAGCTTGGATTCAAGAGGGCGATTATTCCGTCTGCTAATATTGGTGGTTGGCATGCTCCAGATGATATCGAAATAATTGGCGTGAAAAATGTAGCTGAAGCCCTCCAGAAAACATTAGGAGGATAATAAATGTCAGATAAAGAGAGTAAATCGGGTGATAAAACTTTAAATGAAATTTTGCAATTTGTTGCACCGGGGACACCGATTAGAGAAGGGATCGAAAATGTCCTTCGAGCAAAAACCGGTGGGTTAATAGTTGTCGGACATAATGAGAAAGTTAAAGAGGTTATTGATGGTGGCTTTTCTATCCAATGTCCATTTTCATCAGCACATTTGTATGAATTAGCAAAAATGGATGGGGCTATTATATTGAGTGATGCAGGGAATAGGATTGTTTATGCAAATGCACAACTTGTTCCCGATCCATCGATATATTCTTCTGAAACCGGTATGAGGCATCGGACTGCAGAAAGAGTGGCAAAGCAAACTGGTAACCTAGTGATTGCGATTTCGCAGAGACGAAACGTTATCACGTTATATCATGGTGAATTAAGGTATGCTCTCAGAGACATAGGTGTTATTTTAACAAAGGCAAATCAGGCAATTCAAACGTTGGAAAAATACAAGTTAGTGTTAGACCAATCAATTGCAACATTAGGGGCACTAGAATTAGAAGAGCTTGTTACATTTAAAGAAGTAATTCTTGTATTACATCGCTTTGAAATGGTTTTTCGAATTAAGGATGAGATAAACGATTATGTAAATGAGTTAGGTGCAGAAGGGCATCTCATAAGATTACAATTAGCTGAATTGCTCTCTGGATTAGAGGAAGAAGCTACATTATTAATTAAAGATTATTCGAATGAGAAAATAGCGGATGCGAATCAAATTCTCAAACAACTTCAGGAGCTTTCTAGCTTTGAACTTATAGAGGATTCGGTTTTATTTAAATTGCTTGGCTATTCCTCGTTTACAACGGTCGAGAGTCCTGTCTTGCCGCGAGGATATCGCATGTTAAATAAGATTCCGAGACTGCCTACAATAATTATTGAAAATTTAGTGACAGCTTTTAAAAATTTGAAACTTATTTTGCATGCATCCGTAGAACAGTTAGATGAGGTAGAAGGTATTGGTGAGGTTAGGGCGAAAAAGATTAAAGAGGGATTAAAGAGATTGCAAGATCAACTTTTAGTAGACCGTAAAATATAAGAAATTTTAATGAAACTTGCAACATTTTTGATTTAAATTCGTCAAATTAGGGTATATTAAAATTGTTTTTTAAAATCACTTTAAGTATATAGAGTCATTTTTTCAGCAATGTTTCTTTTCTTACTGTATTTCAACCTCTATTTAGAAAAGGAGCAAAACGGGAAGTCACAGAAAAAAATGACTAAAATTTTAGAATGCTGTGCAAAACTCTGATAGTTTACAGCATTGTATCAATCTATTTACATTTTTGATTTTTTATTTCACAAAAACAAGAAGTAAGATAAAGTAAATATAACGTATAAAGGAGGTGAAGGTATGTTAATTAAACGCATAATACAACTGTTATTTCTATGTGTGGGTGGAATGTTAGGGATATTCCTTATGCCCAAACTACTAGAGCTATTATCTATGCAGGACATACCTTTTATTAATACGCCATATACCTTAGCAGTATTAGGTGCAATTATCTTTTTTGTTGCAACTTTTTGGATTGTAGATTACGTCGTGAATTGGATAAAATTGTTAGAAGAGGCTGTTGTAAAGGCTCCTGTTACGGATGTTTTATTTGGAAGCTTAGGATTAATCTTTGGTCTTATAATTGCTTTTCTTATCGGAATTCCATTAAATGAAATACAATATCAATTGTTTAATACAATTATTCCTATATTTTTAACGCTTTTGCTCGGATATCTTGGTTTTCAAATTGGTTTTAAGAAAAGAGACGAATTAATTAACCTATTTTCAATGCCAAATCGTATTGGAAAGAAAAAGGGCTCAAATGAGGAAGAACTAGAACAAGAGGAGAAGAAGCTAAAAATTCTAGATACAAGTGTCATTATTGACGGTAGAATTGCGGATATTTGTCAAACTGGATTTTTAGAAGGAACGATTGTTATTCCTCAATTTGTTTTAGAAGAGCTTCAACATATTGCGGATTCTTCAGATGTTCTAAAGCGTAATAGAGGACGCAGAGGATTAGATATTTTAAATCGGATTCAAAAGGAACTTGCAATTAATGTTGAAATTTATGAAGGTGACTTCGAGGATATTCAAGAGGTTGACAGTAAGTTAGTGAAGCTAGCAAAGCTTACCTCTGGTGTTGTTGTAACAAATGATTTTAATTTGAATAAGGTTTGTGAATTACAGAAGGTCCATGTTCTTAACATTAATGATTTAGCCAATGCAGTTAAACCAGTTGTTTTACCTGGTGAAGAAATGAATGTACAGGTTATTAAAGATGGTAAGGAACATAATCAAGGAATTGCTTACTTAGATGATGGAACAATGATTGTAGTTGAAGATGGTCGAAATTATATCGGTAAGCATATCGATGTTCTCGTCACTAGTGTACTTCAAACATCAGCAGGAAGAATGATTTTTGCTAAACCCAAAATGCTAGAAAAGGCATTATAACAATGGAAAAGGTAAGATAGAACAAAAATTAAACTTAACAAGTAGCCCATGAAGCATGTGAAAACAAATGTTTCATGGGCTGTTTTACATATTTAGGCGAATCTTTTAAGATGATGGTATACTGAATTATTGAAGGAGAAACTCTATGAATTATCAAGTAATTATTCCAGCTGCAGGACAAGGGAAACGAATGAATGCGGGGAAAAATAAGCAGTTTATTGAGCTTAAAGGCACTCCCATTATTATTCATACACTAAAAGTTTTTGAAACACATCCAAATTGTTCAGGTGTAGTGTTAGTCATTAATGAACAAGAGCGTGAAGAATTTATTAAGTTACTTGAACAATATGAAATTAAAAAAGTAAAACGTTTGGTTTCAGGTGGAGCTGAAAGGCAATTAAGTGTATACAACGGCTTACAAACAGTCGATTCTTGTGATTTTATTCTTGTTCATGATGGGGCACGACCGTTTATATCACATGAACAGATTGAACAACTTATTAGTGGGGCAGTACCTACAGGTGCAGCAACGTTAGCAGTTCCTGTAAAGGATACGATTAAACGAGTAAACAATGGTTTGGTTGTTGAAACAGTAGAGAGAGCAAGCTTATGGTCAATTCAAACACCACAGGCATTTCGGTTATCACTAGTCCTAGAGGCACACCAACAAGCAGCATCAGATAACTACTTAGGAACAGATGATGCCAGCTTAATTGAACGGGTTGGGAAGCAGGTTTCTATCGTTTTAGGAGACTATACGAATATTAAGTTAACGACTCCAGAGGATTTATTACTAGCAAATGCAATTCTTGATAGTCGAAAAGAGACAAATAAGTAATGAGGAGAGAGGGACATAATGATTAGAGTTGGACAAGGTTTTGACGTACATCAATTGGTCGAAGGAAGACCGCTAATAATCGGTGGGATTGAAATACCATATGAAAAGGGCCTATTAGGTCATTCAGATGCTGATGTTTTATTACATACTGTCGCTGATGCTTGTTTAGGGGCAATTGGTGAAGGGGATATTGGCAAGCATTTTCCTGATACAGATCCTAATTTTAAAGATGCAGACTCAGCAAAGCTACTAACACATGTTTGGTCTCTTGTAAAAGCAAAAGGGTTTGAACTAGGAAACATTGATTGCACAATAATTGCACAGAAGCCAAAAATGGCACCATATATAGAAAAGATGAGAGAACGTATTGCACAGTTACTTGAAGCGGATATTTCACAGGTAAATGTGAAAGCGACAACCACTGAGAAATTAGGATTTACGGGAAGACAGGAAGGGATCGCTTCTTTAGCAACGGTCTTAATTCAAAAGGTTTAACAGTCTAAAGAGTGAATTTATTGTAAAGAATGAAATAGTGAGTTTTGTATATTGAATAATTTGGTGATAAAATGAAGTCTGTTAATAAAGCGAATTTATTTATAGAGAAGATTCTCTTATAACCAAAGCGTGTGGAGGTTTAGTCATGACAAATGAAGTAAGGGTGCGTTATGCTCCTAGTCCAACGGGTCATTTACATATTGGAAATGCAAGAACGGCATTATTTAATTATTTATTTGCAAAAAATCTTAATGGAAAATTCATTGTTCGAATTGAAGATACCGATAAAAAGCGGAACATTGAGGGTGGTGAGCGAAGTCAATTAAAGTACATGAATTGGCTTGGAATCACTTGGGATGAAAGTGTAGATATTGGCGGGGAATATGGGCCATATCGTCAATCGGAGAGAAATGATATCTATAAGAAATACTATGAGGAACTACTTGAAAAAGATTTAGCATACAAATGCTATTGTACGGAAGAAGAGCTTGAAAAGGAACGGGAAGAACAAATGGCTCGCGGTGAAACACCACAATATTCCGGGAAGCATGCCCATTTAACGAAAGAAGAGCAGGATGAGCTCGAAGCAAAAGGTTTACCATACAGTATACGTTTCAGAGTACCTGCTAACAAAGAATATCGTTTTAACGATATGGTTAAAGGTGAAATTGCATTTGAATCAGAAGGAATGGGCGATTTCGTTATTGTGAAGAAGGATGGAACGCCAACCTATAATTTCGCAGTAGCAGTAGATGACCACTTAATGAAGATTTCTCATGTCTTACGTGGTGAGGATCATATTTCAAATACACCGAAGCAAATAATGATATATGAAGCATTTGGTTGGGAAGTACCAGTCTTTGGACATATGACACTTATTGTAAATGAAAATCGAAAAAAATTGAGTAAGCGTGACGAGTCCATTATACAATTTATTGAGCAATATGAAGAGCTAGGCTATTTGCCAGAAGCGCTGTTTAACTTTATTGCTTTACTAGGCTGGTCTCCTGGTGGAGAAGAGGAGCTATTTAGTCAAGCTGAGCTTATTGAACGTTTTGATGCAGCACGATTATCAAAATCACCAGCTGTGTTTGATACCCAAAAGCTTGCTTGGATGAATAATCAATATATTAAACAATTAGATAACGATGCTCTTGTTAGATTAGCTTTACCTCATTTAATTAAATCTGGAAAAGTATCTGAAAATATGAGTGAGGAAGAAAAGGAAAGAATTAACCAATTAATTACACTTTATCAGGAACAAATGAGTTATGGGGCAGAAATTGTAAGCTTAACAGAATTGTTCTTTAAAGAAGAGATTTCTTATAATAGAGAAGCAGAATCAGTTCTTGAGGGAGAAACGGTCCCTGAAGTATTGAAAGCATTTGTGAGCGAATTGGAAGGCATAGAGAAGCTATCTGATGAAAATGTAAAGGCTGCTATTAAGGCGGTACAAAAGGCGACTGGTCAAAAGGGTAAAAATTTATTTATGCCAATTCGTGTTGCGATTACAGGTCAAACACATGGGCCAGATTTACCAAAATCAATAGCTATCTTAGGAAAAGAGACTGTTATTTCAAGATTAAAAAATGTTATTAGTTAACTTTTTTTGAAAAATGTAATATAGTAATGGTAATCATATAAGGTAAAGCGATGAAAAGGAGAGTAGGGTTTTACTTCCTTATTAGAGAGAACCTCCATTGGCTGAAAGAGGTTTATGTGAAGTAATGCTTGAAATGCACCTTTGAGCCTTTTTCTAAACGTCTTGAATTTGGATTAGTAAGGGAAAGCGTGTTGCTCTGCGTTAAAGAGTGAAAGTTGAGGTGATCGGGCTAGCAAAAAGAGTGCTGCTCATCCCTAAACAGAGTGGAACCGCGCCCTTGAAGCGTCTCTGTACATTGATACAGAGGCGCTTTTTTTAATTCTTACGCAATGTTAAAGGTTATTGTTGGTTTAAGGCACTTTGGTGATTGGAGTGGAGGACCCTGAGTCTCCTGCTTAGAGAAAAGTGTCAATGGGAGACCCCACAGTCGGTTGCGCTAATGGAGCACGGACCGTCATCGGAAAGGAATGCCTGAAGCGGAAATCAACAACCATGTTTAACAGAGCAAATTCTTGAAAAAGCTTAATAAAAGTAGTCCTTGTTAAAAAAGTATAGTCAAACGATCAAAGTGATAGGAGGGAAATAAATGTTTAAAATGATGAAGGAAGATGTCGATGTTATATTTGATCAGGACCCTGCAGCAAGAAGTTATTTTGAAGTTATTTTAACTTATTCTGGTTTACATGCGATTTGGGCACATCGAATTGCACATGCATTTTACAAAAGGAAACTATACTTTTTAGCAAGACTAGTTTCACAAATTAGTCGCTTTTTTACAGGAGTTGAAATCCATCCTGCAGCAAAAATTGGTCGCCGGTTCTTTATCGACCATGGCATGGGAGTCGTAATAGGAGAGACTTGTGAAATAGGTGATGATGTAACAGTGTTTCAAGGTGTTACATTAGGTGGAACAGGTAAAGAAAAGGGGAAAAGGCATCCTACTATTAAAGACCATGCATTAATAGCAACTGGTGCAAAGGTACTAGGCTCGATTACTGTAGGTGCTTATTCTAAGATAGGAGCCGGTTCAGTTGTTTTAAAGGATGTTCCAGATCATTCAACAGTTGTTGGAATTCCGGGTCGAGTGAAGGTGCAAAATGGTCGGAGAGTCGACCAAGACTTAAATCATTGTGACTTGCCGGATCCAGTGGCAGATCGTTTTAAAGAGCTAGAGGCAGAGTTATCGAGATTGAAATTTGAAGTGCAACAGTTAAGGAAAGGAAAGAATGAACATGACAATAAAGTTGTACAATACGCTAACGAGGCAAAAAGAAACGTTTGAACCCCTTGAACAAGGCAAGGTAAAAATGTATGTATGTGGTCCAACTGTCTATAACTATATCCATATCGGAAATGCAAGGCCTGCAATCGTCTATGATACAGTACGTCGGTATTTAGAATATCGTGGTTATGAAGTAAATTATGTATCTAATTTTACAGATGTTGATGATAAATTAATAAAAGCTGCAAATGAGCTAGGGGAGGATGTCCCAACAATTGCAGAGCGATTTATTGAAGCCTATTTCGAGGATGTTGCAGCACTTGGCTGCAAGCAGGCAACAGTTCATCCACGTGTTACAGAAAGTATCGATATTATTATAGACTTCATCCAAGCTTTAATTGATAAAGGATATGCTTACGAAGCGGGTGGAGATGTTTACTATAAAACGAGAGAATTTAAAGAATATGGAAAGCTATCACATCAGTCGATTGATGAGCTACGTTTAGGAAATCGAATTGAAGTTGGTGAAAAGAAACAAGATGCCTTGGATTTTGTCCTTTGGAAAGCTGCAAAAGAAGGGGAAATTTCGTGGGAAAGCCCTTGGGGTAATGGGCGCCCTGGTTGGCATATTGAATGTTCAGCAATGGCGAAGAAATATTTAGGTGATACGATTGATATTCATGCTGGTGGCCAAGACTTAGCGTTCCCACATCATGAAAATGAGATTGCTCAATCAGAGGCGCTTAACGAGAAACCATTTGCTAAATATTGGATGCACAACGGATATATCAACATAAATAATGAAAAAATGTCTAAATCACTCGGGAATTTTGTATTAGTACATGACATTATTAAAGAGATTGATCCACAAGTTGTGAGATTTTTTATGCTATCTGTTCATTATCGACACCCAATTAATTTTTCGCAGGAATTGCTAGAAAGTACACAAAATGCGTTTGAACGATTAAAAACTTCATACATGAACTTACAACATCGAAAAGATAGTAGTAATAATTTAACAAATAATGATGAAGACTGGTTACAAAAAATCTCTGAAGCGCAAACGCAATTTCAAACAGAAATGGATGATGATTTTAACACGGCAAATGCCATTTCTGTCCTTTTTGATTTAGCTAAACATGCTAATTACTATTTAGAGGAGCAAAATACTTCTGAAAATGTGATCCAGACATTTCTTGATGTATTTGATCAATTGGGAGAAGTGCTAGGTGTTAAATTTGCAGAGGTAGAGCTTTTAGATGCCGAAATCGATGAATTAATAAATCAACGGATTCAAGCGAGAAAGGATCGTAACTTCGCATTAGCTGATGAAATTCGTGAAAAATTGAAGGGAATGAACATTATCCTAGAAGATACTCCACAGGGTACAAGATGGAAGCGGGGGTAATGGATTACTTTTTGATTTATTAGGGTATAAAGGAAATAGAAACTAAAGTCCATTTACTTTATATGAAATACGGCAAGCATTTCGGGCACTCGTTTAATTGTTGAGATGTGCGGTATGCTTGTCAGGGCTTTAAAAAGAAAAGAGGAACTAAATGTTTTTAGATTTAGAACAAATTAAAGATTCAAAGCTATTAAATAGCTTAGCCTTAGCGTATATTGGCGATGCTGTTTATGAGATCTATGTTAGGCATCATCTCCTTGCAAATGGTAATGTTCGTCCAAACCAGCTTCATAATTTAGCAAAAAAATATGTTTCTGCTAAAGCTCAAGCTAGCATTTTACATCATCTGTCAACACAAGGCATATTTTCTGAGGAAGAGGAAGCGGTCATTAGGCGCGGGAGAAATGCGAAGTCTGGAACGGTACCAAAAAATACTGATGTCCAAACATACCGATATAGCACTGCCTTTGAAGCCCTTATCGGATATCTATATTTAGAAAAAAGACATCAACGCCTAGAAGAAATCATTCAACTTGCTCTTCAATTCATTAAATCATAAGGAAAGGAGGAGGGCTTATGGAACAAGATTATATTATTGGGAGAAATCCTGTTATAGAAGTGTTAAAATCCTCCAGAGATATTAATAAGATATGGGTTGCTGAAAATTCATTAAAGGGACAAGCTCAGCAAATAACGAAGCTTGCAAAAGAAAGAGGAATTACCATTAATTTTGTCCCGAAAAAAAAGATTGACCAAATGGTTGAAGGAAATCATCAAGGTGTTGTAGCACAGGTTGCAGCATATGAATATGTTCATGTTGACGATATTTTATCAGCAGCGGAAAAAAAGGGAGAGGCACCGTTTATATTGCTTCTTGATGAATTAGAGGATCCACATAATTTAGGCTCAATCATGCGAACAGCTGATGCAGTTGGTGCGCATGGTATTATTATTCCAAAAAGGAGATCAGTGGGATTAACAGCAACAGTTGCTAAAGCATCTACTGGTGCAATCGAATATATTCCAGTCGCTCGTGTAACGAACTTAGCTAGAACAATCGAGGAATTAAAGGAACGTGGTGTTTGGATCGTTGGAACGGATGCTAAGGGCGCAGATGACTACCGAAACCTAGATGGGAAAATGCCGTTAGCACTTATTATTGGAAGTGAAGGCAAAGGAATTGGAAGACTAATTAAGGAAAAATGTGACTTTCTCATTAAAATGCCTATGGTTGGGCATGTTACATCGCTGAATGCATCGGTGGCTGCTAGTCTTTTAATGTATGAGGTATACCGAAAGCGACACCCACTAGGGGAATAGTCTTTATGGATATCCTACTAGTCGATGGATATAACATCATTGGGGCATGGCCTGACCTGCAGCAGCTGAAGAAAAGTAATCTATCTGAAGCAAGAGATCGTCTAATTGAAAAAATGGCTGAATATCAAGCATACACTGGTTATCGAGTCATTGTTGTTTTTGATGCGCATCAAGTAAAAGGGATAGAAAAAAAACAAAAAAATTATCGTGTAGAAGTTATTTATACTAGAGAAAATGAAACTGCTGATGAACGTATAGAAAAGCTAGCTATCTCATTAAATAACATAAAAACTCAGGTACATGTTGCTACTTCGGATTTTACAGAGCAATGGGCGATATTTGGACAAGGCGCCCTTCGAAAATCAGCGAGAGAGCTGTTAAATGAAATGGAAACAATTGAAGGGCGTATACAGCATAAAGTAAAGAAGATTGAGGAGAAAAAGCCTGTTTCAAAAATTTTCTTGCCAGATGATGTCTTGGAAAAGCTGGAAAAGTGGCGTAGGGGTAACTGATAGTTGGTTGACGCTTTCAAAATATATACTGTATAATATTGTTATCTTGTGTACGGTCGGGGGGATCGGCTTGAATTCACCAATCAACAAGGGTAAGGTCAACAAAGAAGAGTTTGTGATTTTGGAAGATGAACAAGTGGTTGAACTCGTACATAATGGACAAAGTGAAGCACTTGACTATTTAATTTCAAAATATCGAAATTTTGTACGAGCAAAGGCTAGGTCGTATTTTTTAATAGGCGCTGACCGAGAGGATATTGTTCAAGAAGGTATGATTGGTTTATACAAAGCGATTCGTGACTTCAAAGAGGATAAACTCACATCGTTTAAAGCGTTTGCGGAATTGTGCATTACAAGACAGATAATAACAGCGATTAAAACAGCAACTCGGCAAAAACATATACCTCTTAATTCATATGTATCATTGGACAAGCCTATTTATGATGAAGAATCTGATCGGACGTTGATGGATGTTATTTCCGGTGCAAAAGTCATGGACCCAGAGGAATTGATCATTAACCAAGAGGAATTTGATGATATTGAAGTGAAGATGGGGGAGCTGTTAAGTGATTTAGAACGTAAAGTCCTCGTGCTATATCTTGATGGCCGTTCTTATCATGAAATTTCAGAAGAATTAAATAGACATGTTAAGTCAATAGATAATGCACTACAGCGAGTGAAGAGAAAACTCGAGCGCTATTTAGAGCTTAGAGAAATTAGCCTTTAGTTATAAAGGTATTCACGATTGCTATTGTGGGAAATAATGCTTCCGTTCAAGTTTTATCGTTTATTGACGAAGAAACGACACTATGTTACATTTTTAGAGAATCTATACGCAAATAGTAGGTGACGGAAGTGCGGAAAAAAGTAACATTATCATGTACATCATGCGGAAGTCGAAATTATACTACCATGAAAAATACGGTCAGTTCAAATGACCGATTAGAAATAAAAAAGTTTTGTAAGGTTTGCAATTCGCATACGAGCCACCGTGAAACAAAATAGTCCTTATATGTTCTTACATCTTATTTTTGCATACCTTAGTGTTGGACAAGGTGCTTTAAGAATGAATTGCTAAGTTTCCCTATTATTCCTGGAGGTAACATTCATGCAACGTTTAGTTAATTTTTTTCAAAATGTATCACGCGAAATGAAAAAAGTTAGTTGGCCAAAAGGTAAAGAACTAACTAAGTACACAATAACTGTTGTAACTACAGTTGCATTTGTTACGGTTTTCTTTGCAGTAATTGATTTAGGAATTTCCTCATTAATTCGTTTAATTTTGAATAACTAATGGAAAATCGTGCTATAATAGAAATATTAATCTTTGTCTGCGAAACCCGTTAAACGGGTTTTTTCATTGTTTAAAAAAATTTTGAACAGCCGTTCTATCTAACTAGGGATTAGAACCACTTAAACTAGTATATATGTTTTTAAATAGTTAGGTTAAAAGGGAAACATCTTGAAATGAAACTTTAGAGAAAAAGGAAATATTCTTCGGTGTTATGTTGCTTTAGAAGCTTGTAATTAGATTTGACCTATAAACAAAGGGAAGATCTTGATTGCGAATGAGCTAATCCTATATGAATGACGTTCTGGAAAGAATGATGTTTTTATCAGTAGGGAATGGTATCGTACACCACAAGGAGATTGAACTACATTATTTGTGGGGAGGGAAGGACAAGTTGTCCTGAAGCTATGGAAAAGAATTGGTATGTAGTACACACATATTCAGGTTATGAAAACAAGGTAAAGGCAAACCTTGAGAAGCGTGTTGAATCAATGGGAATGGAGGATAAAATCTTCCGAGTTGTTGTTCCCGAAGAAGAAGAAACGGAAATTAAAGATGGTAAGAAAAAGGTAATGAAAAAGAAAGTATTCCCAGGCTACGTGTTAGTTGAAATCGTAATGACAGATGACTCTTGGTATGTCGTGCGAAATACACCAGGTGTTACTGGGTTTGTTGGTTCGGCAGGGCACGGATCAAAGCCGACTCCATTACTTCCGGATGAAGTGAATTTTATTTTAAAACGAATGGGTATGGATGAGCGTCGTGTAGAGATTGACTTTGAATTAAACGAAACTGTAAAAGTTACAGAGGGGCCTTTTGCGAATTTCACTGGTTCCATTGAGGAAATTGATCACGATAAAAATAAATTAAAAGTGCTTGTTAATATGTTTGGAAGAGAAACACCTGTTGAGTTGGACTTTTCACAGGTAAGTAAATTATAATCTAAAAAAACTTGAAATCAAAAGTTAAAAGTGGTAGAATTTCATAGGTCAGTATGTCTCAGAAATCTGAGATATCATTAAGCTTTTAACTGATCAGAAATACAATTCATTTCTGAATCGAATATGGTATTCAACAAATCTCGAAATGAGTTTCTGAATATCTGATTTTACCATTCTTATCAAGAGTGGTTTAGATGAGTGGGAGGGTTTTAACCCAATTACCACATCACGGACTTAAGGAGGTGTGTCTCGTGGCTAAAAAAGTAATTAAAATTGTAAAATTACAAATTCCTGCAGCGAAAGCTAATCCAGCACCACCAGTTGGTCCTGCATTAGGTCAAGCTGGTGTTAATATCATGGGATTCTGTAAAGAGTTTAACGCACGTACAGCTGATCAAGCTGGTTTAATCATTCCAGTAGAAATCACAGTATTCGAGGATCGTTCATTTACATTTATTACAAAAACTCCTCCTGCTGCAGTTCTTCTTAAGAAGGCAGCTGGTATTGAGTCAGGTTCTGGTGAACCAAACCGTAATAAAGTAGCGACAGTTAAACGTGACAAGGTACGTGAAATCGCTGAAACAAAAATGCCTGATTTAAACGCAGCAAGCGTTGAATCTGCTATGCGTATGGTTGAAGGTACTGCTCGTAGTATGGGTATTGTTATTGAAGACTAATGTTTCGTTAGTTTAGGAATGTTTTTTTGGGTTGCGAGTTTGCTTAAAAACAAGTTCGCAACCTTTATTCGTGGGAGGTTATTCCGCTAAAACCACTAAGGAGGAAAAAACAATGGCTAAAAAAGGTAAAAAGTTAGCAGAAGCTGCTAAGCTTGTAGATCGTTCAAAATTCTATTCTGTTCAAGAAGCAGTAGAATTAGTTAAAAAAACAAGCATCGTAAAATTTGATGCAACAGTTGAAGTGGCATTCCGTTTAGGAGTTGACCCTAAGAAAGCTGACCAACAAATTCGTGGAGCAGTCGTTCTACCGAATGGTACTGGTAAAACTCAACGTGTATTAGTATTTGCAAAAGGTGAAAAAGCAAAAGAAGCAGAAGCTGCAGGTGCTGACTATGTAGGTGATGCTGATTATATTAATAAAATTCAACAAGGTTGGTTTGAATTTGATGTAATCGTTGCTACACCTGACATGATGGGTGAAGTTGGTAAATTAGGTCGCGTATTAGGACCAAAAGGTTTAATGCCAAACCCTAAAACTGGAACTGTTACATTTGACGTAACAAAAGCTGTTAATGAAATCAAAGCTGGTAAAGTTGAATACCGTTTAGATAAAGCGGGAATCATCCATGTTCCTATCGGTAAGGTTTCATTTGAAGATAGCAAATTAGTTGAAAACTTTACAACTGTTTATGAAACATTATTAAAAGCGAAACCAGCTGCTGCAAAAGGTACTTACATGAAGAGTGTAAATGCTACTTCTACAATGGGACCTGGAGTAAAAGTTGATGCTTCTAGCTTCGCTGTAAAATAATAACTATTGACTTTGATTAGTAGTTTCTATATAATAATCAATGTTGTTTAAATAAATAATCGCTATACCGTAGACAGTAGGTGCTATTATTAGCTTAATTTCCTACCGAGGTGTATTTACGAATAAAGCATATATGCTTGTTGTTGTATTTACAAACCTCCATGTCTATCGTGGAGGTTTTCTCGTGCAGTCATCACCGAACGGTACTAGTGTCATATGAAACTACAGGAGGTGTAACAATGAGCGCAATTATCGAACAAAAGAAACAAATCGTTGATGAAATCGCTGCTAAATTCCGTGAAAGTAAATCTACTATCGTTGTAGATTACCGCGGATTAACAGTAGGTGAGGTAACAGAACTTCGTAAGCAATTACGTGATGCAGGAATTGAGTTCAAAGTATTCAAAAATACAATGACTCGTCGTGCTGTAGAACAAGTTGAACTTACTGGCTTAAACGATGCGTTAACAGGACCAAATGCAATTGCATTCAGTAATGAAGATGTTGTAGCTCCAGCTAAAATTCTTAATGACTTCGCTAAAAAACATGAAGCTCTTGAAATTAAAGCTGGTGTAATTGAAGGTAATGTTGCTACTGTTGAAGAAGTGAAAGCTCTTGCTGAACTTCCATCACGCGAAGGCTTACTTTCTATGTTGCTTAGCGTTCTTCAAGCTCCAATCCGTAACTTTGCTCTTGCTACTAAAGCAGTTGCAGATCAAAAAGAAGAACAAGGTGCTTAATTTAACAAATCTAGTGTTAACTATCTAATACCATTAAAGGAAAAACAAGGAGGAAATTATAATGACTCAAGAACAAATCATTGAAGCAGTTAAAAATATGACTGTTTTAGAATTAAACGACTTAGTTAAAGCAATTGAAGAAGAGTTTGGTGTAACTGCTGCAGCTCCTGTAGCTGTTGCTGGTGCTGCTGCTGGTGAAGCTGCTGCTGAGAAAACTGAATTTGACGTAGTACTTGCAAGTGCTGGCGGACAAAAAATCAAAGTTATCAAAGTAGTACGTGAAGCTACTGGTCTTGGCTTAAAAGAAGCTAAAGAATTAGTAGACAACGCTCCAAAACCACTTAAAGAAGGCGTATCTAAAGAAGAAGCTGAAGAATTAAAAGCTAAACTTGAAGAAGTAGGCGCTTCTGTAGAAGTTAAGTAATTTAAAAACATTTATAAAAGAAGTCCGCTTTTTAGCGGACTTTTTATTTATGTATTTTTGTTACGTATAAATTGACGGAAGATAGTAAAATATAAACTCCTGAAAGAGGAGGACGATTGATGAATGATCACTATTATTCAGAAAAGCCTACTGTAGAAAGCGAACGGAAAACATGGGAATTTGAATTAAAGGGATACAACTTTACTTTTCAGAGTGATAAAGGAGTATTTTCTAAAAATGAAGTTGATTTTGGCTCGAGAATTTTAATTGAAAGCTTTATCCCTCCAGCAATCGATGGTGACTTCTTAGATGTCGGTTGTGGATATGGACCGATAGGACTCTCGCTTGCTAAACATTTTAATAGACATGTTGATATGATTGATGTAAATGAAAGAGCAGTAGAGTTAGCGAAGGATAATGCCGTAAAAAATTCTATAAACAATGTGACAATATTTCAAAGTAACTTATTTTCTAACATTGATGAAAAACGTCAATATGCAGCAATTATCACAAATCCCCCTATACGAGCTGGGAAAAAGGTTGTTCATGCAATTTTTGAAAATAGCTATCATCATTTAGTAAATGATGGGGAATTATGGATAGTTATTCAGAAAAAGCAAGGGGCGCCGTCAGCGATCGATAAATTAAAAGAGTTATACTCTGAGGTAGAGGTAGTTGATAAGAAAAAAGGCTATTTTATTATTAAGGCGAAAAAAAGTTGACTCAATATCCTTGTTATGTTAATATTATAAAATGCCAATATATAATTTCCATAACTGTCTAATTTTTTGTAAAAACTTGTATGAAAATTAGATATTTGGAAATACTTATAAAATCAATAGTACGATTAAATTGTGGTTTTTCTTAGTTAGAAACCCTTTTTATTTTTTGTTTTTTCCTTGCGTATGTGCTTCGTTTTCCTTTATTTTTAACTTCAGATTTTATAGTATATATTAAGATATTGATTTTTAAGAGAATGATCATATGTGAGTTCTCTTATTCGTCTGTCTAAAAAATAAGGTATACATAATAAGTACAACGCAAGATCTATTACGCTTGATTTGAGGGGTGAATGAGTTGACGCATCAACTAGTTCAGTATGGACGACACCGCCAACGTAGAAGTTACGCACGCATTAGTGAAGTGTTAGAATTACCTAATCTTATTGAAATTCAAACGTCTTCCTATCAGTGGTTTCTTGATGAGGGCTTGAGAGAAATGTTCCAAGATATTTCTCCTATTGAGGATTTTACTGGTAACCTCTCGCTAGAATTTATTGATTATAGCTTAGGAGACCCAAAGTACTCTGTTGAGGAATCAAAAGAGCGCGATGTTACCTATTCTGCACCGTTACGTGTGAAGGTGCGACTTATTAACAAGGAAACTGGTGAAGTAAAAGATCAAGATGTCTTTATGGGGGATTTCCCTCTAATGACGGAGACAGGTACATTTGTGATTAATGGAGCAGAGCGCGTTATCGTGTCTCAGTTAGTCCGTTCTCCAAGTGTATATTACAGTGCCAAGGTCGATAAAAATGGTAAAAAAGGCTTTACAGCTACTGTTATTCCAAACCGTGGAGCTTGGTTAGAGTACGAAACAGATGCAAAAGATGTCGTTTATGTACGTATTGACCGTACACGTAAGTTGCCAGTAACGGTTCTTTTACGTGCTCTTGGGTTTGGCTCTGATCAAGAAATCATCGACTTATTGGGTGAAAATGAGTACTTGCGTAATACGCTAGATAAGGATAATACGGAAAGTACTGAAAAAGCACTACTTGAAATTTATGAGCGTCTTCGTCCTGGTGAACCACCAACGGTAGAAAACGCAAAAAGTTTATTAGATTCTAGATTTTTTGATCCTAAAAGATATGATTTGGCAAATGTTGGTCGTTACAAGATTAATAAAAAGCTACATATTAAAAATCGACTTTTCAACCAACGTTTAGCTGAAACCTTAGTAGATCCTGAAACTGGAGAAATCATCGCTGAAAAGGGTACGATGATCGATAGAAGAACACTTGATCGAATCTTACCAAACTTAGAAAGTGGCGTAGGATTTAAAAAAGAGCATCCATCTGGTGGTGTTATTGAGGAAGAAGTGACTCTACAGTCAATTAAAATCTTTGCTCCAAATGATCCAGAGGGTGAAAAAGTAATAAATGTATTAGGAAATGCCTATGTAGAAGAGGCTGTTAAAAATATAACTGTATCAGATATTTTAGCATCTATCAGTTATTTCTTTAACCTATTACATGGTGTTGGTGATACGGATGATATCGATCATCTCGGTAATCGTCGTTTACGTTCTGTAGGGGAATTATTACAAAATCAATTTAGAATTGGTTTATCTCGTATGGAACGTGTTGTTCGTGAAAGAATGTCTATTCAGGACACGAACACAATTACACCACAGCAATTGATTAATATTCGTCCGGTTATTGCGTCAATTAAAGAGTTCTTTGGTAGCTCGCAATTATCACAATTCATGGATCAAACAAACCCTCTTGCTGAATTAACGCATAAGCGTCGTTTGTCTGCACTTGGACCTGGTGGTTTAACGCGTGAACGTGCTGGTTTCGAGGTTCGTGACGTTCACTATTCACACTATGGTCGTATGTGCCCAATTGAAACACCAGAGGGACCAAACATTGGATTGATTAACTCATTATCTTCTTACGCAAAGGTAAACAGATTTGGGTTTATTGAAACTCCATATCGTCGTGTTGATCCAGAGACTGGTAAGGTTACATCTCGAATTGACTATTTAACAGCGGATGAAGAAGATAATTATGTTGTAGCACAAGCGAATGCTAGATTAGCTGAAGATGGCTCTTTCATTGATACAGATATCGTATCTCGTTTCCGTGGTGAAAACACGGTTGTTCATAGAGATCGAATTGATTACATGGATGTATCACCAAAACAAGTCGTTTCTGCTGCTACGGCATGTATTCCGTTCTTAGAAAATGATGACTCAAACCGTGCGTTAATGGGAGCGAACATGCAACGTCAAGCCGTTCCATTATTAAACCCTGAGGCACCGATTGTTGGGACTGGAATGGAGTATGTATCAGGTAAAGACTCTGGTGCAGCTGTTATTTGTAAGCATCCAGGAATTGTTGAACGTGTCGAAGCGAAAAACGTCTGGGTTCGTCGTTATGAGGAAGTAGATGGACAAAAGGTTAAGGGTAATCTTGATAAGTACAGCTTGTTGAAATTTATCCGTTCAAACCAAGGAACATGCTACAACCAAAGACCTATCGTAAGTGTGGGTGATGAGGTTGTGAAGGGAGAAATCCTAGCTGACGGTCCATCTATGGAAAAAGGTGAACTTGCTCTTGGTCGAAATGTAATGGTAGCGTTCATGACATGGGATGGTTATAACTATGAGGATGCCATTATCATGAGTGAACGTTTAGTAAAAGATGATGTTTATACTTCAATTCATATTGAAGAATATGAATCAGAATCTCGTGATACAAAATTAGGACCTGAAGAAATCACTCGTGATATTCCTAACGTTGGTGAAGACGCATTAAGAAATCTTGACGAACGTGGAATTATTCGAATTGGAGCAGAAGTAAAAGATGGCGACTTACTAGTTGGTAAAGTTACACCTAAAGGGGTAACTGAGCTAACAGCAGAAGAGCGATTACTTCATGCAATCTTCGGTGAGAAAGCACGTGAAGTTCGTGATACTTCATTGCGTGTACCACATGGCGGAGAAGGGATTGTTCTGGATGTTAAAGTCTTTAATCGTGAAGACGGTGATGAATTACCACCAGGAGTTAATCAACTAGTTCGCGTGTTTATTGTACAGAAGCGTAAAATACATGAAGGCGATAAAATGGCTGGACGTCATGGTAATAAAGGGGTTATCTCACGTATTCTTCCTGAAGAGGATATGCCTTATTTACCAGATGGAACACCTGTTGATATCATGTTAAACCCTCTAGGGGTACCATCACGTATGAATATCGGTCAGGTTCTTGAGCTGCATCTTGGTATGGCTGCTCGTAAGATGGGTATCCATGTTGCGTCTCCAGTATTTGATGGTGCCAGAGAAGAAGATGTATGGTCAACATTAGAAGAAGCAGGAATGGCGCGTGACGCAAAAACTGTATTATATGATGGCCGTACTGGTGAACCGTTTGATAACCGTGTATCAGTAGGGATCATGTACATGATCAAGCTAGCACATATGGTTGATGATAAGTTACATGCACGTTCAACAGGTCCATATTCATTAGTTACACAACAACCACTTGGTGGTAAAGCACAGTTCGGTGGTCAGCGATTTGGAGAGATGGAGGTTTGGGCACTTGAAGCATACGGTGCTGCATATACTCTTCAAGAAATTCTAACTGTAAAATCGGATGATGTCGTTGGTCGTGTGAAAACATATGAAGCTATTGTAAAAGGCGAAAATGTTCCTGAACCAGGAGTTCCTGAATCATTTAAAGTATTAATTAAAGAGCTTCAAAGTTTAGGTATGGACGTTAAAATGCTATCAAGTGATGAACAAGAAATTGAAATGAGAGATCTTGATGATGAGGATGATGACTCTCAACAAGCAGAAGGATTTTCAATTACTGAGCAAGAAGAACCAGAGCTTGAAGCTGTCGAACTAGAAAAGGACACAGTAGCGAAAGAATAATGTTAACCTGAGCGTCTAGATCAGTAAATCTAGGCGCTACAGTTAACATTAAGATAAGAAAATGTATCTTATAATATGGGTTAGAACCTGAAGACGAAAAGGGAGGTAGGCCCCTTGATAGATGTTAATAATTTTGAATATATGAGCATCGGCTTAGCTTCACCAGATAAAATCCGTTCTTGGTCTTTTGGTGAAGTGAAAAAACCAGAAACAATTAACTATCGTACATTAAAGCCAGAAAAGGATGGACTTTTCTGTGAACGTATTTTCGGACCAACAAAGGATTGGGAATGTCATTGCGGTAAATACAAAAGAGTCCGTTATAAAGGTGTAGTTTGTGACCGCTGTGGCGTTGAGGTTACTCGTGCAAAAGTTCGTCGTGAAAGAATGGGGCATATTGAACTAGCGGCTCCTGTGTCACATATTTGGTACTTTAAAGGTATTCCTAGTCGTATGGGATTAGTACTAGACATGTCTCCAAGAGCGTTAGAAGAAGTTATTTATTTTGCTTCCTATGTTACAACTGATACTGGTGATACTCCACTCGAGAAAAAACAATTGTTATCTGAAAAGGAATATCGTGCATACCGTGAAAAATACGGTAACACATTCCAAGCATCAATGGGTGCTGAAGCAATTAAGAAGCTTTTATCAGATATTGATTTAGATAAAGAAGTGGATGCATTAAAAGAAGAACTTAAAACAGCGCAAGGGCAACGTAGAACACGTGCTATAAAACGTCTTGAAGTTCTTGAAGCATTCCGTAACTCGGGAAATGAACCTTCTTGGATGATTTTAGATGTTCTTCCTGTCATTCCACCTGAACTACGTCCTATGGTTCAGCTTGATGGTGGACGTTTTGCAACATCTGATTTAAATGATTTGTATAGACGTGTTATTAATCGTAACAATCGCTTAAAGCGTCTATTGGATCTAGGTGCACCTAGCATTATCGTTCAAAATGAAAAGCGTATGCTCCAAGAAGCAGTAGATGCGTTAATTGACAATGGACGTCGTGGACGCCCTGTAACTGGACCTGGTAACAGACCGTTGAAGTCTCTTTCACATATGTTGAAAGGAAAACAAGGGCGTTTCCGTCAAAATCTATTAGGAAAACGTGTTGACTATTCTGGTCGTTCAGTTATCGTTGTTGGACCAAACTTAAAGATGTATCAATGTGGATTACCGAAGGAAATGGCTCTTGAATTATTTAAGCCGTTTGTTATGAAAGAACTAGTTGAAAAAGGTTTAGCGCATAACATTAAAAGTGCAAAACGAAAAATTGAAAGAGTACAGCCGGAAGTATGGGATGTTTTAGAATCGGTTATTAAAGAACACCCGGTATTACTGAACCGTGCACCTACTCTTCATAGACTAGGAATTCAGGCGTTTGAACCAACATTGGTTGAAGGTCGCGCAATTCGCTTACATCCACTTGTATGTACGGCATATAATGCTGACTTTGATGGTGACCAAATGGCGGTACACGTTCCTTTATCTGCAGAAGCTCAAGCAGAAGCGCGTATCTTAATGCTTGCTGCACAAAACATTTTGAATCCTAAAGATGGAAAACCAGTTGTTACACCATCTCAAGACATGGTTTTAGGTAACTATTACTTAACCCTTGAACGTGCTGGTACAATTGGTGAAGGTATGATATTTAATGATACCAATGAAGCATTACTAGCATATCAAAATGGTTATGTACATTTACACACACGTGTTGCTGTAAATGCGGGTGCATTAAAAAATCAAACATTTACTGAAGAGCAAAATAAAATGCTGTTGATTACAACAGTAGGAAAGCTTATTTTCAATGAGATTTTACCGGAATCATTCCCATATATGAATGAACCGACAAAACAAAACATTGAAGATAAAACACCTGAAAAATATTTTGTTGATACAAATGTAAATGTAAAAGAGCATATTGCTGCTCAAGAGGAAATTGCTCCGTTCAAAAAAGGTATCCTTGGAAAAATCATTGCGGAAATCTTCAAGAAGTTCCATATTACAGAAACTTCAAAGATGTTGGACCGCATGAAAAATCTTGGATTTAAATATTCTACAAAAGCAGGTATCACTGTTGGTGTTGCTGACATTATCGTATTAAAAGAGAAACAAGAAATTATTAGCGAAGCACAAGCAAAAGTTGATAATGTTCTGAAACAGTTCAGAAGAGGATTAATTACAGAAGAGGAACGTTATGAACGTGTCATCTCAATCTGGAGTGCTGCAAAAGACAATATTCAAGGTAAATTAATGGCGTCTCTTGATAAGCGAAATCCAATCTTCATGATGAGTGACTCAGGTGCCCGTGGTAATGCATCGAACTTTACGCAATTAGCTGGTATGCGTGGACTTATGGCCAACCCAGCTGGACGTATAATCGAATTACCAATTAAATCAAGTTTCCGTGAGGGACTAACGGTATTAGAGTACTTTATCTCTACTCACGGTGCTCGTAAAGGTCTTGCCGATACAGCACTTAAAACAGCAGACTCTGGTTACTTAACACGTCGACTAGTAGATGTTGCACAAGATGTTATCATCCGTGAAGATGACTGTGGAACAGATCGTGGTATTCATGCTGAAGCTATTAAAGAAGGTACTGAAATTATCGAGAAGCTTGATGAGCGTTTGATTGGAAGATACTGTCGTAAAGCAGTCAAACATCCTGAAACTGGTAAAATCATAGTAAATGAAAACGAACTTATTACTGAGGACATAGCAGTAGAGATTATCGAAGCTGGTATTGAGGCAGTTTGGATTCGTTCTGCATTTACATGTAACACTAGACATGGTGTTTGTAAAAAATGTTATGGACGTAATTTAGCGACAGGTAGTGAGGTTGAAGTTGGTGAAGCTGTAGGAATTATTGCTGCACAATCAATCGGAGAACCTGGTACTCAGTTAACAATGCGTACGTTCCATACAGGTGGGGTTGCTGGAGACGATATCACTCAAGGTTTACCTCGTATTCAAGAACTCTTTGAAGCTAGAAATCCTAAAGGTCAAGCAATTATCTCTGAAATCGACGGGGTTGTAGCAGAAATCAACGAAGTACGTGAAAAACAACAAGAAATTGTTATCCAAGGTGAAGTTGAATCACGTTCATATACTGCTCCATATAATGCTCGCTTGAAAGTAGCGCAAGGAGATAAAATAGAAAGCGGTCAGGTATTGACTGAAGGTTCTATTGATCCAAAAGAATTATTAAAGGTTAAAGATTTACAAGCAGTTCAAACATATCTACTACGTGAAGTTCAAAAAGTATACCGTATGCAAGGGGTAGAAATTGGTGATAAGCACGTAGAGGTTATGGTTCGTCAAATGTTACGTAAAGTCAGAGTAATGGACGCTGGAGATACAGATGTATTACCAGGAACACTTCTTGATATCCATCAGTTTACTGATGCAAACAAGCAAGTACTACTAGAAGGTAAACGACCAGCAACAGGTAGACCAGTTCTACTTGGTATTACGAAGGCATCACTTGAAACAGATTCATTCCTATCTGCTGCGTCATTCCAAGAGACAACACGTGTTCTAACAGATGCAGCAATTAAAGGAAAACGTGATGAATTACTTGGACTGAAAGAAAATGTTATCATTGGTAAACTTGTTCCTGCTGGTACTGGTATGCCGAGATATCGCCAATCTGAACCAATCATGAAGGTAGAACAAGCCGAAGAGGTTGTTTCAGTAGACTAATGTAATTGAAGATGGATGTTAAACTTTTTCACTAGGAATGTTGACATCCATCTTTTCTGATGTTAATATATTCAAGGTGTGTTAGTCACAACCTGTTACTTTGGAGGATATTTGATTATGTCTTATGAAAAAGTATCACAGGCACATAAAATCATTGTTGGTACAAAGCAAACAGTTAAAGCCCTGTTAAATAATCAAGTTAAAGAAATTGTTATTGCTGAAGATGCAGAACCAAGAATAATTCACAAAGTTATTCAAACTGCGGAACAAATGCAAGTACCTTTAACGAAAGTTTCTTCTATGAAAAAGCTTGGTAAAGCTTGCGGAATAGAGGTAGGAGCTGCAGCTGTAGCTATAATCCAGTAAAAACTGTTTTTGCACGATGAATAAGTCATTATGCAGAAACTTTGTTTTTGCCTAAATATGAACCACCTGGATGTGTGGGATTAAAAGAAGAGGGGAGGATATCCAAAATGCCTACAATTAATCAACTAGTTCGTAAAGGACGCGTAAGCAAAGTTGTGAAATCAGATTCACCAGCTTTGAATAAAGGTTACAATAGCTTCAAGAAAGAGCAAACAGATGTATCATCACCTCAAAAGCGTGGTGTATGTACTCGTGTAGGTACGATGACGCCTAAGAAACCAAACTCAGCGCTTCGTAAATATGCTCGTGTACGTTTAACAAACGGTATTGAAGTAACTGCTTATATTCCTGGTATCGGTCATAACTTACAAGAGCACAGCGTTGTGTTAATCCGTGGAGGTCGTGTAAAAGACTTACCAGGGGTACGTTATCACATCGTACGTGGAGCACTTGATACTGCGGGTGTAGATGGACGTATGCAAGGTCGTTCTAAATACGGTACAAAGCGTCCAAAAGCTGCAAAAAAATAATATAAATAAAATTTCAAACTAATTTGAAGGGAGGAACATAACATGCCACGTAAAGGTCCTGTAGCAAAAAGAGATGTATTACCAGATCCACTTTACAATTCAAAGCTTGTTACACGTTTAGTAAATAGAATTATGATCGACGGGAAAAGAGGTAAAGCACAATCTGTACTTTACAATGCGTTCGATCTAATCAAAGAACGTTCTGGAAAAGAACCTATGGAAGTGTTTGAACAAGCACTTAAGAACATCATGCCTGTTCTTGAAGTTAAAGCTCGCCGTGTTGGTGGTGCTAACTATCAAGTACCAGTAGAAGTACGTCCAGATCGTCGTACTACTTTAGGTCTTCGTTGGTTAGTTAACTACGCTCGTCTTCGTGGAGAAAAAACAATGGAAGAGCGTTTAGCTAATGAAATTCTTGATGCAGCTAACAATACTGGTGCTGCTGTTAAGAAGCGTGAAGATACACATAAAATGGCTGAAGCAAATAAAGCATTTGCTCACTATCGTTGGTAATCAATATAATATAAATATACTAAATTTCCTATTAGGAAGGAGAAATTTACCCAATGGCAAGAGAGTTCTCCTTAGAAAATACTCGTAATATTGGTATCATGGCTCATATCGATGCTGGTAAAACAACAACAACTGAGCGTGTACTTTATTACACTGGTCGTATTCATAAAATTGGTGAAACTCATGAAGGTGCATCTCAGATGGACTGGATGGAGCAAGAACAAGAACGTGGAATCACGATCACATCTGCTGCAACTACAGCGCAGTGGAAAGGTCATCGCGTAAACATCATTGACACTCCTGGACACGTAGACTTCACAGTTGAAGTTGAACGTTCATTACGTGTTCTTGATGGCGCGATTGCTGTTCTTGATGCTCAATCAGGTGTTGAACCACAAACTGAAACAGTTTGGCGTCAAGCAACAACTTATGGAGTACCACGTGTTGTATTCGTTAATAAAATGGATAAAATCGGTGCAGACTTCATATATTCAGTGAATACATTGCATGATCGTCTTCAAGCGAATGCTCATCCAATTCAATTACCGATTGGTGCTGAGGACCAATTTGAAGGTATCATCGATTTAGTCGAAATGAAAGCTACGTTCTATGGTAATGACTTAGGAACTGATATCGTTGAGAAAGAAATTCCTGAAGAATACCAAGATCAAGCTAACGAATACCGTGAAAGATTAGTTGAAGCAGTTGCTGAATTAGATGAAGAGTTAATGGAAAAATACCTTGGTGGTGAAGAAATCACTAACGAAGAGCTTAAAGCAGCAATTCGTAAAGGTACAGTTAATGTTGAATTCTATCCAGTTATTTGTGGATCAGCTTTCAAAAATAAAGGTGTACAAAAAATGTTAGATGCAGTAATCGACTACTTACCATCTCCATTAGACGTACCTGCAATCAAAGGTACTGTTCCTGATAGTGATGAGGAAGTAACTCGTGAATCTAGCGATGACGCTCCATTCGCTGCGTTAGCATTTAAAGTTATGACAGACCCATATGTAGGTAAACTTACATTCTTCCGCGTTTACTCAGGTACATTAAGTTCTGGATCATATGTTCAAAACTCTACTAAAGGTAAACGTGAACGTGTAGGACGTATCTTACAAATGCATGCAAACAGCCGTGAGGAAATCTCTCAAGTACACGCGGGTGATATTGCTGCAGCAGTTGGTTTGAAAGATACAACAACTGGTGATACTCTATGTGATGACAAAAACTTAGTTATCTTAGAGTCTATGGTATTCCCTGAGCCAGTTATTGAGCTTTCAGTTGAACCAAAATCAAAAGCAGACCAAGATAAAATGACTACTGCTTTACAAAAACTTCAAGAAGAGGACCCTACATTTAGAGCTCACACTAACCCAGAAACTGGTCAAACGATCATTGCTGGTATGGGTGAACTTCACTTAGATATTCTCGTTGACCGTATGAAACGTGAATTCAAAGTTGAAGCAAATGTTGGTGCACCTCAAGTAGCTTACCGTGAAACGTTCCGCCAAGGAGCAAAAGTTGAAGGTAAATTTGCTCGTCAATCTGGTGGACGTGGACAATTCGGACATGTTTGGATCGAGTTTGAACCAAATGAAGAAGGTAAAGGCTTCGAATTTGAAAACAAAATCGTCGGTGGTGTAGTACCACGTGAATATGTTCCTGCTGTTCAAGCTGGTCTTGAAGATGCAATGCAAAACGGTGTATTAGCTGGTTATCCACTAGTAGACGTTAAGGCAGCATTAGTTGACGGATCTTACCATGATGTTGACTCAAGTGAAATGGCGTTTAAAGTAGCTGCTTCATTAGCTCTTAAAAATGCTGTTTCAAAATGTAACCCAGTAATTCTTGAACCTGTCATGAAGGTTGAAGTTGTAGTACCAGAAGAGTACATGGGTGATATCATGGGTCAAGTAACTGCTCGTCGTGGACGTGTAGAAGGTATGGAAGCACGCGGTAACGCTCAAGTTGTTCGTGCAATGATTCCACTTTCTGAAATGTTTGGATATGCGACAGCATTACGTTCAAGTACTCAAGGTCGCGGTGTGTTCACAATGCACTTTGATCACTATGAAGAAGTACCAAAATCAGTTGCAGAAGAAATTATTAAAAAAAATAGAGGTGAGTAATTGATTTTACCCCTTTGTTGAGATATAACTACTTATGTGAGAACAGAAAGTGTTTACATCACTTTCTGTTACATAAACCCTAAAAAATTTAAACTCTAAGGAGGATTTTTAGAATGGCTAAAGAAAAATTCGATCGTTCCAAAACGCATGCTAATATCGGTACAATTGGTCACGTTGACCATGGTAAAACTACATTAACAGCTGCTATCACAACAGTTCTTGCGAAAGCAGGCGGCGGTGAAGCAAAAGGTTATGATCAAATCGATGCTGCTCCAGAAGAACGTGAGCGTGGTATTACAATCAATACTTCACACGTTGAATATGAAACAGCTACTCGTCACTATGCGCACGTTGACTGCCCAGGACACGCTGACTATGTTAAAAACATGATCACTGGTGCTGCACAAATGGATGGTGGTATCCTAGTAGTATCTGCTGCTGACGGTCCAATGCCACAAACTCGTGAGCACATCCTTTTATCTCGTCAAGTAGGTGTACCATACCTTGTTGTATTCTTAAACAAATGTGATATGGTTGATGACGAAGAGTTATTAGAACTTGTTGAAATGGAAGTTCGTGACCTTCTTTCTGAATATGAATTCCCTGGTGATGATGTACCAGTAATTAAAGGTTCTGCTCTTAAAGCATTAGAAGGAGAGCCTGAGTGGGAAGAAAAAATCGTTGAGTTAATGAACGCTGTTGACGAATATATCCCAACTCCAGAACGTGACACTGACAAGCCATTCATGATGCCAGTTGAGGATGTATTCTCAATCACTGGTCGTGGAACAGTTGCTACTGGACGTGTAGAGCGTGGCCAAGTAAAAGTTGGTGACGTTGTTGATATCATCGGTTTAGTTGAAGAGCCTAAGAACACAACTGTAACAGGTGTTGAAATGTTCCGTAAGCTTCTTGACTATGCTGAAGCTGGAGATAACATCGGTGCACTTCTTCGTGGGGTTGCTCGTGATGATGTTCAACGTGGACAAGTACTTGCTAAACCAGGTACAATCACTCCACACACTAAATTCAAAGCTGAAGTATACGTATTATCAAAAGAAGAAGGTGGACGTCACACTCCATTCTTCTCAAACTACCGCCCACAGTTCTACTTCCGTACAACTGACGTAACTGGTATCTGCCAATTACCAGAAGGCGTAGAAATGGTAATGCCTGGAGATAACGTTGAAATGTCTGTTGAGCTTATCGCTCCAATCGCGATTGAAGAAGGAACTAAATTCTCAATCCGTGAAGGTGGACGTACAGTAGGCGCTGGCGTTGTTGCTTCAATCCAAGAATAATTAACTATAAGAATTAGAAAAGACGAGTATTTGTTACTCGTCTTTTTTTTGCACAAAATTTTTATATGAAACTAATTGATTCCACCTTTTTACAATTAATAAGATATGGTACTTATAAGGATAATAGAAAATTAAACCAGCTAGAATGAACTTGATAATCAACTATAATCTATGTATAATATGAAAAGTGCGCAAGAATACTATATATCTTTAATTTATTCTTGCATCTATCACGTTTTTTTTGTATAATAGACAATGTTGGTCTTTGACTGCGATGAGGCAGGAGGTTGCCGATACACACGGCCGCTTTGCCATGGCGTGTGTAGGAAAATTTCTGCTGAGAAAATGTCTATTTTAAAAATAGGCGAAAAGGAGGGAAAATAATGGCAAAACAAAAGATTCGTATTCGTTTAAAAGCTTATGATCATAGAATTCTTGATCAATCAGCTGAGAAAATCGTTGAAACTGCAAAACGTTCTGGAGCAAGTGTTTCTGGTCCAATTCCATTACCAACAGAAAGATCAGTATACACAATCCTACGTGCGGTTCATAAGTACAAAGATTCTCGTGAACAATTCGAAATGCGTACGCATAAGCGTTTAATTGATATCATCAACCCAACACCACAAACAGTTGATGCATTAATGCGTTTAGACTTACCATCTGGTGTTGACATCGAAATCAAATTATAATTTTAAGAATAATTTCTACGGAATATATAGGAGGTGTGACTCATGACCAAAGGAATCTTAGGAAGAAAAATTGGTATGACGCAAGTATTTGCTGAAAACGGTGATTTAATCCCTGTAACAGTTATTGAAGCTACTCCAAACGTTGTTCTTCAAAAGAAATCAGCTGAAACTGATGGATATAATGCTGTGCAATTAGGTTTTGAAGATAAACGTGAAAAGTTATCTAACAAACCTGAAAAAGGACATGTTGCAAAGGCAAACACTGCACCTAAGCGCTTCGTTAAAGAACTTCGTGAAGCTAGCTTAGATGGTTACGAAGTTGGTCAAGAAGTCAAAGTTGATATTTTCACTGCTGGTGAAATTGTAGATGTAACAGGAATTTCTAAAGGGAAAGGTTTCCAAGGCTCAATTAAACGTCACGGACAATCTCGTGGACCTATGTCTCACGGTTCTCGCTATCATCGTCGCCCAGGTTCAATGGGACCTGTAGCTCCAAACCGAGTTTTCAAAAACAAATTATTACCTGGACGTATGGGTGGAGAACGTATTACAGTTCAAAACTTAGAAATCGTTAAAGTAGATGCAGAACGCAATCTATTATTAATTAAAGGTAATGTACCTGGAGCTAAAAAAGCACTTATCACTGTAAAAAGCGCAGTTAAATCTAAATAATTTCTTTAGGAAAGGAGGAATTGGATAATGCCGAAAGTAGCATTATTAAACCAATCTGGATCTAATGTTGGAGAAATTGAACTAAATGATTCTGTATTTGGTATCGAACCTAATCAGCACGTATTATTTGATGCGGTTATCATGCAAAGAGCTTCCTTACGTCAAGGAACTCATAAAGTAAAAAATCGTTCTGAAGTTGCAGGCGGAGGTCGTAAGCCTTGGCGCCAAAAGGGTACTGGTCGTGCTCGTCAAGGATCTATCCGTTCGCCACAATGGCGCGGTGGTGGTATCGTATTCGGACCAACTCCACGTTCATATTCTTATAAATTACCTAAAAAAGTTCGCCGTTTAGCGATCAAATCTGCTTTATCATCAAAAGTAATTGACAACAATATCGTTGTTTTAGAGGATTTAACGTTTAATGCACCAAAAACAAAAGAAATGACTGCTGTTCTTAAAGGTCTTTCTGTTGATAAAAAAGCATTAATCGTTACTGCTGACAACAATGAAAATGTTGCATTATCAGCACGTAATATCCCAGGTGTAACAGTTGTTACAGCTAATGGAGTAAACGTACTTGATGTACTTAACCATGATAAGCTTATTATGACGAAAGCTGCGGTGCAAAAAGTAGAGGAGGTGCTTGCATAATGAAAGATCCTCGTGATATTATTAAGCGCCCCGTAATCACTGAACGTTCAACAGATCTTATGACTGAAAAGAAATATACATTTGAAGTTGATGTTAAAGCAAATAAGACTGAAGTAAAAGATGCTATTGAAGCTATCTTTGGCGTAAAAGTTGAAAAAGTAAACATCATGAACTACAAAGGTAAATTAAAACGAGTAGGCCGTTACACTGGTTTAACAAACCGTCGTCGTAAGGCTATCATTAAACTCGCTGCGGATAGTAAAGAAATCGAATTATTCGAAGTATAATTTTAAAAGAAAAGGAGGGATATCGATATGGCGATTAAAAAATATAAACCAACCTCAAATGGTCGTCGTAATATGACTGTTTCAGATTTTGCTGAAATTACGACTGACAAACCAGAAAAATCGTTACTTGCACCTCTACACAGTAAAGGTGGACGTAATAACCAAGGTAAATTAACGGTTCGTCACCAAGGCGGCGGACATAAGCGCCAATATCGTGTTATCGATTTTAAACGCAACAAAGATGGAATACCAGGACGCGTTGCTACAATCGAGTACGATCCAAATCGTTCAGCTAACATCGCATTAATCAACTATGTTGATGGTGAGAAAAGATATATCCTTGCACCAAAGAACTTAACTGTAGGATTAGAAATCATGTCTGGTCCAGACGCTGATATTAAAGTAGGGAATGCACTTCCACTACAAAACATCCCAGTTGGTACAGTTGTGCATAACATTGAGTTAAAACCAGGTAAAGGCGGACAATTAGTTCGTTCTGCAGGTACATCTGCTCAAGTATTAGGTAAAGAAGGTAAATATGTACTTGTACGTTTAAACTCTGGTGAAGTACGTATGATTCTTGCTACTTGCCGTGCAACTATCGGTCAAGTTGGTAACGAACAACACGAACTTATTAATATTGGTAAAGCAGGTCGTTCTCGTTGGTTAGGTAAACGCCCAACTGTTCGTGGATCTGTAATGAACCCTAATGACCATCCACACGGTGGTGGTGAAGGTCGCGCTCCTATCGGACGTAAATCACCAATGTCACCATGGGGTAAACCAACTCTTGGAGCTAAGACTCGTAAGAAATCAAATAAATCAGATAAGTTTATCGTACGTCGTCGTAAAAAATAACGTGATTGAACTACGGTTCTTTCGAACCGTAGCACGATCGCGAAGGGAGGTACAATCATGGGCCGTAGCTTAAAAAAAGGACCATTCGTGGATGAACATTTAATGAGTAAAGTTGAAAAGTTAAATGAATCGGATAAGAAACAAGTGATTAAAACTTGGTCTCGCCGTTCTACAATTTTCCCGCAATTCATTGGTCACACTATCGCTGTTTATGATGGACGTAAACATGTTCCTGTATATGTAACTGAGGACATGGTAGGTCACAAACTTGGTGAGTTTGCACCTACACGTACGTACAAAGGTCATGCAAGTGATGACAAGAAAACAAGACGTTAATGAGAGGAGGCATTTATATGCAACAATCTAAAGCTGTCGCTAAAACAGTTCGCATTGCTCCTCGTAAAGCTCGTTTAGTTTTAGATCTTATTCGAGGTAAGCAAGTAGGCGAAGCAGTAGCAATTTTAAACCATACTCCAAAAGCTGCTTCTCCAATCATTGAAAAAGTATTAAAATCAGCAGTGGCAAACGCTGAACATAACTATGAAATGGACATTAATAGCTTAGTTGTATCTGAAGCTTATGCTAATGAAGGTCCAACTCTAAAACGTTTCCGTCCACGTGCTCAAGGTCGTGCAAGTGCTATTAACAAACGTACTAGCCACATCACAATCATCTTAACAGAAAAGAAGGAGGGATAATCCGTGGGTCAAAAGGTAAATCCAGTCGGTCTTCGTATTGGAGTTATTCGTGATTGGGAGTCTAAATGGTTCGCTGGTAAAGACTACTCAACTCTTTTACATGAAGATATTAAAATTCGTGAATACATTAGCAAACGTCTTAATGATGCATCTGTTTCTAAAATTGAGATCGAGCGTGCTGCAAACCGTGTAAACATTACAATCCACACTGCAAAACCTGGTATGGTTATTGGTAAAGGTGGTACGGAAGTTGAAGCATTACGTAAAGCGTTGAACCAATTAACTGGCAAACGCGTCCACATCAACATTTTAGAAATTAAAAAAGCTGATTTAGATGCTAAATTAGTTGCTGAAAACATTGCACGTCAATTAGAAAACCGTATTTCTTTCCGTCGTGCTCAAAAACAAACTATTCAACGTGCAATGCGCGCTGGTGCACAAGGTATTAAAACTCAAGTATCTGGTCGTTTAGGTGGAGCAGATATCGCACGTGCGGAGCATTATAGCGAAGGAACAGTTCCACTTCACACTCTTCGTGCTGACATTGATTATGGAACAGCTGAAGCTGATACAACTTATGGTAAATTAGGTGTTAAAGTTTGGATCTATCGTGGAGAGGTTCTTCCTACTAAGAAGAAAACTGAGGAAGGAGGAAAATAATATGTTATTGCCAAAACGCGTAAAGTATCGCAGAGAACATCGTGGAAAAATGCGTGGTCGTGCGAAAGGCGGTACTGAAGTACACTTCGGTGAATTCGGTATTCAAGCATTAGAAGCTTCTTGGATTACAAACCGTCAAATCGAGGCTGCTCGTATTGCGATGACACGTTATATGAAACGTGGCGGTAAAGTTTGGATTAAAATCTTCCCTTCTAAACCATATACAGCAAAACCTCTTGAGGTTCGTATGGGATCTGGTAAAGGTGCTCCAGAAGGTTGGGTAGCAGTTGTTAAGCCAGGTAAAGTATTATTCGAAATTTCTGGTGTTTCTGAAGAAGTAGCGCGTGAAGCACTTCGCTTAGCTTCTCATAAATTACCGATTAAAACGAAATTCGTAAAACGTGAAGAAATTGGTGGTGAATCTAATGAAAGCTAATGAAATTCGTGACCTTACCACTGCTGAAATTGAACAAAAAGTAAAGTCTCTTAAAGAAGAGTTATTTAACCTTCGCTTTCAACTAGCGACAGGACAATTAGAAAATACTGCTCGCATCCGTGAAGTACGTAAATCGATCGCTCGTATGAAAACTGTTATCCGTGAAAGAGAGATCGCAGCTAATAATCATTAATAAGAGAGGAGGTTTACGAAAATGAGTGAACGTAACCAACGTAAAGTGTATACTGGTCGTGTTGTTTCTGACAAAATGGATAAGACAATTACTGTTCTTGTAGAAACTTACAAAACACACTCGCTATACGGTAAACGAGTAAAATACTCTAAAAAGTTTAAAGCACATGATGAAAACAACCAAGCTAAAATTGGTGATATCGTTAAAATCATGGAAACTCGTCCATTATCAGCTACTAAACGTTTCCGTCTAGTAGAAGTAGTAGAAGAAGCTATTATCATTTAATTTGTTCGGATAGTTAATTCCGAAGGGAGGTAACATAAGTGATCCAACAAGAATCTCGTTTAAAAGTTGCTGACAACTCTGGTGCTCGTGAAGTTCTTACAATCAAAGTATTAGGTGGTTCTGGTCGTAAAACTGCTAATATCGGTGATGTGATTGTTTGTACGGTAAAACAAGCAACACCAGGTGGCGTTGTCAAAAAAGGTGAAGTTGTAAAAGCGGTTATCGTTCGTACAAAGAGTGGTGCACGTCGTTCAGACGGTTCATATATCAAATTTGATGAAAATGCATGTGTTATCATCCGTGATGACAAGAGCCCTCGTGGAACTCGTATTTTCGGACCTGTTGCACGTGAATTACGTGAAAACAACTTCATGAAAATCGTTTCTTTAGCTCCGGAAGTATTATAATAAATTCGATTGCCTTACTAAGGAGGTGCAACTAGGATGCATGTTAAAAAAGGTGACAAAGTAATGGTTATCTCTGGTAAGGATAAAGGTAAACAAGGCGTTGTACTTGCTGCTTATCCGAAAAAAGATCGCGTACTTGTTGAAGGAGTTAATGTTGTGAAAAAACATTCAAAACCTTCTCAAGCTAATCCACAAGGTGGGATCTTAAACCAAGAGGCACCTATCCATGTATCAAATGTTATGCCACTTGACCCTAAATCTGGTGAGCCGACTCGCGTTGGTTATAAAGTGGTAGACGGTAAAAAGGTACGTGTAGCAAAAAAATCTGGTGAAACTTTAGATAAATAGTAAATAAGGAAGGGAGGTCTGTGGTATGAACCGCCTTAAAGAAAAGTATCAAAAAGAAATTACACCTGCATTAATGAGTAAGTTTTCTTACAAATCAGTAATGCAAGCTCCAAAAATTGAAAAAATCGTTATCAATATGGGTATTGGTGATGCAGTTTCAAATTCAAAAGCATTGGATGTTGCTGTTGAAGAATTAGCGCAAATCACTGGTCAAAAACCAGTTATTACAAAAGCTAAAAAATCTATCGCTGGTTTCCGTCTTCGTGAAGGAATGCCTATCGGTGCAAAAGTTACATTACGCGGTGAGCGTATGTACCAATTCTTAGACAAATTAATTTCTGTTTCTTTACCACGTGTACGTGACTTCCGTGGGGTTTCTAAGAAATCATTTGACGGTCGTGGTAACTACACTTTAGGTGTTAAAGAGCAATTAATTTTCCCTGAGATTGATTATGATAAAGTTAACAAGGTTCGTGGTATGGATATCGTTATCGTAACTACTGCGAATACTGATGAAGAAGCACGCGAACTATTAACACAGTTCGGTATGCCGTTCCAAAAATAATCGCTAAGTAAAGGGAGGCGAAATTGTGGCTAAAAAATCAATGATTGCGAAGCAAAAACGCACTCAAAAGTTCAAAGTACAAGAGTACACTCGTTGTGAGCGTTGCGGACGTCCACATTCTGTACTACGCAAATTTAAGCTTTGCCGTATTTGTTTCCGTGAACTTGCTTATAAAGGTCAAATTCCAGGCGTGAAAAAAGCTAGCTGGTAAAACCGTAAAACGGGAAGGAGGTTATTTTAGATGGTTATGACAGATCCTATTGCAGATATGCTTACTCGCATTCGTAATGCGAACATGGTACGTCACGAGAAGCTTGAGTTCCCTGCTTCTAAAATTAAGAAAGAAATTGCTGAAATTTTAAAGCGTGAAGGTTTCGTTCGTGATGTTGAATATGTAGAAGATAACAAACAAGGTATCATTCGTATTTTCTTAAAATACGGATCAAACAATGAGCGTGTAATCACTGGACTTAAAAGAATCAGTAAGCCAGGTTTACGTGTATATGCAAAAGCTGATGAAGTACCACGTGTACTTAACGGATTAGGTATTGCAATTGTTTCAACTTCTCAAGGTGTTTTGACTGATAAAGAAGCTCGTGCAAAACAAACTGGTGGAGAAGTATTAGCATACGTTTGGTAAAAAGTTCAAAAAGAATGGAGGTGTATTGAATGTCTCGTATTGGTAAAAAACCACTAGAAATTCCTGCTGGTGTTACAGTTACAATCGCTGATGATAATACGGTAACAGTAAAAGGACCTAAAGGTGAATTAACTCGTACATTCAACTCTGATATTAAAATCTCTTTAGAAGATAACGTCTTAACTGTAAGTCGTCCTTCTGATGTTAAAGAACACCGTGCTCTTCACGGTACTACACGTAGTCTACTAGGTAATATGGTAGAAGGCGTTTCTAAAGGTTTTGAAAGAGGATTAGAACTTATCGGTGTCGGTTACCGTGCTTCTAAATCTGGAAATAAACTAGTTCTTAATGTTGGTTACTCACACCCTGTTGAAATCACACCTGAGGCTGGTATTGAAATCGAAGTACCATCTCAAACAAAAGTTCTTGTTAAAGGTACTGATAAAGAGCGTGTAGGTGCTATTGCAGCTAACATTCGTGACGTTCGTCCACCAGAACCTTACAAAGGTAAAGGTATTCGCTATGAAGGCGAACATGTACGTCGTAAAGAAGGTAAAACTGCGAAGTAATATCGCCTAGATGATAAGAAAGGAGTGACCTAAATGATTACTAAAGCTGATAAAAATGCTGTACGTAAAAAAAGACATGCGCGTGTACGTGCGAAATTAACAGGTACTGCTACTCGTCCACGTCTTAACGTATATCGTTCAAATCAACATATTTACGCACAAGTAATTGATGATACTAACTCTGTAACTTTAGTAAGTGCTTCTACTTTAGATAAAGATTTTGATCTAGATGCAAAAAGCAATGTTGAAGCTGCACAAAAAGTTGGCGAATTAGTTGCTAAACGTGCTATTGAAAAAGGTGTTAAATCAGTCGTTTTTGATCGTGGAGGATATTTATATCATGGTCGTATTAAAGCTCTAGCTGAAGCAGCTCGCGAAGCTGGACTTGAATTTTAATCGCAAAAGGAGGGACATAAAGAATGCGTCGTATTGATCCAAACAAATTAGAGCTTGAAGAACGCGTAGTTACCGTTAACCGCGTAGCGAAGGTTGTTAAAGGTGGTCGTCGTTTCCGCTTTGCAGCACTTGTTGTTGTTGGTGATAAAAACGGTCATGTAGGTTTCGGTACTGGTAAAGCACAAGAGGTACCAGAAGCGATCCGTAAAGCAATTGAAGATGCAAAGAAAAACCTTATCGAAGTACCAATGGTAGGGACTACAATTCCTCACCAAGTTATCGGACAATTTGGAGCAGGAAATATTCTTTTAAAACCAGCATCTGAAGGTACAGGAGTTATCGCAGGAGGACCTGTTCGTGCGGTATTAGAATTAGCAGGTGTTGCTGATATCCTATCTAAATCTTTAGGTTCAAACACTCCAATTAATATGATTCGTGCTACTATTTCTGGTTTGAAAGACTTAAAGAGTGCTGAAGATGTTGCAAAGTTACGTGGAAAAACGGTAGAAGAACTGTTAGGATAAGGAGGGAACTAAAATGGCGAATAAGTTAGAAATTACCCTCACTCGCAGTGTGATTGGTCGTCCTGAGGATCAACGTGTTACTGTTAGAACACTTGGACTTAAAAAGTTACATCAAACTGTAGTACAAGATGATAATCCTGCGATTCGCGGTATGATTAATAAAGTGTCTCACTTAGTTACAGTAAAAGAACAATAATAGATACAACAATAAATAAGGAGGTGTCCCGATGAAACTTCATGAGTTGAAACCAGCAGAAGGTTCACGTAAAACTCGTAATCGTGTTGGACGTGGTACAGGATCTGGTAACGGTAAAACAGCTGGTAAAGGTCATAAAGGACAAAACGCTCGTTCTGGTGGTGGAGTACGTCCAGGATTCGAAGGTGGTCAAACTCCTTTGTTCCGTCGTTTACCAAAACGTGGATTTACAAACATCAACCGTAAGGATTACGCAATTGTTAACCTTGAGACTCTTAATCGCTTTGAAGAAGGTACTGATGTTACTCCAGAATTACTACTTGAAACAGGTATTGTTAGCAATGTAAAATCTGGTGTGAAAATCCTAGGTAACGGACAGTTAGAGAAAAAACTTACTGTAAAAGCTAACAAATTCTCTGCTTCAGCTAAAGAAGCTATTGAAAATGCTGGCGGTACAGCTGAGGTGATCTAATGTTAAAAACAATCTCCAATTTTATGCGCGTGGGTGATATTAGAAATAAAATTATATTCACCCTTTTAATGTTAGTAGTATTTCGTATTGGGACGTTCATTCCTGTGCCGAATGTTAATGCAGAAGTGCTTAAAGCACAGGATGAACTAAATGTATTCGGAATCTTAAACACATTCGGTGGCGGTGCATTATTTAATTTCTCAATCCTAGCGATGGGGATTATGCCATATATCACTGCATCAATTATCGTTCAACTTCTTCAAATGGATGTTGTTCCGAAATTCACTGAATGGTCTAAACAAGGTGATGTTGGGCGACGTAAGCTTGCTCAATTTACAAGATATTTTACGATAATATTAGGTTTTATCCAGGCGTTAGGTATGTCCTATGGGTTTAATGCTCAGTCAGGTGGTGCCTTAATTGAGAATCCCGGAATCGGCACATACTTGTTAATTGCGATTGTATTAACAGCTGGAACAGCATTTTTAATGTGGTTAGGGGAGCAAATTACCTCTAAGGGTGTTGGGAATGGTATTTCCGTTCTTATCTTTGCAGGGATTGTCGCGGGTATCCCATCTACATTAAATCAAATATATGCACAACAATTCGAAAATGCAGGAGATCAATTGTTTATTCGTATAATTACAGTTGTTATCCTTGTATTAGCAATATTAGCAGTAGTAGTAGGGGTTATTTTTATCCAACAAGCACTTCGTAAGATTCCAATTCAATACGCTAAGCGTTCTGGTAGCAATATGGCTGGTGGTCAAACGACTCATCTTCCATTAAAAGTTAACCCTGCTGGCGTTATTCCTGTAATCTTTGCTGTGTCGTTCGTCATTACACCTCCAACGATTGCTTCGTTTTTCGGTCCTAATGATGTAACGGAATGGATTCAAAAAATCTTTGATTATACTCAACCAATCGGTATGATTATCTACATTGCGTTAATTATTGCATTCGCATATTTCTACACATTTGTTCAAGTTAATCCTGAGCAAATGGCTGATAACTTGAAGAAACAAGGTGGCTATATACCTGGTATTCGTCCAGGTAAAAGCACGCAGGAATACGTTACAAAGGTATTATATCGTCTTACTTTTGTTGGTTCTATTTTCTTAGCAGCAATAGCTGTTCTTCCTGTTTTCTTCATTAAATTTGCTAACTTACCTGATTCTGCACAAATTGGTGGAACTAGCTTGTTAATCGTAGTAGGGGTAGCCCTTGAAACGATGAAACAACTAGAAAGTCAGTTAGTGAAGAGACATTATAAAGGTTTTATTAAATAGCGGGGATATGGGAGCTGCTTCCCATGCCCTTTAAACAGAGACTGAGGGGGAAATACAAGTGAATTTAGTATTGATGGGCCTTCCAGGTGCTGGAAAGGGTACTCAGGCTGAACGTATTGTCGAAAAGTACGACATCCCTCATATCTCAACAGGAGATATGTTCAGAGCTGCTATGAAAGAAGAGACAGAACTAGGTTTACAAGCAAAATCTTTTATTGATAAAGGTGAACTTGTACCAGATGAAGTAACTATAGGTATCGTTCGTGAACGTTTAGGGAAGAATGATTGCCAAAAAGGTTTTCTTCTTGATGGGTTTCCAAGAACTGTTGCTCAAGCTGAAGCGCTTGAGGAAATTCTAGCAGAGCTTAACAAACAGATTGATTACGTAATTAACATCAATGTAAATAAAGATATCTTAATGGAGCGTTTAACGGGTCGCCGCATTTGTAAATCATGTGGTGCTACTTATCATCTAGTATTTAATCCACCTGCTAATGTAGGCAAGTGTGATAAATGTGGTGGTGAGCTTTACCAACGTGCTGATGACAATGAAGAAACGGTTGCAAACCGTTTAGAGGTTAACGTTAAACAAACCGAACCTTTATTGAACTTTTATAACGAAAAAGGTTATTTAAGAAATATAAATGGTGAACAAGATATTAATGATGTGTTTGTTGACGTTAATCAGCTGCTTGGAGGATTAGTGCATGATCGTTTGTAAGACTCAGCGTGAACTCGAAATTATGCGAGAAGCTGGTCGAATCGTTGCTCTGACACACCAAGAGTTGCAAAAGTTCATACAACCTGGTATAACAACAAAAGAATTGGATTCCATAGCTGAAAAGTTTATCCGTGGATATGATGCAATTCCGTCCTTTAAAGGGTATAATGGTTTCCGCGGGAGTATTTGTACTTCCGTAAATGAAGAACTCGTTCATGGAATACCTGGAGATCGTGTATTGCGTGAAGGAGATATAATTAGCATCGATATTGGTGCAAAGTATAATGGTTATCATGGAGATTCTGCTTGGACTTATGCAGTTGGCAATATATCTGATGAGACGAGAAGACTTTTAGAGGTAACAGAAGAGTCTTTATATAGAGGTCTTAAAGAAGCGAAGCCAGGTGATAGACTTTCAAATATTTCTCATGCGATCCAAACTTATGTTGAAGAACATCAGTTTTCTGTCGTTAGAGAGTATGTCGGTCACGGCGTAGGTCAAGAATTACATGAAGATCCGCAAATTCCTCATTATGGTCCACCTAATAAAGGCCCAAGGCTAAAGCCCGGAATGGTATTAGCGATTGAACCTATGGTAAATGCGGGTACCCGTTATGTTAAGACATTGGCTGATAATTGGACAGTTGTTACGGTTGATGGGAAAATGTGTGCTCATTTTGAACATACTATCGCTATTACCGAAACAGGCTATGAAATCCTAACAAAAGCCTAATTGAAGGTGACATTGCTTGAACGAACCTAATTCGATTCCATACATTAGTCAAATGTTCTAAACAAGACTTATGTAATATTGATGGGAAATTTCGGATGACATTTCGTTTAAATACTGAAGGAGAATGGGCGTCATTTCAATCTCTCCAGTAAGAAGAATGTTCATCATCTAGATTTTTTATCCTAAGTATCTCCGGAAGTTCAGAACAGTATAATGGAAACAGGTCGTGCGACAAAATGAGATGTAGTTTTCATAATTGTCAATGAGCAAGTTACTGATTTTGAGAAGGGAGAACAGTTCAATGGCGAAAGACGATGTAATTGAAGTTGAAGGAACTGTCGTTGAAACATTGCCTAATGCAATGTTCAAGGTAGAACTTGAGAACGGTCATACGGTTTTGGCGCATGTATCTGGAAAGATTCGCATGCATTTCATTCGTATTTTACCTGGAGACAAAGTAACGGTAGAATTATCTCCATATGATTTAACACGTGGTAGAATAACTTACCGTTTTAAATAATTAGCACTCCGTACTATTAAGGAGGTATTAGAATCATGAAAGTCAGACCATCTGTTAAACCGATTTGTGAGAAATGTAAAGTCATTCGCAGAAAAGGCAAAGTCATGGTTATTTGTGAGAATCCTAAACATAAGCAAAAACAAGGTTAATTATTAAGGAGGTGCAAGCTTAATGGCTCGTATTGCAGGTGTTGATATTCCTCGCGACAAACGTGTTGTGATTTCTTTAACATATATTTTTGGTATTGGACGTTCTACTGCTCAAAAAGTTTTAGCTGAAGCTGGAGTTTCTGAAGATACTCGTGTACGTGATTTAACTGAAGAAGAATTAGGAAAAATTCGTGATGTAATCGATAAGCTTAAAGTTGAAGGGGATCTTCGTCGTGAAGTTTCACTTAACATTAAGCGTCTAATTGAAATTGGTTCATTCCGTGGTATCCGCCACCGTCGTGGTTTACCAGTTCGTGGACAAAATACGAAAAACAATGCTCGTACACGTAAAGGACCACGTCGTACTGTAGCAAACAAGAAGAAATAAGGTAAAGGAGGTTAACCAATAATGGCACGTAAAACAAACACTCGTAAACGTCGTGTGAAAAAGAATATTGAGAGTGGAGTTGCTCATATTCGTTCAACTTTTAACAACACGATTGTTACAATTACTGACACTCATGGTAATGCAATTTCATGGTCAAGTGCAGGTGCGTTAGGCTTTAGAGGTTCTCGTAAATCTACTCCTTTCGCTGCACAAATGGCTGCTGAAACAGCAGCAAAAGCATCTATGGAACATGGTTTAAAAACTCTTGAGGTTACAGTTAAAGGACCAGGTGCTGGTCGTGAAGCTGCAATTCGTTCACTACAAGCTGCAGGTTTAGAAGTAACTGCAATTAGAGACGTTACACCAGTTCCTCATAACGGATGCCGTCCACCAAAACGTCGTCGTGTATAAATTTTCTGTATAGATTTTGTATCCCTGTCAATAATGGGTTATGATACAGTATATAAGTTCTAACAGAATCACTTTGTTGTTGTGCACATTCGGGAACTTTTGAATGGGGAATTTCGGTTAGACATTTAAACATGTTAGGTCTAGCCGGGGTTTCGACGTTTTGAAGGAGGGTTTATAGATGATAGAAATTGAAAAACCAAAAATCGAAACGGTTGAAATCAGCGATGATGCCAAATACGGTAAATTCGTCGTCGAGCCACTTGAGCGTGGATATGGTACAACTTTGGGTAACTCCTTACGTCGTATTCTTTTATCCTCACTCCCTGGTGCCGCTGTAACATCGATCCAAATAGATGGCGTACTTCATGAGTTTTCAACGATCGAAGGTGTTGTTGAAGATGTTACTTCGATTATCTTAAACATTAAAAAACTTGCTCTTAAAATCTATTCAGATGAAGAAAAGACGCTTGAAATTGATGTTCAAGGCGAAGGTAGTGTAACCGCATCGGATATTACTCATGATAGTGATGTGGAAATTTTAAATCCAGATCTTCATATCGCAACTCTTGCATCAGATGCTAGCTTTAGAATGAGACTAACAGCTAAGCGTGGACGTGGATACACTCCAGCTGATTCAAACAAGAGAGAAGATCAGCCAATTGGTGTCATTCCAATTGATTCGATTTACACTCCTGTTGCACGTGTTTCCTACCAAGTAGAAAAAACACGTGTAGGTCAAGTTGCTAATTATGATAAATTAACGCTTGATGTCTGGACTGATGGTAGCACTGGACCAAAAGAGGCGATCGCTTTAGGTTCAAAGATCCTTACTGAACACTTAAATATTTTTGTTGGCCTTACTGATGAGGCTCAAAATGCAGAAATTATGGTGGAAAAAGAAGAGGATCAAAAAGAAAAGGTTCTTGAGATGACGATTGAAGAATTAGACTTATCTGTTCGTTCCTATAACTGTTTAAAACGTGCTGGTATTAATACTGTACAAGAGCTTGCTCATAAAACAGAGGAAGATATGATGAAGGTACGTAATTTAGGTCGTAAATCTCTTGAAGAAGTTAAGGCAAAGCTAGAAGAACTAGGATTAGGTCTTCGAAAAGACGACTAGTTAGAAAGTTAACTAGCGTTTTCGTATGTTTCAATAGACAATTTGTTTCTTTAGTAGAAACAATAAAACATACATTAAGAACGAAGGAGGGGACATCTGATGTCATACAGAAAATTAGGCCGTACGAGTGCTCAACGTAAAGCGATGCTTCGTGATTTAACTACTGATTTAATTATCAGTGAGCGTATTGAAACAACTGAAGCTCGTGCTAAAGAATTACGTTCAGTTGTTGAAAAGATGATCACTTTAGGAAAGCGCGGAGATCTTCATGCTCGCCGTCAAGCAGCTTCTTATGTACGTAATGAGGTTGCAGAGGTTGTAACAGTTACAACTGAAGAAGGTAAGGAAAAAGATAAACCTAAATATGCTTTAGAAAAGCTATTCAGTGATATCGCTCCACGCTATGAAGAGCGTCAAGGCGGATATACTCGTATCATGAAACTTGGACCACGTCGTGGAGACGGTGCTCCAATGGTTATCATTGAATTAGTTTAATTTACATTATTTACTCTCAAGGGCGTGACAGTTGTTAAACTGGTTCAATGCCCTTTTTTTATAGGTGCTTTGTTGTGAATTAATAAAGTGTCTTAGTTATAGCGCCAAGCGACTAGTAAACTTCGCATTCCTCCTTACGATAAGCGTGCAGCGAATCGCTTAAGCTTTCGCGTTTCCTATATCATGGATTGCTCTTATTTTTACGTCGCATAGAAAGGCGCTAACGCTTTTCGAGGTGTCTAGCTATAGCGCCCTAGTGACTATTAACTTTACAATCCCTTATGAGATTAAACGGACTTTCTTTGGATATGTGTGTATGTAATCTCATATGGATTGTCCTTCTTTCTATATCGTTACAAAGGCGCTCATGCTTTTTAATTGGAGACTAGGAGAGACGAGCGATGGTTCAAACAATCATAGATGTGAAAGATGTAACATTTCATTATCATCAGGAAGCTACTCCCGCATTAAGCAATGTATCATTTCAGGTGAAACAAGGTGAATGGCTAGCCATTGTAGGACATAATGGTTCTGGCAAATCAACCTTAGCTCGGATTTTAAATGGGCTATATATTCCGAGTGCCGGTAGTGTTCATATATGTGGCATCCAGCTTTCAGAAGAGACGATATGGGACATTCGAAAGCAGGTTGGAATGGTTTTTCAAAATCCAGATAATCAGTTTGTTGGATCAACAGTAAAAGATGATGTTGCTTTTGGACTTGAGAATAATGCAATTCCGCGTGAAGAAATGAATAGAAGGATTGAATGGGCTACGAAAAGGGTTAAAATGGATGGTTTCCTCGATCGAGAACCACATCATCTTTCAGGTGGTCAAAAACAAAGGGTAGCTATTGCTGGGGTTCTAGCTGTCCAACCTACTATCATTATTTTAGATGAAGCTACTTCGATGTTAGATCCTATAGGTAGAAACGAAGTGATTGAAACTGTTCGTAAGTTAAAGGATCAAAGCTCATTAACGGTTATATCAATTACACACGATTTAGAAGAGGCTTCAAAGGCTGATAGAATCATTGTGATGAACGGTGGAAAAAAGTTTGCAGAAGGAACACCTGAAGAAGTCTTTCTTATGGATGACAAACTTGTAGAAATTGGACTAGATTTACCATTCCCTTTTCAGTTAAGTAAAAAATTAAAAGAGGCTGGCATTCCAATTCAGAAACATCATCTTACAGAGGAAGGCTTGGTGAATGAGTTATGGACATTACAATTAAAGATTTAGAACATCGCTACCAAGCTAGAACTCCTTTTGAAAGATTAGCTCTTTATGATGTGAATTTAACAGTTAAAAAGGGAACATATCTATCGATCATCGGACATACAGGATCAGGGAAGTCAACGATTCTTCAGCATTTAAATGGACTTCTTAAGCCTACAAAGGGATCAATTCTGATAGGAGACTATTTGATTGAGGCTGGTAAGAAGCAAAAGAAGCTAAAGGTTGTTAGGAGCCTAGTCGGGATTGTTTTTCAATTTCCTGAGCATCAGCTTTTTGAGGAAACGGTTGAAAAGGATATTGCCTTCGGACCAATGAACTTTGGTATGAATGAGGAAGAAGCGCTAGCAAAAGCTAGGGAAACATTAGAGCTAGTTGGACTACCTGAAGAGATCCTTAAAAAATCCCCCTTTGACTTAAGTGGAGGGCAAATGCGCAGGGTTGCTATTGCCGGAGTGCTAGCGATGGGACCTGAAGTTCTCGTTTTAGATGAACCAACTGCCGGATTGGATCCAAAAGGGAGAAAAGAGATGATGGAATTATTCTATCGTCTTTACAAGGAACATCATTTAACCATTATCCTCGTAACACATAGCATGGAGGATGCAGCAACATACTCTGATGAAATTATCGTTATGCATAAAGGGACGATTGAGATGAAAGGAACGCCGAAGGAAATATTTCAGAAGGCGGACAAATTAAGCTCATTAGGTCTCGACTTACCTGAGACTGTGAAGTTCCAGCATAAGTTAATTGATAAGGGAATGGCAATTACGGACACCGCCCTCACAATGGATGATATTGTTACTCAAATAAAGGCCTTTATGAAGGAAGGTGGACCTTTATGATGGATAGCATTATCATTGGAAAATATGTTCCTGGGAATTCTGTTATTCACAAACAGGATCCCCGTTCAAAGCTGCTAATGATTTTTCTATTTGTTTTTATTGTCTTCCTAGCAAATAACTTTATTACTTATTTATGTCTCGGTCTTTTTACAATCATTATAGTTCTTTTAACGAAGCTGCCTTTCAGTTTTTTGCTAAGAGGTTTAAAACCGGTATTATGGATTATCCTGTTTACTTTTATTTTGCATATTCTTGTAACAAAGGAAGGGAGAGTATTGCTGGATTTAGGTTTTTTCCGTCTACATGAGGAAGGGCTTAAGCAAGGTTTTTTTATTTCTCTCCGTTTTCTGTATTTAATCGTGATGACAACGATATTGACGTTAACAACAACACCGATTGAAATTACAGATGGAATGGAAAGTTTACTGGCTCCATTAAAGAAGCTGAAATTCCCGGTACATGAGCTTGCTCTAATGATGTCTATTTCGTTAAGGTTTATTCCAACCTTATTAGAAGAAACGGATAAAATATTAAAAGCGCAGATGGCCAGGGGAGTAGATTTTACAAGCGGACCAATAAAAGACCGTATAAAGGCAGTTGTCCCGTTACTAGTCCCTCTATTTATAAGTGCGTTTAAACGTGCTGAGGAGCTCGCTACGGCGATGGAGGCAAGGGGTTATAGAGGTGGAGAAGGCAGAACAAAGCTAAGGCTGTTGAAATGGGGCTACAAAGACACGATATTATTAATAGCCCTTCTTGCTTTAGGAATATGTTTATTTTATTTACGGGCATAGGAGCAGATGATGAGAATAAAATGTATTGTTTCTTATGACGGTACTCAGTTTCATGGCTATCAAATTCAACCGATGAAAAGAACAGTTCAACAGGAAATTGAAACGGCTTTGACAAAGCTTCATAAAGGACAAAACGTTAAAATCCATGCTTCAGGAAGAACAGATGCTGGGGTGCATGCTGTTGGACAAGTTTTCCATTTTGATACAAAGATGAACATTCCAGAGCAAAAATGGCCATATGCACTCAATCGTTTTCTACCAGAAGATATTGTACTTCAGGCAGCAAAATATGTTCCAAGTGACTTTCATGCAAGATATGATACAACTGCAAAAGAATACCGATATATCATTAGTCAAAGGGAAATAATCGATGTATTCAAAAGAAATTACAGCTATCATTTCCCATTTAGACTGGATTTAACAGCCATTAGGCAGGCTTGTATGCATTTATGTGGTACACATGATTTTACAAGTTTCTGTGCTGCTAAAACAGAAGTAGAAGATAAAGTGAGAACCATCTATTCTATTCAAGTAATAGAGGAAGGCACTGACATTATTTTTTGTTTTAAAGGAAATGGTTTTTTGTATAATATGGTAAGAATTTTAGTGGGTACTTTGTTAAATGTTGGACAAGGTTTAACTGACCCTGATACTATTCCTTCAATTATTGCAGGACGTGATAGAAGCTTAAGCGGAAAGACGGTTCCAGGGCATGGATTATATTTATGGAAAGTTTACTATGACAACTAAACCAGGTGTAACATTTTCTTGACATTATAGGTTATACGTTATATTATATTTGATGGTATGTATTTCAACCCCACGTATAAGCCCCGGAAACTTATCGTGTTATGAAATAGAATAGGAACCATAAAAAATAGTTATCAATTTAGGAGGGAATATCATGCGTACAACGTTTATGGCAAACGCTGGAAATATCGAACGTAAATGGTACGTAGTAGATGCAGCTGGCAAGACTTTAGGTCGCCTTTCAAGTGAAATCGCATCTATCTTACGTGGTAAGCATAAACCAACATATACACCACACGTTGACACTGGTGATCACGTAATCATCATCAATGCTGAGAAAATTGAATTAACAGGTAAAAAATTAACTGACAAAATTTATTACCGTCATAGTATGTACCCAGGTGGTTTAAAAACTAGAACTGCTTTGGAAATGCGCACAAACTATCCTGAAAAAATGCTTGAATTAGCAATTAAAGGTATGCTTCCAAAAGGTTCATTAGGACGTCAAATGGCGAAAAAATTACATGTATATGCTGGTAGCGAACATCCACACCAAGCACAACAACCAGAAGTTTACGAACTTCGCGGATAATATTAAAGGAGGTTATTAATTTGGCACAGGTTCAATATTACGGTACTGGTCGTCGTAAAAGCTCTGTAGCTCGTGTACGTTTAGTACCAGGCGAAGGCCGTATCGTTGTAAATAATCGCGATGTAAAAGATTACATCCCATCAGCTGCTTTAATCGAAGATATTAAACAACCATTAAACTTAACTGAAACTGCAGGTAGCTACGATGTTCTTGTAAATGTTTCAGGTGGTGGATATGCAGGCCAAGCAGGCGCTATCCGTCACGGTATCTCTCGTGCTTTATTAGAAGCAGATCCAGAATACCGTGCATCACTTAAACGTGCAGGTTTATTAACTCGTGACGCTCGTATGAAAGAACGTAAAAAATACGGTCTTAAAGGCGCTCGTCGTGCACCTCAGTTCTCAAAACGTTAATTACTGGCGTTTCAAAGGCTCTTTTCACTTATGTGGAAAGGGTCTTTTTTATTTGCGAAAATAGCTTTTGACTAAGGATGCGATATTGACCACACGTGGCCACATTTCATGCTCAATGTACTACTGAAATTTTTTGCGCAGTTTGTTCTTTTATAAGGTCTGTAACGTGTGTATATACGTTCATTGTCATTTCAATATCGGAATGTCTTAATCGTTCCTGAACCTCTTTAAGCACTAGCCCTCGCCTCTTGGATTATTTTCCATAATGAAGATTATTCAAAGAAACAAATATTGGACAAACGTAGAAGTAAATTAAAAGGGGAACAATAATAAAGCTTTAAAATGTAACATTCTAAAAGAACAATGTGTCACTCCATTTAATATTTAGGAGTGCAGGCAATGCGCTAGAAAGTTTTACGGCCTGAGAGAACACTTTTATATGGAAATCATAACAAGAACACAAAGATAGCCGTGCAGCATCCTTGTACGGCTATCTTTGTGGCTTTACAGAAGGTCTCATATCTTTTAAAAAAATATAAGTTTTTCATCACATTCACAGTTTGGTAATGATTAGATAAGATTGCTTTATTCGATATTTTGATATAGAACGACCTGTTCAATCAGCTATCGTCTTCTCGGTGATTTTCCTATTGAGGGAGGCAAGTAAAATTGCCCTTGCCTCTATTAACGTTTTAATAGAGGTGACGATATTAGAAATACCTTATAGAATGTCTAAAAAAAAGTGACCGTTGCAACGGTCACTTTTCAGCGAATTGTCTTTTATATTGTGTGTTAGTATTTTTATCAGGGAGGCATGGAGATGAGTTCAAATTGTAACCGTGAACAAGATTTGTTACTGTTTCTTTCAAAAAATCAAGGTTATGTTACTTCAAAGGATCTCCTAGAAGTACTAAATGTTTCTCAAAAAACAGTATATCGTTTAATAAATAAAATTAACAACGAGTGCGTGGACAGCCCTTTAATTATATCTGAAAGGGGGAGAGGGTATAAACTCGATTACGAAAAATTTATTAATTATCAAAAAAACAATAATAAATACAAAGAAATACAATTTTCCCCTAATGAGAGACGTAAACGAATTATGGAAGAACTATTGTTGTCTTCGCCTAAACCTATAAATGTTTACCACTTATTTAGTCATTATCATGTAGGAGACTCCGTTGCTTTTAATGACGAACAGATAATGAGCGAAGAGCTTAAAAAATACAATTTAGTTCTAGAGCGAAAAAATAGAACACTTGCCATACAAGGGGATGAAGTTAATATTCGAAAGGCCATTAAGGATATTATTGAAATCTTTAATACGATTGATATCGATGATTTAAAAAGGAATCAAGAACTTAGTTTCAATCAGTACGATGTTTTGTTTATATTGGATCAATTAAGAAAGATTGAAGAAGATTTAGATATAACAATTCCCTATCCATATAATGTAAACATTTTCTCGCATCTATATATACTACTAAGTCGCTCAAGAAAAGTTCCTACTAGGCTATTTACCGATAAGATTTCGATTGAAGAAATGGAAAACATGAAAAGAGATATTTTATATCCGGTTGCAAAAGCTATTGTCCATAATATTGAAAAATATTTGAACAGTTCTTTGCCAGATATAGAGATTTACTTTCTTTATCAGTATTTAGTGTCATCAAGAATGCAAGGATCTCTTGTTAAAACTTCGACTTTTTCATCAAAAGTTATCCAAGTAACAAAAGCATATATTGATGGGGTGAGTACTAGTTTAGGAATTGATATAGACAGTCAATCCATTTTCATCGATTTAGCCAACCATATTAAACCGATGCTTAATCGATTAGAGCATAAAATTCGAGTTAATAACAGCTTGTTAAGTCAGATTAAGGTAACGTATGAAGAAGTATTTTTCAGTGTAACAAACGTGTCCGAATTGGTAAGTGGAAAATTTAACTTACCAGCCATAAATGACGATGAGAATGGGTTTATCACCCTATACTTTGCAAAAGTGATAGAAACGGGCCAATATCAACGTCCAATAAAAACATTAATCATGTGTACGACAGGAATTGGAACTTCAGAACTTTTAAAGGCGAAAGTTTCAAAGAAGTTTCCCGAGTTAGAAATTGTTGATGTAGTAGCATCACGAAATATAAAAATGATAAAAGAGAAATACACAGATGCTGAATTGATCCTGAGTACTGTTCATATTAAGGAAGAAGTACCCATTCCTTATTTATTAGTGAGTGCGATGTTTACAATTGATGACCAGAAGAGACTTCAGGGAAAGATAGAGGAAATTTATCATGGAGATTAATTCAATCTATCAAGTTTATTTTAATTGTGAGTTAAAAACAAAAGAAGAAGTACACTCTTTTATCTCTGAAATCGTATGTCAGGATAATCCTACGCAAAAAGCGGAAGTCATCAATCAATTAAATGAAAGAGAAAAAGTAGGCAGCACATTAATCGCTGAACATGTGTTGTTGCCTCATTTCGAAAGCAAGCAAATAAAGAAGAGTCAAATTCTATTAATTCGGTTAGCCAATCCAATCCGTTCATGGGATTCCCAGACAAAGGATATCCGTTTATTGATTGTTATTATATTAAAGGAAAATGAAAGCGTTCAAATAAAGAAGGAAATAGCCTTATTCACCCGCTCTTTAGCAGATGAAGAGTATTTAGATCGATTATTGAACAGTCGTGAAAAAGAAAGCTTTATTAAAGAAATTTTAAAAAAACAGGAGGAAAAATGATGAAAATAGTAGGAGTTGCAGCATGCACAGTTGGGATCGCACACACGTATATCGCACAGGAGAAATTAGAGAATGCCGGAAAGAAAGCAGGCCATGAAATTCATATTGAAACACAAGGAACGATTGGAACAGAGAATGAACTGACTCAAAAACAGATCGATGAAGCAGACATCGTTATCTTAGCTGTAGACGTTAAAATCGCAGGAAGAGAACGTTTTGAAGGGAAGAGAATCATCCAAGTTTCGACAGAAATAGCTGTAAAATCACCAAATAAATTAATTGAAAAAGCGGTAGAAGTTGTAAACCAAAAGAAATAATTTAGCCATCAAAAATAGGAGGGGAATATGATGGAAGTAAAAGATATTGTCGATATAAATACAATCAAAACCAACATAAATGTTAAAAGCAAGGAAGAAGCCATCCAAGAATTAGCAGAGGTGTTGCTACAAAATGAATACATTACAGATATTAAAGAGTTTTTAAAAGATATCTATGCTAGGGAAGCAGTGGGACAAACTGGAATCGGAAATTATATTGCGATTCCTCATGGTAATAGTCATTCTGTAAAAAAAATAGGAGTAGCAATTGGAATTACACAGAAAGAAATCCCTTGGGAGACACTCGATGGGAAAGGTGTAAAGGGGATCATACTTTTTGCTGTGGGAAAAGAAAATGATGGATCACAACAACATCTAAAATTATTATCACTATTTGCAAGAAAATTGGGAAACGATGAAGTCGTTGAGAAAATGCTACAGTCGAAAGATGCTGAAGACGTGAAAGATGCTTTATGTAATTAAAAAGACTTTTAGTAATAGGGGGGGTAAAAATGAGTAAAATAAAAAATTTAAATCTTAAAGGTCATTTATTGACGGCAATTTCATATTTAATTCCAATTGTGTGTGGTGCAGGTTTTTTAATCGCAATTGGTATGGCTTTTGGAGGTACTAGTCAAGGCACATTAGTACAAGGTGAATTTTCCATTTGGGATGCTTTAGCAACTATGGGTGGGGCTGGCTTAGGTTTGCTACCTGTCGTTATATCTACAGGGATTTCTTATTCAATTGCAGGAAAACCAGGAATCGCTCCAGGTTTTATAATTGGTTTAACTGCTAATGCAATTGGTGCTGGATTCATTGGTGGGATTTTAGGAGGTTACTTATCGGGTTATCTTGCTGTAGCTGTTTTAAAACATGTTAAAGTTCCTAGCTGGGCTAAAGGATTAATGCCTACTTTAATTATTCCATTTTTGACCTCTATTATTGGTGGATTAATCATGGTTTATATTATCGGTATCCCGGTCGCTGCTTTTACATCGTTATTAACAAATGCATTAAACGGTTTAGGGTCTTCTTCATTGTTAGTATTTGGTGCAATTATAGGTTTATTGAGCGGAGTAGATTTTGGTGGGCCCATTAACAAGACGGTATTTGCCTTTGTATTGACAATACAGGCAGAAGGAATTAATGGACCTATTACAGCCTTACAATTAGTAAATACAGCAACACCTATTGGATTTGGGTTAGCTTACTTTATAGCAAAAATGTTTGGTAAAAACATCTATACACCAGTAGAAACTGAGGCTTTGAAATCGGCAGTTCCAATGGGTGTTGTTAATATTGTTGAAGGTGTTATTCCGATTGTTATGAATGATATTGTTCGTTGTGTAACGGCAGTAGCGATTGGTGGAGCGGTAGGTGGTGCCGTAACGATGGTGTTAGGAGCAGATGCAACTGTCCCATTTGGTGGCGTATTGATGTTACCAACGATGTCTCAACCATGGACAGGAGCTGTAGCCATATTAGTGAATGCTCTTGTAACAGGGATAGCTTTGGCATTGCTTAAGAAAAATGTGAGTCTAGAAGATGAGCGAGTAGAAGTTGAAGAGGAAGACATTGATTTAGATGATATTCAAATTATTTAAGCAAGATGCAAGTGAAATGAAATGTTAGGGTGCTGAAAATGTAAACGCATCAATACTTTAGGGCTGGTTGATGGGGAGACGACAAACCCTACTATTGTTTCTAAAGAAAAAATAACGGTTTTGTGGAGGAGAAACAGATTATGAGAAAAGTAGAATTTTCACCATCATTGATGACAATGGACTTAGATAAGTTTAAAGAACAAATCACTTTTTTAAACAATCATGTAGACTCTTATCATATTGATATTATGGATGGGCATTATGTTCCTAATATTACATTATCACCATGGTTTATCGAAGAAGTACGAAAAATAAGTGATTTACCAATGTCCGCCCATCTTATGGTAACGGATCCAAGTTTCTGGGTTCAACAATTAATTGATTTAAAGTGCGAATGGATTTGCATGCATGCAGAAGTACTTGATGGTTTGGCTTTTCGATTAATTGATCAAATACATGATGCTGGATTAAAAGCAGGGGTAGTATTAAATCCAGAAACGCCAATTGAAACGATTTTCCCTTATATTGAATTAGTAGATAAAATTACAATTATGACAGTGGATCCAGGGTTCGCTGGGCAACGTTTTATCGAAAGCACCCTAGATAAAATTGTAGAATTAAGAAAACTAAGAGAAGAAAAAGGATATCAATATGTCATTGAGATGGATGGATCATCTAGTCGGAAAACATTTAAAAGAATTGATGCAGCCGGTCCTGATATTTATATCGTAGGTCGTAGCGGTTTATTTGGATTAGATGAAAATATCGAAAAATCATGGGGAATCATGTGTAAAGATTATGAGGACATGACTGGGAAAGTAATATCATAATAATTTAAAGGGACTGGGGTAAAACCCGCTATTGCGTCGAGAGGATGAACGTCGCATATTCCTCAAAAAACATAAAAAAAGTGAAATCAACGGTGGATTTCACTTTTTTTATGTTTCAGAAGCTAATAACAGTGGAATTACGTTGTTAAACATAATCACCATTTAGAACTACTATCTATTGTTTGATAAATCCCTTTTAATTTTGACGACGATACATATATATAACGGGATATTATTTTATTGTGGTAAAAAATGCTAAACCTAGATAGGACAAGAATTGTTTTGTTTCGTATTTCTTCATATTGTATATGTATATAGAATAACGTGAAAAATACGGTGTTAAAGGCGATCTCACACACTCAATTCTCAAAACGCTAATGGTACGTTTCAAAGTCTCCCAAGCTTTATGCTTGGGTTTTTTTATGTTTGAAAGTAGTGTTGACAATTTAGCTAATCATTTCAACCTTCTTCAGACTTTCATTCATTGGACCAGCTAAACTATTACTGTAATTTTTTCGCTATCTAGTATTTGTCTTGTTCGTTATTAGGAGAAGCTATCTTAAGCAGTCTTATTTTTTTATAAAAAACAATTCACCATTATTTTGGAAAATTTAATCTAGTAATTCGTTTATGAAAACGCTATAATTATTCTATGGAACATCATACCACGATGTGGAACAAGTTGTTGTTGAATGTTAAGTTTTGAGTCTAATCTAAAGTTGTTTTACGGAATGTTGTTATTCACCAATTAATGAAAACGCTTAATTCAAAAAGACAATAAAGGGAGATGGAGATTATGGAAATAAGATATTCAACACACCCAGAGCAAGTAAAGGCATTTACAACAGAGGATATACGCAAGCATTATCTCATCGAGGAATTGTTTGTACCAAATGAAATAAAGCTTGTTTATACGATGGAAGATAGAGCAATCATTGGTGGGATTACACCAACTACAGAAGCAATCTCTTTAGAAGGCTATGATGAAATTAAAGCGGATTACTTTTTAGAGAGAAGAGAGGTTGGGATTTTTAATGTAGGTGGTCCTGGCAGCATTTCTGTAGATGATGAGCAGTATCAAATGGAAAATAAGGATTGCTTATACGTTGGGTTGGGTAAAAGGGAATTATTGTTTTCTAGTGAAGCATCTGAAAATCCAGCAAAATACTATTTGTTTTCAGCACCAGCACATAAGGAGTATCCAACTCAGCACGTAGCATTCAAGGATGTTGAAGGAGACCGATTAGGATCACTTGAAAATGCCAATGATCGTGTGATTAGAAGAATGATACATAATGAAGGAATCCAAAGCTGCCAGGTTGTGATGGGAATGACACAATTAAAGACGGGCAGTGTGTGGAACTCAATGCCAACTCATACACATAATCGCCGTATGGAGGTATATCTTTATATCGATTTAGATGAACGATCAAGAATGTTTCATTTAATGGGAGAGCCAACAGAAACAAGACATATTGTCATGAAAAATGAAGAAGCCGTTATTTCACCTCCTTGGTCAATTCACTGTGGAAGTGCAACGAGTAGTTATACATTTATTTGGGCAATGGCAGGGGAAAACAAAACCTATAATGATATGGATGCCGTATCAATTGAACAATTACGCTAGGTTAAAATAAATCCAAAGATCGGGGTCAATATAGAAGACATCTAAAGAATAAGAAAAATTCCTTTGATTTCATAATAGATAAAGAACGCATGAGCAGCATGAAAAGTCAACTCTATCTAATTAAGCCTTGAAATTACACATTTTAATTTGAAAGGTAAGGTAGATATTTATGAAGATTATGAAGACGATTGAAAAAATCCCTGGAGGTCTAATGCTCGTTCCGTTGTTTCTCGGAGCTATTATTCGTACACTTGCTCCAGAATCAGGGGAGTATTTCGGTTCATTTACAAATGGATTGATGACTGGAACTGTACCGATACTAGCTGTCTGGTTTTTCTGTATGGGTGCAGGAATTAACATTAAAGCAACTGGTACAGTATTAAGAAAATCCGGAACACTTGTATTGACAAAAATAGCAGTTGCCTGGTTAGTGGCAATTGTAGCGTCTCTGTTTATTCCTGATGGTGGTATTCAATCAGGCTTCTTTGCTGGATTATCAGTTCTTGCACTAGTGTCTATGATGGATATGACAAATGGTGGTTTATATGCTTCTATTATGCAACAGTATGGAACAAAAGAAGAAGCGGGTGCGTTTGTTTTAATGTCGCTAGAATCAGGACCATTAGTAACGATGTTAATTCTCGGAACAACGGGGTTAGCTGCATTTGAACCACAGGCATTTGTCGGTGCTGTGCTACCATTTGTGGTTGGATTTATTCTTGGAAACTTAGATCAAGATTTTCGTAATTTCTTTAGTAAGGCAACACATACGATGATTCCGTTCTTCGGATTTGCTTTAGGTAATACAATTGATTTAACTGTTATTGCACAAACGGGTCTTTTAGGAATCATTCTTGGAATTCTAGTGATTATTGTAACAGGAATACCATTAATGATTGCAGATAAATTTATTGGGGGAGGAAACGGTACAGCAGGGATTGCGGCATCAAGTACAGCTGGTGCAGCGGTAGCAAACCCTATGATTATTGCTGAGATTAAACCTGAATTTCTTCCAGAGGCACAGTCAGCTACTGCATTAGTTGCTGCAGCTGTCATTGTTACATCGATATTAGTACCAATTTTAACAGCTTATTGGTCAAAGCATATGGATAAGAAGAATAAAAAGCCAGTTATAAAGGATGAAAATAACGCTACTGTATTATAGCTTTATATGACAATATTATTTATGACGTAATACTGTCAACATTCGGGAGGGGTTTTTAAGGTGAGTAAAATTTTAACTGTAGGGGAACCGATGGCTTTATTTGTAGCAGAAAAGGAAGGACCATTGGAAGATGTTGAGCATTATAGTCGTTTTGTAGCAGGAGCGGAGGTTAATTTTTCCATTGGGATGTCACGATTAGAACATCAAGTAACATATATTACACAAGTGGGATTAGATCCCTTTGGGAAATATATTAAAAAATTTCTTGAGCAAAATAAAATAGATACATCACTCGTCACGTTTGAAAAAAACTATGGAACAGGAATGCAGTGGAAGCAAAAGGTAGCAAGTGGAGATCCGGAAGTACATTCAGCTCGTAAAAACTCCGCTGCTTCCCACATGGGTGTTGAAAAGCTAGCAAATATAAAGTGGGATGAATTTGAACATCTACATTTAACCGGAATACCTCCCGCATTATCTGGAAGCTGTCGCGATATGATTTACGAGCTAATAAAAGAAGCTAAAGCAAAAGGTATACAAATTTCCTTTGATACGAATTTGCGGCCTGGCCTTTGGGATAGCGAGGAAACGATGGCACATGTAATCAATGACCTTGCATTTCAAGCTGATATTGTTCTACCGGGAATTGACGAGGGAAAATTACTAACGGGGAAACAAAATGAGCGTGAAATAGCTGAATTTTATCATGCAGCAGGGGTTAAAACTGTTGTCATTAAATTAGGAGCAAAAGGTGCCTTTACAAGTTCAGAAGGGCAACAATTTTATACCGAGGGGTATCCTGTTAAAAAAGTAGTCGATACTGTAGGAGCTGGTGATGGCTTTGCAGTTGGTGTTGTTAGTGGAATTCTAGAGGGGTTACCTTTAAAAGAGGCGGTAAGACGTGGAACGATTATTGGTGCTCTAGCTGTTATGTCACCTGGAGACAATGATGGGTTGCCTAATAGGGAAAAGCTGGAGGCTACTTCAAAAGGATCAGTAGCTAATTCCTAGAATATACCTTGAGGAGAGCAAACAAGAAGATTGTTTTCTCTCCTCTTTTTATTTTGCTATGTTAAAGGTTATTGATTGGAACAGATATAGAGGCGTGTCAATGGGAGCGCCTTAGGCATTACGGCGAGGAGATTCCTTAACCGCATGCGGAAAGCGAATGTCTGAAACGGAAATCAATAACATGTTTAACATCGTTTTATTCAAAATAGTCCGTTATTAACCGCGATATCCGAGATTTCTTGAAATATCAATACTGTACTGTTTCATCTTATCTACTAAAGACTGTTCAATAAAATCTGTGGTCATTCGATTATTTGGGCCTGAGATGCTGAAGCTAGCAATGATTTCTCCATCGTGATCATAGATTGGAGATGCGATACAGCGAAGAACCGCCTCATTTTCACAATTATCTAAAGCATATCCTTGGTTTTGAACATTTTTAATTTCCGCTAGAAATTCCTCCTTAGAGGTGATAGTCGTAGATGTTTTTGGAATGAACGTCATATTTGAAATCAGTTCATTCTTTTTCTCCTCCTTCATCCCAGAAAATAATATTTTTCCTACTGCGGTACAATACATCGGAGCACGACTGCCGATACGAGAATACATTCTTACTGTTTGATTACTTTCGATTTTATCGATGTAAACTACCTCACCACGGTCCTCAATACATAGATGAACCGTTTCATTGACTTCTTGACATAATTTTTCTAAATATGGCTTTGCGATGCTTATGATATTTGTATTATTTAATAAATTCCTTGAGAGAAACAATATTTGATACCCGAGCTTATATCTGTCTGTTTTATCATCCTTAACGACATAATTCATGGTTGATAAAGTTGCTAGCATTCGATGGATCGTGCTTTTTGTTAATCCAAGTTGCTCTGATAAACGGGTAATTTGTATACCTTCTGGATATTCAGAAAGCTTGTTCAATATTGTTAAAGCTCGTTCCAGTGATTGAACATTAGACATATATAATCTACCTCTTTTAACTTAATGATTTGATAGGAGAATAATAATGAAACGGTGTTTTACTATATGATAAGGCAAGGCTATAGCAATGTAAATTTAATTATCTAGCACATATAATGGTCAAGGAGAGCTAGAATGAAAGGGAAATAATGAAATTTTATAAAAAATCAAAGATGATATCCGAGAAAGGTGGGGAAGATACATTTTCATCAAGGATTTACATAATAACGGTTAGTAATTGGAGAAATTCATACTTTTTCACAATAGTGATAGGTTTGAAATTTTTTTAAAAATAAAGAAGCTAAGCTGTACTTATCATGTGCGTTATTGATAGTAAAACCTCAAAGCAAGATGCCCCATAAATTTGAGACACCGTCTCAGTAATCCGTATTTTCTTAAACATCATTGTTTCTCCTTCTATTAACTGAAAAGTATTTTGGATTAATTAGAAAAGGGAATTTTATTGTTTTTACTGATTTTAATGATAGAGGTAGTATTGAAGAGTATATGAGAGAAATTATTAATTGACTGCGTTTACATGCAGTTTCACAAAAACGACAAATCTCTATATAATTCACTTGTTATGAACGGACCCGACTTTCATGAGAGTTGAAAGTCACAACTAAAATTAATGGAAGAGGTGTCATTTTGAATTTAAGTACAATTAAATATTCATGGTTTGGCAATATCAAGGGAGATATATTAGCGGGAATTGTCGTAGCCCTTGCATTAATTCCTGAAGCAATTGCGTTTTCCCTAATTGCTGGTGTAGACCCAATGGTAGGATTATATGCTTCATTTTGTATCGCAGTAACAATAGCTTTTGTCGGTGGTCGACCAGGAATGATTTCGGCAGCAACAGGAGCAACCGCACTGTTAATGGGGTCATTAGTTTCAGAATATGGATTGCAATATCTTCTTGCTGCAACACTATTAACAGGTGTTCTACAAATCATTATGGGAATCTTGAAGCTAGGCAAATTAATGAAATTTGTACCCCGATCCGTTATGACCGGATTCGTGAATGCATTAGCAATTCTTATTTTTACTGCACAATTGCCTCATTTTATAGGTGAATCATGGGAAATGTATGCAATGGTAGCAGGAGCCCTTGCTATAATATATATTTTACCACGGTTTACCAAAGTGGTGCCGGCTCCATTAGTTGCAATTGTTGTCATGACCATCATTGCGGTTATGACAGGTAGTGATGTACGAACAGTAGGGGATATGGGCGAATTAACTCAGCAGTTACCAGTGTTTTTATTTCCTGATGTTCCTTTAAACTTTGAAACATTACAAATCATTTTCCCATATTCATTATCGATTGCAATTGTTGGGCTTGTTGAATCATTATTAACTGCATCAATTGTTGACGATATGACTGATACGGAAAGTGATAAAAATAAAGAAGCGCGTGGACAAGGGATCGCTAATATTGTTTCCGGTTTATTCGGTGGAATGGCTGGATGTGCGATGATTGGCCAATCAGTTATTAATGTAAAATCTGGTGGGAGAGGCCGATTATCTACTTTTGTAGCGGGAGGATTTTTATTAGTTCTGATTATTGCTTTAAATGATATTTTAGTTCAAATTCCAATGGCTGCACTTGTTGGAGTTATGTTTATGGTTTCGATTGGAACGTTTGATTGGTCTGCTTTAAAGACCCTTCACAAAGTGCCATTAACAGATACTTTAGTTATGGTTACGACCGTTGTTACAGTTGTTATGACGCATGACCTATCTAAAGGTGTTCTTGTTGGGATTATCATGAGTGCGATTTTCTTTGCTGCTAAAATATCGAAGGTGAAAGTAACGAGCATTTCAACAGATGGAGCATCGAAAAAGGTATACAAAGTATCTGGTCAATTGTTCTTTGCATCTGTTACTGACTTTGTCGATAGCTTTGATTATAAAGAGGATGTAAAGGAAGTTGATTTGGATTTATCACAAGCACACTTATGGGATGATTCAGCAGTTGGTGCTATTGATAAGGTCGTCATAAAGTACCACCAAAACGGGGTTAATGTGAACTTAGTTGGCTTAAATGAGGAAAGCAATAAGCTAATGGAACGAATAGCTGTCCATACAAAACCAGATGGATTGAAAAAAGCTGTAAATCATTAAAAGGATAAAAAAGAGCATCGATTTTGATGCTCTTTTTTGTTTGTCTAGAAAATAATTGGCAAAGAAAATTGGAAGAGATTTCTCGAATGATATGTCAGGAGGGATGAACAATACACATAAGGAGGCTTTCGATATGAGTGACGTTATTTCGATTAAACAAAAGCGATATCAAAAGGAATTGAAATATGAGAAAAAAATGCTTAGGGAGCTTTCTTTAACAGAAATAAAACATCAAATGAACTATTGCTTTGGTAAAATGCTCGACAATGGCAGGAAAAAAATAATAGAAGAAGCATGCGTAGATTATGCAATTGAAGCCTTTTTGTTAGGGGCTAAATACAGTCGTTTTGGCTATTATGGAGAGACAATGGATGCTGCTAATAAAAGATGTCAGCATGAAGAAAAACGGTTAATTGATGAATTTTATGATTACTTTCTTAATTGGGGGAAAGTAAAGATAAACAATGTTTCATATGATGAATTATATATAGCAAGTGAGCATTATATCCATACGTTTTGGCAGGAAGGTTTTATTAAGGGTGAGAAGCGGTATAAGTTAAGACTTCATTAAATAAATCCTCTATTTTGATTATCATATTCCTCCTGATTGTCCCATATATTGAAATGAGGACGAGCAGGAGGGGAAAGTATGAAAAAGAAAATAAAATGGTTTGGCTTTTTAGCTGGTTTTATATTGTTGCTTTTCCTATTTCAATGGCAATTTTCCGATAATAATTCATGGGAATCATGGAATTTGCCCCTAACAGGGAAGGTTATTTATTTAGATCCTGGCCATGGCGGTCCTGATGGTGGAGCTGTCGGGAGCACGTTGCAAGAGAAGGATATTTCCCTTAGCATCTCTTTAAAGTTAAGGGATTATCTTCAAGAGCAAGGTGCGCTTGTTTTAATGACAAGGGAAGAGGATGTTGACTTAGCTGATAAGGATACGTCCGGATATAGCAGACGGAAAGTAGAAGATTTAAAAAAACGGGTTGAAATTATAAATGAATCAGAGGCTGAACTTTTTCTTAGTATCCATCTTAATGCTATACCTTCTGCTAAATGGAGCGGTGCTCAAACATTCTATCATGGAAAATTCGTTGAAAATGAAAACGTCGCGAAATTTATCCAAGATGAACTACGGAGAAATCTGGAAAACACAGAGCGAGTGGCAAAACCGATAAATGGGATATATCTGCTTAATAAGGTTGAAAAGCCTGGTGCTTTAGTAGAAGTAGGTTTCTTATCAAATCCGTTAGAAGAAAAAATGCTATCAACGGAAGTATATCAAGAGGAAGTAGCAGCATCAATTTATAACGGCATCCTAAGATATTTTTCAAATGAAGAAAACCCACCTGATTAATATAAATTCTGTTCAAGGTTTCATTCTCTAACTATTGATTTTGTTATGGTATACTAAATGTAAACGAAATCAAAAAGGGTGGTTAGGATGCTAGGAGAAGTAGAATTACGTAAAATCATCGGACAACTGCAAGAGCCTTTTTTACATAAAACATTAGAAGAATTAAATGCAATTGAGGAAATAAAAATAAAAGAAGAAAAAGCACATGTCAGTTTTAAAATAGGAATTTCAAAGCCAAATTCGGCTGAACAGCTACAATTACAACAGCAAATTGTCACATTAGCTAAACAAAATGGAGCGGTATCTGTTGGACTTCGTTTTCATCAGCTTCCTGAAGAAACGATTTCAGCTTTTCAAGACCAATCAACAGATGAAGACTTGCTAAGTCCAAATAGCAAAACGACCTTTTTAGCTATTGCTAGTGGTAAAGGTGGGGTAGGTAAATCAACTGTATCTGTAAATCTTGCTGTAGCTCTTGCTCGCCTAGGGAAAAAGGTTGGATTAATTGATGCGGATATTTATGGGTTTAGCGTACCGGATATGATGGGGATTACAAAACGCCCTGTTGTACGAGGAGAAAAAATTATCCCTGTTGAAAGATTTGGGGTTAAGGTCATTTCAATGGGCTTTTTTGTTGAAGATAATGCACCAGTTATATGGAGAGGGCCAATGTTAGGCAAAATGCTTAATAATTTCTTTCATGAAGTTGAATGGGGAAATTTAGATATTCTTTTGCTTGATCTTCCTCCAGGAACAGGTGATGTAGCGTTGGATATTCATTCTATGCTTCCGTCCTGTAAAGAGATTATCGTTTCGACTCCACACCCTACTGCTGCATTCGTCGCTGCGAGAGCGGGAGCAATGGCGTTGAAAACAGACCATGAAATTATCGGAGTTATTGAAAATATGGCATACTTTGAAAGTGCAATAACGAAGGAAAAGGAGTATGTCTTTGGACGTGGCGGTGGAGAAAAGCTAGCTGAAGAGCTTCGTGTACCACTAATAGGAAAAATACCACTTCAACAACCAGATTGGAATGAAGATGATTTTGCTCCATCAGTTTATGCTGAGACTCATTCAACTGGAAGAATATATCAGACAATTGCTGAGCAAGTGATAGAATTGTTACACGTTTAAAAAGCGCTGGTTTCAGCGCTTTTTAGTTTATCGTTCGTTATTAAAATAAATTACTTATTCATCACCTTTAGATTTCTCTTCGCCTTTTCCAGCTTCTTCAGCTGCCTTTAATAGAGTTTCTTGGATTTTAGCTTTGTATAATGGGCTTTCGAGAGTTTCCGATATAACCTCTTTTATATGCTCTCTAAATTCTTTACTTTTTAAAGAGGTTTGTAAGCTTTTTTCCATCTCGGGATCTTGAAATACCTCAATAAGAAGCTTTTGATACTCCGGATCGGTCATTAACCCCTTTATGACTTTTTCATGCTCTTCCTGTAAGCTTTTTGCAAAGCTTTCAACGAATTTAGGGTCTTCAAATACCTTTTGCCAAAACTTAGTTCCTTCTTCAGAAGTAAGTGTTTTTTGAATTGTCTCTGTCACGGTTTTTTGATCCATAATTAACGCTTGCTGCATATCCTCAGCCTTCATGACTTCCTGCAATGCCTTTTTGCCATCGTCAGTTTCGAGTATGTCTATCATCATTTTTTTCGTTTCATCATAATCCATCTGGGAACCTGTTTCTTCGCGAGGTGCACACCCAGAGAGCATCACATATAGCGATAATGCAAGAATTATGAGGAGCGTGTATCTCTTCATTAATCCAAGCTCCTTTCAATTTTTCTTTACAGTTTATATTTTTGAATGAGATGAACGAATTTATACGAGGAAAAAACTTATGATGTAGCAATTTAACAAAAGGATTGGTAAAATCAATAATAGTAATGTAATGGAGGATATTGTTGTGAAAAGTCGAAATTGGGTACGCTTTTTTCTAAGTACTTTACTTGTAGGCGGTATATCAACAGGGATTATTGGTTTTGCATTAAGGTGGTCAGATTATCAGGAGCTATTTATTAAATTTGATTTTTTAGAAATTATCTCAGTCTTATTTTGGCTATTTGGAGTCGGATTAATATTCAGTGTAATTAGTCAAATGGGTTTTTTCGCATATTTAACAGTACATCGCTTTGGATTGGGAATATTTCGTTCCATTTCAATGTGGAGCTTAGCTCAAATAGTATTAATAGCATTTGTCTTATTTGATTTAGTTTATTTTCGATTTCAGGTATTCGCGAAGGATAATGAATCAATTATCCCTTATGTGTTAATAGCTATTTACATATTAGTTGTTGGCCTAATTGTTGCATACTTTAAGCGAACATCAACGAATAAGGAAGCGTTTATACCTGCTTTATTTTTCATGATTGTAGTAACTACAATTGAGTGGTTTCCAGCACTTAGAGTAAATGAGGAAGATTGGTTACTTCTTATGTTAATACCAATCCAATTTTGTAATGCCTTTCAACTTCTAATGCTCCCTAAATTTACTCAAGCAAAAAAGAGCTAGTTCTGAGGTGCCCCCCAAAAGTTAGATTTTCCTACTAACTTTTGGGGGGCAGTACATTCTCTCTAGCTCTTTTCTATTTACTTTACCTCTGATGCCTTTGTTTCCGCGTTCGATATTAATTCTTCGACAGTTACATTTTTTAACCCTTTGTTTTTAATCTCATTAATAATGGATGGAAGTGCCTTATTCGTTTGTTTCGCCCTGTCAGAGGCATGTAAAAGGACGATGTCGCCACCTTTAATTGAAGAAGTTGTATTACGAATGATGTTCTCAATACCTGGGTTCTGCCAATCATTAGAATCAATACTATAATGGATGACTGTATAACCGTGCTTTTCTGCTATGTTAAGTACTTCTCGATTGAAGTTTCCACTAGGTGGTCTTAATAAAGAGATATTTTTAATTCCTAGTTTTTTGAAAACCTCTTGTGCCATTAATAAATCTTTATTAACCTCGCTCGCTTCAAGATCTGTATAGTTTTTATAGGCATATCCCATACTTCCAATCTGGTGACCGTCCTTTACCATCCTACTAACAAGATCAGGGTGTCTTTCAGCCCATGATGCTGAGAGAAAGAAAGTGGCGCTTACGTTATGTTTCTTTAAAGTATCGAGTATCGGCTCTGCTTTTACATCTCCCCAACTAATATCAAATGTTAACGCAACTTCTTTTGTTTTCTCCTCACCTTTATAAATCGCCTTAGGGCCACTAGAAGTAGAAAATACGGGATAGTTTAATACGGTTTCTACATATATGATTCCAGCAGTAAAAAAGGCAGCAAGCATTATCATTGCAAGTTGCTTAATTTTCCTTATATGAATGACATGAAACTGATTCATCCTAGTCCTCCTCGTCCGATCTTCTTTGTGACAAGTCTATGCTTGGTCTTTTGTGAAAATGATTAGAAATACAAGAAAAAAGATAAAATAGAAAAAAATGATTTAATGAGGTGGAATGTTTGATTTACTATACGTTATCCGAAAAGGAGAGAATAGAGCTTGAAATGTTAATTGAAAAAGAGGTCAACATCGTACAGGAGCTTTTAAAAGATGTTGAAATAAATAAACGGTCACATATTGTTAAGAAAGCAATAGCAGAAAAAAACCATTTATTAAACGTGTTAATGATGAAGTTCTCAAAAAAAACGAAAAAAAGTTTATAAAAGTGGTTGATCTCTTAAATAAATGATGATATATTATAAATCGCCGCTCCAACAGCGGATGATTTTAAAGAAATAAAATTATTAAAAACATCTTGACTTACTAAATTAAAGATGTTATATTAATAAGGTCGCTTCTGAAAGAAGTTACTAAATGAATGTTCTTTGAAAACTAAACAAAACCAAGCGTGCCAACGTTAATTTCGATTAACAACAAATCGTACTATTGAGTACACAATGAGCAAGTCAAACACTTTATTGGAGAGTTTGATCCTGGCTCAGGACGAACGCTGGCGGCGTGCCTAATACATGCAAGTCGAGCGAATCTGAGGGAGCTTGCTCCCAAAGATTAGCGG
>JAPSLL010000017.1 GCA_031180805.1 Bacillus sp. (in: firmicutes)
TTCATCGTGCGGATTTTTGATCGAATTGGGGCAAAGCTTCGTAGCTTCATAGAACCGAATGGATCGCTAGATTAGAAGGGGAAGGAGTGAGCATATGGCTATTGTTGAAGTAGAAAATTTATCGATTACCTTTAAGCGATATACGTCTCGATTTAAACAGGTGAACCATCAGGTGATATCGAACTTGAATGTCTCCATTGAGGCTGGAGAAATTGTTGCGGTTGTTGGGGCGAGCGGATCTGGAAAAAGCCTGCTAGCACATGCGCTATTAGGGATTCTCCCAAATCATGCGAATGTAAGTGGCGCGATGACGTATAAAGGAGAACCGTTGACAGCAAAACGACAGGGAATGTTGCGGGGGAAGGAAATGTCTCTCGTTCCGCAATCAGTTCATTTTTTGGATCCACTTATGAAAATCGGAAAACAAGTTCGGCAGTCGGCAAAACATCATAAGGCAGCGTTTTTACAGAAAAAGGTCTTTGAACGCTACCGTCTACCTGAGAAAACCGAAAAGCTATATCCGTTTCAGCTTTCAGGAGGAATGGCGCGCCGAGCCCTTTTGGCGACAGCAGTTGTAAGTGAGGCAGAGCTTATCATTGCCGATGAGCCTACACCAGGACTTGATTCGGCTGTCATCGAGGAGGCTTTAACAAATCTTCGCGAGCTTGCTGACAATGGATCTGCTATTTTGCTGATTACCCATGATATTGAAGCTGCCTTAAAAATTGCCGATAAAATCGCGGTATTTTATGCAGGAACAACGGTTGAGGTAGCACCTGCTGCTGATTTTACAGGAAAAGGGGAAAGGCTCCGCCACCCTTATAGTAAAGCGCTATGGAGGGCGTTACCGCAAAATGATTTCATCCCGATTCCAGGTGCTCAGCCACATCCAAGTGAGCTTCCGCCTGGCTGTTTGTTTGCACCACGATGTAAATCTGCGACCTCTCAATGTAGACACGAGCAACCAACAAATCAAACAGTACGAAATGGAATGGTGAGGTGCTTTCATGCAACTTAATGCAACGAACATTAGCTTTCGATATCGAGCAGGACCCTGGCTATTCAAAGCGATGAATCTCGTCATCAATCCTGGGGAAATCGTTGGTCTTACCGGCTCAAGTGGCTGTGGGAAAACGACGCTTTGTAAAATCATCGCGGGGTATGAGCAGGCAATCGAAGGTGAAATTTCCATCGACGATCAGCCTTTACCAAGGAGCGGCTACAATCCAGTTCAATTAGTTTTTCAGCATCCAGAAAAGACAGTTAATCCGCGTTGGACGATGAAAAAAATTGTTACGGAAGGATGGACACCAGATAAGGAGCTCCTCGATTTACTAGGAATCCAGCAGGAATGGTTAACTCGCCGCCCGAGTGAACTATCAGGGGGTGAGCTTCAACGATTTTGTATCGCAAGAGCATTAGCACCGGGGACTCGGTATTTAATTGCAGATGAAATGACCGCAATGCTTGATGCGATCACCCAAGCACAAATCTGGCATGTTCTGCAAAAGATTGCCTGGGAAAGAAAAATGGGGATTCTCGTTGTTAGTCATGAACGGTCATTAATTCAAAGACTTTGTGATAGAGTTGTTGAAATGAAGGGGTAAGGGAAAAATGAATAATCATAACAAAGGTCAATGCTGTTAAAGGGTATTGACCTTTTTGTTTGGTATTAACACTAAACTTAATGGGGGAGTGAGTAGGAAAATTGCAGTCAACTAGTTTTTGAGATTTATCAATCAGGAGGTAATACTTGAGTTTTCCAAAAATAGATGATAAATTAAGATTTAAATCGTAATTATTACGATTTATAACAAGTAGTGATAGGGAGAGATTTCTTCTCCCAAATAGCTGAAAGGAAGGTTTTAATTGGCCAAAAAATCAAAGGTTGCAAAGGCTAAGCAGCGTCAGGAAATAGTCGAAAAGTACGCGAGCTTACGAAAAGAGTTAAAGGCAAAGGGTGATTATGAAGCTCTTCGAAAATTACCGCGGGATTCCTCACCAACGCGCTTACACAATCGCTGTGAATTAACAGGAAGACCAAGAGGGTATTTACGAAAATTTGGCATGTCGCGAATTGCCTTTCGTGAGCTTGCTCATAAAGGTCAGATTCCAGGGGTGAAAAAATCTAGCTGGTAAGATGTAGGACTGATGTTCAGTACATGTGGGCATCAGTTTTTTTATTTTTGTAAAAAATTTCAAATTTTGATTGTGCCATGTATCATCTGACTATACTAAACGTAAACTTTACTTTGGAGGCGATCTTGCAAAATACCAATGTGTTGTAAATAGGTAATGTTGCTGTTGGTGAAATGAATCCTCGACCCAAAAGATATGAAAGGTAGGTGAGAAAAATGTATGCCAATCGGTTAAAGGAGTTAAGGCTAAAGCATGGTTATACAATGGAAGAGGTCGGACGAAAAATCGGAATAAAAAAGTCTAGCTATGCATCGTATGAATCTCGATACCGCCAGCCACCTCTTGAAAAATTAAAAAGCCTTTCTAAATTATACGGTGTCTCAGTAGACTATATCCTCGGGCTATCGAATGAACGCAGTACAGTAGAGTTTATGCAAATGAGACTAAAAGAGGTTTGCCTGAAAAGAGGTCTTCAGTGGGATGGGCTTGAGGTTCCTGATGATGTCCTTGTATTGCTTGAAAGTGTATTAGATAGAGCGAGTCAGCAGCAGGTTGCAGGAGATAATCAAATATCATAAACAAGACGAAGGGATGCCTTAGGGGAATCCTTTTTTTTATGCAAATCTTTATGAATGGTAATGTGAGAAACTGCCATACTAACAGCATAGTTCGCTTTAAGTGAACGATGACGAGGAGCTTCAAGGCGATTAGGGTATAAGGAGGGGACAGGTATTGGCTCTTTTTAAGGGAATATTTAAAAAGAAGAAGCAGATCACCTCTCAGCTTCCAAAGCCTTCAAGTCAGGTAATGGATGATTTGAAACATCTGAGCACGAACGTACAAGAAGGAGATGCTCTCAAGAATATCGAGGATATCTTTGGTGAGGATCATGATTTTGTGAAACGAGAAATTATTGCGTTAGAACATATTCCCGCAACAATCCTTTATTTGAATAGCATTACAGATAAGGATGCTATTAGTAAAGAGGTGATGAAGCCTCTTACAGAATCGAAGGCATGTCAACAAGGAAACGAAGCAGTAAAAGACTATGTATTGAAAAAAGTATTGTTTCATGCAGATGTGAAAACAGAAACAGAGCTAACGAAAATTGTTGAGGGGTTAATTCGTGGGAACACAGTGTTAATTATTAATGGGATTAACGATGTCTTTTTAATTAATACATATAAGACAGATAAGCGGAGTATTTCTCAGCCAGATACTGAGCAGGTTATTCGTGGTTCTAGAGAAGGGTTTATTGAAAATTTACAAAGTAATACAGCGCTTATTCGTGCGCGTATTCCGATCCCTGATTTAAGAGTGAAATCATTAAAAATTGGGACGATGACACAGACAAATGTTGTGATCTGTTACATTGATGGAGTTGCCAATCATGCTTTAGTAGCGGATGTTGAAAAAAGGCTAAATAATATTCATGTTGACCGGATTCTTGATGCTGGCTATGTTGAGCAGTTTATCCAGGATAATCCTCGTTCACCATTTCCTCAAGTAAAGAGCACGGAGAGACCTGATGTGACGGTGGGAAATTTACTTGAGGGGAGAGTATGTATTTTAGTTGATGGCTCCCCATTTGTTTTGATTGTTCCTGCCACCTTTGCCCAGTTCTATCAAACAAGTGAGGATTATAATGAACGGTTCATTATGGTTAGTGCGGTTCGAATCGTTCGCGTGGTTGCTTTATTATTTTCTCTTATTATGCCTTCACTATATGTGGCGATCCTTTCCTACCATCCCGAGCTGATCCCGACAGCGTTTGCGGTAGCCATTACAAGTGGAAGAGCAGGTGTCCCATTTCCAGCGGTTGTTGAGGTATTTCTTATGGAAGCAGCAATGGAAATTTTACGTGAGGCAACGGTTCGGATGCCTAAGCAGGTAGGGGGAGCCTTGTCCATTGTCGGGGTGCTTGTTATTGGGCAGGCTGCGGTTGAGGCAGGCTTTGTAAGTCCAATTACAGTTGTTGTTATTGCGTTAACGACAATCGGCTCCTTTGCAACTCCGGCGTATAATATGGCGATTGGATTTCGGATGATGCGGTTTCCGCTTTTGATTATGACAGGATTATTAGGATTTTACGGTCTAGTGCTAGGACTATTATTAGTCAATAATCATGTTTTGTCATTAAAGTCGTTCGGTGTTCCGTATTTTAGTCCAATGGCACCGCTTAACTTCGGAGGACTAAAGGATACTGTTATTCGCGCGCCGTTAAATTGGCTATTGGATCGTCCTGAGGAATTACATCCTGTAAATAAAAGAAGAATTCGACCAAATGACCTTGGGCCAACGAATCCTTTGGCAGATGAACATGTCAATAGGGAAGGTGGGGACAAGAAAAAATGATGAATGAACCTAGACGAATTAGTGTTTTCCAGGCAGCGGCTATTATGGTTAACAGCTCAATAGGAGTGAGCCTGCTTGCCTTGCCACGGATTGCGAGTGAGAAGGCTGGTAGTGGTGCCTTATTTGTGACATTACTTGCCGTCATACTTTTTATCACTAGCGTCTGGATTTGTTCTACTTTAGCAAAGAGATTCCCGAAAGAATCGTTTCTAGCCTATAGTCAAGCGATAATTGGAAAACGATTAGGGAAGATTGCAGCTTTTATTATGATTTGTTTTTTTCTCTTTACCACATCGATTGTTTTAAGAGAGTTTGGAGAGGTATTGAGCACATCCTTGATGCAGGAGACTCCAATCTCTGTGACGATTTTATCGATGCTTGTATTAATTGCGATAACAACAAGAAATAACATCACAACGATATCGTATTTTCATACCTATTACCTGCCGTTTATCGTTATCCCTATTATTGCTATTGTGATAATTGCCTTTAAAGATATTGATTGGCGCCACTTGAAGCCCTTTTTAGGGAATGAAACAACGCTTGCCGATTATGTAAGTGGTGGAATTTCGATTGCTGGTCTCCCGTTTATTCCAATTACGTTGTTTATTATATTTGTTATTGCCCCACATATGGTAGAACCGAAACGAATTGTGAAAGGGGTATTGTCAGGTGCCTTCGTTGCGGCTATTGTGTTTTTTCTTGCTACTGGGATTACTTTAGCCGTATTCGGTGCAGAGGAATTAAAAAAGTCGATGTGGCCAATGCTTGTGTTAACACGTATGTCAGAGCTTCCTAGCTCGATTTTAGAGAGACTCGATATTCTTTTTCTCATGGTTTGGATTATTTCGGCCTTTACGACTTTGTTATCAGGCTATTTGATTTGTATTGAATTTGCCAGTCAATTATTTCGATTAAGAAGTCATCGTGTGCTATCGTATCTTGCTCTTCCGTTTCTCTATGCGCTCACATTTTATCCGAGAAATGCCCTTCATTTATCGCAAATTATGAGTAAAGTCGGAGTTTGGAGTGTAGTGATAACAACAGGCTACCCACTTGTTCTTTTATTGATTGCCATCATGAGAGGAAAGGAGGGCAAAGCTTGTGAAAGGTCAAATACGACAAAGTAGCAAATGGTTTCTAATCATTTCCGTTTTCGTCCTTTTAGCGGGGTGCTGGGATCGCAAGGAAATTGAAGAAAGGGCAACAATTTTAGGACTTGCGATTGATTTAGCTAAGGAGGATGAAGAGTCTTCAGCCATTACACATCCGGATAATGAAGAGATGCCAACCTCCAATTTAGGGAAAATTAAAGTAACCGCTCAGCTTGCTGTACCAGGACAAATTCCTCTAGGACCGTCCCAAGGGGATAGTGGGAGCTCCTCACAGGATAAAGTATGGATAGTAGAAGGAATTGGCCATACGATCGATGATGCGATGCAGGCTCTTCAGCAGCAGCTGGCATTTCAAGTCTTCTTTGGCCAATTACAGGTTATTATTCTATCTGAGGATGTTGCGAAAAAAGGGGTTGAGCATATCAATGAATATTTACGAAGAAGACCAGAAATAAGACGAACGGCATGGATGGCTGTTAATGAAAAGAATGCAGCAAAAACGATGAAGGCGGCGCCAAAGCTTGAAAGAATTCCAGCCATTTATTTATCAACTGTTTTTGAAGAGGCTGTCAAAATGGGCAAGTTTCCAGATGATGATTTAGGCGGATTTTGGGTTGACCTCTCGAATAAAGGTCAGGATGCCTTCCTGCCATTTATTACAGTTAAGGGTAAGGAAAATATCGAAATAAGTGGAATAGCGTACTTTAACGATACAAGGATGGTAGGAAAAACGAGGCCTTATCAAATTGCCTATTTTAATGGATTAACAGGAAAAAATCCAGGTGGTTCTGTTGCGATCGTTAAACTTGATGAAGAGAAATCGGTCATGTTCCAATCAACGAAGCGAAAGGCAGAATACAAGGCAAAGATTAAAAACGGGAAGCCAGAATTCAAGGTGAATGTAGAGGTTACAGGAATTATTCGCGAAAAGAATACAAATAAGATAAAATTGGATGATCATCAAACGATAAGGAAAATCGAAACAATCGCAGCGGAATTATTTAAAAAGGAATATGTCGCACTCATTAAAGAAACTCAGGAAAAAAAGTCTGATATATTTGGTTTTGGTGAATATGTACGTGGAGATTTACCCACCTATTGGGATGAAAACGTAAAAACATCTGATAAGTGGAAGGAGATTTACAAGGATTTGAAGGTGGAGGTTACAGCAAAAGTGAAAATCGATCGTGTTGGGATGAAGGCTTCCTAAATTGTAGGAAGTCTTTTTGAATAGGAGAATTTCCACGTAACGTGTTATTCTTAAAAAGAAGTAATGAAAGTACTAGAAGAATATAGGTGAAAACATGGCGAAAAAGTGGAAAATAGAACAGCCAAGAATTCCAGAAAATTTAACAGAAATGAACTTTCAGGAAATTCATGAGAGAGAAGAACCGTACTTAACGGATTGTCTTATTTCAAACTGTGTGATTGAAAGAGAGCGGATTGAAAGGGCGGAGCTATCGCAAATCGTTTTTAAAAATGTAACGTTTAGTGATGTTTCCTTACATCGCCTTGAATTACTTGATGTCGTCTTTGAGGATTGTGATTTATCAAATGCGGATTTAATCGGGGCGATCATCCATCGTGTTGAATTCAAAAACACGAAATTACTAGGAACAAATTTTTCCGAGGCTAGTATGGAAAATGTCTTGTTTGAAAATTGTAATTTAAACTTAAGTTCACTTGGCTATGCAAGCATGAAGCAAGTCAAATTTAATCATAGCCCACTCAGAACAGCGGATTTTTACGAATGTCGACTTGCAAAGGTTCTTTTTGAGCATTGTGACTTGAATGAAGTGAATTTTGGCGAAACGTCTTTAAAGGGAATCGATATTAGCAGCTCTACATTTGAGCAATTAACCGTATCATTAGAGGATTTAAAGGGCTGTACGGTCTCACAGGATCAGGCACTTGGCTTTGCTGCGATGCTAGGGTTGAAAATTAAGAGTTAATTGTGATAACAGGCAATGCTAATGATAATAAGTAACTATATTGAATAGATTGTTACTGTTTTTGCAGGTAAAACCTAAGATGACTTGAAGACTAAATTGTCGCGTCGTTTTAGGTTTTTTATTTTTTTGTGACTTTTTTTATTAGCGTAGAAAGCGATCGTTTGTTAGGGGGATAACGATATTTTTAAATAAAGAGTTTAATAATATATTTAATTGTAAAAAAATTAATGAGCAATTAAAGTATAATAAAGGAAATGGTAATAATAGGTTTTTCTAGGAACAAATGATTAGATTTAAATATTGGAGAATCAAAACAAATCAATAAAATTATTTAAATAAACAATAGCAGTTGAGAAGGAGAATAAAATTGGAAATGGAAATATTGAATAAAAATATATCTAAAATAGTAAATATAGTCCCCTTTTGTTTTTTAACTTTAGTAGTTTCTTCAATCTTTTTCTTTCTATTTTTAAGTATTCCAGAAGGGGAATACCTTTATTTTCTATTAATATCATTATTTACTGTTATTCCCTTATATTGTGTGATTACTTATTCAATTTTTACTATACCTCTTCAAATTTTTCTGAATAGAAATCCTAAAAAATTTAATTTAGTTTATCTTGTCTTTTATATTCTTTGTTCATTTGTAGCAATCTTTATCTTATTTACAGGATTTTTTAATGTATCATCAATAGATTTGCTAAAAATGGAAGGGTATTATAAATGTAGTTTCTCCTCAGCCCTTATTTTTGGTTTTGGGACTCTATCTTTTTGCAAAAAAACGAAAATATTCTCTAGATAACATAAATCGCATAATCAGGAGTTGTTTTATTTCACAATACTGTTGTTCTTCGCAGAAAAAAAGGATTATGTGAATCTTCCACGTGTATAGTTTAGCAAAAATTAGCCATTTTAAAATTGACTACTTAAAGAAATGGTGATAATTATGAACTTTATTTGGCAATCATTTATTTTAATTTTAGCTGGTATCCTCCTATTAAGAATAGCTGGAAGAAAATCTATTTCACAAATGACGTTAGCGCAGACTGTTGTGATGATATCAATAGGTACAATTATTGTTCAACCTATTGTGGAAAAAAGTGTTATGAAGGCAATAGTAGGTGCCGCGATCTTTGTTATTTCAAACCTCATCCTAGAATACTTCCAACTAAAGTCAAATAATTTCGAAAAATTCATCACAGGCAAATCCAAGATTGTAATCAATAAAGGTGTGATTCATGTCCAAAACTTAAAAAAATTACGGTTGACAGTTGATCAGTTGGAGATGAGATTGCGTAATCATGGGATTTCCAACATAAAAGATGTCAAAACAGCAACTATTGAGCCTAATGGTCAACTAGGTTATGAGCTGGAAGAAGATGCAAAGCCTCTAACAATAGGAGAATTTAAAAAACTGATGAATGCTTATTTTCCTGAATTGTCATCTGACACAGCAATTAAACAGAAAATAAGCGAAAAACCAGATTTATTTCAAGAAATTGAAAGTAAACAACAAAATCCAAACTATCTTAAATGAACAAGATAGTTTTTTTGAAAAACCAGTTTATCCTCAAAGAACCAACTTGGTTACGAAAAAATGATAGCACATAACTTCTTCACTCGATCCGTAATCTTTCCCATATTGTTTAAGTAAAACGAATTCTTTTTTAACCCCTCATTTTAATTTACTTTTCTCATAATGCTTCCCTAAAGAGATTTTTTTAGTTATTCACCTAAAATCAGGCTCGTTTTCTGGGCATAAGTCCATTTATTTTCAATATTTATACATATAGTGTTGATGTAAAGTGAACTTATTAAAAGGAGAGATTTTATTGAATTACTATAACCAATCCCAAATGAATCCTAACGACCTACAACAACTTTATTACCTTGATTCATTAAATGGACAACAGCGTTTTGGGGAGCCTGCTGGACAGTCGTATGGTCAGCCGCCTTATTTTCCCCCTTATCCACCTCGACCACCACGCTGTCGTTGGGTTCGTGAATGTAGATGGGTACGCCGTTGTAGAGATGACTACTATCCCTATGATAATAATTACGACTACTAATCTGGAAGAGTTGGAGATTTCTCTCTAACTCTTTAATTGTTTAATGTTGATTTATCACTTAATGCGAACACAGCCGCCCCCGATTAAGATGAGCAACTGTAGCTTAGACGAAGTGGCTGTCCTCCTTAGTAAAACGCAACAAAATGTTACTTTCTATAAAATAAAGATCCAGAACACAATCGCTAGTACAAAGCGATAAATTGCAAAAGGAATGAGCTTAATTTTATTAATTAGGCTAAGGAAGAATTTAATCGCGATTAAAGCGACAATAAATGCTGTTACAAATCCTGTAATAAATAATGGTAAATCACTAGTGCTTAAATGACTCCAGCTTTCGAGTAAATCCTTTCCAGAGGCTGCAAACATAATCGGAATCGCCATAATAAACGTAAATTCTGAAGCAGTTCGATGATTCATGCCAACGAGAAGACCACCTGATAACGTTGCTCCTGATCTCGAGAAGCCAGGCACTAAGGCTAAGCATTGAAAGAGCCCAACAGCAAATGCTTGCTTATAGGAAATTTGGTCAAGTGTATTTGCAACTGGTGATGGTTTAAATTTTTCAGCAATAATCATAAGCACACCACCTGCTACTAATGTAATGACAACGGTTTGTGGTGAAAACAGCACATCCTTTATCGTGTCATAAAAAAGAACGCCACCGATTCCAAATGGAAGCATACCAATCCCAATATGGATCACGTTTAGCTTTCCCAAATTATCCTTCTCTTCACTTTTATGTAAGCCAAAAATCGTAAGAATTCTCTTCCAAAATAGGACAACTACCGCAAGAATTGATCCTAACTGAATGACAATTTCAAAGGTTGATGCACGTTCCCCATGAAAATTTAGAAGATGGCCAGTAAGGATCAAGTGACCAGTTGAGGAGACTGGTGCAAATTCTGTTAAACCTTCGACGATCCCCATGATGATACCAATGATAATATCCATTTCATTTCTCCTTTTTTTAAAGCTATAGTCTCATAAGTCGATTTTAAATTTTAGTTAAGGTATTTTCCTGCTATTCTCCGAACAAATTGGAAAGAGAGATGACATTTTTGTCACTTTGAAGAGAATGTTGGTAGATATTTTTATCTTGAATGGACATATCTAAAAATGGTACTTTACTATCTTTTCGATTAATGTTTTAGTAAGTTCCGTATTATCCCTATGGTTTTGTGTGCACAAGAGTAACTTCACTCTACTGAAATTCTCATGTTTTCTTCTGAAATGACTCATTACTAGGTGATTTTTTGGATGTTGAGGTTTTGTTTTACAGGATCGCCTTAAAAATAAAATCCTCAAATGTGGCAGGGCACACAAAAAGAGCGAACACTTATTAAGTATTCGCTCTACGTTACAACTTTTTCTAAAGCATTTGATGTTTCATTAATCTTCAAAAAGCTACCTGCTTTTTGTCTATTTAAACATATTAAAACATGTTTAAGAATTTCTTAGGTTCATTAATAATTCTTTAGCAGTAGCTATATCAAGAGATTTGCTATGTTTTAACTTGTTTGTAACAGCCTCGATTTCTTCCCCTATAGCACCGGCTGTTATAGCAAGTGATTTTGCATGAAGAGCCATGTGCCCTTTTTGAATACCCTCGGTAACAAGTGCTTTAATGGCTGAAAGGTTTTGTCCTAAACCTACGGAAACAATAATGGACTCTAGTTCTTTTGCATTTTGATAGCTTAGCAAGCGTTTAGTAAATTGAGCGCCTGGGTGAATATTAATTTGCCCGCCGACAGCTCCAATCGGAAGGGGAATAGTGAGACTTCCTAACAGATCTCCATTATTGTCTTTACTCCAAGAGGAGAGGGAACGATACTGGCCAGAGCGGGCTGCATAAGCATGGGCACCTGCTTCAATTGCTCGCCAGTCATTTCCAGATGCAATGACTATAGCATCAATGCCATTCATAATCCCTTTATTATGAGTAACAGCTCTATATGGATCTACCATTGCAAATTGTGTGGCATCAATAATTCGGTCTCTGACTTCCTCTCCTGAATAATCCCCTTTTTGTAGAAGAGAAACAGGAATTCGGCAATTGGCTGTTGCTAGACATTCAGTTGCATAGTTTGAGAGAATGCCCATTAAAGCAGTTCCTTTTGTTAATTGTTCTAAGTATGGTTTGATGGCCTCTACCATTGTGTCAATCATATTAGCACCCATTGCTTCCAATGTCTCTATATGTAAGTGGACAACCAGAAATGGAGGGGTATTCAGTGCCTCATCGGCCGGAATATTTCGAACTGCAATATCTTTTACCCCACCGCCCCGTTTTACTATAGATGGTTTGGATTCGTTGGCAATTTGCAGAATTTCTAGCTTGTGTTCGTCGATCATTCTTTTAGCATAATCCATATCGGGAACTTCCTTTAAAGCGACTTGTCCAATCATGATTCGATTTTGAATGTCAGTTTGAAAACCGCCAGCTTGGTTGATAATTTTGGCTGCTGAACTTGCTGCGGCGATAACAGAAGGTTCCTCGATTGCCATCGGAACGACATATTCTTTTCCATTAATTAGAAAGTTTAAGGCAGTACCAAGAGGAAGTTCGTATTTTGCAATTTGGTTTTCAATCATATGATTTGCTACATCATCAGGTAAACTTAACCCGCCTTCTAACAACAAGGAATCCTCTTCTTTAATTATTTCAGCAGAAACTAATGCATGAATCCGTTCAAGGCGATTTTTTTGGTAGAATTTATGTAAATATTCTTTCTTCATATAGTCTCCCTTTCTATAGCTAGTAGAGAAAATTCACTAAACTATCTGTACTTGTAAAAGGACTAATTTCTCGTGTGAAATATCCGTTGTATGTGCCTACTAAATGACTATCGCTATGATAAATAGATTGATGTTATTATCGATTAGTTCTAAAAATTCAATCCTTCTTTTAAAATATCTAAAATGGGATGAAAATTTATTACACTTTTTCTTTCGTATGTATCCTTCCTTTATCCGCAAATCAGATAAAGGAAGGTCTGTTTCTTTATCTATTTTTATTTATATATTGACGCATATGATTCTCAATTCCTGTTAAACAAATTGTAGCCGGATCGTTTTCAATCGAATAAGCGATACTTGAACCATCAGTTGGTAGAGATGATTGATAAATTTCTTCATACTCCTGTACACTTACTTTTTTACGTTCTGCTAACAATTTTTCATGTTGCTGAGGAAGCAGGGTATCCCTGTAATTCGGTTGCAAAATCCCTGTAAAGAATTCCCCGACAGCACCAGAACCATAGCTGTATAGGCCAATTCTAGAGCCAGCCTCAAGACTTGTATTTAATTCCAGTAATGAAAGAAGGCTTAAATATAAAGAGCCCGTATATATATTGCCAACAACTTTATTATACCCCTTGCTAGTTTCATAATGTGCCAATAGTCTTTCTTGGTCCATAATTGTACCTTCATCTAAAATAGTTTTTAGTGCCTTAAATCCCATTTTAGTGTATGGCAAGTGGAAACAAATAGCATCTAAATCTTTCAATTCAAGTTCAGTCTTCTCTTTGTATTGTTCCCAAACATTTTGAAAGAAGCTAATGTATATCTCATTTGAAAATTTCCCATCCACATATGCTGAATCAGAATAAATTGGGCGCCAGAAATCCATAATATCTTCCGTTTTATAGACATTTGGTGCTTCTAATGTCATAATTTTAGGATTAGCACTAATGAGCATAGCAACTGCTCCCGCTCCTTGTGTTACTTCACCTGAAGTATTTATCCCATATCTTGAAATATCAGACCCGAGAACCAATACCTTGCTATCTGGATGTAGTGCGATATGACCTTTTGCCATTTGAATTCCAGCAGTAGCTCCATAACAAGCCTCTTTTACCTCGATTGATCGGGCATTAGAATTTAAGCCAAGCAAGCGATGAACATAAATGGCGGCCGCTTTGGAATGGTCAATACCAGATTCTGTCGCAAATATTACGAAATCAATTTTTTCAATGTCATCTTCAGATAATATTTCCAAGGCTGCATTAGCTGCTAATGTAACAGGATCCTGTGTACGAGGAGAGACAGCCATTTTCTCTTGGCCAATTCCAATAGTAAATTTATCTGGTTCAATATTTCTAGCATTTGCTAGTTCAATCATATCTACATATAAGTGGGGAGTATAAAATCCAATCTTATCAATACCGATTTGCAACTTCATTCACACCTTTATATCAATTTATTTGTATACCATTTTATAATTCATAAAATAAAAAAATTAGAGAAAAGATAAAAGATTCGGAAAAGTGAAAAAATATAACGGTTATAACATTACATTTCTGTGTTACACAGAATAAATATTTAACTGTCACCTTAATTATCAACTATTTTTAACAGGTTGGTTTTCAATCAGCATAGAAATGCCAATTCCTCCTCCAACACATAAAGAAACCAGCCCTGTTTTAGAGCCTCTTTTGTTCATTTCATATAATAAACTTACAAGAATTCTAGCACCAGAAGCTCCGATAGGATGACCGAGTGCTATAGCACCGCCATTTACATTAACTTTATTAATATTTAAATCTAGCTCTCTAATAACTGCAATGCTTTGGGAAGCAAAGGCTTCATTTAATTCAAATAGGTCGATATCCTCTAAGGAGGAGCCTGTTTTGTTAAGCAGATTTTTAATAGAATAATATGGGGCATATCCCATGATAGATGGATCAATACCTGCTTCTGCATATCCTTTAATTGTTCCCAAATAAGGAAGTTTTCTTTCCTCAGCTAATGATTTTTTCATAAGAACAAGTGCAGTAGCTCCATCATTGATGCCTGATGAATTTCCTGCTGTAACAGTGCCATCTTGTATAAAAGCTGGTTTCAGTTTTTGTAAGCTTTCTAGGGTTGTATCGTGACGAACATATTCATCCTCACTAAATATCATTTCTTTACCCTTAGGAAGACTCACTTTAACAGGAACAATCTCGTCTTTGAATCTACCATTATTTAGAGCCTTTGTAGCCTTAATTTGGGAATCTAGTGAAAATTGATCTTGTTCTTCACGAGAGATTCCAAATTGATTGGCAATATTTTCAGCTGTTATACCCATATGAACTTTGTTAAAGGCATCTGTCAGCCCGTCATGTACCATACTGTCAATCATAGTGGCATTGCCCAGCTTATTTCCCCAGCGAAGATTTGGTGTCAAGTATGGTGCCTGGGACATATTTTCTGTACCGCCAGCAACTACAATATCTGCATCGCCTAACATAATAGATTGCGCGCCGAGAATAACCGATTTCAGTCCTGATCCACACACTTCGTTAATCGTCATTGCCGGCACTTCATATGGAATACCAGAGTTAATGGCAATTTGCCTTGCTGGATTCTGACCAAGGCCCGCTTGTAAAACATTACCGAAAATAACATTATCCACATCTTTAGGTGTTATTTTAGCTCTTTTTAAAGCTTCATCCGTTGCTATTGTACCTAGTGTTACGGCAGTTATATTACTTAAACTGCCACCGAATTTTCCAATGGGTGTACGGGTAGCGCTAATTATTACAACCTCTTCCATTTTGTTACTCCTTCGCAAGTAATTTATAAAAGAAATCAAAACAGTTTTTATTAACAATAAAAAACTTAATTATCGTGATCCACTAATAGAAGGATCTAGTTTTTATTGCATATTGTATTTTCTTATCTAAATGATTTAGTATGTAATTCCGATTAACTAAAAATACAAAAAGAGCTAAAAAGTGATAAATTACAACTATCCGGTATTTGCAGATAGTTCTCAGCAATTGACTAACTTACTTTTCAATTCAAACCTGTTTTACGTCTCACCGAATGGTATATTTTAATGTGTTATCCATCTCACCTCCTCAAAGATATGACCCAAAAAGACACAAAAAACCCGTCCATGATGAAATAGACGGGGACCCGTCGTATTCGGCAACTGGCTGGCATAGTGGTTTATGTTCCACCTTAGCCCCTGTAGCTTTGCGTCGCCACTTTTCAGTGGGTTTGCTATTATCGTACGATAATTATTATATTATTCTGAATTTTACAAAGACATAGTTACTAAAAAGACATAAAAACCCCGTCCATGATGAAATAGACGGGGATCCGTCGTATTCGGCAACTGGCTGGCATAGTGGTTTATTCCACCTTAGCCCCTGTAGCTTTGCGTCGCCACTTTTCAGTGGGTTTGCTATTATCGTACGATAATTGTTATATCTTCCTTAATTTTCCTTGAATTTATTGTAACAAGCATAATGAGTGCCAACAATAGGTATTTTATACTATATTTTACAGCATTCGACTTTTACAGTTCTTCTAAAAATAGAACAAGGATGACAGAAAATATCTGGTTATTATTGGGATGCTTTATATATAAATCTATTTCTAATCAAAGGAATTTATAAATCACTTAGAGTATTCGAAGGTTTTTATCATAATCTATTATTATTCGAAAAGTATAAGCTAAAATGACATAAAAACCGCGTCTATGCTTTAATAGACGTGGAGATCCGTCATATGTTTAGCTGTTTTCGTCAATCGGACTATATTGCAATTAGATTTTATGGACTGTTGGATTTTAAAAAAGGAAAGTGAGGTTCGTATATGAAGAATGTTAGCCAAGAAATAAAAGATTTGTCTATTAAATCCTTGGAGTCTACTTTTAATAAACTGTCAAATGCATATAAAAGTATGACAGAAACTGGTTCAAACACAACCCTTGTCCAAAAGAGACTAAACGCAGTGAAAATTGGTTTAGAAAGCCTAAAAGGTACGTGGAATGGGGAAGAGTTTAGATATGATGAAGAAATCATATTGACCTCTAAAGAAGTTTTACAAGGTATCATTCCATCTATTGAAAAACAGATAGCAAAGTCAAAAGAAGGCAGTTCTCAAAGAACATTAAATGATCGTCGCTTAACTGCACTTAAACTGGTAATTGAATCCTTCGAGAATCGTCTTATATAAGAAGGTTTATCAATTGTTCCAGAAACCAGAGTTAGGTGCGTTACTTGAACAATTGAAGGAAATGCTATTTATTATGGCTTCTTTTATTTTTAAGCAATTATCAATATTAAAATTTAACTGGACCTAATATAAAGTTTTTCCTATTTTAGAGTTTGTAAAGTATTTCACATGAACTAATGAGTGCGTTAGTTTAATAAGAGTTATTTTCTTGAGCATGTTTTTTCAGAACATGCTTTTATATTGGAAAATGCTTAGAAATTAATGGTGAATTGACACCTTATTTTATAGTATGGAATATGTTTAGTCTTTATGAAACATATGGACAAACTATTATCTGTTTAGAGTAAATGTGTCCCTTTCCAAACAATGAGAAAGTTTACCCGGAAAAATCATAAATCGTACAAATATTGTGCTATATGATGTAATGATTGGTATTGCAGCAATTCTATATAGTACACGTACGACAAAGAGTAGAATAGTTATCTACTATTATTAAAAGATCCTAATTAGGATTTTTTTAAAATTTATACAAACGTGAATGGAGAGCCATTAGAAAAAATAATAAATAACTGTTTGACATGGAACGCGTTTCATCAATTAGACTTAAGCCAAATAATAGGAAGTGAGGAGAGTATATGATTTCAATAATAATACTTTGCTTTGTTATTTATTTGGCGTCATACTTCTGTTTAAAGGCATCAGGTCAATCAATGGACGTTAAGTCAATGAAGGACTTTGACGATTATTTTATATAAGCGTAAATGCTTCGTTTAGGTTTTTAGATGTTAGCATTGTTTTGCACTTCTCTCCTTTATGAAATGGTATGATGAACGGGGAAAAGCTTTTATCCTTCGGGTATGGTGCATATAGATTGAAACCTATCAGGCTTTACTGCAGGTTAAACGTGATAATATGACATGTTTGAAAAAAGGTGAGCATATGACAAATATTAAAGATTTAGCGAAGTTGGCTGGTGTTTCTGTGACGACCGTATCTCGTGTATTAAATGATCATCCATATGTAAGCAAGGAAAAAAGGGATGCGGTTTTAAAAGCGATCGAGGCAACGAATTATTATAAAAATATTAATGCTGTACATTTAAGTAAAGGGAAAACAAATATGATGGGGGTTGTCGTTCCCTTTATCGATCATACGTATTTTGCTTTATTAATAAAGGGAATTGCCAAACAAGCACTGAAAAATAACTACAAATTAGTGCTGTTTCAAACGGAATACCAGAAGGAGCGGGAACTTGAAGCATTAGAAATGTTAAAGCTTAAGCAAATTGATTCGTTAATTTTTTGCTCGAGAGCCTGTGATTTTAACATTATTGAAGAGCATATGTCATTTGGAACTATAGTACTTTGTGAGCATATTGTGGGCAAACGAATTTCATCAAGCTATGTGAATCATTATAACGTTTTCTTTGAAGCATTGGATTATTTGTATCAAAAAGGTCATCGGGAAATTGGTTATTGCATTGCGAGACGGACGGGATCGAATAGTATTGAAAGGGAGCGGGCATATCGAGACTTTCTAAAGAAATATAAGCTCCCTTTTCGTGAAAACTATATTATCGATGGATGTCTATATTTTGAGGATAGCGAAGAGGTTATAAGGCAATTAAAACAACTGACAGTACTTCCAACTGCTTTGCTAGTTACAAGTGATCAATTAGCAGCAGGGATTGTTACCTATTGTCAAGCTAATGGGATAGCGATTCCAGAGGAGCTTTCGATTATCGGCTTTGATAACCAGCCGATTGCGAAAATGATGAATATCACGACGATTGATATTCCGCTCTTTGAAATGGGTGAAAATCTTTTTCTGCAAGCAGTTGCCAAGGAGATTTCAAATAAGGAAATGTCCGTGAAACTCATTGAAAGAGGTACGGCTTAAAGCTGTTTTCTGATAGAATATTTATATAGAGAAATAATAGAATGAACACATTCTTTGTATGGGGACAAAACACTAACTAAAGAAAGTTGGAATGAACATGACAAATCAGAGCGTGATCTTTTTTGATATTGATGGGACGTTATTGACTCATGAGAAGAACTTACCAGCATCGACAAAGGAAGCGATTTTCAAGCTAAAAGAGCTAGGTCATGAGGTAGCCATTGCGACAGGGCGAGCTCCGTTTATGTTTGAAGATATACGTGAGGAATTAGATATTCGCACATTTGTTAGCTATAACGGCCAATATGTCGTTTTAAATGGTGAGGTCATTTATGCAAATCGATTAAATATTCCAGCTCTTGAACGATTAACAGAAAAGGCATTATTAAATCGACATCCGGTTGTGTTTATGGACCATGAGGATATGAAGGCGAATGTTCCAGAGCATGCTTATATTAGAGAAAGCATCGAAACCTTAAAAATTAACCATTTCCCAACACATGACCCTAATTATTATAAAGGCCGAGACCTCTATCAATCATTGCTTTTCTGTCCAGAAGGCGAAGAAACGCAATATGAGCAGGAATTTGCTGAATTTGATTTTATCAGATGGCATCCTGTATCTGTTGATATTTTGCCAAAGGGTGGTTCAAAAGCTATCGGAATTGAAAAAATTGTGGAAAGATTAGGATTCCCGAAAGAAAGACAATACGCCTTTGGAGATGGGCTAAATGATTTGGAAATGCTGTCTGCCATTGAAAATAGTGTTGCGATGGGGAATGCAGAGGATAAGGTAAAAAAAGCTGCCAAGCATGTAACGAAATCTGTTGAAGACAATGGAATTCTCCATGGCCTTCAAATGGTTGGTCTTCTGTAAGTAGGAGAAAAAGAAACAGAGAGGTTCGTGAATTAGATGAAGTTTAGACCATGTATCGATATCCATCAAGGTAAGGTGAAGCAAATTGTCGGGGATACACTTACTTTGGATAATCGTAAGGTTGTAGAAAATTTTGTATCAGAGCATGATTCTGATTATTACGCAGCGATGTTTAAGGAAGACAATTTAACAGGTGGACATGTCATCATGCTCGGAGATGGGAATCATGATACAGCTATCCGTGCATTAAAGGAATATCCAAACGGGCTGCAAATTGGTGGTGGGATCACAGCTGAAAATGCAGGTGAATATTTGGAAAATGGTGCTTCACATGTGATTGTTACCTCCTACATATTTAATAACGGGGAGCTCAATAAGGAGCGGTTAGAGGCGCTTGTGAAGGAAGTTGGCAAGGAACGCCTCGTTATCGATTTAAGCTGTAAAGAAAAGGATGGGAAATGGTTTGTCGTAACGAATAAATGGACGACATTTACCAATTTTGAAATCAATGCAGCGTCAATTAAGGAAATTGAAGGCTACTGTGATGAATTGCTTATCCATGCTGTTGATGTTGAAGGAAAGCGGACGGGAATTCAAGAAACACTTGCTAAGCAATTAGCTAGCTGGGTCTCAATTCCGACAACCTATGCAGGTGGCGTGCGATCAATCTCTGATTTAGACGCATTTCGTCAGTTAACAGATGGCAAGCTTGATATTACAATTGGCAGTGCATTAGATATATTTGGCGGGAATCTTCCTTACAAGCAAGTAGTTGAATATTGCCGTAAGCTTTAATGAGAATTTTACATCATAGAGGGTGACTCAAAAGGGTATGACCCCTTCAATTGTTTGAAGGGTTCTGAACCATTCTTTTTGAGCCATCCTTATTTTTATTTATTTTCAAAGGGGGCTGTTAAAGGTGAATTTTCGCTTAGATGAGGCAATTGAAGTTTTGGGGCGTACGCCAGTATTATTAAAAAGCTTTTTGTTTGGATTATCAAATGGATGGCTGCAAGGCAATGAAGGTGAGGGAACGTGGAATGCTGCGGAAGTAGTTGACCACCTTATCGAAGCTGAAAAAACAAATTGGCTACCAAGATTACACTTTATTCTTAACGAGGGAACAACAAAGCCATTTCCTGCATTTGATCGGAACGCACATTTACTTCCAGCACCTGAGCAATCGATTGAAGAAAAGCTAGATGAGTTTGCGAGGATTCGTAATGAAAATGTGATGAAGCTAAACGAGCTTATAACAAATGAAGAGCAGCTGGAGCTATCGGGCATCCATCCTGAGTTTGGCGAGGTAAAGATAAGAGAATTGATTTCAACGTGGGCAGTTCATGATTTCACACATATTGCGCAAATCGTACGCGTCATGGCGAAAAGATACAGTACAGATGTTGGACCGTGGAAGGAATATTTAGGGATATTGAGGAAGTAGGTTTGGTTTTGTGTAGAAAACATAGACTCATTGTGGCGTTGATTCCTTAAGGAGTGAACGTTTTTTTATTTAAAGAGGGGAGTTTATAGCTGTACAATTAGAAACAACTAGTGTATAGTTAGTAAGGGATACTAACTAATTTCAATAAAAAAGGGGGCTTCTATGGATCTGTTTACAATGATTTACAGGTTTAATAAATTGTATGTTTTACGGCTTCAGGAAATTTGTTCGGCCTATGGAGTGACAGCTGTTCAATGGCTTGTTCTGCACCATGTCTACGATCATGAAGGATGTACGAGCATCGATATTGTAAAGGAATGGTCAGTTGAAAAGCCAACAGTATCTTCTTTAGTACGTAAGCTGAATGAGCAGGGCTTATTGCAGTTTAAAAGTGGTCAAGATAAACGGCAAAAGAATTTGTCTTTGACAGATGAAGGGAAAGCCCTTTGCGAAAAGATAACAAAGCAAGTGATCGAACTCCAATTATATGTCGCAGATCCGCTATCAGAGGATAAAGTGAAGCAATGGACTGAAGAGCTAAAACTATTGGAGGAACGTATGAAGGATTATGAAAGATAAAATCTGGTCAAAAAATTTTATAGTGATTTCTTTAATAAATTTTCTATCAATTTTAATGTTTTACTTGTTAATTGTGACGATTGCAAGCTATGCGATTGAAACGTACAAAGTATCAACGAGTATTGCTGGCTTAGTTTCAAGTATTTATGTAATCGGTGCGTTGATTGGGAGACTTTTAACTGGCCGATTAATCGGGAAACTGGGTCCATCTAAAATATTGCGAATAGGTGTTATTTTATTTTTTATTAGCGCGTGTTTTTATTTTATTGAAGTTCATATCGGCTTTCTATTAGTGAATCGTTTTATTCAAGGCGTATTTGTTGGAATTATTGGAACAGCTGCTGGTACGATTGTCGCCCATATTCTCCCTGCTACCCGTAAAGGGGAAGGGATTGGCTATTATAGCTTAAGCGTAATTCTTGCAACAGCAATTGGGCCGTTTATTGGAATTTTCTTAATGAAGTTTGAAAATGGCAATGACTATATTTTTGGATTAAATGTCTTGCTTTCTCTTATCATGATCGGTGCTTTAGCTTTTATTCGTTTAGATAGAGAGCAATTTCATTCAAATCAGCAGGAACAAAAGGAAGAGTCGTTTCTTGCAAAGTTTATGGAGCCTAAATCGATCCCGATTTCGTTTATTGCGTTATTAATGGGGTTTGCTTATTCAGGTGTCATGTCGTTTTTATCCTTTTATGCCAAAGAGGTCAACTTAGTTGAAGCAGCAAGTGTGTTTTTCATCGTTTATGCACTTGCAACGATTTTTACCCGGCCATTTTGTGGTCGATTGATGGATGCGAAGGGACCGAATTTAATCGTATACCCTTGTTTAGTCATCTTTGCAGCTGGGATGTATTTATTTAGTCAGGCAAGCAGCGGCTGGATGTTATTACTTTCAGCAGCTTTGATCGGGCTTGGCTTTGGGAATTTTAATTCGATTGCCCAAACGATTGCTGTCAAGGTTACAGAGCCACATCGTTTTGGTTTTGCGACATCGACGTATTATATTTTTTATGATCTTGGACTTGGCTTTGGACCGTACTTATTAGGGCTATTTATCCCATTTGCAGGATATCGTTCAATCTTTTTATGGATGGTTCCAATCATTATCATAAGTATTCCGCTTTATTCCGTTTTACATGGACGAAAAGCGAAATTATATATTTGAGGAGGAAGAAATCATGAATTTTAAACATATTACAATTGCCGGAAGCGGAGTATTAGGAAGCCAAATTGCCTTTCAAACAGCATTTAAAGGATTTAACGTAACGATTTATGATATTAATGATGCAGTGATCGAAAAGGCGAAAGAACGTATCGCAAATTTAGAAGCTACATATGCTGATTATTTTAAAGAGGAGCAAGAAGCAGTTAAAACAGCGCAATCTCGGATTCAATATGCAACAAATTTAGCAGAAGCTGTTGCAGAAGCAGATCTTGTAATTGAAGCCATTCCTGAAAAAAAGGAAATAAAGGAAAGCTTTTATACAGAGCTTGGAAAGGTAGCGCCAGCTCATACGATTTTTGCATCAAATTCTTCTACATTGCTACCAAGTCAATTTGCTGAATTTACAGGTCGTCCTGAGAAATTTTTAGCTCTCCATTTTGCGAATCGCATTTGGATGAATAATACAGGAGAAGTGATGGAGCATCCGGGAACAAATCAAGAGGTTGTAAAGGATGTATTACAATTTGCAGCTGCGATTGGAATGGTTCCACTTCATATTAAAAAGGAACAACCAGGGTATATTGTAAATAGTTTATTAGTTCCATTACTTGATGCAGCACAGCTTTTATGGGGAAATGAGGTTGCTGATCCATATACAATCGATAAAACATGGATGATTGCAACAGGTGCTCCAATGGGTCCGTTCGCGATTATGGACGTCGTTGGGCTAGAAACAGTATACAATATCGTCAGCACAAAGGCTGCGAAACATCCAAACCCTGAACAAAATGAATTCAAGCAAATTGCTGATCTCCTAAAAAATGAATATATTGATAAAGGGAAAATGGGGACGCAATCAGGTGAGGGATTCTATCAATATCCTAACCCAGCTTATAATGAGAAGGAATTTTTACAGCCTTAAGCTTTATGTAAGGAAACTAGTGAAGTCAATCGTGAGAGCCTTTCATTTATTTGGAAGGCTCTTTGTTTTGTTCCTTTAATACATTAACGTGTTGGGGGACTGTCCCCATAAAAATATATTGACGGAACATCTATTCCATAATAGAATAAAGGAAATTTTAACAAAATTTACCTTCGTGAAACTGTTTGTTTGCCTCTTAGATTATTGCCTATTGTCTCAACGTGACAATAGGCATTTATTTTCTTAACTATTTGTAAGGGGGAAGGGTTATGGGAAAGGTTTTTACGTCTATCCAAGCAAATCATGAGGAGTTTATTCGTAAGCAGCGGATTTTTTTCGTTGGGTCTGCACCGTTATTAGAGGAGGGGCATGTTAATATTTCGCCTAAAGGTCATGATGTTCTTAGGATTTTTTCGGCGAATGAGGTTGCTTATTTAGATTTAACAGGGAGCGGCAATGAAACAAGTGCACATCTCATCGATAATGGGAGAATTACCTTTATGTTTCTTGCGTTTGAGGGACCACCATTGATTTTACGCTTATATGGAAAAGGGGAGGTTATCCTACCAGATACACCTAGGTGGGAGGAGCTTATCCCTCATTTCAATCTTCTTCCTGGGGCACGGCAAATTATTTATGCAAAAATCGACACAGTCAAAACGTCCTGCGGATTTAGCGTCCCATTTTATACATACAATGGTGAACGTGACACGCTGCAGCAATGGGCTTTAAATAAAAGCGACGAACAATTAGAAGAGTATCATAAAAAGAAAAATTCAATAAGCATGGATGGAATTGTCACACCTATTGGGGAACGGTTTGTGAACGAAAAAGGTTAAAAACACTATATTAATAGATAAGGAAGTATACCTATGAAACTACAATTACTTACTAGCATTCGAACGAATAATTTTACTGATGATGAAATGATGGAAAAAATCAAAACGGTGTGGGAGGATGCTTCTAGCAAACTAGAAAACAATGAAGAGTGTGTTTATGGAGTTTATTATGATTATGAAAATAATTATAAAGGAGATTACTCATTAAGTGTTGCCATTGAAAGGGAAGGCAATAATGGAGTAGCCTTCATTGAAATACCGAATAACAAGAAATATGAGGTCTTTAAAGTCGATATGAATGATGAACAAGGCATCTTTAAGGCATGGAGTACCATCTGGAAGCAAGAAGAGACGGGGGTATTAAAGAGAGATTACTCTTATGACTTTGAAAAGTACTATCCTAATGGAGAAATTGAAATTTATATTGCAGTAAAGTGAGGAAAAATTAGCTGCATTTAAAAAATGTTAAAAAAACAGAAAATAATAAGACCAGCTCTTTTAGGGGTGGTTTTATTTGTGTTTGACAAAGAAAAGTAAACAACTCTTAAACCTGATAAGTCACAAAAAGCTCCCACTAGTTGAAGTCCGTTTTCGTCATCCTGAAAAAAGGAGGTCAACATTGTGCACCTTTTTAGTCAATATCGTTTATCGTCTTGGAGCTAGATGCCCTTTATAATTGAATTTAAGTAAGCGTTTCCAAAATAATCGTCAGGTGGTGGGAATAAGGTGAATACAAGGATAAATTCGAACCAACTGGAAACAAGCTCAGATGTAAATCTTAAATTGAAAACAAAACGTAAGCTATCGATGAAAAAGTTTCTATCGTATATGGCCTTTGTTGGTCCAGCACTACTATTTTTTATCTTGATTCAAATTATTCCTTTCTTTATGGGAATCTACTATTCCTTTACATCATGGAATGGGGTAAGCTCAACGATCGAATGGGTTGGCTTGGACAATTACGTGAAAATATTTACGGGAGACGAGAAATTTTTCAATTCCTTTTTATTTACAACAAAGTTTATGTTTGCGGCTGTCATAATAAGTAATTTAATTGGTTTTACATTAGCACTGCTATTAAACGCCGCATTAAAAACGAAAAATATTTTAAGAACTGTCTTTTTTATTCCAAATGTTATTGGTGGACTATTACTAGGGTTTATATGGCAGTTTATCTTTGTTAAAGGCTTTGCATCAATTGGTAACTTGACGGATATCACTTTCTTCAAGCTTCCGTGGCTTGGTGATGAAGCAACTGCATTTTGGGGAATTGTTATCGTCTTTGCATGGCAAATTAGTGGATATATGATGGTCATTTATATTGCTGCCTTACAAGGGGTGGATACGTCTTTACTAGAAGCAGCAAAAATTGATGGAGCTTCTAACTGGTCAGTTTTAACGAAAATCATCGTACCGCTTATTATACCTGCATTTACTATTTGCTTTTTCTTAACGATTTCAATGGCATTTAAAATTTTCGATTTGAATCTTTCACTGACAGGTGGCGGACCGTTTAATTCAACGGAATCGGTTGCGATTAATATTTACCAAGAGGCGTTTATGAATAATCGATATGGCTTAGGTACGGCAAAGTCGATTTTATTCTTTTTAATCGTCGCAGTCTTTACGACCTTCCAAGTGTTGTATACGAAGAAAAAGGAGGTTGAGGCATAATGCTAAGAAGGTATACATTTCAAACATTTATATTAGAGATTGTTGCCATTATCCTCGCTCTTATTTTTCTCGTCCCATTTTATTTTGTCTTTATTAATTCAGTAAAAAGCTTTTCAGAGATCTTATTAGATGCAGCTGCGTGGCCAAAGGAAATCTTATTTAGCAATTACGCGAAGGTATGGGAAATTATTAGCTTTGAGCATGCTTTCTTTAATTCACTTATTATTACGGTAATAAGTATTGCCGGAATTGTCGTCATTAGCTCAATGGCTGCGTGGAAAATGGTACGAACACCAGGAAAGGTTAGTAAATTTCTCTTTGTATTCTTTGTTTCTGCGATGGTCATTCCCTTTCAAACAGTGATGATCCCTCTAATGAAGCTTGGGGGGATGATGGGAATTATGAATAGCATTCCGGGAATTGTCATTATGTATTTTGGCTTTGGTGTTTCGTTATCGCTTTTCCTGTTTCACGGTTTTGTTAAAACAATTCCACAGGAAATTGAAGAATCTGCTAGAGTAGATGGGTGTAGCCAATTCGGGGTTTTTTGGAGAATTGTCTTCCCGCTATTAAAGCCGATTACCGTAACGGTTATCATTTTAAATACGTTGTGGATATGGAATGATTACCTGCTTCCACTACTCGTGCTCCAGGATGCCGAACTGCGCACGATCCCATTAGCGACAAGCTCGTTCTTCGCACAATATACGAAGCAATGGGATATGGGTCTAGCAGCATTAGTACTTGGGATTGCACCAATTATCGTTTTCTTTCTATTCTTGCAAAAGCATATTATTAAAGGTATTGCTGCTGGTTCGATTAAGTAAGAGGGAAGAGGGAGGGGGACAGTCCCCACATTTGTTGTGGGGACTGTCCCCAAAAAGACGAATTTCTGGGCGCAACAAACTCGTTTTTCGCTTGAAAATAGGATGCAATTTGGCAGTTTAATACTAGTAAAAGCACGATTTATCGTTGGTTACTCCTCTAGCAGCGTATGAAAGGGGATCAGCCTGTTTAAATGAAGTCATGGCCGTATGTAAAGTGGCTGTTTTAATTAATGAGGGACAGTCCCCACTACCATCGTGGGGACTGTCCCCCAAAAAAAAAGGGTCACTTTTATATAAAAGATAGATAACATTACAAGGAGGTCAATGGGGATGAAAAAGCTCTTGCTCGTATGTTTATCGATGTTATTTTTGGTAGGGATGATTGTTGGGTGTAGCTCAGGTGGAAAGCTGGAAACAGGTGGACAGTCCAATTCTAATTCTGATACGAATACCGATTCTGGTGATAATGGGGATGTTGTAACTCTTAATTTATTTCAATTTAAAGTAGAGATTGCTGACCAACTACAAGAAATGATTAATGAGTTTGAAAAGGAGCATCCGAATATAAAGGTAAAGCTTGAAAGTGTTGGTGGTGGTGCAGATTACGGTGCAGCGTTAAAGGCGAAATTTGCATCAGGTGAAGAGCCAGATATCTTTAACAATGGTGGCTTTAAAGAGCTTGAATTGTGGAAGGAGCATTTAGCTGATTTATCAAATGAGCCATGGGTTGAGCATGTTCTTCCAATTGGGAAGGTTCCGATGACAGGTGAGGATGGAAAGCTATACGGGATGCCTGTAAACCTTGAAGGATATGGCTTCGCTTATAACAAGGACTTATTTAAAAAGGCAGGAATTACAGAAACTCCGAAAACACTTAGTGAATTAAAGGAGGCAGCTCAAAAGCTAGAGGATGCAGGAATAAAAGCATTTTCAGCAGGATATGGTGAATGGTGGGTCATTGGACAGCACTTATTAAACATTCCATTTGCCCAACAGGAAGACCCTTCAGCATTTATTGATGGATTATATGATGGTTCAATGAAATTTGCGGATAATGAGAAGTTTAGGCAATTCAAGGAAGTCATTGATACGGAAATAAAATATGCAACAGGAAATCCACTTACGACTGATTATAATACACAGGTAACACTGTTTGCTTCAGGTGAAACAGCAATGCTTCAACAAGGTAACTGGACAGAAAATATGATTTATGAAGTGAATCCTGAGATGAATATGGGCTTTATTCCGATCCCGCTTAACGATGATGCAAATCAAGATGTCTTACCAGTCGGCGTACCGAACAACTGGGTATTAAATAAAAACTCAGAGCATTTAGAGGAAGCGAAAACATTCCTAAACTGGATGGTATCCTCTGAAACAGGAAAACGTTATATTACCGAGGAGTTTGCCTTTATTCCAGCGTTTGATAATATTGAAGCATCTGGCTTAGGTGACTTAGGTAAAGAGGTATTAGAATATTCAAAAGCTGAAAAGACGATTCCATGGACTTGGTTTACATGGCCAGATGGAGCAAACAAAGAATTTGCCGCTGCGATTCAGGAATATGCAGCAGGAAAAATCGATTATGATACATTGCTAGAAAAATTCCAAGCGACTTGGGACAATTTAAAGTAAAATAGAGAAAAAAGCATGCCATGACAGTCGGCATGCTTTTTACCTATACGAATGTTTTAGAGACAGCATGAATAATCATTAAAAATGTCGGTAAGGAGGTTCTTTTAGGAATGTTCCGAACGAGTATACGAAATAAACTAATTGTCTTACTGCTCCTTATCACGATCGTTCCATTTGGGACCTCGATAGTCACAACCTATTTATATACGAAAGAGTCTTTAAAGGATAAATTTGTTGATGAAAACGTAAACCTGTTATATCAAGGGAAATTGAATGTTGAAGGGTATATTGATGAGTTGAAAAATCTATCGCTATCCTTTTATACAAATATCGATTTTATGGCCTATTTACGAAATCCTGAGCTTGATGATGATTATCTTGCAAAGGAAACAGTGAAAAATGTCATTTTAACGATTCTTCACGCTGAGGAAAATATAAATCGAGTCAATATTGTATTTATAAAAGATGATCTAAATGTTTCCGTATCAAAACGCTCAAGTGTCGTATTTTCTCCATTCATTCAAGAGCTTGAAGCGAAAAACTACGAAAAGGCATTAAAAAATAAGTACTATGTGTACCTTGAGCCGATGCACGTTGTTCAAGGTGAAAAAGCAGCAAATGATAAACGAAACAAACGGGATATCTTTACGCTACACAGGGTGTTGCTTGATATTCCTTCAAACGATTTATTAGGATATATTTCGTTAGATATTGCCCCGTCTCAAATTATTAACATAAGTGAGAAGCTTTATGTGAAGGACAAGGAAGAGTTTTATATTATTAGCTCAGAAGGAGAAATGATTTTTCAATCAAATAATGATGTTTCTGAGGATGAGGCTTGGATTAAGAAATTAACAGCTTCGAAAAAACAAAGTGGGACGATGGAGCTTGAAACAGATTCCTTTCAAGGGTTAATGATTTATGACAGGACGTCTGAAGCTTCTGGGGGCTGGATATTAGCTAAGCGTATACCGTATACATCTGTATTTGAGAGTGCCTTAAGCGTTGCGAAAATCAATATTCTTTTTGGGATTATTGGCTTATGTCTTGTTATTTTAGGTTCCTTTTTTGTTTCGTTTAAAATCACTTCCCCAATTAGAATATTGCTTCAGCATATTAACAAGGTTGAAAAAGGGGATATGAATGTCGAATTCGTTCCATTAGGAAAGGATGAAATCGGTGTATTAGGTAATCGTTTTCAGGAAATGATCGGAAAAATTAATCAATTAATTAATCGTGAATACAAGCTTGAGCTTGAAAATAAAACGAATCAATTAAAGGTTTTGCAATCACAATTAAATCCCCATTTTTTATATAATGCTTTGCAATCAATTGGAACAGTTGCCCTTAAAAATAAAGTGCCACAAATTTATACGCTTGTGACCCATCTTTCGAAAATTATGAGGTATGGCATGAATATTGATGAGGATTTAGTTCCATTGGCAAAGGAGATTGATTACACAAAGGCCTATTTATTATTGCAAAGAGAACGATTTGGTGAGCAATTTACGTATTCATTAGATTTTGAGGAAACGGATTTATCGATAACCGTTCCGAAAATGATTCTTCAGCCAATTATTGAAAACTATTTTAAGCATGGCTTTGATAGTCGAGCTGATTCGATTGGACAGCTGGCAGTTGAAGGGAAACGACAGGATGATATGTTCGTCATCACCATTCGGGATAATGGAATTGGCATGAGTGAAGGTCGACTCGATCAATTAAGACAAACACTAACTGACACACAGCAAGTAAGACCAACAAAAGGAACGAATATTGGATTGAAAAACGTCTATCTTCGGTTAAAGCTCTATTATGGTCATAAAGGGACGCTTCATATTGACAATCAAAAAGATGGTGGAATTTACGTCTTAATTACATTTCCAATCGAAGCAAGGGGGACTTTGGATGAAGGCAATCATTATTGATGATGAACAGCATGTGAGAGAGGGATTGCACTTATTAGCGGATTGGGAACAATTTGGCATTACCGATGTTTATGAGGCAAAGGATGGTGCAGAAGCGAAGGAGCAAATTACAAAGCATCGACCTGAAATTATTTTTACAGATATGAATATGCCGAAAGTAGACGGAATTGATTTATTAAAATGGCTGTATGAAAAGAAACTGCAAAGCAAAATTATCGTTGTCAGCGGGTATGATGATTATCACTATATGCGAAATGCCCTTTGCTATGGAAGCTTTGACTATATTTTAAAACCGATTGATCCGGTTATTTTAAACGATACGTTAGCACGTGCAACAAGTGAATGGAAAAAACAACAGGTCGCACGTGCTTCAACCTTAGAGGCGACAAGAGTCATAAATGAAGTAAAGCCGTTATATTGGGATCATCTTTTGACAAATTTACTTACTCATTCCGTCATTTCTCAAGAAACGGTCAACAAAATCCAAGCAGAATTTGCGATCAATATAAAGCAGGTGCAATGCACGGTTGCTGTTTTAACACTTGTTCCGATCATTCAAAAGGCATTTGGTGAGGATAAAAATTTAGCTTTTTTTACACTTTTAAATATTTGCAACGAAATCATTCAAGGGAAAAACAAACATGGGATTTGTTTTCGCAATGAGACAAAGGACAACGAAATAGTTATGTTTATGTGGGAAAAAAGCGACTATTTAATCTCGCAAATTCATGAATGTATATATAAATGCTATCAAATGAAGCTACCAATTGCCGTTGGAAAGGAATCACATTCATTGCAAGAATCATATCAATCTGCGCTTCTAGCATTGAAAAAGCATAACCTATTAGGAAAAAGCAATAATATCGCCTATTATCATGATATGGCAAAAAGCTCTCTCCTCCATTTATTTGATTATTCGCAGGAGCTTATGTGGGCATTGCGCAGCGGAAGCATGGAAAAGGTAGATGAGATTTTACAACGGTTATTTCACCGCTTGCAAATGAATAATGAGCTTTCGATGGAGCAAATCCAAGCTTGGGAAACACAATTTGAACAAATGCGTACAAACTGGCTAAAAGAATATAGCATAGATGAAGCAACCGTCTTATACAATGGAGTGAACTATTGGGAGGAGGATGGATTGTTTTCCTTTCAAAAATTCAAAGAGGAGAAACGAAAGGAATTTCATCAATTGCTAGAGTTATTATCAAAGGTAAAATACCAAAAGGAAAAAAATAGTATCCAAGAAATTGCAGCGTATATTCGAAATCATTATGATAAGGAAATTACTTTACAAGAGATTGCGGATCGCTTTTATTTAAGCCGAGAATATATCTCACGGAGATTTAGGCAGGAATATGCTGATACCATTACAAATTACTTAACAAATATTCGGGTGATGAAAGCGAAGGAATTACTAGAAAACCCGCATCTGAAAATCTACGAGATTGCGTTTATGGTAGGCTATCAAAACGAAAAATATTTTAGTAAGGTGTTTAAAAAATCAACAGGATTCACACCAAATGAATACCGTGCTCAGGTCGTTTCGAAATAGAATGAACACACATTTAAGAGAAAAGCCAACATCTTTCTTTAAAATATGAATAATATATAGAAACCTTATTTGCGAGGAGGGATCATGTGAGGGATGTTGAGGTGCAAATAAAGGAGCTTGAATTAAAAATAAAAGACCTAGAACATCAAATAGACCGCCTTGAGGATGGATATTCTAGCCAGCTTGATGAAAATGATATACGTGCTGTCATTGACAAAGTGCTATCAGAAAAAGAATTTGCAACACCAAAGCAAGTAGAATCCTCAGTGAATGAAAGTCATCTTCAGTTAGTGAAATGGATTATCGGAACAGGCATTAGTGTAGCAGCAGTTATTGTTAGTATTTTTCAATTCATATAAGGGAAAGAAGAGGCTGTCAATATGGTAAGACCATAATGAGCAGCCTCTTTCAATTCATTATAGATAAGAAGCGATTAAATCTGCATTTCCATTAAGTGTATATTGACCAAACTCATATGGAAGCAAGAAGTGATCACCTTTTCTAAAGCTGTAGGTTGTCCCATTATGTGTAAGCTCACCATTACCATCTATTACACTAACTAATGTGAACGGTTTTTCCTGTGTTAATGTTGTCGTGCCTGAAAGCGTCCATTTTTGTACAGTAAAATATGGACACTCTACATATGTTGTAATTTCAGCACCATCGATTTGTTCTGTTGCTGGTGTTACTTCTGTATGAGAAGACGGTGTTTCTGTTACTTCAATGCTTTTTTCGATATGTAGTTCACGTAAATTTCCTTCTGCATCCTTGCGGTTAAAGTCAAATACACGGTAAGTTGTATCAGAATTTTGCTGTGTTTCAAGAATGATTGTCCCAGCACCAATTGCATGAATCGTACCACTTGGAACAAAGAAGAAATCGCCAGGCTTAATTTTTACTCTGCGTAATAATTTGTCCCATTCCCCATTTTCAATCATGCTCACTAATTCTTCCTTCGTTTTTGCATGATGGCCATAGATGATTTCAGCGCCCTCTTCACAATCAATGATATACCAGCATTCGGTTTTTCCTAGTTCACCGTTTTCGTGCTCGTTTGCATATTCATCATTAGGATGAACCTGAACAGATAAATCTTGATTTGCATCAAGAATTTTCGTTAATAATGGGAAGCGGTCACCTTCGATATGACCAAATAACCCACGATGCTTTTCCCATAGCTCACCAAGGGTTACACCTTCATACTCACCATTTTTTACAACGCTTTGACCATTTGGATGCGCGGAAAATGCCCAGCACTCACCTGTTGTCTCAGTAGGGATCGTATAATGGAAGGATGTTAATTTCGTTCCACCCCAGATTCTATCTTTAAATATTGGATTAAAAAATAATGGCTCTTTACTCATTCTCCAATACCTCCTTTATCATTTTACTTTATCTATTAGTTTATTTGTTACTTTATCTATTTTAGTAAATAATGTGGAATTGGACAATTTATTTTCTAAGCATAAGGATCATTTTAAACGAATTTTAAGATGTTCGCAAAAAAACCTTGCGAGACAGCAATTCTAGTTATATACTATTAAAGTATCTTTTTTGACTATTATCGACAAAAACCATTGGGATTTTTAAAAAATATGTTGATTCTAGTAAAGATAACTGCTATAATATTATACATGTCACAACACATGCGGGTGTAGTTTAGTGGTAAAACCTCAGCCTTCCAAGCTGATGATGAGGGTTCGATTCCCTTCACCCGCTCCATACATAATACTGGTTGCAACGCAGTGTTTCGTTTCTTAGATAAACGAGGCATTGCGTTTTTTAATGTAAAAAAGAGGTGAAGGCTTAATACCATTCACCTTAAAGCTTAATAAATATCGAATGTAGCCTCGCCGCCATGTATTTGGGTAAACATTTTGGCCAATGCTTGTAACAATTGAGCAGCATCCTCTTTTGCTTGCGAAGGCTGTAAATAGACGAGATGTAACGCATCGGTCGTGCTTGTTGAGACGGCTGTTCGCTTTGAATCAACATAAGGGCTGCCAAATGGTCCGTCTTCATCAACAGATACAAGCTTTTTTGCCATTGAAACGTCACGACCATTGATGGCAAGATATGTAGCTTGATCTGTTCCGATTTCAATGCTAACATTACCTTTTATTTGGTTAACATCATATATTCCAAGAGGAATTTGATATTGAAGTGATAGAAAATTATTTAAATCAACTGCAGAGTTCACATAGTCTAAATATTGCTGCTTTTGGACACGGCGATACAACGCTTCACTTGATGGACGGTATCTAGACGGATCTGTTCCGAGCGTTTTAAATAATTTTCGCCATTCATTAATTGCAGGTATTTCAGTGATCTTTTTGTCAGCATAATCAAAGTATAATGATTCTTGAAATAAACGTAATCGTCCCTTTAGCATTTGCGGTGATTCGGAGACTTGAATATTTTGATAATGAACGACGCCTAGCTGAAAATCATTGACTAGCTGTTTAATATTTTGGCTAATTTGAATTTCCATTTATTATTACCTCCACAATGTTCGTACATTTATTTTATCATAGATGAAGCAAAGTCTTTAAAAGGAAGGGGGGAGAAGTGATGAATATTGAGCAGTTTAAAGAAGAGGTCATTGCCTATAGTAAGGAGATTGGCATTGATAAAATTGGATTTACAAGTGCCAATACATTTGAAGAGCTCAGACAGCGCTTGATAAAACAGCAGGAATTAGGCTATCAATCAGGCTTTGAAGAACCTGATATTGAAAAGCGAGTCACACCTGTTGCATTACTGCCGAAAGCGAGCTCAATCATTTCAATTGCTCTTGCCTATCCTTCGAAAATGAAAAACGCACCTAGAAGTACAAAGGAAGAACGACGTGGAATCTTCTGCCGTGCTTCATGGGGACAAGACTACCATACGATCTTACGTGATCGCTTAGGGAAGCTAGAGAAGTTTTTAAAGGAAAAGGTGCCAGACATTCAAGTGAAGTCGATGGTTGATACAGGTGAGCTTTCCGACCGGGCAGTTGCTGAGCGTGCAGGCATTGGCTGGAGCGGAAAAAACTGTGCGATTATTACACCTGAATTTGGCTCCTACGTATATTTAGGTGAAATGATTACGAATTTCCCGTTTCCTCCTGATACGCCCATGGAGGACCAATGTGGCAGCTGTACAAAATGCTTGGATGTTTGTCCGACAGGAGCACTCGTCCAGGGAGGGCAGCTTGATTCAACAAAATGTATTGCCTTTTTAACGCAAACAAAGGGATTTTTACCTGATGAATATCGAACAAAAATTGGCAATCGGATCTATGGCTGTGATACATGTCAAACGATATGTCCAGTAAATAAAGGGAAGGATTTTCATTTTCATGAAGAGATGGAGCCAGACCCGGAAATTGCAAAGCCAAAGCTAAAGCCTCTGCTTACGATAAGCAATAAAGAGTTTAAAGAAAAGTATGGCCATATTTCAGGCTCTTGGAGAGGGAAAAAACCGATCCAGCGGAACGCCATTTTAGCACTTGCTCATTTTAAGGATACAACCGCACTTCCTGATTTAATCCAGTTGATGCATAAGGACCCAAGACCAGTTATCCGCGGAACAGCCGCATGGGCAATCGGGAAAATTGGCGGCGAGAACATTGCTGAAGAGCTTCATAAAGCATACGAAAAAGAAAGCGATGAAGAAGTAAAAGCAGAAATAAAAAAAGGATTGGCCTTTTTAGAAAAAAATTAGGTGGTTGCTTACAAAATATCATGTAAGCAGCCACTTTTTTTGTTCATTTTAAGAAGCTCGACAGGAAATCAACCAACTTTAACGGAAATTCTGTCAACTTTGGCGAAAAATTAGTCAACTTTCCGAAGAAATCAACCAACTTTCCGAAAAAATCTGTCATTCGACAAAAAACGTCATAGCTTCCCGCCTGATAAAAGACATTTCTTCCTAACTATGACCATACCTTTTAATATAATACAGGTGGTGGTGAGGAGAAATGAAGCAGCTGCTATTAGATTTCAATAAAAAGAAGCTCGACATGCTTATAAATAAAAAGCCATTCACGCAATTTCGCGATGATGACCTTGAGTTTCAAGCATTGGAACGGAGAGTCCGCTTATGTGAACAGCGTGGAATTGAAATCATTAAAGGGATAACGGAAATTCAAATAACAAATGTTGAGGAACGGTCGCAAAAAATAAATGATGTTCAGTATACATGTCATCATAAATGGTTAACGAAACAAGTTGACTCAATGTATTTAGAGGAACGATTTGAGATGCGAAGTGCAAGAATTTTTCAGGATGAGCTTGTTGAGGATGTGCTTATCGAAAAGCACGAGCCGGCAGTTGATGAGCATGTAAGCAATGTAGAGCAGCTAACAAGAGAGCAATTTATTTATGATCGCCTTGCAGCTGTACAGTATGCAGAGCTGTGGTGGAATAGTACAAATCCAGCTTACAAAAATTTTGAGGTCAATTGTACGAATTTTATTTCGCAATGCTTGCATGCAGGTGGTGCAAAAATGAGGGGCTACCCAAATCGCTCAAGCGGTTGGTGGATGCAAAACAATAATTGGAGCTATAGTTGGTCTGTAGCCAATTCAATGCGAATATTTTTAGCGAATTCCAAAGCTGGCTTAAGAGCTAAAATCGTTGATGAGCCTGAACAATTAATGCCAGGGGATGTCATTTGCTATGATTTTCAAGGTGATGGCAGATATGATCATACGACATTTGTTGTGGCGAAGGATAAAAAGAATATGCCGCTAGTGAATGCGCAAACTTATAATAGTCGGATGCGCTATTGGTCATATGAAGATTCTACAGCCTATACACCTAACATTAAATATACATTTTTTCGCATTATCGATGATACGAGTTCAAAGTAAAAAGTGGTATAATGTCCTTTTGAAGGGTAAAGAGGGGCTCGAATGTCTAAAGGCTATCCTTCTTTAGTAAATAGTTGGGGTGGAAACAATGGCATTACACGTCGTATTATATCAACCAGAAATTCCTGCAAATACAGGGAATATTGCCCGTTCATGTGCGGCTACGAATACAACGCTACATTTAATTCGTCCACTTGGATTTTCGACAGATGATAAAATGTTAAAACGTGCAGGACTTGATTATTGGGAATTTGTGAATGTTGCTTTTCATGATTCATTAGATAAGCTTTTGGAAAAATACCCAGATGGTGAATTCTTTTATTTAACAAAATTCGGTGAGCAGCCGCATACGGCATTTGATTACAGTGACGCTGAAAAGGATTATTTCTTTATTTTTGGCCGTGAAACAACAGGCTTACCAAAGGATGTCATTAAGGCAAACATGGACCGCTGCTTACGAATTCCAATGACAGATGATGTACGTTCATTAAATTTAGCAAATACTGCAGCCATTCTCATTTATGAAGTATTAAGACAACAAAATTATCCGAGCTTAGGCTAGGTAAATCCTTGCTAAGACGAGAAAATGACTGATTCGATAAAGAATCAGTCATTTTTCATGTACCCTTATTTTTTTACGCCTGGCTTGCTATCATATCCAGCAGTAAAGATAGCTGTTAGAAATGCTAAGCTAACACCAAGTATTAATAAAAATCCCATCGTGTTTGTACCTCCCAAAATTCTTTACGAAATTAGAGCAAATCCACAGGGTATGTAATTAAGCATACTTTGAATCTTCCATTAAATCAACATGTACTAAAACGAAAAGATAACGATTACATCTTTTCCTATTAGATTCCCCATGTATCGCGTGTTTTAACCATTTATTAGTGAGCAAATTCCCGTTTCCCGAAAATTTGGACACCTGCAGGTAAACCCCTAAGTCTTTCCTAATTATAACGTAATCAGCACTTGATGTGAATGTAAAAGAAGATTTTTACAATAAAATTTATCAGAATTAATCAAAAGCTTTTTAGAATGTTAAAGGACATCCTCGCATAAAGTGTATTAATCCGCACAAGGTTTTTACATCTACGACCAATGATGAAGGAGGTCCTTATGGATATCTTAAAAAAAATTGAAAAGTACAGAGAAGATGAGCAGCGTTTAAAATGGGAAGGAACCTTCGTAGAGTATTTGGATATTGTCAAGAAAAAACCGTGGGTTGCTCAATCGGCTCATTCGCGAGTATACAATATGATTAAAGATGCAGGTATTGAAGAGGTAGATGGAAAACGGAGATATAAGTTTTTTGACCACCAGCTATATGGATTAGAGGATGCGCTGGAACGCCTTGTCGAAGAGTATTTCCATCCTGCCGCAAAACGTTTAGATGTCCGAAAGCGGATTTTGCTTTTAATGGGACCAGTAAGTGGTGGGAAATCGACACTTGTCACAATGCTTAAACGTGGATTAGAGGCGTATTCTTTAACTGATCGCGGTGCAGTTTATGCGATAAAGGGCTGCCCGATGCATGAGGATCCTTTACATTTAATTCCGCATCATCTTCGTGATGATTTTTATCAGGAGTATGGCATTCGTATCGAAGGAAATTTATCACCGCTTAATGTAATGAGATTAGAGGAAGAATATGGTGGACGCATTGAGGATGTAAGAGTAGAAAGAGTATTTTTATCTGAGGATAAGCGGACAGGGATTGGAACGTTTAGTCCATCGGATCCGAAATCACAGGATATTGCCGATTTAACGGGAAGCATTGACTTTTCAACGATTGCTGAATATGGCTCAGAGTCAGACCCGCGTGCATACCGCTTTGATGGTGAATTAAACAAAGCAAACCGTGGGATGATGGAGTTCCAGGAAATGCTTAAATGTGATGAAAAATTTCTCTGGCATTTGCTCTCATTAACACAGGAAGGAAACTTCAAGGCAGGTCGCTTTGCCTTAATTTCTGCGGATGAATTAATTGTTGCACATACAAATGAAACAGAGTATCGTTCGTTTATTTCAAACAAAAAGAACGAAGCGCTCCATTCGCGGATTATCGTCATGCCAGTTCCTTACAATTTAAAGGTGAGTGAAGAGGAAAGAATTTATGAAAAAATGATTCAAGAAAGTGATGTCTCAGATGTTCATATTGCTCCACATACATTAAAGGTAGCGGCGATGTTTACAATTCTTACGCGTTTAAAGGAACCAAAGCGCGGTGACATTGACTTAGTGAAGAAAATGAGATTGTATGATGGTGAAAGTGTTGAAGGCTTTAATTCAGTTGACCTTGCAGAGCTGCAAAAGGAATACAATGATGAGGGAATGTCAGGGATTGACCCGCGTTATGTGATCAATCGAATTTCTTCAACGATTATTCGCAAGGATGTTCCATCAATTAATGCATTAGATGTGTTACGAGCGCTTAAGGAAGGTCTTGACCAGCATGCATCGATTTCAAATGAGGACAGAGAAAAATATTTGAACTTCATTTCTGTTGCTCGCAAGCTCTATGACGACATGGCGAAGAAAGAAGTACAAAAGGCGTTTGTTTACTCGTATGAAGAGTCTGCGAAAACATTAATGGATAATTATTTAGATAATGTTGAGGCATATTGTAATAAAAATAAACTGCGCGACCCGTTAACTGGTGAAGAAATGAATCCAGATGAAAAGCTCATGCGTTCGATTGAAGAACAAATTGGCATTTCTGAAAATGCGAAAAAAGCCTTCCGTGAAGAAATTTTAATTAGAATTTCAGCATATGCTCGCAAAGGGAAACGCTTTGATTACAATTCACACGAACGGTTACGTGAAGCGATTCAAAAGAAGCTTTTTGCAGACTTGAAGGATGTTGTGAAGATTACGACATCGTCGAAAACACCTGATGAGCAGCAGCTTAAGAAAATTAATGAGGTTGTCGCACGTCTCATTGATGAGCATGGCTACAACTCAACATCGGCAAACGAATTGCTCCGTTATGTAGGAAGCTTATTAAATAGATAAAAAATAATGAGGAAAAGACTGACGAATAGTAGCATCATGTCAGTCTTTTTTTATCTACTTATAAACGTTAATGCTTGTCCGATTTGTAACTGGTGACTTGTCTCATTTTAAATGAAACTCTGTTCGTTTTCGAAATTATTTGTCAATAAATCAAATCTTGCGCATAGGATAGAGTAATCCAATGAAAAAACAAACTGGCAATAGGTAAATAAATTTATTCATCCACGTTAGTGTATGCATGTTAAGTGAAAAATGTGACTCTTTTATTTAAAAAAATTTTGGAGGGGGAATTATTATGTCAGGACAGGACCATAATTTTGTTATTTCACAAGAAGATTGGACCCTCCATCGTAAAGGCCACGATGATCAAACTCGCCATCAAGAAAAAGTTCAAGAAGCGATTCGCAACAATCTCCCAGACTTAATAACTGAAGAAAGCATCATCATGTCAAATGGGAAGGATGTTGTGAAAATCCCAATTCGTTCTCTGGACGAATACAAAATCCGCTATAACTATGACAAAAATAAGCATGTAGGCCAAGGAGATGGAGAGAGTCAGGTAGGAGATGTCGTTGCCCGTGATGGTTCTCAGGCAGATGCAAAAGGCCCAGGCAAAGGTCAAGGAGCAGGAGATCAAGCAGGTGAGGATTACTATGAAGCAGAAGTATCGATAATTGAGCTTGAGGCAGCATTATTTAAAGAGCTGGAGCTGCCGAATTTAAAGCAAAAGGAACGGGACAATATTGTTGTAGAGGATATTGAATTCAACGATATTCGCCGAACAGGTTTAATGGGAAATATCGATAAAAAACGGACGATGCTAGCTGCCTATAAACGGAATGCAATGGCAGGAAAATCAAACTTCCATCCAATATTTCCGGAAGACTTGAAATACAAAACCTGGAATGAAGTCGTCAAGCCAGAATCGAAGGCAGTCGTTATCGCGATGATGGATACAAGTGGGTCAATGGGACTTTGGGAAAAATATATGGCAAGAAGCTTTTTCTTTTGGATGACAAGATTTTTACGAACTAAATATGAGAAGGTTGATATTGAATTTATCGCCCATCATACAGAGGCAAAGGTCGTCACAGAGGAAGACTTCTTCTCAAAAGGTGAAAGCGGTGGAACGATCTGTTCATCCGCATACCGTAAAGCACTTGAAATTATCGAAGAAAAATATAACCCTTCACGCTACAATATTTATCCTTTTCATTTTTCAGATGGTGATAATTTAACGTCAGATAATGCAAGATGTGTCAAACTTGTAGGAGAATTAATGAAGGTTTCCAATATTTTCGGCTATGGTGAAGTAAATCAGTACAATCGTCACTCAACATTAATGTCCGCATATAAAAATATCAATGATGAGAAATTCCGCTATTTTATCCTCAAGCAAAAGGCAGATGTTTTCCAGGCAATGAAAAGCTTTTTTCGGAAAGATGACAATCAACTATATGCATAGTAAAAGAGCCCTTACTCATATGAGTAGGGGTTTTTACTTTTCGTTACCTTTAGAGAATGATCTCCTTAGAAGGGGAACAGAAGTCCTATGATATGTAAGCTATTACAAAAAATAATGATAAAGTTTTAATTTTTCATCGCTTCATAGGTGAGTTAAGACTAGATAAGGATGAAATGACTATGTAAAAGTGTGATTTAAGGGCGTAAAAGAGCAAAATATGACATATTTCACCGAAATCAAAGACGTAACACGTTAAACGATGAATCTTAGGTATTACAATTTATCTGTAAGAGTTTTGTAAGAGGGTGTAAATATAATGAACTTTAGTCTAAAAATACCAATTCGTTTATTGTGTACACATTCGAATGAGAGTGATGAAAAAAAGATTAGAAAATAATTCTTATTGTATTAGTAATAAAGTAATATATACTGATTTTAATGATATACAGAATATAGTACTTTTTGAATGGCTCTTGTTAAACGTTGTTGTTGATTTCAGCACGAGGCATTCGCTTTCCGCAGGCAGAGGTCCGGGAGCATTCACTTAAAAATCGCTCCTGTTGGTTCTCTGCTACGCTTCTCTATGTAGGAGTCCCATGTACCTGCTCAAATCAGCAAAGTGCGGAAAAATCAGCAATTATCTTTAACATCGCCTTTTCTAATAAAAATGTAACCGGGGAGATCAATGTGAATATTTTAATTACTGGTGGATATGGATTTATCGGATCCTTTATTGCCGAGAGATTTTATAAAGAGAATCACTCTATTTATATTATTGATAATCTCTCAACTGGAAAAAAAGAGAATGTTAAATTTAAGCATAAGTTTTTAATTGCAGATATTGAAGATGAGCGTTGTGAGGCATTTTTCAAATCACATAATATTGATGTCGTTATCCATTGTGCTGCGCAAACTTATGTGAAGAGGTCTATTGAAGAGCCGATAAAGGATACATCCTCAAACATTATGGGGCTTGTAAATATTTTGCACTTGTCTAATCAATATAATGTGAAAAAATTTGTGTTCTGCTCTTCAGCGGCTATTTATGGAGATAATCAATCCTTACCATTAACAGAGGACCTACAAGGAGATCCGATTTCTCCATACGGTATAAATAAGTGGACAGGGGAGCTTTACTGTAATAAATGGGACGAGCTTTACGGTGTTTCCACACTTATTTTTCGTTTTTCTAACGTATATGGCCCAAGGCAGCATGTTAGTGAAGAAAGCAGTGTGATTACGTATTTTACGAAGCAAATCCTTGCAGGACAACCAATTACCGTTCATGGTGATGGGGAACAAACAAGAGATTTTATTTACGTAGGAGATGTTGCTGAGGCAATTTATCGTGGAGTAATTAGCGAATTATCTGGTGTATATAATTTGTCTACTGGATCAGAGGTTACGATCAATCAATTAATAGAAGAATTTAGTAAACATAGTGAGATTAAGGGGATTGAACATATTGATGCTCGTCCAGGTGATATTAGAAGATCCACGCTTGATAATTCCAAACTAAAAAAAGACCTCGATTGGGTTCCGAAGTATTTTCTGGCAGAGGGACTAGGAAAAGTAATTGATTTTTATCAAGCTCAACCTACTCAATCTACAAAAGCTACAAAAGTAAAAGAGACAAAGAATGCAAATAATAAAATTCCTTTTCTATCATTTATAGAAAATATTATTTTGTTTGCGATTTTCTGTCTTGCTTCCTACTTTATTACACCTTATGTCGATACGGTTGATTTATGGTTAATTTATATTTTGCTATCCGCAATTCTTTTTGAAAAAACACAAATCATTTTTTCCGTCGTTTTTGCTATCGCGGTACACGTTTATTTGATGGCTTCTCAAGGTAAAATTTGGACTTCCATTTTTGTTGATAATTCTCTTCTTGCAACATTTACGATCTACTTATTAGTTGGCTTAATTGTTAGCTACAAGCTTGAAAGAGGCAGAATTGAATTCGAATTTACAAAAGATGAATTAGCTTCAACACAAAATAAGTATGAATTTTTATCGACGATTCATAAGGATACTCTTCAAGTAAAGGAAGAGCTAAAGGAACAAATTTTAAGAACCGAAGACAGTATCGGGACGATATTTCAAGCGATTAAGGAGCTTGATAAATTAGAGCCTGAGGCATTATTTAATGGGGCTATTCACGTATTAGAGAACACACTTAAATCGAAGCGATTTGCGATTTATTTTGTCAATTCAAATGGTTATATGAGGCTAGCGGTAAAATCTTCTGATCCGTCCTTTCAACCGAGTGCTTCATTAAAAAGAGATGAAAACGGCTTGATTGATAAGGCTATTCTTAATCAAGAAATTTATTATAATCGAAGCCTTGAAATCGATGAGCCTCTATTTGTTTCACCAATTGTTCAAAACGACCAAACGATTGCTGTCATCATTTGTTATGAACTAGAGTTTCAACGATTAAATCTCTCCTATCAAAATTTAGTTGAGGTCGTTAGTCGTCTTATAACTTCATCATTAGCGCGGGCAAATGAATATGTTGACGAAATTAATAATGAACGTTATATGGAAGGGACAAATGCGCTTAAGCCTGTTTATTTCCAAAGAATTCTTGAAAATAAGTATGAAACGATGGATGAGCTTGGAATACCATTCGTTATGCTAGAGGTTCAAACGATCGATTATTCAGCAGAAAATCTTCAAAAGATAAGCGCATTGCTTCGCATCAATGATCATTTAGGATTTAGTGAGCAAGATAAACTATTTATTTTACTTTCAAATACAGATGTAGAGGATGCGAAATTTGTTATTGAGAGATTTAAATTGCAAGGAATAAAAGTGATCGTCCATGATAAGGAGGAACAAATCCTCCATGTTAACTAACGCTTTACTTATTTATTATTTGTTATCAATTATCTATATTTGTTTGCTCGTTATTTTTAAAAGAGAAAATTTCCTTATTCAAGCATTTATTCTACTTTCTTGCCCTTTTATTAGTCTATTATTCATTTATGCTATGTCAAAAAAGAAGTATTCAAAAAATCTCCTTCCTGATTGGCTTTTGAGCCGTGAGCAATATGACGACCTTGTGTTTAAGTCTCCGAATATTGAAGCGGAAACGAATATTATTCCATTTAATGATGCTCTTGTTTTAAATGATAATAAAACAAAGCGGAGAATGTTAATTGACTTATTAAAAGGGGAATTTTCAACAAATATTGACGCCCTTGAGCTTGCACTGAAAAGCGATGATTCTGAAACGTCTCATTATGCCGCAACAGCTGTGCAGCAGGCAAAAAGTGATTTGATGAAAACGATGAGAAAATTAGAAGAGGAAATCGACAATGCCGAGACAGATAGTAGATTGCTAGAGGATTATCGAGATATCTTAAAGCAGTACATTCGGATTGAATTTTTAGATAAGCAAACGCGTAAAAGATACATGTATACGTATCTTGCGACCTTAAGTAAATTAATTAAACTCTCACCGGATAGTAGTAAGCTAAATTATATGGAGAAAATAGACGTAGCCATTTCCCTTCATGAATATCGAGAAGCATTAGAAGCAGTGAATCAATTTTTGGCCGTATTCCCAGACCAAGAAGAATCTTATTTTGCAGCTATGAATATTCACTATGTCATGAAAAATAGAGAGGGATTTAACGAAATTGTTGGTAGACTACGAGCATCCGAAATTAGGCTTTCACCGGATAAGTTGAATCAATTAAGATTCTGGATACAAGGTGATGGAAATGAACAATAGCTTTAAAATTGAAAAAAGTCTGTACATGATGATCGCATTAGTAGCAATAATTGGCTTTCTTTTCATCATTATCCGTTCTGATTTGATATTAAGCTACGGGTATATGAAAGAGGAGAAGAATCTGAGCGCACCTATCGAAAATAAGGAGGATTTGAGTAGTTATAAGCGCTCGTCCTTCTTACTTCTTGAAGGTGATGATCAGCCTGAGCTTGCGAAAACGTTAAAAAACAACTTAGAAAATATCGGTAAGAATGTAACACAGCAGCAAATTGGTGAAGGCTCAATCGTAACCGATCAAATCGATGGAATTATTATTGCATCTGAGAAGATTGATGAGCTAAAAGACATTCAAGCTTTATTGGACTATGTAAAATCAGGAGGTAGTCTGTTCTTTGCCATTAGGCCATCTCCAGGCACTGCTCTATCGGCTTTATATCAGCAGGTAGGTATTGTAGAAGTTGGTGGCTTTATTGAGACGACAGGGATCGAATTGACAGAACCAATGATAGGTAAGGCGAATTCTATGTCGTTTGAATCAGAGGATATACGTAATTCATCATTAGCACTTAGAGTTGGGAAACAAGCAACTGTTTATGCGAAATCAACAGATGATTTACCGCTTTTATGGTCAACAAATTATGGAGAGGGAATGTTTGTTTTCTTTAATGGAACGATGTTCACCGATCCATCCCAAGGTGGTCTATTTATAAAGGGAATTCAGCTAATGGTACCTGAGTTTATCTATCCTGTTATTAATGCAAAAGTAACCGCTTTGGAAGGGTTCCCGTTTCCAGTTCCAAATGGTAAACATGAAGGTATGACAAATGAGGAAATGCTGCGAAATATCATTTGGGCGGATTTACAACGGGTAGAGGCTAAATATGATCTGAATTATACAGCATCCTATGTTTCGGCGTTCGATAAGTTAACGAAGAAAACTGGACGAGATGAATTAGCAAAAATGCAAGAAAATACCGTTCTCTATGGTAGAGAGCTACTGCGAATGGGCGGAGAAATGGGTGTTCAAGGATATAATAATGATCCGTTAAACAATGTGAGTAAGTCTGATGCTAGAGAGCAAATGGAGACAACGGCAGAACAACTCGAAGGAGCACTACCTGGTTATCATGTAAGCACGTATATACCAGTTGACCAAAATGAACCATTAACACATTTATCATTCATTCATGAAGTGTTTCCTGAGTTAAAAGCTGTTCTAGCAAATGTGGAGCAGCCATCTATGAACGATGGTGTTGCTGTCCTACCAAAGCAGCTTAAAGGCTTTGTTGATGATCCGTCGTTAAAATGGGAGGCATTTAATGGATTGCTTATGTCTGGTTTTATATCTGAATCCTTACATTTACAATCCCTTCTTCTAGAGGATAAGGATATAGATAGCTCGCTATTACAATTTGAAACTCAGCAAAAAGAGTTAAAAAATGATTTTCCGTGGTTACGAAATCAAACAATTTCTGACGTAGCAAAGGACGTCGAAAACCATGTGAATACAGTTGTATATGAGGAACATACAAAGAATGGAATCACATTCCATTTAAATCAAATTCAGGAGCCTGCTTACTTCTACTTTTCATCTAATAGAAAAGTAGAATCAACAGAGAATTGTGTCGTAACAACCATTGGACCTAATCTATATTTGGTTGAAACGAATCACTTAACTTTTAATATAAGATTGGGTGAATAAAATGAAGATTTGTTTACTAACCGAAGGATCCTATCCTTATGTAACAGGAGGGGTTTCGAGTTGGATACAATCAATGATGACAAATATGCCGCAACACGAATTTATTATCGTATCGATTTCGGCAAAAAAGGAGCAAGAGATGGTATCTCGATATGAAGCTCCGAATAACTTACTTAAAATTTATGATATCTATCTTGATTCATTTCTTGAAGAAGATATTGAATCCGGAAAACGTTATGACATTTTAGACGAAGAAAAGGAGGCATTCCGTTCTTTAATCGGAGGAAAGGAAATCAATTGGCCTGTTTTGTTTAATTTGCTTGTAAGTGACCGGATCGATTCCATTTTAAATTTTTTAGCTAGCAAGGACTTTTTTGACATTGTGTATGACCTATGCAAAAAGGAATTTGTTCATGTGCCTTTTACAGATATGTTTTGGGCACTTCGCTCAATGGTTCTGCCGTTATTTATTTGCATCCAACAAAAAATACCTGAGGCAGATTTATATCACAGTGTTTCGACTGGCTACGCGGGTGTGCTAGGGGCGTTAGCGAAGCATCAATATGATAAGCCATTTCTATTAACAGAGCATGGGATCTATACCCGTGAAAGAGAAGAGGAAATTATAAAGGCTGAATGGATTAAAGGGTACTTTAAAGATATTTGGATTAATTATTTTTATAATTTATCAAACTGTGCCTATGAATATGCAAATGAAGTAACATCATTGTTTGAAAAAAACCGGGAAATTCAAATAGAGCTTGGCTGTCCGCGGGAAAAAACAAGGGTGATTCCAAATGGTATTGATGTCACTCGCTACAATGTGAAGAATCGCGAGAAAAAGGATGGAATTCATATCGGTGCCGTTATCCGTGTAGTTCCGATTAAGGATATTAAAACAATGCTGCAAAGCTTTTCGCTCGTTCAACAAGAGCTGCCAAACGCAACCTTTTATATCATTGGGCCAACTGATGAAGATCTAGAATACTATCATGAGTGTCTCGATTTAGCTGAACGATTAGAGCTGAAAAACGTTATTTTTACTGGTGAAGCAAATGTGAGTGACTATTTAAAATTCCTAGATATCCTTGTATTGTCCAGTATAAGTGAAGGACAGCCTCTTGTTATTCTTGAAGGATTTGCGATGGGCATCCCATATGTAACAACAGATGTTGGCGGATGTTCAGAGTTGATTTTAGGGACAAATGACGCTTTTGGCCGTGCAGGTACCGTTGTTCCTGTTATGCACTTTCATTTAATGGCAGAGGAAATCATTGAAATCGTAAGCGATCAGGAAAAGCGAAAAGAATATGGAAAAAATGGATTAAATAGAGTGCGAGAATTGTATACAATCGAACAAATGATTAGTAGGTATGATTCATGTTATGAAAGGTGGAACAATACGACATGGCAGGAATAGGATTTCAACTTAAAGCTTTATATGAACAATCCTCTTTTATAGGAAAGCTTCGAGCTTATGGGTATTCAACTATTACTGCCGTCGGGCCGATGCTCCTTTCGATCATCCTTATCACTTGCTCAAGAGAATGGCTCATGCATTTGCATGTACCTTCGGGGGATGTGAATTTGTTTATGGCTGCTATCCAATATGCGTTTGTCTTTTCACAGCTTTTGACAGGGGGATTTGTTTTCATCATATCTCGATATGTGGCCGATCAAACATTTATAAAAAAAGAGGAAAATGTGCTTTCTTCCATGTATGGCACAATAGGAATTGTTGTATTTTTAGGGTTGATTGTTTCAGTCTTATTTTATTGGACATCCCCCCTCCCATTGCTATTTAAGCTCCTTTCCTATCTCTTTTTTACTGAGCTAAGTATCATTTGGATCCTTTCAATGTATGTTTCAGCCTTAAAGGATTATAAAAAAATTGTAAAGAGCTATTTGATTGGAGTTATTATAGCTGGGATTAGTATTTGGGTTATGACAGATGTTTTTCATTATACGAATGTAAATGCAATTCTATTTTGTCTTGTTTTAGGGTTTTTTTGCATTATGATGCTGTTAATGCATGATATTGCAAAGTATTTTCAAGTGAACAATAGACGTTATTTTCAATTTCTCATCTATCTTGAAAAGCATCCAGCTTTGTTTTTAATCGGTGTATTTTATTACTTCGGGCTGTATGGTCATAATTTAGCGGTATGGCTTGGAGAAAGAAAAATTATTGTAGGAGATACATTTGTCATGGCGCCATCCTATGATACGCCAGTGTTCTATGCATATTTAAGTATCATGCCTGCACTAATCCTGTTTATGGTAACTGTTGAAACAACTTTTTATGACTCATATAAAAAATATTATGGCCGTATCTTAAATGGCTACCCTCTAGAAGATATAGAAAATGCTAAGCATGAAATGTTTCGTGTGTTAAAGCATGAGATTTTATTTTTGTCACAAGTACAACTGTTAGTTACATTTATCTTTTTATTTATTGGTGTCCGCTTTCTTCCTTTCTTAGGTATGACACAGGAACAAATTGATATTTTTATGATTGTCGTACTAGGCAGTTGGTTCTTAAGTTTAGTCATTACTCTTTTCTTAATTCTTCTATATTTTGATGAAAAAAGGGCGGCATGTTGGCTAGTGGGCACATATGCAATTTTAAGCTTTGTGCTGACGTTTATTTCGATGAAAATCTTTCATCATTATGGAGCAGGTATGTTCGCTGCTTCCTTGGTAGCGTTGATTATCGGCTGCCGGATTTTCATGAATCGATTAAATGAAATTGATTATACAACATTTTGCTCACAGCCTATTGTTTATCGTGAATCTGTAACCAAAATGGAGAAGTTTTTTAAAGTTTAAGAAAGTATTGATTTTTTGACTTAGTTTTTATGTCCAGCTCCAGCGCCTAGCTCCTCGAGGTCACAAGTCAAATCAGAATAGAAGGTTAAATAACACCTTCCATTCTGATTCGCCTTGTTTGATCGGAGCTGTTCGAGGCGCTTGCGCATTTCTAAAGAGTCGGCGGCATGTAGGAAAAGGAGAGAGGTATGTGAAGAAAATACCATACTTGAAAACATCTATAATTTTCATTGTCATTTTTATTATGCTCTTGATGATAAAAACCTTTGCTTCTGAACAAGGTGAGGTCGTTCAAGAAAAAACAGCATCAGTTGACAAGGTTGAAAAAATGGATGAAACGCTTGTGGAAGATAAGCGTGTATATGAAGGACATAATGGAAATGAATTAAAGCATGTTTATATAACAATTTTTGATCAAGAAGCAGTACCAGAAAATGATATTACCTTCTATGAATTAAATGAATCATATAAACAATATAGCAACCTCGTTGATGGTCCAAAGCTGGATATTTTATTTCAAACTGGTACGTCTGAGGGACCGGAAAAGAGTGGGTTTATCGAGTCAGGAAAAAGTGCACCAAATGCTACCATTGAGCTGCGGGGAAGGTCGAGTAGACTTGAGGCACAAAAGTCATATAAAATTCGCTTAGGTGATAATGGTGGCTTATGGTACGGACAATCTGTGCTGAATTTGAATAAGCATGCCGATGATAAAACACGTGTGCGAAATAAACTGGCTTTTGATTATTTTAAGGAAATTCCAGATTTAATTAGTTTAAGAACAGATTTTGTTCAACTTCATGTAAAGGATTTAACGAATCCTAATTCAACGGGTAGTTTTGAGGACTATGGTTTATATACACATATAGAACAGCTAAACGAAGATGCTCTTGCGGCTAGAGGTCTTAACCCAGATGGTCATTTATATAAGGCGGAAAACTTTGAATTTTATCGATACTCGGATAAGCTGAAGCTTTCAACAGATCCGGAATATGATAAAAAGGTATTCGAATCTGTTTTAAAAATAAGCGGTAATGAGCAGCATGATGAATTACTTAAAATGCTTGATGATGTGAATGATCTTTCGAAGCCTTTTGATGAAGTATTTGCTAAATACTTCAATGAAGATAACTATTTAACATGGTTAGCTGTCAATATTTTATTCGGTAACTATGACACGATGTCAACAAACTATTATTTGTACAGCCCTCTTAATTCTGATAAGTGGTATTTTATTCCTTGGGATTTTGATAAAGCTTTAGGGCGAGATGCAGAAAGAACGGATAATTTTCCTGACTGGCAAATGGGGATCCAACGTTATTGGGGTACAGTGATTCATAAGCGATACCTTAGTGATCCAGAAAATGTGGAAAAACTAACGGCAAAAATAACTGAGCTTTCTTCAATCATTAATGAAGAGTCAACAAAAAGCAAAATTGATTCCTATTATCCAACGATAAAACCATTCGTTGTGAAAAACCCTGATTTGAAATATTTAAACATTGAAGCATCTGAATTTGACAGTCATTATAATGAGCTTAAAGGTGTTACAACTCGTTACGAAAAATTATATAAAGAATCATTGGAGCATCCAATGCCGATTTTCTTAAATTATCAAAGAGTAAACAATAAGGACCGTTTTACATGGGAGCATTCACATGATTTACAAGGTGATTTGCTAACATATGAATTTCAATTAAGCAAAGATCCAACATTTCAGTCGACCATCGTTGATATAAAGGATGCGAAAAACTTTACTTATGAAATGGAACCTCTATCTCCAGGACGTTACTATTGGCGTGTCCTAATTAAAGACGAAAAGGGAAATACGCAAATCCCATTTGATTACTTTAAGGATAATTCAAGGGTTGTTCATTGGGGTGTTCAAGAAATTATCGTGAAAAAGGGAGAAAGTTAAGTGAAGAAATTTCGTCATGAGTTAAAATACTATATCAATGAACATGATTACTTAACACTTCGTCGTAAAATTGGAGTTGTTCTCAAGCAGGATAACAATTCAATTAATCAGCAAGGATATTTAATAAGAAGTCTTTATTTTGATAATATCCATGATCATGATTTATTTCATAAAAATAATGGAATTCTACGTCGGAAAAAATTTAGAATTCGTATTTATAATCATTCTGATAAAGTGATTAAGCTAGAAAAAAAGAGTCGACAAGGTGAATATATTTTAAAAACATCTGCTGAAATTACAAAGGATGAGTACTTTAAAATTCTTGATTGGGACTATGAATTTCTGAAAGAAAAGGAACAGCCGATTTATAAGGAGTTTTATCATTATCTTAATAGTGAGTATATGCGTCCTCGGGTCATTGTTGATTATGTTCGCGAGGCATATATCGGTCATATAAGTAATGTTCGAATTACCTTTGACAAGGAATTAAGTGTTGTAACAGATTCGCTTGATATTTTTAATCCAAATCATACAACACAAGAAGTGTTAGTCCATCCACAAATGATCTTAGAAGTGAAATATGATGAATTTTTACCAGATTATATTCGTAAGCTCCTTCAGCTTGATGCACATAACCGATCTGCTATTTCAAAGTATGTGTTATGCCGCATGAAATCAATCGAATATCACGGTAGTTAAAGAGAGGAAAAACTATGGGGAATGAAGTTACGAATTTCAATGATATTTTAAAAAATAGCTTTTTAAATGAGAGTATGTTTGGAAATTTATCTGCAATAGACATCTTGCTAGGTCTATTAACGGCTTTTATGACAGGTGCGTTTATTTACTTTATCTATAAGATTACGTACAAGGGTGTTTTATATAGCCCTAGCTTTAATCTGACTCTCCTTATTATGACGATGATTACTGCTCTAGTTATTATGACGATCAGTACAAATGTTGTGCTATCACTCGGTATGGTTGGTGCACTGAGTATTGTTCGTTTTAGAACAGCAATTAAGGATCCGCTTGATGTTGTCTTTATGTTTTGGGCAATTGCAGCTGGTATATCAAGTGGGGCAGGGCTCTATCTCCTTACGTTTATAGGAGCCATTGTTATAGGGATTGTTATCTTTGTATTATCACGGAAAAAGCATACAGATATTGTCTATCTTTTAGTCATTCATTATACAGAGGAAGCGAATGATGAAGTGAAGCGGGAGCTACAAAAGTTAAACTACACATTAAAATCTAAAGTTGTCCGTAAGAAGCATATTGAATTAACAGCCGAGATCGGCTTGAAAATTGACAATACATCCTTTATGGACAAATTAGGAGAGCTTAATGGTGTACAAGATGTCTCCTTAGTGCAATATAATGGGGATTATGCGGTATAATTTGCGCAGTAAGAAAAACAACCTTGGGAAAGTCTCCAAGGTTGTTTTATTATTCTAAACGTATTATTGATAGGTATCATCCTTACGAAGAAATGCAGGGAATTTATGTTTCTTGCTAGCCTTTAAACTGTCTTCATCCGTAACGACGGTTAGGACTCGAACATTTCCAGCGCGCTGCTCCTTTTTTAAATAGGCTAACCATTTTTTAGCCCATTCACTTTCCTTGAAGTCATTCGCTTTAAAGCTCTCCCATAATATCCCCTCTACATATGAATGTGAAGTGGATTCATAGGTTTCAAAGCCACGATTTTGAATGATGTCAAGTTCTGGGTATTGTTTTTCAATCTCTTTAAGCAAAGCAGCATAGCCAGCTTTCATGTCACGATATACCTTGTCATCCTCATGAAAATAGTATGCAAGATCATCGACTGTATCGAAAAAAATGCCGTCTAATTGATTATCTGCAATATAGGTTTTTATTTTCCAAAGCAAAACCTCGCGAAAATGAGCTTGGCGTAAATCCATCACATACGTATCCCATTCTTTTACATAGATTCTTTCTCCATCTAAACGGGCATAATCAGTAGGTAAAAGCCGTTCTTTTAGCTCCTGATTCCAATTTTCCAGCTGCATAAGACTGACATAACCGAATAACTTGACATCAGATTCCTTTAAATGCTTGATATCTTTCTTGGAAAAAGCTGTTGGTTCAAATATTAAAGCATCCTGAGCTTGTAGTTCCTTTAATTTTTGTTTATCAGGCTCTCCATAATAAATAGAGAAGCTATGAATATCCCGTAATGGCCCAGACCAAAACATATCAATAAACCCTTTCGTAAGTAAAAAAATGATTAAACTTAAGAAAAACCATATAAAGTACCTCTTCATTTTCCCACCATTTTCAATATGATTATTTTCCTGCAAATTGTATATGAATAATTTTATAAATAATTACTTGGATATCTCGGAGCTTTGAAATGATAGGGAATAATACATTTCAGTAATTGATTTGTCAGGCTTAATACCTAAATCCTGTTGAAGAACTCTTTTATACTCATTAAATAGTTTAATTGCTTCAGGCTTATTGCCTTGCTTTATATATAGATTAATTGATTTTTGAATGTTCTCATCTAAGTATGGGTTAATTTTTCTTTGAACCTCTAAATAGTAGAGAGCTTTATTTGTATCTAAATCCTCATAATATTCGATAACTCTGTTCAGCAGAAGCATAACCTTTCGATGGTACTCCTGTGATTTGTCATATGTCCATTCATATGCATTTAATTCCATATAAGCTCCAGTATATAATTGGAGGATTTTTTCTGTATGATGAATGTTTAATCTATTAATCACATTTAAGCTTTGGTAGACATGATCAAATTCAAATACATCACAGCTTACAGGCTCCAAAGAAAGGCAATAGGATTGATTCGAGAAAGTAAGGCATTTTGAATATCCTATGCCTTCTAGTGTTTTTCGAATAAAAGAAAGGTTTGTATGAAGATTAATTTTTGCCTTTTTATAATCAGTTCCAGGCCATATTTTTTCAATTAAAAGATCCCGGTTGATATAAGTATCCATATGTGAAAAAAGGTAGGCAAATAATTCCTTCCCTTTGGCAGTCCTAAAATTTATTAATTGACCTTTATGTAACACTTGAAATTCATTGAAAAATTTAACAGTTAAAGGCTCCTTTGCTTCTGGAGTTTCAATATTAGTTGAAATGCTTTCAGTCAGCCTTTTTATCGTGATTTCGAGTCTTTCTGAAGTAACAGGCTTAAGCAAATAATCAACGGAATTCAGTTCAAATGCTCTAACAGCATATTCAGAATGAGCTGTGACGAATACGATATGGATTGATGGTTGAAGCGAAAGGATTTCTTCTGCCAAATCAATGCCATTAATGCCGGGCATTTCAATGTCTAAGAAAACGACATCTGCTTTTTCCTTGCGTAAGTCAGCTAAAATGTGTTCTTCATTCATGTATGTTTTCTTTATACATATATTTGGATAGTTCTGTAACATATGTTTTAAATAAATAGAAGAAAGTTCTTCATCATCAATAATGATTGCTTGAATCAACATATTTCCTCCTTACTCAAGTTTCTTCTCCGCACGAACGTATCTACATCATTATATCAAATAAATTTTGCCAAAAAAGGATTGTTAATCTATGTATAATAGAAAATTCACTAAAAAAGTGAGAAATAATTAGGTGAAAATGTGAAAATTGGGAATGATAACGATATTAATTTTAATGAAATTAGAGCATACACCTGCTCGGAGGTCGGTATCATGTTAACTGAACTTATTATATTAGCGATTCTTATTTTATGTAATGCCTTTTTTGCAGCTTCTGAAATCGCGTTAATTTCTTTAAATGATGTAAAAGTGAAGCAAACAGCTGAAAGCGGAGATAAAAGGGCAAAAAAGCTGTTCCAATTACTATCAGAGCCGAGTCGCTTTCTTGCGACAATTCAAATAGGGATTACACTTGCAGGCTTTCTAGCGAGTGCCTTTGCGGCTGAAAGCTTTGCAGGGCATTTAGCTCAAGGATTAATTGATCTAGGGGTACCTCTTTCAAAAGAATTATTAGGGACCATATCTGTTATTGTCATTACGCTTGTCTTGTCTTATTTTACGTTAGTCGTTGGGGAGCTTGTTCCAAAGCGATTAGCTTTACAAAAGGCAGACGAAATAGCAAATATAGCTGTAACCCCGTTAACTTTTCTATCAAAGGTAACATCACCGTTCGTAAAACTACTGACAATGTCAACGAACTTTCTTGTTCGCCTGTTTGGAGTTGACCCAGATGCAGAAGATGAAAATGTGACTGAAGAGGAAATTCGTATGATGATTGACGTAGGGAAGGAAAGGGGAACGATTCAGGAAAACGAAAAAATGATGATTCATAATATATTTGAGCTAGATAATAAATCCGTTTCGGAAATTATGACCCATCGTACGGACATCGTTGCCATTCCATTGGAGTATTCATTGCTAGAAACAGTCAGGCTTGTGAATGTTGAAAAATATACGAGATTTCCCGTATATGAGGAAGGGATTGACCGAATAGTTGGCATTCTTCATGTGAAGGATTTAATTCAATTTATTGAAACCTGTGATGATAATCAATTTAACCTTAAGGAATTGCTGAGAGACCCATATTTTGTTCTTGAGTCAAAGCCGATTGATGAATTATTTAAAGAGATGCAAATGCATAATATTCATATGGCAATTGCTATCGATGAATATGGTGGAACAGATGGAGTGGTAACGATTGAGGATGTGATTGAAGAAATCGTAGGAAATATATTTGATGAATATGATGATCGCGAATTAGATGACGAGGAGATTATGAAAGTCGATGAACAAACATACCTCATACCAGGGAAAACAAATCTCTATGTTGTTGAAGAGCTATTTAATATTCAATTTCCTACAGATGACTATGATACAATAAGTGGATTTGTTATTGGCAGATTAGGTTATATCCCTAGTGAGGATGAAAAGCCTGAAGTGAAATTTGAAAATGTTTTATTTACTGTAGAGGAAATGGATGAAAAACGAATCATGTTAATAAAGGCCTCTATGCGGGAAAATTCAGCAGATTATATGGATGAGTAGACTAATGATTAAATTAGTTAATATTATGAGCTAGATATTAGTCAAATGAATGGGAGGTAAGGTAGAATGAGGAGGACGTGAAAAATGAAAGGGGATACATATGAGTTATATGGCAAGCAGTGAGAGATATGGAGAAATGAAATATAATCGAGTTGGCAATTCGGGGTTATTATTACCTGCAATTTCATTAGGCTTATGGCATAACTTTGGTGGAGTGGATACATATGAAAACGGTCGGGCAATGCTTCGTCGTGCCTTTGACTTAGGAATTACTCATTTTGATTTAGCGAATAACTACGGTCCACCACCAGGCAGTGCTGAGGAAATGTTTGGTAAAATGCTAAAAACCGATTTTTTGCCATATCGGGATGAGATGGTTATTTCAACAAAGGCTGGATACAGAATGTGGGATGGTCCTTACGGGGAATGGGGTTCAAGAAAGTATTTAATTTCTAGCCTTGACCAAAGCTTAAAACGGATGGGATTAGATTATGTTGATATTTTTTATTCTCACCGTCCAGATCCTCATACACCTTTAGAAGAAACGATGGGTGCATTAGATCAAATCGTCCGCCAAGGTAAAGCGTTATATGTCGGTATTTCAAGCTATGATGCAGAACAAACGGCAAAAGCAGTAGAGATATTAAACGATCTTGGAACACCATTGTTAATTCATCAGCCAAGCTATTCGATGTTTAATCGTTGGGTTGAGGATGGCTTACTGGATGTGTTAACAAATAACGGAGTAGGTTCAATTGCATTTTGTCCATTAGAGCAAGGGCTGTTAACGAATAAATATATCTCAGGTATTCCTTCAGATTCTAGAGCTGCTAAAGAAAATACGTACTTGGGTGAAGAAAGAATAACGGAAGATGTCATCCGTCGTGTTAAACAATTAAATGAACTAGCAGTTGAAAGAGGACAAAATCTTGCACAAATGGCTCTAGCATGGGTTCTTCGTGAAGGCCGAATTACATCTGCTCTGATTGGTGCGAGCAAGGTAAGTCAAATTGAAGACAACGTAGCAGCATTAAATAATCTTGACTTTACCTCAGAAGAATTAGCAAAAATTGAACAAATTCTAAAAAAATAAATTGAATAGAAAAGGCTGATTAAACTAATCACTCTACTTAGCTGTAGATCTTAGTTTTTTCCGCCTTTTTATGTTGAGTTTCTACAAAAAAAGATTTACTATTTTTGTATATTAATGGAAATAGACTTTTCCCTAATAAGTGGGTCAGGAGAGAGGAAATGAAGGAATTAACGTTTACATCATATGAGCAATATTTGCAATATATGGAGCATAAAGCGATGGAAAAAGCAGTTATGAAAGGGCTTCATGATGAGGAGTTAGCTACGTATAAAAAGGAATTTAAAGAAAATGTGATTAAGGTATGGAATGATTATGATTGTGATTATTGGCTGGAAAAGCACGGCTATGTCGTAATCTCGGTTTGGAAGGATGGAGTAGGTGGAAGAAAGCTAATGAGGGGACGTCCTAAAAAGCTGGATTCGGAAAAATTTAAGCACACGCTCCATGTCAGGCTTGATAATGAAACATACAATAAATTTTGCAACTATTGCCAGGAAAACAATCTGGAAAAGTCTGAAGCGATAAGAGAAATGATTAAAAGACTTTAAGAATGTATAAGAGAAGGACTAGAAATTTAGGGATGAGTACATGAAATAGCTCAGGTACACATTCAATGTTATTTGTGAGAAAGAATTTTATATTGGTTGTGAAAATTCTGTGAATATACTTTATATAATAAAATATTTAATAAATAGTGCTTTTCACTATTTATTTTTTGTGATACATTAAATACTATAGTTGATAATCACTCTCATTAAAATAGAGGTAAGAAAAAGTAGAGTTTACATGCTATTTAACTGCTTATGATAATGATTATCATATCTGAAATACATTCATCGGAAGGTCTTTTTAAACGTTGATTGTAGTGTTACATAAGCATGAGAGAAATCTTTGATTATTTTTCTAGCATTTTAGTTTTATACTTTTCGTTGTAGCTTTTCATGATAATGATTTTCAATTGTCATGGTAAAAATAAACATGTTATGAGGTTTTTTTCAATGAGATTATGGATGTTAGGAATTGTAGCTATCGTCCTGTCTTTTATATCGCTATTTATCGGAGCAATTGATATCACACCGAGTGACTTGCTAAATTGGAAATCAGACGAGACACAAATTTTCCTAATTAGCCGCCTCCCACGGTTAATTGCGATTATATTAGCGGGGGCAGGAATGAGTATTGCCGGCTTAATTATGCAGTCTTTAAGCCGAAATAAGTTTGTTTCACCAACAACTGCTGGAACATTAGATGCAGCAAAGCTAGGTATTTTAATATCAATGCTATTTTTTACGAATGTAACATATACGCAGCAGGTAATATTCAGTTTTGCGTTTGCATTAGCGGGTACATTCGTTTTTATGCAAATATTAGATCGGATAAAATTTAAAGATGCCATTTTCGTCCCATTAATCGGTATTATGTATGGGAATATTTTGTCGTCTATTACGACTTTCTTAGGATATGAAGCTGATTTGCTACAAAATATCTCTTCATGGCTTATGGGGAGCTTCACATTGGTCATTGCTGGCCGTTATGAGCTTTTATATGTTAGTATTCCAGCTCTTATATTAGCGTATCTTTATGCGAATAAATTTACAGTAGCAGGGATGGGAGAAGATTTTGCGAGAAATCTTGGCTTAAGCTATAAGGTAGTTCTAAATATTGGGCTTGTTCTTGTTGCGATTATTTCGACAACAGTTGTCCTAACTGTTGGGGTTATTCCCTTTTTAGGGCTTATTGTGCCAAATATTGTCTCTCTTTATTTAGGTGATAACTTACGTAAAACGATTCCACATACAGCGATGTTAGGTGTTGTTTTCCTATTAATATGTGACATTCTAGGACGGATCATTATTCATCCTTATGAGATTCCGGTGAATGTAACCGTGGCAGTGATAGGCAGTGCGATCTTCTTAACGATGCTACTTAGGGGGAGAGCATATGCGAAATAGTACAAAACTGATTATATTAGGTGCAATTGCGCTTGCATGTATATTGCTTTATGGTTTTTATGATATAAAAGGCGGCTTTGATTATGCCTTTCCAAAGCGGATGATCCGGGTAACAGCAATGGTTGTAACAGGAGTCGCGATCGCTTATTCGACTGTTGTGTTCCAAACCATTACACATAATCGAATTTTAACACCTTCCGTTATGGGGCTTGATTCTATGTATCAAGTCGTTCAAACATTAATCTACTTTTTTGCTGGCTCCATGTCAGTTTGGGTGTTAAATAAATATTTAAACTTTGGTACGGCAATTGCGGCAATGGTCATATTTGCAATGCTGTTATATCGATTTTTGTTTAGAGCAGATAAGCACCCGATTTATTTTCTGTTATTAATCGGGATGATTATTGGAACACTTCTAGGAAGCTTAGTCACATTCCTGCAAGTATTGATCGATCCTGTTGAATATTTAAGTCTTCAAAGTAGACTGTTTGCGACCTTTACAAACGTAAAAGCGGAATTATTATTTATTTCAATTGGTATCTTATTTTTGGCATTTCTTTATGGCTTCCTTATCATGGATAAGCTTGATGTTATGTCACTTGGTCGTGAAAATGCGATGAATCTTGGGATTAACTATGATGGTATGGTAATGAGAATTTTAATATTATCATCAGTTTTAATTGCGACATCAACAGCGCTCGTTGGGCCAATTACATTTTTTGGGTTGATTGTGGCGAATCTTTCCTATCAGTATTTGGTGACATATAAACACTCTATCCACATATTAGGAGCAAGCTTAATCAGTATCATTGCGTTGGTCGGCGGGAATTTCCTTGTTGAGCATATCTTTGAATTACGGACAACATTAAGTGTTATTATTAACTTTATCGGTGGTATTTACTTTATTTATCTATTACTAAAAGAAAGTAGGGCAGCAGGATGATTGAAATTAAAGGATTAACAAAGCAATTTGGGAAAAAGCCTGTTGTAGAGGATGTTACAGTTACGATCGAGCCGGGGACCATTACATCGTTTATCGGGCCGAATGGTGCTGGAAAGTCAACACTTCTTTCTATGGTGAGCCGTTTATTAGAAGCAGATACAGGTGAAGTATTGCTTGATAATAATAACGTGAAAAAATGGAAGTCTTCTGAATTTGCGAAGCGAGTATCGATTTTGAAGCAAGCAAACTATCTAAATGTACGTTTAACGGTCCGTGAGCTTGTGGCATTCGGTCGCTATCCGTATTCACGGGGACGTTTAACTGCTGAAGACAAAACGTTTATTGATCAAGCCCTTGAATATATGAATTTAACGGAGATGCAAGATAAGTTCCTAGATGAGCTATCAGGTGGTCAAAAACAGCGGGCATTTATTGCGATGGTCATCGCTCAGGATACCGATTATGTCCTATTGGATGAGCCTTTAAATAATCTCGATATGAAGCACTCTGTTCAAATTATGAAAATTTTACGTAAACTAGTCGATGAGCTTGGAAAAACGGTTGTTATTGTATTGCATGATATTAACTTTGCCTCTGTTTATTCAGATCGAATCGTTGCATTGAAAAATGGTAAGCTTATGAAAAACGGGCCAACCCATGAAATTATAAACTCTGATGCATTACGTGAAATTTATGATATGGATATTCCAATTCAGGAGCAAAATGGATGCAGAATTTGTGTCTATTTCAATTCACATACGTAAGTTGGTTAAGTCAGCCTAGAGAAATCTACTAATTTCATCATGGTTTTCTCTAGGCATAATTCCTTAAATAGTGTCAGTTTTTTGATATTTTAGAAGAAACGCAAAAAAATATAAAAAAAGCAATTGACTTAAAATGTTTAATAGAGCATAATGATAATCGGTATCAATGATAATGATTATCATTAACAATAAAATAAATAAAAAAGAGGGAGAGGAAGACAAATGAAAAAAACGAACTTATTTATTGCATTATTAGCAGCTATGGTTTTAATGCTTGCTGCATGTGGTTCTAAGGAAGAAGTTACAAAAAAGGAATCAACTGAAACAGCTGCGGCTGAAGATAAGAGTGCAGGTGCAAAAGAGGAAGGCTCAGCTTATCCAATGACTGTATCACCGACTGTTGCTTCAACTGAAAGTGAAGAAGGCGGTTCAATTACTTTCGAAGATGAAAAATTCGAGAAAATGCCAGAAAAAATTGCCGTATTTGATTATGGCTTCCTTGATACATTAGATGCTCTTGGTGTTGAAGGAATTGTTGGGGTAGCTAAAGATTCAACTCTACCGGCTCATCTTGAAAAATATGCTTCAGATGAATATAAAAGTGTTGGTGGTTTAAAGGAACCATTACTTGAAGATATCGCTGAGATGGATCCAGATGTAATCTTCATTTCAGGTCGTCAGTCAGCATACTATGAAGAATTAAAAGAAATCGCTCCTGTCGTATTTGTTGGTACTTCTCAGGATGATTACTGGGGCTCATTCGAAGCTTCAGTAGATTTAGCAGCAAAAATGTTTGATAAAGAAGCAGAAGCAAAAGAATATCTTACAAAATTTGATTCAGCTTTAGAGGATATCAAAGCTTTAGCTGGAAACTATGAAACATCTTTAGTAACAATGTACAATGAAGGTAAGCTATCAGGTTTCTCAACAAACTCTCGTTACGGATATATTTATGACATTTATGGTTTCAAACCAGTAACAGAGGATATTGAATCTTCTTCACACGGTTCTAATTTCGGCTTTGAAGCTGTTTTAGAATTCAACCCAGAGGTATTATTCGTTATTGACCGTACAGCAGCTACTGGAGGCGACTCTAATATTGAAGCTGATATGGAAAATGAAATCATTAAGAAAACAAATGCTTATAAAAACGGAAAAATCATTTACTTAGATGGTCCACTATGGTACTTAAGTGGTGGCGGTTTACAATCTGAGCTTGCAAAAATCGATGAAATTTTAGCTGAATTAAAATAATTGTGAAAGAGGCTGTTAGAGGGTCAGTGAAGACTGATTTTCCCTGGCAGGCTCTTTTTTTTGGGCTTTTCCCCTCAGATGATGAACACTATCCCTCATATTTGCAGAATGGAGAGATTGGGGGAGCAAAAGTTATCATATAGGAATGTACAAGACTACCTTTACAAAAATTTAACAAAATATAGCCTCTGTTTTCTTTGCCTAGTTCAGTCTACTGGTTGGTTCTGTGATATAATGAAACTATCAATAAAAGAAAGAGTGAAACGTTGATGAAGAAGCTATCCTATTTATTGATTGTTGTTGGTCTTTGTATTGTTGGTTATGCAGTCTGGGAAATTATTGATACAAAGATGCAAACCTCGCAGTCTTTAAATGAAGCTAAAGCAATGGTCGAAGCTCCACCAAATAAAGAGGTATATAAAGAAGAGGATGGAACGTTTAAACCACCGATGGGTGAGGCAGTTGGTATATTGCAAATCCCTAAATTAAAGGCGGATTTACCGATTGTCGAAGGAACGGATCCTGATGACCTTGAAAAGGGTGTGGGTCACTACAAAGGTAGTTATTATCCAAATGAAAATGGGCAAATTGTTTTATCAGGTCATCGAGATACAGTATTTCGTAAGGCTGGAGAGCTTGAAATTGGCGATACGTTAAAAGTAGCCCTTCCATACGGCAACTTTGAATATGAAATTACGGATACGAAAATTGTGGAAGCTGATGATCTAAGTATCATTACTCTCCAAAATGAAACGGAAGAGCTTCTTCTTACAACATGTTATCCATTTAGCTATGTTGGAAATGCTCCACAACGTTATATCATTTATGCAAAAAAGAAGGTAGTTTAATAAGAAATGAGTCTGAGCGAACACAGACTCATTTCTTATTTTCATTTTAGATAGTCGTTGCCATGCTATCTGTAATAAATGGCAGCATGTCTGTTGGGAATTGTGCACGAACTTCAATTTTCTCTCCTGTTATCGGATGAAAGAGTGAAAGCTTTGCTGCGTGAAGAGCTTGTCTGCTAATGATCCCCTTTTTCCCTCCATATAATACATCACCTATAATCGGATGGCCGATGGAGCTTAAATGAACACGAATTTGATGGGTTCTTCCGGTATCGAGCTGAAGCGAAACAATTGCTAAATTTTCCGATGGCAAATATTGTTTTACCACATAATGAGTTACAGCTTTCTGACCTTTAGGAGAAACCCTTCTTCTTGTCGCATGATGTCTATCTCTACCAATAGGTTTATCTATTTTCCCTTTTGAATGAGGCAATCGCCCTTCAACAATGGCGATATAAGTTCGCTTAACTTTTCTCTGTTCAAGAGCTTGATCAAGCAGTGACTGTGCCAAATCATTTTTCGCAAAAATAATTGCACCAGATGTATCTTTATCAAGTCTGTGAATATGTCTAACTTTTATTTGGAGTCCATTCATTTGGTAATAGAAGGCAACTCTATTTGCTAAAGTTCCTTTCTGCTCCGGATTATTTGGATGTGTATCAATACCAGCCTCTTTATTAACGATTAACAGATGATCGTCCTCATATAGAACTTCAATTTGCTCATATTCAGGAAGTACTCCAAAGTCTTCATTTTTAAATAGATGCAAGGACAACCGATCCCCAAATTGAAGTTTATGGTTAATATCTGCTTTCTGATCATTTTTCTTTATAGCTGCGGCAGAATTCCATTTTTGAATAAGAGCTTTAGAAGCACCAATTTCCTTTAAAAGGACATGATGGATTGTAGTATTAGCCCATTCGCTTGGCACCTTCATTTCCAGCCATTCACCAACTCGCTTCAAGTAATTCACCAACCTTTAAATATGCTTACTTCGTTTTTTATCTCATTCAAAGTATACAGATTCTACTATTGGATGTACAATCTAGTTCCGGTAACACTTACCTATGCAATGTCGAAAAAGACTATGTTATGCTATTTACTATAATGATTTTAAAAAGGGTGATTGAATGAAAGTTGTTGTTGCATCAACAGAGGAACAAGAACGTCATATAGATGAGCTAGTTGAACAATTATATACAGAATTATTTCCAAAATTTTTCCCTGACGGAGAAATTCATAAATTGAAAGAGCAGAACGTTTTAAAACCACAGGATTCCGATCAGATGTTTAATAGTAATTTGAAGGATGCTTTTCAAATTATTTCAAGTCTGCAGGCTGTCGTTGCTGTGCTAGAGCATATAGAAGATTGCATGCATGAACAGGATTATCAAAAAATGTTCGAACGTAATTGTAGAAACTTAAATGATTATGGCTATTATTTTCCAATGACATTTTCACAGTTTAAGCACGCAAAAAGTCAAAATGGGGAATTTAGTCAATACATTAAACCAGCTAATGATTGGATCGTGTAAATAATCGGAGAGGAAACACCGCAGAACTGCGGTGTTTTTTCAAATAGTTAGATGTAGTGAACGTGAAATTAGCCTCAAGATACATATAAATATAAAAAAACGCTTGATGATCAAGCGTTTCCTTAGTGAAAATTAAGATTGCCAATCTGTTAATATTTTTTTGTATGCATCCTTTGTATTTGCCCCAACAGTACGTTCTACTTCTTTTCCATCTTTAAAATGAATAAGTGTAGGAGTAGATTCGATATTGTAATCATTCCAGCCTTCTTCAAACTCTAGAATGTTGTATTGCTCAATGTCTACACCAACCTCTTCAGCAGCCGGCATTAATTCAGGTGTTGCTTTTTGACAATGTGTGCATTCAGGGCTAAAGAAGTAAACGATAAGATCTTCTTTATTCTTGAGCTTTTCTTCAAGTTCTTCAGGTAGGATAATATTTTGGTAGTTTGGATTATCTAATAATTCGATTGTTGAGGCTCGTAATTCTGATTTTCCATAGACATTGTCTTCTGCTTTTTTGTTATTTTGATATGTTGTAATAAAGCCTAAAGTTACAAAAAGTACTATAATAATTCCGCCGAAAATAAGAATTTTCTTCAACTTAACGACCTGCCTTTTTTAGAATAGTTAAACTAGTAATGAAAATAATAATAAAAGCAATAAGAGCTAAAAATGGGATTGTAATAAAACCAAGCCAATTTATATACTCACCTGTACATGGCACGATCCCGCATGAAGCAGAATGCTCTCCTAAAAAGTCAATTTTTTGAATGCCGTAATGATAGAGTGAAATACATCCTCCTATAGCAGAGAGTATTAAGGAATACCTAGCAGCGGTTGCATCCTTTTTAAACAGACCAACTCCAAGAATAATAACTAATGGATACATAAATATTCGTTGAAACCAGCATAGATCACAAGGTGTGTATTGGAGTATTTCTGAAAAGTAGAGACTCCCTAAAGTTGCAATAAACGATGTAATCCAACCAAGTGTTAATAAATTTTCGTTTGTTTTTTCACGAGAACTCGACATGACATCCCTCACAAATTATCTATTTTCTTAAATTATAGTTGGAAAAGCTAGACCTGTAAAATAGATAGATTGTGAATTATAAAATTATTGCGTTTTTATTTTAAATTTTTTCAATATAATGTAATTATGGATATAAATGGGATGAAGATAATAGTACCTATATAAAGTGAAAAAGGAACTGAATTAGATAAAGATTAAAACGGTAGTTCATGATAAACAAAACGTTCAATGCGTTAAATATTACTTGCTAATGGTTTTAGTTTTCTTATTCCTATTCCATTTATACCTGATAAATAATACTAATCGTAAGTCAAAAAAATCTGCTCATACTAGTTATTGAAAGGGGTGGATGAACCTTGACTACAATTCAAGAATGTATGACAAGGAATGTGGAAACTGTCTCTTCTAATCAAACAATTCAAGAAGCGGCAGAAATTATGGAGCGTAACAATGTTGGTTCGATTCCTGTTGTCGATAATGGCGAATTAAAGGGAATTATTACGGACCGAGATATAACTACACGCTCTACTGCACATGGCCGTGACAATGAAACACCGGTTGGTCACGTTATGACAACGAACCTTGTTTCTGGTCATGTTTCAATGTCAACAGAGGAAGCAGCAAAAATAATGGCACAACATCAAATTCGTCGTTTACCGATCGTCGAAAACAATCAATTAGTTGGGATTGTTGCGTTAGGTGACCTTGCAACACATCAAATGTCAGATGAAGCTGCTGGAGTGGCATTAGCGAACATTTCAGAGCCAAACAAAACAACATAATGATACATTTTAAAGGGGATTACTACTACGTAATCCTCTTTTTCTGATCTCTCATTTTTAAGCTATACATTTGCAAGTGTTGTGCGAGTGTTTACAAGAGAAGAACAAAAACGACTTTAATAAAATGCAACAAAGTTTGTGAAAACTGCCTTTCTTATTGAATTTTTATTATAATGAAATGGAAAGGAGTTGGATATTTGTGATAAAAGCAATTATTTTTGACTTTGATGGTCTTATATTAGATACGGAAACACATGAATACGAGGTGCTTAGTGAGCTATACGCTGAGCATAATTGTGAATTACCTCTCGATGTTTGGGGAAAGGTTGTCGGGACGGTATCTGATTTTCATCCATTTACATATCTTGAGGAACAGGCAAAGAAAAAACTAAATCGTGATGAATTCAATGAAAGGCAAAAACAGCTTTTTACGGAAAGAATTGAACAAGAAGCTGCTCGTCCAGGTGTTGTTGATTATTTAAATGCAGCAAAATCGCTTGGAATTAAAATTGGACTTGCATCAAGCTCAAATTATGATTGGGTATCGTCACATTTAAAGCGTTTAAATTTGTTGGATCGATTTGAATGCATTAAAACCTCTGATCATGTTGCAGAAGTGAAGCCTAATCCTGCACTGTATTTAGAGGCAGCTAAATGCTTAGGAGTAAAGCCAGAAGAATGTATTGCTTTTGAGGATTCGGCAAACGGGGCATTAGCTGCAAAACGTGCTGGAATGAAATGTGTCATTGTCCCGAACGAGGTGACAAAGAACTTAGAGTTTTGTGAAGTTGAGCATCGCCTACAATCTATGGCAGAAATGGAGCTAAAGGAATTAATCTCGTTTTTAGAACAGTGATAAAGGGTAAGATATCTGTGAACATTTTATATTAAAGGAGAAATCACGATGTCCGAGAAACTCGATTTGTCTAAATTTGAAAAAAAGATGATTATTCGAAATATTGAAGAACGTGATATTGATGAATTATTAAAGCTCCAAGGAAAGTGTTTCCCGGGAATGACTCCGTGGAAAAGAGAACATTTAGAAAGCCATCTTGAGCATTTTCCGGAAGGCCAGTTTTGTGCGGAGCTTGAAGGGAAAATCATTGGTTCATGCTCGAGCTTACTTATCAATTTTGACGAGTATGATGATCGTCACACTTGGGATGATATTACCGATAATGGCTACATAACGAATCATAATCCTGATGGATACAATATGTATGGGATTGAGGTGATGGTTCACCCAAGCTATAGACGAATGAAAATAGGACATCGCTTGTATGAGGCAAGAAAGGATTTAGCAAGAAGGTTAAATTTAAAAAGCATTATTATTGGGGGAAGAATCCCTAATTATTATAAATATGCAGATGAATTAACACCTAGGGAATACGTTCAACAGGTCATGCTTCATAAAATTTATGATCCTGTACTCTCCTTTCAATTATTAAATGAATTTACGTTAATGCGGATAAACCCAAACTATTTACCAGATGACTTAGCTTCTGGTAAATATGCAACATTGATGGAATGGAATAATGTTGATTATCAGCCAAATACGAAAAGATATTATAAAACGGCCCATCCTGTTCGAATTTGTGTTGTTCAATATATGATGAAACAAATCAATTCCTTTGAGGAGTTTGCGAAGCAGGTCGAATATTATACAGATGTTGCTTCAGATGCTGGCTCAGATTTTGCGGTATTCCCTGAAATTTTCACGACACAATTAATGTCCTTCCTCGATGAAAAAACACCGAGCAAAGCAATTCAAAGATTGACAGAGTATACAGAGGAATATATCGAGCTATTTACGGAGCTAGCGGTTCGCTATAATGTCAATATTATTGGTGGCTCCCATGTTGTAGAGGAAGAAGGACGAATTTATAATATCGCCTATTTATTCCGCCGTGATGGAACGATTGAAAAGCAGTATAAACTTCATATTACACCTAATGAAAGAAAATGGTGGGGAATTAGTAGAGGTGATGAAGTAAGAGTATTTAATACTGATTGTGGGAAAATTGCGATTCAAATATGCTACGATATTGAGTTTCCAGAGCTAGCGAGAATTGCAACAGATAAAGGTGCAAAAATTATTTTTACACCATTCTGTACAGAGGATCGCCAAGGATATTTACGTGTTCGCTACTGTGCTCAGGCAAGAGCGGTAGAAAATCAAATATATACTGTTATTGCAGGAACGGTTGGGAACTTACCACAAACAGAAAATATGGATATTCAATATGCTCAGTCGGCAATTTTTGCTCCATCAGACTTTGAATTTGCTAGAGACGGAATCGTTGTTGAAAGCAATCCAAATATAGAGATGGTGGCAATTGGTGACGTCGATTTAGAAATTTTAAGACGTAAACGCCAATCTGGAACGGTTAATCAATTGAAGGATAGAAGAAGGGACATTTATTCAATTGTCTATAAAAAGGAATAAAGTGAAAAACGATCAGAGGTTGTATTTGTGGAATCCCCACTTAAGAGCAACCAGCCTGATCTTTTTTTATGATGAAATGCTACGAAAAATGTAGAAAAACCTCCGATGTTAAAAACGTTAATATATGCTAAAATAGGAATGTTATTATAAGGTAAAATTGTTCTAAGGAAAGAGAAGGTACCCGTGTCTCTTTATTTTTACTACTACTTCAACGGGTTGATTATAGGACAAAAACAAATCCAGGAGGTTAACATGAGCTGGGAACAAAGTTATATTCGTTGGCAAGAAAAGCAAGACTTAGATCCAGAATTAAAGCAGAAATTACTAGAATTAGCCGGAAACGATAAAGCATTAGAGGACTGTTTTTATAAAAATTTAGAATTTGGTACTGGCGGTATGCGTGGTGAAATTGGACCAGGTACGAACCGCATGAATATATACACTGTCCGCAAAGCATCAGAAGGCTTAGCATCTTACATAGATTCCTTTGGTGATGAAGCAAAAAAACGAGGAGTTGCGATTGCATATGATTCGCGTCATAAATCACCAGAATTTGCTATGGAAGCGGCAAAAACTTTAGCTTCCCATGGAATTCAAACATACGTTTTTGAGGAACTAAGACCAACACCAGAGTTATCATTTGCTGTTCGTTATTTAAATGCATTCTCTGGAATTGTTATTACAGCTAGTCATAATCCTCCAGAATACAATGGTTATAAAGTATATGGCCATGATGGTGGACAATTGCCTCCAGCAGCTGCTGACAAGGTGATTTCATTCGTTAATCATGTTGAGGATGAATTACAAGTTGAGGTAAAGGACGAAGCGTTATTAAAAGAACAAGGACTTATTAAAATGATTGGTGAGGAAATTGATGAAGCTTACACAGAAGCGCTTAAAACAATTTCTGTAAACCCAGGCCTTTCTAAGGAAATCGATGTGAAAATCGTCTTTACGCCATTGCACGGGACAGCAAATAAGCCAGTTCGTAGTGGCTTAAAAGCAATGGGCTATGAAAATGTTACAGTCGTGAAGGAACAGGAATTGCCTGATGCAAATTTCTCTACAGTGAAATCACCAAATCCAGAGGAGCATGAAGCGTTTACTCTTGCAATTCGTGACGGACAAGCAATTGATGCAGATCTTCTTATTGGAACAGACCCTGACGCAGATCGCTTAGGTGTTGCCGTAAAGAATAAAGAAGGGCAATATGTTGTTCTTACAGGAAATCAAACAGGTGCCTTACTCCTTCATTATCTCCTTTCAGAGAAAAAGGAAAAAGGCAGCTTACCAAGTAATGGGGTTGTCTTAAAAACGATTGTGACATCTGAAATTGGACGAGATATTGCGAAATCGTTTGGCTTAGACACGATTGATACGTTAACTGGATTTAAATTTATCGGTGAGAAAATCAATGAATATGAGAAATCCGGACAATATGAATTCCAGTTTGGCTATGAGGAAAGCTATGGATATTTAATCGGCGATTTTGCACGTGATAAAGACGCAGTACAGGCTGCATTATTAGCAGTAGAGGTATGTGCATATTATAAAAAACAAGGACTTACATTATATGAGGGCCTATTAAAAATCTTTAGTGAATATGGCTATTATAAGGAAGGGCTTCAATCTCTTACCTTAAAAGGAAAAGAGGGGGCTGAGCAAATTCAAAGCATCCTTCATAGCTTTAGAACGACGCCACCAACAGAAATAGCTGGTAAAAAAATTGTCACGATTGAAGATTATCAATCAAGTGAACGCCAGGATATCACAACAGGTAAAGTGGAGAAAATTAATCTTCCAACTTCAAACGTTCTAAAGTATATTCTTGAAGATAATTCTTGGTTCTGCTTACGCCCATCTGGAACTGAACCAAAAGCGAAGTTTTATTTTGGTGTAAAAAGCGACTCACTTGAACAAAGTGAACAGCAATTAGCTGCTCTAGAATCAGGAGTTATGGCCCAAGTAAATGATTTAATCGCAGAGTTAACGAAGTAATTTTGCTTTTCGATGGCATGTGAAGCCTATTGCGACAAATATTTTTTGAACTAATAGAAACAACGCTTAGACAAGTTATGCTTCTAAGCGTTGTTTTCTTTTGTTCGAATACAGTTATTAAATGAGGAGACTTTGATTTAAAAGAAACTTTACTAGTTTAATCTCTTTATCTAAAAAAGTATTTTATTGCTTCAATACGTATTTGATGATGACAATCTTCACAACAAAATGCACTATTTCGGTTTTTCTTAAACCGTTCATACTCTTTTGTTCCTTCATACACTCTAAATACTTCCCTACAACTAAAACAAATAACCTCATATGAAAACATAGTTATCATCCTCAAATAAAAATGACTTTGATGTTGCCCCATCGATAATTGTGACAAATTCTTTAATCTCATAATTCAATTTTAAAACCATCTAAGTGCTATAAAAGAG
>JAPSLL010000018.1:0-19941 GCA_031180805.1 Bacillus sp. (in: firmicutes)
CATACCGCCCATACGAGGAGCTGGTTGTTTTCCTTTATCGTTTGAACGACTCGGTCTGAGGCAGCAGCTTGCCCTTTTGATAGCTTTCCGTCCCATGTGAAGTTGACCTTCTCCAACTGTTCACCATTAGGTCCAGACCAGCTAAACAAAGGGGTACACTCACTAACTCTTCCCATCATAATGCAATTCCGACAATAAAAACAATTTGCTACGCCACAGCGAGCACAAGCAAAGGACGCAAATAAAGATGAGGAATCGTTCCCACACCGGTTACAATAAAGCTTGTTATGTTTTCGGAAGACACCATAATTCAATTGAATATAGCCGTGATAGTAATGTTCAAAAATTGTTTCAAATGGGAATGGGATTTCTGATATGAGTAATTCCTTCCCTGTCATATGTTGCTGTAGTTGTTTTGAATAGGAATATTGTGGTTTTGTCGGATTTTGTGGGAGTTCACTGAGATGTGCTATCGGCAAACCTTCGTGATATGAGAAGACGGGAGCTAACATTTTATTATGGATTGTAAATCTCATGCTTCACCCTCAATTATTACCAACTATTTTTCGATATCGTTTTTCTACACTAATCGGTGTACGTGATAGTTCAGTCGCAATATGCTTAAATTTCATGCCACTGTTTCGCAATTCTAAAAGCTTCCGATCCTCTAAGGTTGTCCAGTGACGATATGTCCTTTTTTTACCTTCATGATCCGCACAAGAGTTATGACGTGACGTCATACACATTTCTATCAAACCTTCTTTCAACCTTTTCAATAAATATTATGGAGGATAAAATTGGACATGTCTACATATTCTACCTAATAAGGGAGGAAAGTACTATATGAAAGCGGAAGCGCCTCGACTAGCTAAAAACACAAGGGAAAAGAAGCCGGTCCGTTTCTTCAATCCACTTGTGTCTACAAGTTATTGTTTCTAATATTAACTTATTTCTATTTTTTATACCAGCCTAAACCGATTGCACCTTCACCGAGGTGTGTGCCAATTACAGCACCGAAATAGCTAATCAAGCATTCGACATTCGGATACTTTTCTTCAAGCTCTTGCTTCATCGCTGCAGCTTCGTCTGGGCGATTTGCATGGATAACAACGGCACGAATTGGATCGTTATTCGTAGCAACCTCATGAAATAAGTCATATACACGGTTTAGTGCCTTTTTCTTTGTACGGATTTTCTCAAATGGAACTATCACTTTATCTTCAAAGTGAAGAATTGGCTTTACCTGCAATAGGCTTCCGATTAATGCCTGCGCTCCACTTAATCGGCCACCGCGTTGAAGATTTGATAAATCATCAACAATAAAATAAGCATTTACGGACTTTTTCATTTCATTTAATCGTTCGAGTATTTCTTCAGGGGGCCGGCCAGCCTTTGCCATTTCAGATGCTTCAAGTGCATAAAACCCTTGAACCATACAGCTAATTTCTGAATCAAATGGGTAAACCTTTATTGTGTCAACCATCGTTCCTGCTGTTATTGCACCGTTATATGTACCACTAATTCCACTTGATAGATGAATTGAAATCACTGCATCATATTCCTTCGACAATTTCTCAAACAACTCAACAAACATTCCGACAGGTGGTTGTGAGGTTGTTGGAAGCTCCTGCTTTTCCTTCACCTTTGCAAAAAATTGTTCAGCAGTAATTTCGTTTTCCTCTTGATACGTCTCATCTCCAAAAATCACGCTTAACGGAATCATATAAATATCGTGTTTGTCACGTAAATCCTTCGGGATATATGCGGTACTATCTGTTAAAATAGCCGTTTTCATCTTTTTTGTTTCCTTCCTTATTGAATATCTTATTATCAGGCAATCGTAAACTTAGCGTTGCTTGAAGCTCCTACACCTCAAGAAGCTAATCAAATTAGATTCCATGCTGACTTGTGTACAATGCCGCATAGTGACAAAAATAGAAAACAACAGAAAAATGTAACGAAGCCTGTTTTGTAAGATTTCAGTATTTCTTTTAGTGTACTATCATTTTAACGGATCATGTACGGAATTTCACTAATTACATAATATTTCTAAGAAAAGCTTTATGCTGCTGCTACGCTCTAAAAAATAAGGCTATATCTAAAAGTTAGGCGGTGCCCTCAACCTTAAACAATATTATAGAACCGAGCCAAAAATAAAAGGCCAGACCCTTAATGTTAAAAGTCTGACCTACTATACATTACTTTACTTCTACCCAACCATTTTTAATCGCGACAACAACCGCTTGTGTACGGTCATTTACATTCATTTTTTGTAATATATTGCTTACATGGTTTTTAACTGTTTTTTCACTTATGAATAAAGCTTCGCCGATTCCTCTATTGCTTTTTCCATCTGCAAGCATTTGCAGAACTTCGCATTCCCGGCGTGTTAATATATGTAATGGTCTGCGTATTTCTGGCTGCAATGGTTGATTGGATGCTTGTCCATTTGCAGTAGCAAGTCTTCTAAACTCATTGACAAGATTATGGGTTACGCGTGGATGTAAGTAAGAGCCGCCATCTGCGACAACTTTTACAGCATCGATTAATGTATCAGCATCCATTTCTTTTAATAAGTAACCTCTTGCACCTGTTTTTAATGCGTGTGTGACATAGTTTTCATCATCATGTATTGAAAGGATGATAACCTTTGCCTCTGGATTTGCTTCAATTAATTGCTTTGTCGCTTCTACACCGTTTACTTTCGGCATATTGATGTCCATTATAACAACATCTGGTTTATGTGTTTCAACGATTTCTAACGCCTCTTCACCATCGTCACCTTCAGCAACGACCTCAAAGCTTGGTTCAAAATCTAAAATACGTTTAACGCCCTCACGGAATAATTGATGATCATCTATAATAACGATTTTTGTTTTCATGTCTACGCCTCCCCATTATATTCTATTCTATAAGCTATTGTTTGTGTCAATAAGTCTTTCGTACTCATTCTTATACTTTTGCAGGATGTGATACTTGAAAGGGCACTTTAATCATGATAAAAGTACCTAACCCTTTTTTGGAATCAACTGTAATTTTTCCCTCTAGTAGTTCTACACGTTCTTTCATTCCAATTAGACCGAACGATTTTTTATCTCTGTTTTCTTTTACTGTTTTTATATTGAAGCCTTTTCCATTATCTTTGATAATCATACTTATATAATCGTCTTCAACCTCTACCCTAACATTAATTTCCGTTGCTTCCGCATGCTTTATCGCATTTGTCACTGCCTCCTGCGCCAAACGGAACAAGGCAACCTCAAATCTTGGGGGAAGGCGAATGTCACCTAGACAGCCAATGCTATGAAATAGGATTTTTGTTTTCCCATCATATTCTTCGATCGTGTTTAAATATTTTTTGAGGGTTGGAATAAGTCCCAAGTCATCCAGTGCCATCGGTCTCAAATCATAGATAATTCTTCTTACCTCGTACAAAGCATTTCGAACATTATCACGAAGGTTGCGGATTTCTTTAAAGCCGTCCTCCGTTCCACGCTCACGGAAAATTCTTTCAATGAGCTCTGAACGCATCATGACATTTGCAAGCATTTGTGCCGGTCCATCATGAATCTCACGCGATACTCGTTTTCGCTCTTCCTCCTGTGCTTCAATTATTCGCAAGCCAAAGTCCTGCTTTTGTTGGGCATCCTCTAACAAAATCCCAACCTGCCGCAAATCACGATTCAAATAGTTTAAAACAACCGTAATTTGGCTAACGAGTGTTTCCGATCGTTCAATAATTTCCTGCAAGCCTAATAAACGTCGCTCTAGATCATCTCTACGATCTCTAAGCTGTTTCTCATGCTGCTGCATCATTGAAAGATCTACTTGAAGTTTATGGGCTTTTTCATATGCCTCACGAATTTCATCTTCAGAAAATTGCTTAAAATGCTTACTTACCTGTGCAAGTCGATTACGAGCAATTCTTGAATGGACCTCAAGCTTATCTCCTTCTTCAATCACAATGCTTACTTGACGTTTAATATCAGCTAATTCCTCAACAAGTGATTCATATTGCTGACGTGACTGTTCACCAATTTGAAAAATTTCATCCTTGCTTGAATCAACAGTATTAATCATTTTATCTATTATTTCGTCTAACAGCTTACTATCAAGTTTTATCGGGTTCATATGGCATTCCTCCTATTTATGTCCCCTTTGTATTTATATAATTTTTCTTTAATATTCTACATTTTGTCACATTTTACTACATGATTCTTTTTCGTTTGTCAAAAGATTACGATTGAAGTACAAAAAATGTCGTTTTATAATAGAATAGGACTGCTATCAGCAGAAACATATTTGCTGATCGTTTTTTTTACTGTAAAAAACGCGAAACATGTCCCTAACTCGCTCGCTTGTCAGGAGGTGTACAAGCATGCTTTCTCATTATTATACCGTAAAAGGCTATGGAGAGCATGAACTAATTATCCAAAAATCAAGGTTTATTTGTTATACAGAGCGAGTCACTACTGAGGATGACGCTCAAAGCTTTATCCAAAAAATAAAAAAACAGCATCCAAATGCAAATCATAATTGCTCAGCATACCTTATCGGGGAACACAACCAAATCCAAAAGGCAAACGATGATGGGGAGCCTAGTGGCACAGCTGGCGTCCCGATGCTTGAGGTTTTGAAAAAGCGAAACTTAAAGGACACTGTTGTCGTCGTTACCCGTTATTTCGGCGGCATTAAGCTCGGCACAGGCGGACTGATCCGCGCTTACGGAAAATCAGTTTCAGAGGGCTTAAATGCGACAGGCATCGTTGAACGAAAATTAATGTGTATTATGCATACAAAAATTGACTATACATGGTTAGGAAAAGTGGAAAATGAATTAAGAGCTTCCAACTTTTTAATAAAGGATATTCATTATTTAAATGATGTCGAAGTGGAAACCTATGTGGAAGAAGATAAAAAAGCTGACTTTATTAGCTGGATGACTGAAATGACAAATGGTCAGAGCGAAATTGTTGATGGTGATATCGTTTATTTAGAAAAAGATGTACAAATTTAAAAATTAGAGGAGAAGTTTATGAATAGAAGTCAAGCAAAGAAAAAAAAGAGGAAACGCAAGCACCCTATTTTAAGGAGATTTTTATTTTTTCTCCTATTAGTATTCGTATGTGTAGCTGGTTATCTTGGATGGGTATTCTACCACACATTAAGTGCGGCAAATGAATCGTATGATGATTTAGGTAGAGATAAATCAAAGCTACGTGAATCAGCAGTTAGTATTTCAAATGATCCTGTTTCAATTTTATTATTAGGGATCGAGGATTATTCAAGTGGAGGTAAAGGTGGCCGATCAGATACGATAATGGTTGCAACATTTAATCCTAAAAATCAATCGATGAAGCTATTAAGTATTCCACGTGATGCTCGTGTAGAAATCCCTGGAAAAGGCCTTGATAAAATTAACCACGCCTATTCAAAGGGCGGAAAAGAATTAACGATTGAAACGGTTGAGAATTTCTTAGATATTCCAATTGACTATTATGCAACAGTCAATTTTGATGGAATTAAAAACATTGTTGATATTGTTGGTGGGATAACTGTCGATGTTCCATTTGATTTCAAACAAAACAGTGATGATCCTAAAGCAGAGAAGCTTGAGTTTTATGAAGGACCAATGGAGCTAGACGGTCGCCATGCATTAGCTTATGCGAGGATGAGAAAGGTCGACCCACTAGGTGATATTGGACGGAACGAACGTCAACAGGAAGTAGTAAAAGCCATTATTGATGAAATAGCTTCTGCTGGTACGCTCTTAAAGGTTGATAAATTAACAGCTGAGGTCGGAAAGAACGTGGAAACAAACCTGCGAGTTTCTGAATTACTTGGTTTTTATCAAAAATATTCAGGCTTTAATTCAAACGATATTGACACCGTAACGCTTGAAGGCGATAGTGATTATATAGGTGATATATCCTATTGGTTCCCTGACGAGGAAAGTGTTGAAGAAGTTCAAGACGAGCTAAAAGTACATTTAGGTCTTAAATCCGCAACTTCATCATCATCTGATAGCTCTGATTCATCAGAAACGGAATAACAATATTTAACCCAGGAGATAGACAACTCCTGGGTTTTCTTACGATCAAATAAAGACCAACTTTTAAAATTGGTCTTTATCTTTAATTATTCTTTTGAGAAATCTTTCGAATCATATTAATTAATGGCTTTCGATTGATGCCAATTAACCCTACTATCTCAGCAATGAATTGCAGTGCTAGCAATAAAATAATCATTAACAATAATGAAATCCATAGCGTTGCATTTGAGAAGATAATTGCCGAAAACCCAAAGCATGCGCTAAAGAAGTAAATGATTAAAACAGCAGAGCGATGGCTGAACCCTAAGTTAACTAAACAATAATGCAAGTGTAGCTTATCAGGAGCAGCAATACTCTTTTTGTTCAAAAGTCTCCTAATAATTGCAAATACAGTATCAAAGATTGGGACTGCTAAAACAACAATCGGAATGATAAAGCTAAATATTGTTATATTTTTAAATAACCCTAACATCGAGATGATCGATATTGAGTATCCTAAAAACAACGCCCCTGTATCCCCCATAAAAATCTTTGCTGGGTAAAAATTATGAACAAGGAAGCCTAATGTACTCCCGATCAAAATAAAGCAAAGGGCAACAACTAAAAATTGTGAATCAGCAAAGGCCATAATAAGAATACTAGTCATAGCGATTGATGATACACCTGCTGCTAAGCCATCAAGTCCATCAATTAAATTGATCGCATTCGTTATCGCGACAATCCAAATGACAGTCACCGGATAGCTTAAAAAGTCTAAGTAAACAGCTCCATAAAAAGGAATCGTGAATTTTTCAATTAGAAGTCCTGATGACGCTACAACAATCGCAGCAATGAGCTGTCCGATAAATTTATACTTTGCTGGTAATGTATATTTGTCATCTAAAATACCAACTAATATAATGATGAAAGCGCCTATCACAATTTCCTTCATATAGATTGAATGTGGCTGTAAATATAAGAAGCCGGCTATTACACCAATGAAGATTCCGAGACCTCCAAGTCTTGGCATAATATCTTTATGAATTTTTCGCGTATTTGGTTTATCAGTTGCACCAATTTTAATCGCAATTTTCTTAACGACAGGCGTAATGAAGACAGCAACTGTAAATGAAAGAATAAACGCTACAATATAGTCTATATAAGAATGCATAGTTCCACCCACTTGTGTGAGAAATTTACACTTATTCCATCATAGCAAAAATTATTAAAGATTCAATTGTTTTTTGCTTAAAATTTATGACATATCTATTACTATTATCAATTACGTAAAAAAACAAACATATACATTTAACATTATTCATCTATTTGTTATTTAGTCAAAATTTTCCGATAGAATGCAACTAGTTTCTCTTCCTCAGAATTCCAATTATATTTCGTTTCAAAAGCAACCCGACCGTTTTTCCCCATTTCATCAGTTAATGTCGCATCATCTAATAGCGAAATCATCGCCTTTGCAATTGACTGTGGGCTCTCAGGATCGATGAGCAGACCACTGCTAGAAGTCTCAACAACCTTTCGATAATGAGGAAAATCAGAAGAAATGACAGCTACTCCTGCTGCCATATATTCGAACAGCTTATTCGGCAGGCAAACTAAATGATTCGGCACAGGTAAATAAGGAATAATCCCAATTGAAGCAGTTGATAAATACCCCTCGATTTGCTCGTAAGGAACCTTACCTTTAAACTGTACCTTTTCTTCTAAATGATGTTTCTTTACCTTTTGTTTTATTTCACGTTCAAATGAGTCTGATTCAAAGCCTCCAACAAATAAGAGCTTTGCCTCTGGCCGTTCAATAGCTACCTTTGCAAAGCCGTCTATTAACTCTTCGATTCCTCTTATTCGAGTAATCCCACCTAAATATAACAGAGTATGGTGATCTCCCTTCACTTTCTGAAGTGGCGGAAACATATCTGTTAATGGATAATTTTCAATCTTACAGCTAGTATATGATTTATACCGTTTCCCAATCTCTTCTGTCGTGTAAATGACACCCGATAAAATCGGTAGAGATAGTTTTTCAATGATTTCATAAGCAAGCCTAATCGGCTTCTTTAGCCAGGGCTTTAAATATTTTTTACTCATAATGGCGTTTGGATAATGCTCATGGACATCAAAAATCACAGGCTTCCTCGTAAAAATCCGAAGTAAAACCCCGACAGGAATTAATTCTGGGTCATGAAAATGGTACAAATCAGCCTTTGTTTCTTTAGCTAGTTTAAAAACCTTGAATGCATGCAAAAACCGCTTCAACTCATTTTTCGGCTTTTCAATCGGAATGAGGTTAATACCATCATCCTTGATCATTTTATCAGGCTTAGGTGCTAACAAGGTGACTTCATAGCCAGCTTTTTTTAATGATTTACATTGTTTATGATAAATCCGTCCGTCATACGCTTGATGGACAGTAGTTAAAACACAAATTTTCGTCATAAAATATCCTACCTTTTTCAATATCCAAGTTGTAACTTTTCCCTTTATACTTTACACTATAATATTGATAATTCCTAATATTTTATGGAAAGGGAGCTACTATGAAAATCGTCTATATAACTCAACATTTCCCACCTGAAATCGGTGCTGCACAAGGACGTGCATTTGATATGAGCTCAAATCTAGCAGATCTAGGCCATGATCTCCATGTCCTTACGACCTTTCCAAATGCAAAGCCTATAAATAAGTTTTTTACAAAAGAGAAGCATCATAAACTAACAGTCTATCGTTCCTTTCGAATAAGAGATACGAAGACGAGCTCCATACGAAGAATCGCTAATTACTTATCATTTATGATTTCTAGCTGTTTTTCAGGACTATTAGTCAAAAAACCTGATATTATCTATGCAACCTCCCCTCAATTGTTCCAAGGGGTAACTGGATATTTCTTAAGCCGTGTTCACCGTGCAAAATTTGTTTTTGAAATCCGTGATCTATGGGTCGATTTTGCCGAACTATTAGGGCAATTTAAAAATAAAAAGATATTAAATCTAGCACGTAAGCTTGAAAAATTTCTATATAATAAAGCAGACCATATTGTTGTTGTTACCCAGGGCTATAAACAGCGTTTAATTGAACTTGGTATACCTAAGGATAAAATAACGGTGATTCCTAACGGAGTCAACCCTGACTCGTTAGACATTAGGGGCACAGACTCAGGTCTCCAAGTAAAAAAGCATTACGGTATTGAGAATAAATTCCTTGTTCTATATGCAGGAAATATCGGTGCTGCCCAAGGATTAGATACAATTATAACTGCTGCAAATGAATTAAAGGACGACCCTTCGTATATGTTTATGTTTATCGGTGAAGGGGTTGAGAAGCAACACTTAGTCGAACGAGCGAAATCTTTAGAGCTAGCAAATGTGATCTTCCTCGATAGTATGAAAAAGGAAGAATTAATTACCTATTATGAAGCTGCAGATATTGGAATTGTCTCACTAAAAAAACATCCATTATTCAATATAACAATTCCTTCTAAAGTATTTGACTATATGTCAATGTCGACACCTATTTTAATCGGTGTTGACGGGGAAGCAAAAGATATCGTCGAAACATACCAAGCAGGTTACTCCTTTGAACCAGAAAACTCAGCTGACTTTATCCGGGCTCTGACATATGCACAGTCCCATCCTGATGAGCTGCAAAATATTAGACATAATGTCAGAGATAAGCTTCTTCAGTACTTTAATCGAGTGACGCTTGCAAAGCAATTATCAGATGCTTTACAACATTTAACGGAGAAAGAAATAAATAAGTTGCATAAAAAGACGACCAACTTTTAGTAGTTGGCCGTCTTTTTATAATTATGGCTGGAAGCGTTCTGGCTTAGCTTCACTTTTTCCGAAATAATGAAGAATCGCATGAACGATACGATTTGATGCCTGTCCATCACCGTATGGATTTGAAGCCCTCGACATTTTTTCATATTCCTCTTTATTGTTAAGAAGCTCATATGCTAGCTTATAAATTGTCTCTTCATCTGTTCCGGCAAGCTTTAATGTACCTGCTTCAATACCCTCTGGGCGCTCAGTAGTATCACGTAACACAAGAACTGGTACGCCTAATGATGGTGCCTCTTCTTGTACACCGCCTGAATCTGTTAGGATAATATGAGCACGTGAAGCGAAGTTGTGGAAATCATAGACACCTAATGGCTCAATTAAATGAATTTTCGGATCACTACCAAGAATTTCATCAGCTACTTCACGAACAGCTGGATTTAAATGAACCGGGTAAACAACTTGAACATCATCATGCTCAGTAACAAGACGCTTAATTGCACGAAACATGTTACGCATTGGTTCGCCAAGATTTTCTCTCCGATGTGCTGTTAACAAGATCATACGGTCTGAACCAAGCTTCTCGATTACATCATGAGTATACGTATCTTTCACCGTTGTTTTAAGTGCATCGATCGCTGTATTACCTGTTACATAAATCGTATCGGCTTTTTTATTTTCCTGTAATAAATTTGCTTCAGACTTATCTGTTGGTGAGAAATGAAGATCAGCAATAACACCTGTAATTTGTCGATTTACTTCTTCAGGGAATGGAGAATATTTATTCCATGTTCGTAATCCTGCTTCAACATGACCGACAGCTATTTGGTTATAAAATGCCGCTAAGCTAGCAACAAACGTTGTCGTTGTATCACCGTGAACTAACACTAGGTCTGGCTTTACTTCCTTCATAACGTTATCTAGGCCTTCCAATGCACGTGTTGTTACACCTGTTAATGTTTGACGGTCTTTCATAATATTTAAATCATAATCTGGCTTTACATTAAATAGCTCTAAAACTTGGTCAAGCATTTGACGATGCTGCGCTGTTACCGTAACAATTGATTCGATTTCATTCGGAAATTTTTCTAATTCTAACACTAGTGGAGCCATTTTTATCGCTTCGGGTCTTGTACCAAAGATTGTCATTACCTTTATTTTACGGTCCATGCTATTACTCTCCTTTAAGCTTTATATATGAACTGAAGGTCTCATCCTTATGACTGTTCCGCCAATTGTTGATAGAGCTGAACTAGCTTTTGCTTCTCATTACCCCACGTTAATTCCTTCTGAGCTTGAAAACAATTTTCCTGAAATTGTTTATACTGATTCATGACTTCATGTACCCCGTTTACTACTGCTTCAACATTCTCATCAACTAGTACACCTGTTTTATATTTCTCAATAATAACCGATTTCCCTGGATGATTAGATGATACTGCGGGTATTCCTGCTTGCAGATACTCAAAGATTTTATTCGGAGTTGAATAATAATTGTTTTTAGATACCTTCTCATACATAACAAGACCGATATGTGCCTGAGCGGTATACTTCATCAATTCCTCAGATGGTACTTGTTCATGAAAAAAAACTCTCTGTTCCAACTGAAGAGTTGTGACTAATCTTTCTAATTCTTCCTTTAAAACACCTGATCCGATCATGACTAACTTAAAATGCGCTGGTAATTTACCCATCGCTGTTATAATTAATTCTAATCCCCGGTAAGGTGAAAAGCCTCCCTGGTAAAGAAGAATAGTGTCGGCTTTTGTAAATTGATACTTAGCGAACATATCTTGGTTAGCATCTAGGTCTTGTTGATTAAATATCGGGATATTTTGAATAAGCACACACGGCTTTTTACCGTTTTTCTCAAACAAATAATCTCTTAAAAATTCATTAACTGTTACAAAATAGTCAATTTTTTTAAACAAGAGATTTTCAACCCGATACCCAACTATTCGATCAAGACGATTTCTCCCTGCCATTTCGTTAAATATTTCATGTGAATCATAAACAAGCTTTGCTGAAAAATCCTTTGCAAGCATCGAGCCTTGCCAAAGAGTATTTAAATCATGACAATGAATGACATCAATGGTCATCCCATTAACACTTGACTTCACTTTTTTATAAAATTCGTAATAAGCAAGATAATCCTTGATGATTTTTACAACTGGCGTTCGCACTGTCCATACTAGCAATCTATTTAGTATTTTCGGCTTTTTCTTTGTGCTTGTCCCATTTGAAATCGATGATTTAATGCTTTTCACTGATATATTTGTTCGAATGAGCTTTATATTGTTATGTATGTGGGGGGGTGGCGATTGGTATTCCTTCACACAGGCTAAATAGATTTGATGGCCTGCTTCAGCTAATGCCAATGCCTCCCTTTTTACTCTCGCGTCGAAATGAATATCTTTATACAGGAGCATAAGTATATTCATTATTTTACGGTCCTTTTCATAAACTGGTCATACTCTGTTACGATAGGTCCAGTTTCCCCCACTGCCTTTTGTTCTCCTAAATGAATCCATACCACTCGGTCACAAATCGAGCGAACTAAATTTGAGGAGTGCGTCACTAATATGACTGTTCGATCCTGTTTAATTTTCTCCATGATAGCATTACGGCATTTTTGTTGGAACGCTGTATCCCCTACACCTAACACCTCATCAATAAGCAAAATTTCAGGATCTAAAGAAATAGCCGTAGCAAAGGCTAGTCTCGATTTCATCCCTGCCGAATACGTACGAACAGGCTTGTAAATAAAATCACCTAATTCGGAAAACTCGATAATATCATCTACCTTTTCATCAATTGCTTTCTTGTTATGACCTAGCAATAGTCCATTCAGATAAATATTATCAATTCCCGGAAGCTCCGGCTGAAAGCCTGCCCCTAATGAGAGAAGAACAGGATGCTCATCCTCGTAAATGTTAAATTCTCCCTTATCAGGGGAAATTAATCCACTAAGAAGCTTTAAAAGTGTACTTTTTCCAGAGCCATTTCGCCCAATAACACCAAGCACCTCTCCTTTTTTCACTTCAAAGTTTAAGCCTTTAAGCGCCCAAAACCGGTCTTCTTTTTTATGGAGATTTAATAACTTTTTGAGAGGTTTCTCGGTAAATTCCGGATAAGAAACCCAAAGATCTTTAATTTCAATTATATTTTGTGTCAATTAAATCACCTTAGCATATTCTTTTTCATTTTTATTAAGCAAACGTAATCCAAAGTATAAAATAGCTACCGAAATAACTGTTAATAGGAGCAACGGTAAAAACTCTGGAGGCTTTCCATATACTAACACGTCTCGATATGATTCAAGGAATGTCGTAAAAGGATTTAAATATAAGATTGGAACTAATTTTTCAGGAACGGTACTCATTTCAAACAGTACTGGTGAAAGATACATTAAAACTCTTGAAATATATTGCATCATATTTTTTATATCTCTTAGAAAGACTCCTAGATGTGCTAGGTATATCATGACTCCTAGCAAACAGATCGCATTAATAATAAAAATAACTGGGAAATAAAGAACATTCCAAGTGAAATCTATACCATAAATCGCCAAGAATAAGATTAAAACGACAACGCTAATGAGATATTTTATACAGTTAACGAGCAGTCTAACCAAAATAAAGATAATCTTTGGTATATAAACTTGCTGCAAGATATTCCCTTTAGAGGAAATTGCATTTGTCCCATCTACAAGGCAAGCAGTAACAAATTTCAACGGAATTAATCCCGTAAAAATAACGACCGGGTAATTAGGAGTACCTCTATCCAGTATCACGACTACTAATAGGTAAAAGACAGCCATATAAAAGATTGGATCTAGTATCCACCACGTAAATCCAAAGTAAGTTCTTGATGTATTTGCTTTGAAGTCAGAAGCAGTTAAATGGTAGATTAAATCTTTATTGGCTTTAATTGATTTAAATGTTTCTAGTAACATACAGCTTCTCCTAACTAACGAAATGTTGCATCTTAATTATAATAAACTTACTTAGAACAGCTTTCAAGTTTAACTAGAATTTTGTCAAAGATTTAGTAAGTAAAAGGCGACCATAGTCGAATATGGTCGCAAAATAAGAGTAATATTCACTAATGTTTCATTTCTTTAAACAAAATCATATAGGTTTCCAAAGTTAATATACGTAACATCAGAAGGTGATTGTTTCACAATATTCTTCGTATCAAAAATTTGCTTCGTTGCCATACCAGCAAATTCTGAGCCATTGAATTCCTTAAATTCATTATGGTCAGTTAGGATTAAAACTAAACTTGAATCTTTTACGGCTTTTTCCATATCTTGCTCTACCCATTCCAAATTCACATGTGGGTCATAAGCAACAACTTCCCCAGCACCAGATGCTTTTAACATACCGTAAATATCCATTGCTGGACTTTCACGAATATCGTCAACATTTCCTTTATAAGTTAGGCCAAATACTGTAATTTTCTTTCCTTCCAGACCGTTCAAAAGTTTCGCTGTATGCTCAACAACAAAGGAAGGCATTGACACGTTAATATCACGTGCTTGATAAATTAATTTTGCTTGGTCAGGTGCTTCAGCAACGATAAAGTAAGGATCTACAGCTAAGCAGTGACCTCCAACTCCAGGTCCTGGTGAGTGCAAATTAACACGAGGATGCTTATTCGCCATTTGGATAACATCCAACGCATTTATGCCTAGCTTCGTACAAACTTTTACAAGCTCATTCGCTAAGGCAATATTCACATCACGATATGTGTTTTCCATTAGTTTAGACATTTCAGCTGTTTTTGCATCTGTTAAGATTAATTCACCTTGAACAAATGTACCATATACCTTTTTACCAGCTTCCTTACAAGCATCTGTTACTCCACCGATGATGCGGTTGTTATGAATAAGCTCGTGCATAATTTGTCCAGGTAATACTCGTTCTGGACAATGAACAAGGAATAAATCCTCACCTATTGTAAATCCAGCTTTTTCTAGTAAAGGTTTTACATGATCATCCGTTGTACGAGGTGCGATTGTAGACTCTACAATAACCGTATTATTCTTTTCTAAATAAGGAATGATCATTTCAACAGCACTTAGAACATATTTTAAATCTACAGATTTATATTGGTCATCTTGATTTGGAGTTGGAACAGCAATGATAAACACATCACCCTTTTCAGGAACTGTAGATGCTTTAAACTTACCTGATGCCATTACCTCTTCAAGTGCTTCCTGAAGTCCTGGCTCCTCAATGTGTATTTTCCCTTGATTTAAAGAGTCAACAACTTTTTGTTGAACATCTATACCTAACACGTCTACACCGTGTTTTGCAAACATAATTGATGTTGGAAGGCCTATATATCCAAGACCTAATGTAACTAGCTTCATAATTTATTCCTCCAATTATTGATCGTAAAGCTGTTTAATGTTCTTCTTTAAAAACATTACAACTTCACTAGAACCCTGTCAATCTTGTTACTAAAATTGCCATAAATGCATCACAATCATAAATTTATTGAAAACTTAAGCACTGCTAAGCTTAATAGTTGATCCTCTATTACAGTGTTCGCTTATCACGTGCAGTTTAAAGTCTCCCCGAATGTTAGCGCCTGTCGGGTTTCCCTATGACACGCTCTCTTAGAAGAGTTACACACACTCACTGCAATAAAGAAATCTACAATAAGCTTTAATATAATCTATAATAATATTTCTTCAATTTCCTGTTGAATCATTTTGTTTTTCCCGCATTGATAGCGAATACGCTCTGCTGACTTTGCTGATTTCTCCAAAAATACTTCAGGATGTTTATACAGATATTCAATAGCATCTGCCAACCCTTTGTAGTCTTCTCCCTCTGCAAGAAATCCACATGATTTATCAATAAATTCTGGAATTGCATAAACAGCACTTGTAACAGGCACTAACCCGCTTGACATTGCCTCTCCTAAAGAGACTCCTTGAGAATCCATTCTTGATGGACATAAAAATACGCCATGTGTTTTATGTTGTTCAGCAATTTGCTGTTGCGACAAAAAGTAATTATGCAGATGGACATTTGGTATGTTCCGAAGTGGTTCTACAACTTCATCAAACAAAGGACCTTGACCATATATATCAAAAACAAGCTCATTAAAAAACGGCCTGTCCTTTAAAGATAAAATTGCTTTTACCGTTAAATCATTGGCATATGTCCGTGAAGCAAATGGTCGAACCGTTAAAATTCTTAACCTTTGCTCAGTAGGTTTTTCCACATAATTGAATAATGAATCATCAATTAAGTTATGGATAATCCGATAATTTTCAATGATCGTACTTGTATCCTTTTCAGCAACATTTTCCTTGTACCAGTTTGAAACAAAAATAAATTTTATGTTGTCATCCTTTGCCGTATAGATGTCATGCATAAAATCTAATTGCTGTTGATTTATTTCAGCTTGCTCCAAGGTATCACGCAAGCTTTTCGAATTATCATAGAAATTAAACCATCGACGGTACCATTTTGTCGTTTCATACCCATGTACCCAGACAATCTTCGGTGTATTCCGTGCCTTTGAATTCCGAACTGCTCGATACATCTTCTCGTTAATAAAATGAAAGAGTACCTTTTTTACAGCTATTGTATCCAATAAAGCGGATAATACTCGTTCTCCACCAATAAATACAGGTACACCTTCATATTCATAGTTAGCTACGGTCATCGGTGAAGTGTTAAGTCGGTAAATCGCAACTTTTAGTCCTTTTTCCTTATATCCTAAAACTCTTTTATGAATAAACATATTTTGATAATAAGTATTTTTTTCAGGATAGACGTTCGTTACAATCAGATAATCAATCTCTTTATAGCGATCATATAATTCCTGTGTACTTTCCGAGCTTGGTATTTCATATGTTACTATCGAAAGATCCGATAGTGTCGCTTCTCCTTCTCCAGTTAAGCGAAGACCAATTGAATAGCTTGTTACCTCTTCAGGGAAACTTAGGTTCATCTCACATCCTAATGGATTGTATTGGACATAGATTTTTTCGTTGTTTTTATCATAGCCAACAATTACTTGCTGCACTTGCAAGCTCCCTTGTTTTTCACCATTCAATTTAGCTATATAAGTGTATTCTGAATTTATTTTTTTGTTCACCTTTTTTTGACTATCATAATAGATAATTACTGGCCTTTGAAATTGACTTATTCGCCGAGCTTTTATTTTCAACTCATTCGTATACTGAATAAGTACATCATATGTTGATTCTGTTTTTTTAGGCCATTTATCATAATAATGATGAATTTCTATAGGCTCTCTGTTTTGCATCGTTTTCCCTCCTATCCTTGTAAATTAAATTTGTTTATTTTTTATCTTCTTTTCTTTCTTAGCTCCCAATATTTCATTTGCAGCTTACCTAATTTGGAATTTTGCAATCGAGTTAGCTTTCTAGTTAACTCTTCAATTGTTTGAGCCTGTTCTTTTATTTTTGCATTTCCTGAAGCAATTTGCTTTTCTTCAGCATTTTCGTTTGTCTTTAATTCATCAAGGATATTGGAGATAATTTGTTTAAATTCAGCTTCCATTTCCTTTTTATCTTCTTTCAATCGTTCAACTAGATTTGTTAAACGCTCGTACTCTTCTTTATCGATCGTCACTTTTTCTTGGTCTGTATTCCCCATTCACATCCTGCTCCTTTCTTAATCAGTTCTTTGTCAGGATTGAAAAACAGCTTCCTTCATTACTGTTGATTAGTAGTAAATTTTTTCTCAACCATTTTTTCAAATGTCATTGCAGCTGCTTTTGCATCATTTAAAGGTGATAAATAAGTCACATCTTTGCTTTGACTTAAAATACTACCTTCCTCAAAGATTCCCCAAATATCTGAACCACTACCTTTATAATCACTTAATTTTGATGGTAAATATGGATTAATTGGCTTATTATCTTTCGTTGTTGAATCATTTACAACTAAGCAATCGAACTTTGTACATAAGTTCAAGAATTTATGGAAGTCAACAAATCCATTTACAATGATGTTATCCTCTAGTGGGTCATCTTTTAACTGTGCTTCCAGTTCAGCAGGCTTCGCAGTGAAGACATGGATTAATACATGGTCCTTCACCTTATTCTTGGCAAACTTTAACCCTTCAAATAAATCATTCAGATTACGTTTGCTATAGAAGTTACCAAAATATGCAACATTGACATGGTCATCTGAAAGTAATGGATACTCATAATCTTCAATGTAATAATATCGTTCTGGAAGTGTTGGATGTGGTTCAATCGTTACTTTGTCTTTTACAAATTCTTTAATTCCTTCAATAGGAAAGACATCCATCATATATTGATATTGATTTTGATTTGTGAAAATTAACTCATCCGCAAATAGGAACGGTAAATACTCACACCAGAAAAATAGGTTATTATCATTTGGGAAAGGTAAGCCAGTCTTTTTCACCATTTCCTCTAAATTTTTCAAATAAGACCGATCCGTTATATCAACATGACGCTTTTTCGCTTCAATATCATAGAGAAGTGGGTCAGAAAATTCCGCAATCCACTTTGTTTCAGGATATTTCCGTTTATATTCGAATGCTAAAAAGTGTGAAGCTGCCCACATAGCACGACTAAATACTTGCTTATGGACACCATTTTTTTCAACAAGCTCATCGATATCTTCCATACCTAAATCGACAAATTTCTTAATATGCTCCCAATTAGAGAAGCTCGTTTGTGAATTAATAGGCAAACGAACATTTATTAAATCATCAACCATTTGGTTAAGGGATAAATTCGTTTTTCGAACTTTATCCATCATATTATAAACGACATCCGATACCATGCCAGATTCTCTCATCCGTTTAGCCATAACGTTTCCAGCAGTGTCGTTATATGGTGGGAAGCAATATGAAATAACTAATTGCCCTACTTTATCTTCATTTAATAGAGTATATGGGAAATAAATTAATTTCTTAGATGAAATCTCATCAATGATTGTTTGATATTCATCTTTATGTTCTTCATAGTATTTTTGAATGAATGACCCTTGCGCATTTATTTTACGTTTGACGAAGTCTTCTTTAGTAGGTGTTATTTCGTCACTTTCGAGCAATTCATTTAAACGAGAAATGACAGCTACACGTTGATTAACATTGAAATCAAATGTCATCGCTTGACGTGAAATCGAATTGTCTCTTAATGTGCGATAATAAACTGCTTTTTTCGTATAAGGAACAACAACATAATTTAAATCATCTTTCACAACTAACTCTGTGAAAAATACAATATCTTCCCCACTCTTTAGGCTTTCATCATATTGGTATTTTTGCACATACATAGTCGGAATAAGCTTACAAGCATTAATCGTTAACACGGTATGAAGCTTTTCATAAGGTGTTTGATTGCTAACAAATGATTTTAAGATTTGTCGATTAATAACATTAGAAGATTGAATATTCCCATTCTCTTCAACATTATAGATTTGGGAAATAACAACTGTATTTTGGTTAGCAAGCTTATACATTTCTTCTAAATAGTTATCAGAGACATAATCATCATCATCGATAAATGTACAATATTGGCGAGATGCTAATTTAATTCCTTTATTTCTTGCAACTGAAGCACCTGCTTCTTCAAGTACAACAACCTTTATATTTTGGATATTTCGTTCATTAATAAAATTTGACACTAATTCCTCAGTTTGATCTTTTTCACCATTTATAATTAATATGACCTCAAAAAGAGAAGCATCGAGTGTTTGATTCACTAAAGACTCTAAACACTTTAAAATTGTTTTTTCACCTTTATATGATGGTAAAATAATACTTATCCCTTTTTCGTAGAGAGCCTGTTCGTTTTTCCGAGTCGTTTCTTCTGGTGATTCATAACCAAGTTTATTAGCTCGAATTTCTTGGATTTTTTCTAAACGCTTTAGGATATCTTGTTTCAGCATTATTTCTTACCTCTTCCAACAATTTTTTTCAATCTTCTCTTCAATTCCCAATATTTCACTTGAACCCGTCCGAACCGTGACTTTCTAATTACTTTATATCTGTGCTCCAATACAGAAATTTGTCTATTCAACTCATCGATTTTATTCTGTTTTACTAGAGCAGCTTTTAATGCCGTTTCTTCTCTATTCAATAG
>JAPSLL010000018.1:20041-54026 GCA_031180805.1 Bacillus sp. (in: firmicutes)
GCATCAATTTTCTTCCCTTCACGTCCAAGAAGGATGGAAACTATCCCTTGTGAACAACCGATGTCTAAAATCTTCTTTCCCACAACATGGGTGACAATCCAATTGACTCTTTCCCTTGTTTTGTTACTAAAATCGGTTCCTAAATCACCATAGTACGCTTCATTCACTCGATCTATTGAAATTTTTCCCAAAGTGACTCCTCCAATGAATCATTACAATTTAATTTAATTTATTTTATGTTTTACTAATTTTAGTTTCGTGATTCTAAATTAGACTCAATATATTATATCGAATAAGTATAGGTATCAACAACCATAAAAAGAAAAGCTAGCAATCAAAATCATAGACCGCTAGCTTTACTATTAACGTTTTAATTCTTCCAATTATAAAAATCATTAATTCCTTGCGCAATAGCAGTAGCTGTTTTATCTTTTCCGCTTTCAGTTTTAAAGATATTCGCATCATCTGGATTTGAAATAAAGCCCATTTCAACTAATACTGAACGTGTATAGTTTTTGTCAATGACATAAAACTCAGCTTCTTTTGTTCCACGATCATTTGTATCGATGGCATCCAATAGTCTTTCTTGAATAAAGGAAGCAAGCTTCGCACTTTCTTCTTTTTCCTTTTCAGTTAAGGATGTTCCTTCACCTGAAGAATATGTTTCAGTTCCATTCACATTAGAATCAGAAAAAGAATTCATATGTAAGCTAACAAATGCACCTGGAGATAAACTATAAGCGAAATCTGTTCTTTCGTTTAGTGCTAAAAAGATATCTTCAGTACGTGTCATATGAACATCATAACCCATTTGTTTTAGTTTTTCAGCTACTAATTTACCGACGGACAATGTAACATCCTTTTCCTGTAAGCCATTTCCAACTGCACCTGGATCATGTCCTCCATGCCCTGGATCAATCACAATTGTTTTGTTCAATGGTGTTTCTTTTGCCACTAATTCCAAAGTTAAATAGTTACTAGACACATAACCAATTTTCCCATTGTAGCGAACTCTTACCCAATCCTCATAGAGCTGGTCGCGATTGATGATGTCAACCTCAGTACCTTTCGGAATCGTTGCAAGCTGCTTCGCATTAATATTTCCGTATTCTCTCATCGCAAGACTTTCCCTTGCATAATAGAAGGCTTTATTTACGATATCTGATGAACGGACAAAACCACCGCCATCGGCAATCGTTGCCCAGCCATTATTAATGCCGCCTTTAACAATTTTAATCGGTTCATTTTTACTAATAACTTTTTTTACACTGGAGCTTGTGCCTGCTGATGTATATATATTTGTATTTTTATTCGCATAATAAACGAAATATCCTGGCTTTTGACTTGATATATAGGAGTATGGGGCATACCCTTTTACACCATTGTACTCAATTCTGCTCCAGCCGTTTATTACACTGCCTTGCTTCACCTTTACTACTGAGCCTGAAGGTACAGAAAGCTTCGGCGTTCCAGTATGTCTTTCATTATAAAGTGTGAAGTTCTGAATTGCGTAGTAAGTAAAATAGACAGGTGGTTTATTTGATAGCTTATCATGTTGAACATAATAATCATTGCCTTTGTATAAGATTTCTGACCAGCCGTTGATGACAGAGCCTTTTCTAACTTTAATAGGAGTATCCTCTGCAATTGAACCATATCTTTTCGTAGTTGTTCCACGACCTGCGTAATAGCTTATCGGCTCTTTTGGATAGTAATCAAAATAGACAGCCGCTTCTTTTGTAATATTACTGTAAGGGGCATAGCCTTTTATTCCGTTATATTCAATTCTGCTCCAGCCGTTTATCACACTGCCCTGTTTCACTTTTACAACTGCATCCTTAGGTACCTTCACCTTTGGCGTTCCCGTATGTCTTTCATTGTAAAGAGTAAAATCTGTTACTGCATAATAGGTAAAGTAAACCGGGGCACGATTTGATAATTTATCATGCTGAACATAATACGCTCTGCCTTTATAGCTTATTTCGGACCAGCCATTAATGACAGAACCTTTCTTCACCTTAACAACAGCATCCTCTGCAATTGAACCATATCTTTTCGTAGCTGTACTTCTGCCGCCGTAGAAGCTCACAGGTTCTTTTGCATAATAGTCAAAATAAACAGCCGTCGCTTCAGCCTTTTGAATGAGGCTAGCATTAGGATTAAAACCTAATGAAATAAGCAATAATATAGCTAGCAAACTAACAAGTACTTTTTTCATTCCATAACCTCCTTTTTCATACTTCACAATTGAAATCCCCTCCAACGAGAAAAAAGGAGATAAATACCAAATAATTAGTACTAGAGTCCCGATATTCACGAAAATTCATTATTCTTTAACTTGTTACATGTACAAAGCCCCTTTATTTCGTCATTTCTTGATAAAATTCAACATTATTAATTTTATCATATAAAATTAAAAAGTTTAATAGAATCGTACCTAGTCCAATAGACCTGAAATGAGAAAGGACTTTATTACTACCCCCGTTCGGATTTACAACTTTTCTATTTCAAAGAAAACTTTGCATACTTCTTATCTAACCAACCAATTTTTCCATTTGAATCTTTAACCTGAATAAAGCCTCCGCTTGGGTTTTGCAGTAATGTAACAAATTGATTATTGGATACAGTAGCGATTACTTCGCTTGATGTATTTGCTGTTTGATAAAGAGGAGTTGTTCCCCCGCCATAGTTATATGTTTCAACACGTACTAAATTCGTAACAGTAACTGTTTTCGTATATTCATAGTATTTTAAACTGTTGGTCCAATAGAGTTTATTCTTATATTTTACCTTCACCCAAAAGTCGTTTCGCTTTTCTAACAGGTTAAACGATTCTCCTTCCGAAATTGTTGCTTTTTTTCCTCCTGATGTTGAAGGAGATTGATACAAGGATAGCTTAGCACCATTTTTAACCTTCGCTACTGTATCAGCTGGATAGTAGTCAGAACCTGCAGGATACCCTGGATTTCCGACACGATTAGTATTAGGCTTTTTCGTTGCATAATACTCTGCATCAAATGCCTTTATGTTTTTCATATGGTTAGCAATTTTCGTGTGCCAGCCTGCATCAGTTGAGTAGCTATTGTTCATTCCTGCAAGTGTTGGAGCTCCGCCATAATATGTTCCATTCGGATCGATATAATTAAATTTGACATATTGTGCTTCATAATGAATGGAATCCGCAACAGAATTGAATCGTAAAGCACTTTCATACGGCGCGGCATCATAAGCTTTTAATCCAAATAAATTATTTTTAGAAATAGCTAAATTCGACGTACCATATGCTGATTCATGAATGCCGATTGCTGCTAAAAATAACGCATTTACCCCATATTGATTCCCAGCATCAATAAAAGCTTGTCCCTGACCTCGAAAAACACTTTTCTTACTAGTTTTTTGCTCATAAGCGGAAATATAACGATTAATCTCAGCAGCTGTTACATTTGCTGGTATTCGCAAATCAATATTACTATACGTAATATTGTCCATTTGATTATAAAGCGCGAAATAGCTCTTTCCATTCACTTTAATTTGAACCTTATTATTTACGACACTCCCTTTTTTCACAAGGACTTCCACACCCGATTGTAAAGTACCAACCTTATTTGTAAATGAGCTTGAGCTATAGTATGGCATATTCGTTGTCGTATAATAGGTGAAATAAACATTTTTGTTCTTGGAAATATTACCGTATGGTGCATAACCTCTTATTCCGTTATATTCAATCCTGCTCCAGCCGTTTTTAACACTTCCCTTTTTCACTTTAACAACAGCATCAACTGGAATGTTTACTTTAGGTGTACCTGTATGCCTTTCATTGTAAAGGGTAAAATTCATTGTGGCATAATACGTGAAGTAAATTGGCGCTTTATTTGATAGCTTATCATGCTGCACATAATACGAATTTCCTTTATATTGGATTTCAGACCAGCCATTTAAAACCGAACCCTTCCTTACCTTTATAACGGAATCTTCAGCAATCGAACCTAATCGCTTAGTATTTGTACCTCTTCCGGCATAATAGCTAATCGGTTCTTTAGGATAGTAATTGAAATAGGTAGCCTGAGGTTTTCTATTAACGATCGATTTACTTTCTACATAAGCTTTTCGACCATTCCATTTGATTTCAGCCCAGCCATTTCGAATACTACCCTTTTTCACTTGAAAGGAATCCTGGAATTCAAACGTTCCTACCTTTGAATATTGATGTCCCCGCTCGGAATATGCAACCAAATCATTTTTAGCATAATAAGTAAAGTAAACCTCACTAGCAACAGTCTTTTGCTGAGGATGAGAGAAGACTATGAAACTAAAAGTGAGTAGTACTGTAAAACAAATAGACATGAAAGCTTTCAAATCTATCATTCCTCCTTTCTTTGTTATAATAAGTATCATTTTTTCCTCTATTTACTTTATCGGACAGAAGGATTTATTTTTTAGCCATATGGGAGATTTTTAACAAGGTTGTCATCGTTTCTTTACAATAGGTTTAAAAAGTAGATTTTATTTCAAAAAACAAAAATTAGTGGAATTGCAAAAAAACGTCAAAAAAAAGAGAGAATTGTAGGAAGGATAATATTCTTAACATCTAATGAATCGATTACAATCATATTTTCATGTAAAAGGTCTCTACTAAACTATACTGTATATTTACTATGTAAATTCCTGTCTATATTTGTTATAAATAATGTAGTAGACATATATTATACGGAGGTATTAGATGCAGAAACTAATAAAAATTGCTCTTGCTGTTGTTCTTGCGCTATCAATCTTACAAATTTCGCCAATTGTAAATGCTGCGAGCGAACCGAATGTAACAGTTGAATTACGAAATTACATAGGGAATAAGACATCATTAGACATTAAACTATCTGGTGAATATAAAACTGGTAATACGAACAATGATAATCTGATAAAATCTCTTACTAGTTTTACATTAAAGGTAGAGAATCAAAAGCTAGCTTTATATGTAAATAACACGAAAAAAGGAATCGTTGAAGGAAACCTAGCTCTTACACCGACAAATTACGCAACTAGTTACGTCCAAATCAACGATCCGAATAATACGGATGCAAAAAAAATCAGAAAGTATCGTGGTTCATTCGAATTTAAGGTTGCTTCTGAAAAATATGTACGTCCTTATAACACACTTCCATTAGAAGACTATATTAAGGGTGTTGTTCCAGAGGAAATGCTAGCATCATGGGATCGAGAGGCACTTAAAGCACAAGCTGTTGCTGCGCGTTCAAAGGTTGCAAAGCTTAACTATAAAGTGAATGACACTCAAGGAAATCAAGTATATGGTGGAATAGGCGATCCTGTTTATGCAACAAAAATTTCAGAGGTTGTCGATGCAACGGAAGGTAAGATATTAAAATACGGAAGTTCAGTTGCTGATACTGTCTATTCGTCTAGTAACGGAGGATATATTGAATCGGCCAATGCAGTTTGGGGTCAAGGTGAATTCCCTTATCTAACCGCTAAAGAAGATTCTTTCGATCCAAAACAACGCTGGACTGTTGATGTTCAATCAAAGCAAATTTCTTTAAAAGGTTATGCTCTTAACAATCCTAGTGCATGGTGGAAATCAGTCCAAGAAGCTGATGCAATCGCAAGAAATAGTATCAAGCCTTGGCTAAAAACACAGGTTGGGTTGCCATCGACATCAGATTTGAAAATTTTATCTATCGATGAATTCTCAATTAATCCAGAACGAACACCTGGAAAACGAATCAAAAGCGGAAAGATTAAAATCCAATATGTTGTGAAGGATGCACAAAATAACGTTTCTGTTAAAACATATGCACCAACTATTATATCTGCTGATCAAATACGCTCAATGTTCGGAACAATGACGATGAGAAGCACACTTGTCGATCAAATTACGGCACCGACTTCAACAGATATCCAAAGAATTAATGGTAATGATCGAATTGAAACTTCTATAGAGATTTCAAAAGAATTGTATCCGAATGGCTTCTCTTCAAGTCATCCATACAAAACCGTCTTTATTGCAACGAGAAGTCAATATGCAGATGCCCTATCAGCTGGACCACTAGCTTATCAATATGGGAATGCGCCGATATTATTAACGGATTCAAAAAATTTAAGCGCGAAGATTGCTAATGAAATTACCCGATTAAAAGCAACAAACGTAATTGTACTTGGCGGACAAACAGCTGTTTCTGATACTGTTGTTCAGCAAATCAAGCAAATTAATACAATTGCTGATAATAATGTCCAACGTGTATATGGCGATAACCGTTATGAAACAAATGCTCAAATAAATAAACGTCTCAAAAATATTGCAGGTACATTTGTTGTATCTGGAGAAGATTTTGCAGACGCACTTGCTAGCTCTTCTATTGCCGCTTTAAATAACTATGCGATTGTGTTAACGAGAGCAAGCTCATTACCTGCAGTTAGCAAATCCTTTATTTCAACACATGCAAGCAAGCCAGCCTATGTATTAGGTGGACCTGTTGCCGTTTCTGCTACTGCCTATCAACAAGTACAACAGGTAAAAAGCAATGTCGCAAGATTATCTGGTGACGACCGTTACGGTACTTTAGCTGCATTACTTGAAAAATTCAAAGGATCCTTTAGCGGAACAGATGTTATTTATGCAACAGGTACTGACTTCCCAGACGCATTAACAAGCTCGTCTTTATCTGCTGCTAAAAAAGCTCCACTTATCTTAGTTGGGTCAGGTTTAAGCACTAAACTTGATAGCTTTTTAACAGGTTATAAACAATCAATTAAAAATATACATGTGCTTGGTGGAACGGTTGCTCTTGATGAAGAAAAGGTTTCACAGTTAAAAGATAAGCTTGGCGTTATAACTACTCTACACTTAAGTGGATTAGGGTTTGGTCATGGTGTTGGAATGAGCCAATACGGTGCCCAAAAGCAAGCTAGAGAAGGTTATACCTATGCTCAGATCTTGAAATTCTATTATCCAAACACAACTTTAACAGACCTGTATTAATCTGCATCTAGTAAAACCCCGAATTAAAGAAAAGCTTTATTCGGGGTTTTTTAATAGAAAACTATATAATGAAAAAAAGGCTAAAAAGGTGATGAAAACCCTTTCTAGCCTTTAATTTATCTTATTCCCTTATCTCCATTTTTAAAGCAGTAACACTCTCACGTCCAATTGAAGAATAGGTAATATTCAATGCAGCAGCCTCTTTTACATCGTAACAATTTCGTCCATCAATAACGATTGGTGTTTTCATCAAATCGAGATAGTTACGCAAAGGAAACTCCTTTACTTGCTTCCACTCTGTGATAATAAAAACGATCTCTGTGTCCTTAATAGCAGCTTCAATCGTTTCATAGTAAGAAACAGTATTACCTAAAACCTTCTCGGCATTTGCAATCGCAATCGGGTCGTAAACATTCACTTGTGCACCTTCATTTAACAAATGCTTTAAAACGACCAAGGCTGCCGATTCCCGTATATCGTCTGTGTTTGGTTTAAATGCAAGACCAAGAACAGCTACCTTCACATCTTTAAAAGAGCCAACATAATCCCTCGCCTTTTTTAGTAATAGGAGCGGTTGGTTATTGTTCACATTAATAACGGCTTCTAGAAGATGAAACCGGTGCTTAACGTCACCTGCTAGCTGTACGAGCGCCTTCGTATCCTTCGGAAAACAAGAACCTCCATATCCAATCCCCGCCTGTAAAAACTTAGAACCGATTCGTTGGTCCATTCCGATCCCTTTCGAAACATCTTCAATATTCGCGCCAACCTTTTCGCAAATATTCGCGATTTCATTTATAAAGCTAATTTTCGTAGCTAAAAATGCATTTGATGCATATTTTATCATCTCTGCACTTTCAATATCTGTATGGATAATTGGGATATTTAGCGGCGAATAAAGCTCCTCCATTTTCGTTGCAGCTTCTTCAGCTTCACTGCCAATGACAATTCGATCCCCATGAAAGGTATCATATAAGGCAGAGCCTTCCCTTAAAAACTCAGGGTTAGAAACGATATGTATTCGCGAGTGAAACTCTCTTTCTTCTTCAATCCAATGCTTCACCTTACGATTTGTCCCGACAGGAACTGTACTCTTTGTCACAACAATTGCCTGCTGAGTCTTTAAATATTTTGAAATGTCCTTCGCTACTTGATACACGTAAGATAAATTTGCCGATCCATCCTCTCTTTCCGGAGTACCAACAGCAATCATAATGATGTCAGGGGTGGAATATGCCTCACTACAATCCGAGCTAAAAGAAAGCCGATTGTTAAGCTGGTTCTTTACTAAAAGCTGATCAATTCCTGGTTCATAAATAGGTGAGATTCCTTCCTTTAATCGGCTTACTTTTTCATCGTCAATATCGTAACAAATCACTTCATGACCAATTTCTGCTAAAGCAACACCTGTCACTAATCCAACATATCCAGTTCCAGCAATCGTAATTCTCAACCGTTTCCCCTCCTACAACATTCATTTTTTAAACGTTCTTTTTCACTATGATATCTTCCAAATATAAGAGTAAATCATGCTTTATATCTTCTCGTTGTAAGGAAAAGTCTATCGTTGCTTTAATAAAACCGAGCTTATCTCCAACATCGTATCGATTCCCGATAAAGTGATAGGCTAAAACCTGCTGTTGTGCAGAAAGCTGCTTTAACGCATCTGTCAATTGAATTTCTCCACCAGCTCCTGGCTTTTGCTGACTTAAAATATCGAAAATTTCAGGTGTTAGGATATACCTGCCAAGAATTGCACTATTAGAAGGTGCTGCTTCAGGTGTTGGCTTCTCCACCATATCATCGACTCTAAAGACATCATTCGCTAATTCCTCTCGATAGCTTACGATTCCATACTTAGATACTTCAGACTCAGCAACCTTTTGAACGCCAACAACTGTACTTTGGAACATGTCATACACATTGATCAACTGTTTTAAGCAAGGCTCGGTTACTGTTTGAACAATGTCATCTCCAAGCATGACAGCAAATGGCTCATTGCCAATAAATCTTCGTGCACAATAGATTGCATGACCAAGACCCTTTGGCTCCTTCTGTCTTATATAGTGAATATTTGCCAGCTCAGAAATTTTCTGAACTTCGTTAAGGATGTCCCATTTTTCCTTATTTGCTAACGTTTCCTCAAGCTCATACGATTTATCGAAATGATCCTCAATCGCCCGCTTTCCACGTCCGCTAACAATTAATATATCTTCAATTCCGGAGGCTACAGCTTCTTCAATAATATATTGAATGGTTGGTTTATCAACAATCGGCAGCATTTCTTTCGGTTGCGCCTTCGTTGCTGGTAGAAACCTCGTCCCTAGTCCAGCTGCAGGAATAATTGCTTTTTTAATTTGCATGATAACTCCTCCTCAAATAAGTAACTACTATAGATACGTATTCATTTTATCGTATTTTACGCATACCAACGTTAATCTTTCGTAAATTTTCTGCATTATTAGTCTTACTAATGCACAATTTTAATATTTATAAAGTTATTCAATTTACTTGAGGAAAATGCTAAGGACATTAGTTAGCAGAAATAACTTTGTACTCATTTAAGTGCTTGTTTAACTCCGTTTTATGCTTGTCTATGTTTTCCGATATGTCAGCACTTAATTCTTCCTATAGCTATACATCATTAAATTTACTGTAAGGGATATTCGGTCAAAAAAAATAGACAAGGGCTATTCCCCTGTCTACTTACCGATAAAATATTTAGTTAGGTAATCCGCCCATACCTTATGCCCGCTTTGATTAGGCAAGCTAGGCTGTTCACCCATATCAGCTAAATAATCTTCCATTTTTTCATCATCTAATTCCGGCCAATTTTCCCAATGGTTTAAATAAACAATGTCATTCGTTTCTGTATAGTCTTTTAATTGATTTACTTGCTTTGGATAAAAATTAGCATTGTATAATGGGTTTGAAGGTTGTATGAATATTGTTACATCTTCATTTACTTCCTTCCATGCGTCCATCATCGTTTCGATGTTTTTCAGTGTGTTTTCAATGCCGATTACACTTTCGTTATCCTTTAACATAGGCGGTTCATATAGAATGATATCAGGCTTTGCATTACTTACTTGTTCATACGACTTTTCATCAACAACTTCTCTTGACGTCTTCGTTCCTTCTGAAAGAACAGTTATGTTAAAGATTCCTTCACCATATGATGTGGTTAATTGTTTCTTGAAAAGTTCTGGCCATGCCTCTTTGTCTGTTGCCGTTGAATCTGAACCATAAATGATGAACTGTAAAGGCTTCTTTGTATTTACTGCATTTTTTATTTTTTCTTGTAACTCTTTTGGTAGATTCGCAGAGAGTGCTGTCACATCGATCGCTTTCTTTTCGGAGGAAGTTTCCTCTTCAACAGGACTCACTTGCTCGACCTCTTTTTCAGCTACCGTTTTCTCTGCCTTTGCGGAGATTTTATGATTCCAGTGTAGATTACCAATAATGATTGCAGCACCACACACTATTACTGTTAGTAAGACATAAAGCTTATTCAAAACAAGAATCCTCCAATTTTCGACATGTTCTATTCAAAATTATACACAAAAACAAAGGCATTTCAAACTATTTCCATTCTTTTTTCTTATCTCACTTACTCTAGTAAATTCTATTTCTTATCTAGCAATAAGAAGGAGAGGTTTTGCGACGTTATAACAAATAAGCTCTTCCTCCTACCATTTATTATATTGAAAGCATCGTGTGATGAAACGAAAAAGAAGGGAACATTAAATGTCCCCTTCTACCGCTTAACTATTTTTAACTTGTTTTCTTTTTTGGATAAATAATACTGCAGCACCTAAACATAAAGCAATGAAACCAATGAGTAATAGGTTATACATCATTGTAGCTGTTTCCGGAAGCTCATTTTTCGTTTCTTTTGATGAACCAGCTTTAATTGGTGTTAAAACATTATTATCTTTATCATTTTTGTCATCTACTTTGATAGGAGCTGTTGGTGTTTCACTATCGTTAGTAGGTGTTGGTGTTGGATTATTGTCATTACCATCTTGAGTCGGGTCTTTGTCCTCCCCATTTGTTGGAGGTGTTACAGGGTTCTTGTCTCCCTCATCCTCTAATAAGAAGAATAGTGGATTCTCAAGATAATCGTCAGAGCTTGTAATTTCAAATTGGAACACATATTCTTTATTGTCCGCTGTAGTAAAGACAATTTCATAGTTCCCAATAGGAAGAGTAAAAATGTCAATTGGCTCCTCTGTTGCATAATTGATTAATTGGCCTTGTTCATCTGATTCGCCAAAATAATAGACTTCTTCGTTATCTTCATCTAATCCGTAGAGGTCAAAGACTGCACCCGCTTCAGGAGCTTCAACTGTTTTGTATACATACATGCTGACGTCCTTTACAGTTCCTTCAATAGGTAATGTTGTGAATTCAGCATATAGAATATTCTCATACCCTTCCTCTGTCACATCAACCGTAATGTAATAATCTGTAAACGGGTCAAGTCCTTCAAACGTATGGCTTCTTACCGAACTATTAATCTCTTCCTCAATAATTGGCTCATCACTTTCATATGAATATAAGGAAACCTTGTATTTCCCAACCCCATTTGGTAGCATTTGTCCCCATGAGAACGAAACAGTTGTTTCCGTTATATCGTCAATGATTATATCAGCCTTGCTATCTACCTCAGTATTAACATGGACATGATATTCCTTTAATTGCTTTATCACTTGATCATTTGCGCTTCCCTCAGTTAAGTCAAGCGTTGGAATATTATATAGTGATACCATTTCTAGGCTGTCCATCTCTAATAATGGTGAGATATCAGTAATTTTTGTTCTATCTAAAATTAAATCGATTATATTATCAAATTGTGCTAGTATTGAAATATTTTCAATTGGATTACCACTTACATCTAAAAAGACTAGCTGCTGTTTTGACCCTTCTAATGGGGAAAGGTCTGAAATGTTATTATCTGCTAGATTAACAGAAGATAAGTTAGTTAGTGCTGATAGAGCAGTGATATCCGTTATTTGGTTATTTTCTAAAGACAAATCAATTAGGTTTTTCATTCCACTTAAAAAGGAAAGATTACTTACATTGCTATTTGTTATATTCAGAGCTTCAAGGTCAGGTAAATCAGCTAAAACAGAATAATCCTTAATTTGAGCATCGCTTATAAAAATAGAACGTAATTCTTTTAAACCTTTAATCGCTGATAAATCTAATGGACTGTCTTGATGTTCAAACACATTTAAGTCATATAGGTTTGTTGCATATTGCAAGCCTGTTAAATCTTGTATGTCTGAGCCGTAAATATAGAATGTCGTTAATCTTTCCATATCACTTACTCTTGGATCACGTTCAATTCCAAGCTGCTCTTTTACAAGCTCTTTTAAATTTTCATCTTTAAAGACAACTGTTTCACCTGACGGCTCCGACCACGTTGTTTCAGTGATTGGCTCACTGCTAATCACTAGCTCACCGTTTGCATCATATGCCTTCACAACAATTGTGTATTCTGTATTTGGTGCAAGCTTATCCATTTCCAAATACATTTCATCACCAGTTACGGTTGAATGAAGCTTTTCATTTACATATACTTCATACTTAGTGATTTCACTTTCACCGTAATAATCCCAGAACAGATCCAGTTTGTTTTCTGTTACCGTTGGAATGTATACATCTAGCCATTCTTCCCCAGGCTCTTCTTCTGAATAGTCAAATTCAACTTGTACATTTTTATCTCTTAGCTGGTCAACTACTTGTCGCGCTGGAGATGATTCATCCTCAAGGTTTAATGAGTCATTCCCGTAAAGGTAAACTTCGCTAAGATTAGCTAGTTTTAATAACTCATCAATATTGTCTAATGATGTATTGCTTAATAAAACCGATTCTAATTCAGTTAACTTGTTAAGCCCTGCGATTGATGTTAATGGGTTATCATCAACATCAAGTGAAACTAATGCTGGAAATTTTTCAATACCTTTCAAGTTTTTCAGGTTATTGATGTAAAGATTTAAATACGTTAAACCTTCTAATGCTGGCAACGCATCAATACTTTCAAGATTATTTTCATGTAGAGATAAAAACTCTAAATTAGTTAAATTCTCTAAAATAGAATAATCACTTATTCCCGTATTACCTAATGAGAGACTCATTAAATTTGTTAAATGGGAGATTGGTTCAAAGTTCTTAATTGGATTTCCATCAACACTCAAATATTCAAGGTTTACTGCCTTTTCTAGTCCTGAGAGGTCACTGATTTTTTTATAATCCAAAAATAAATCTGTTAGTGACTCCATATCGCTTTCGTAAATTGCCCGGTCAATTCCAAGCTCTGCTTTTATCGCCTTTTCAAGTCGTTCATCCTTAAATTGAACGGTCTCACCTGATGGGGCTGGCAATGTTTTAAACGTTTCTAACGTACTCGTGATAACTTCTCCGTTGCTGTTATAAGCAAGAATCGCTACACGGTATTCCGTATTGCTAGCTAATGAATCGATGACTAGCGTATTTTCTTCAGCTGCTACCTTTGTTGTTTGCTCAGCAACCTTTACTTCATAATACGCAACATCCTCATCACCTTCATATCCCCACTCCAATGTTGCACGATTTTCGGTTGCTTTTATTTCATATAAATAAACAGTACTCCCTAGATCACTATAGATTGTTAAGCCTGTTTTCTTTAATTCATTTATTTGATCGTTTAAATGAGCATACGTTTCCCCATAGACAATCAATGTTGTTAATTGATTTAGCTGTTGAATTGGTGAAAGTGTATTAAGCTCAAGATAACTAAGATTTAATTCTTTTAATGCTGGATGGTTTGTAATGGCAGATATATCCGTTATATTTGTAAAATTAATATCTAGTACCTCTAAATTTTTCAAGCTTGATAATGCTGTTAAATCAGCAAAATCTGTTTCTGATAGATTTAAAGATTTAAGGCTTGTTAGTTTTTGAATACTAGAGTAGTTAGACAATGAATTTCCTGTTAAATCTAGCTCTGTTAAATTCGTTGCCTTTTCTAAGCCTGTCAAATCATGAATGTCTGAGTAAGAGACATCAAGTGAAGTAAGTTTTTCTAAATCAGATGGATAAATCTCATCACGATTTAGCTTTAGGGCTGATTTTATTTCCCGTTTTAAGTTTTTGTCTGGAATTGCAACCGCTTCTTCTGTTGCTTCAGTAGAGGTTACAGCTAGCTCTTCACTTTGTTGAACCTGTTCAGTTGATTTTTCAACAGCTTTTGTTGTTGTCGCTAGTGTTTCAACCTGCTTTGTTGCTTCTGCAATGACTTCCTCGCCTTGAATGGCACGAATGCTTACTGTATAGCTTGTCCCATCTTCAAGGTTGTTTATTTGATATTGTGTGGTCTGACTAATTTGTTTGATGACTTTTCCATCAAGTAATACTTGGTAAGCGTCCGCTAATTGGATTTCAGTCCAATTTAACTCAAACCCAGTTTCTGACACGTTTGTTGCATTAATTTCTAGCTTTTCCGCTTGAGTATATGTGGCAGAGATTGCTTCAGATTTCAGCTCCTCCTCACCATTACGTGAAACGGAATATTGATACGTTTCCCCAGGCATCACTTGGTCATCAATAAACTGATAAACCTTATGTATTGTACCCTCTTCGTCCGTTTTCTCTGAGATTAATTGTGCATTTTCAATTGTGCTCTGTTCATTATTTTTGATTAATGTAAAGCTTTCTTCAGCTTGGGATGTTGTTGTCGTTTCCCATTGAAGCTGGATGCCTTTTTCATTGCTAAGTGCTGGTAATAGACGAATGCTATCACTTGTAGCAGCAGTAACATTTGCTGAAAATGGCGTTACCATTGTAAAAATCACAGTAAAAACTAGTAATAAAGTAACAAATCTTTTAATCAAGCTCGTCTTTCCTCCTATTAATTACTATATATTGTAAGAAACATTATAGTGATATTTTTGCTTATTAGATAGCAAATCTTTTAGACAAATTTCTACAAAAGTTGAGTTTTGGGGACTGTCCCCCTTTTGTTCATTTTTTTGTAACTTTTCCTATGTGGTAGACGTCTTATTAATGTAAGACTTTAAATAATAGGATTGTTTTTACCTTAAGGATGATTGGTGGCAAAATTTATTCAATTTTTACAAGCGTCTTCTTGAAACTTGCAGATAGTATGTAACTGTCAACTAAATATGAATAATTGGAAACATTTTTTTACAAAAAAAGATTGTGATAATAGTAGGAGAGAACTATAATCTTTTATAGGCTAAAACATTAAATTTATTAAAAAAGGATGAAATGATATATGCGTGAAAAGAAACATAAGAAGAAAAAATGGCTATGGATCGTGCTTAGTATCATTGGAGTACTTGTGTTAGGTACAGGTGGCTATGCATTCTATTTATACAAAACAGCTGCCGATACAGTTGCTAGCATCCATGAAGATATTGGTAGAGATAAATCAGATAAACGTACAGAAAAAGTGAAATTTACCGAAAAGGATCCAATTTCGATCCTGCTAATGGGTGTCGATGAGCGTGAAGGTGACCGCGGACGTTCTGATTCATTGATTTTAATGACGGTGAATCCGAATACGCAATCAACACAAATGGTCAGTATCCCTCGTGATACAAGAACAGAAATCATCGGAAAAGGAAAGCAAGATAAAATCAACCATTCCTATGCATTTGGCGGTACAGAAATGACTGTTGCAACTGTCGAAAACTTCTTAGACGTACCTGTTGATTATTTTGTGAAAATAAATATGGAAAGCTTTAAAGATACGGTAGATGCCGTTGGTGGAGTAGAGGTTGAGAACAATTTAGACTTCACATACGAAGGATATCATTTTACTAAAGGGACTATTCAATTAGATGGGAAAAAGGCTTTAGCCTATTCAAGAATGCGTAAGGAAGACCCACGCGGTGACTTCGGTCGTCAAGAGCGTCAACGCCAAATTATCGAGGCTGTTATAAAAAAAGGTGCCAACATCTCATCTGTTACAAAATTTGGTGACATGTTCGGCGTCGTTCGTGAAAATGTAAAAACAAATCTAACATTCGATGAAATGTGGGATATCCAAGCGAACTATAAAGAAGCTAGCAAAAAATTAGAACAGTTCCAAGTAAAAGGTGCTAATGAGAGAATCGACGGTATCTGGTATTATTTAGTTCCTGAAGAAGAACGATTAGCATTATCAAATCAACTGAAGGAGCATTTAGAAATTCCAGCAAACACTGCGAACGCAAATTAATTGGAATGCCAGCCTGTAGGGGCTGGCATTTTTTTGTTCTAATTTGTTGTTTTTGCTTATTTAGTTACCTACTTTAGCGCTTTGCTGTTGTGGGGGACTGTCCCCATATGAATAATTTTAGTTTCTAGCCATATCCTATAAGGTAAGCGGATATTTGGGAGGGATATATAATGGAATTATCTTTTGGTTTTATTGTATCCATAGTGATTGCAATTTATTTAGCAATTGATGCTCCTAAGTTCAATCGTAGCCCTTGGTTATGGGGAATTTTAGGATTCTTGTTCGGACCAATTGTTCTAGGTATTTATTTAATCGTTACTGGACGAAAGGTCGTAGGCTGGATTATTTTAATTATCGCCATCCTTCTAATATTATTATTTATTTTGCTATTTGCAGCAGGAATGTTTTTGATTTTTAGCGGAATGTAATTAGGGGACTGTCCCCGCTTTATTATTTTAACGCATTGCTATGATGGGGGACTGTCCCCCATTTTTTTATTTGCGTGGTATAATGGGTAAAAATGATATGTGGGGCGAGTGAGAGGTTATATGGGAGAGTGGATTCGTTTTATTGTAGAGATTATGAATAATATTCATGATCTATTAATTGTTGTGTTGAATGATGTGTTAGGGTTGCAAATGTCTGATAAGGATATGCATTTTTGGATTATGGGGTTTATTGGAATAACAACATTTGCGTGTGTATATGTAGTGTCAAAGTGGTTGTCTAAATTACCATATGGTATCCAGATCATTGCCTTTTTATATACATTAACCTTTATGTTTGTACTCGTATTCGCGATCGAAATCCAACAAGGGATAACGAACAGAGGAAATATGGAGTTTGCTGATGCGATCATCGGTCTATGGGGATTCTTTGTCATATTCTTCATTTATGTCGTAATTGCGATTTTCTTTATTTTCATTCGCTTCCTTTTTCGCAAGGTTAAAAATAAATATAGCTAAAGCTGCTTATGTTGGGGACTGTCCCCAACCAGTTATTAAATTTTGATTTCTCCTAGTTGGTTCTTTAGAAATGCTGTCTTTGTGGGGACTGTCCCCCATCAGCGATGCCTCCATCAACGGGCTTTTTTCAAGGTTTCGATTTCTAGTTGTAGTAGGGTGTTTGTTAGGTTTATCATTTGTGAGCGAGAGGAGTGGTTGAATTCGACTCCGTATCCGTAAAGTTCGTTTTCTAATAACTCTTCTCTTCTTACAATTTTCCCTTGGATTCCGTAGTTTTTCTCTTTTATTTGAAATTTCACCTCTATTGTTATGTTCCCTTTTACTGGTAGGTCTTGCTTTGTCGTAAATTTTAATCCTCCTGCGCTTATATTATCAATATATCCTTCGAATTTCATATCGTTCATCTGATTATCTAAGCTTCCAAAATGAATGATTTCAATAGAACAAATAACATCTTCTATTCCTAGTCGATAGTGCTTTCGTCTATTCCCATTTAACCGTTGTTCCCAGCTTTCGTCACTATCTATTAGAGATATTTGGTCCCCCTTTTTATTTAACAAATATTCCCCTCTTAAATATAATACGAGCAACACAATGATAAAGATCCCTTGTATGATTAAGATATACTCCATTCTCAACTCTCCATCCACCATTTTAAACCGCTTTCATTCCCCGTGAGAAAAATAGCTTTACCAAGTCCGGAAAAGCTATTTTTAAATTAAGTCTAGATGTCGTGTTGAAGCTGCTTATATGTATAAGTAATCAAATTTTATCTTTACTGCTAGTTTATCTTGAAATAGGTCAAAAGTCCAACAAACATTATAGGCTAGTCATCACCCTTTTTTTCTCAACAAAATATGCCCATTCTTTAAAACCAATTTCCTTCAATCTTTTTCTGACAAGGTCAAAATCATCACAAATTCGTTCTGGTTTATGGGAATCTGAGCCAAAGGTTACCTTAACATTGTAATAAAGCGCCCGTTCTAAAATATCATCAGCAGGATACCAGCCACCGCAATCCTTTGTTTTTCCTGAAGTATTAATTTCAATCGCGACATCTGAATCAGAAATGATTTTTAATGTTTGTTCAATAATATCAGTCTTAATATCGGAAAACGCTGGATAAAAGCCTTTCATCGCATCAATATGTCCAAGAATTTGAAACAAACCACTTTTTGCTGACTGTTGGATAAGAGTGTAATATTCCTCTTTCACTTTTATCTGTTGCTCTGTAGATAATCCGTCCCAGCGATCTTTTTTAAAAATATTGACATCTTGTACATAATGAACTGAGCCAATAATGTAATCAAAAGGTTGTAAGAGGTATTGGTCACGGTAGATGTTAAGATGGTTTGGGAAAAAATCACTTTCTACACCTAAAAGAACATTAATTTTATCCTTATATGCTTCTTTCAGACGGAGGACTTCTTCAATATACGGAACAAATTCACTTTTTGCCATCGCGATTGTTGGATAGAGCTGATCCTCATCACTATAAAAATAAGGTGAATGATCGGAAATGCCAATATAATGTAGTCCATACTCAATCGCTTGCTTTACATAATCCTCAATAGTCCCTATCGCATGACCACAACGATGATGGTGGGTATGTAAATCAAATTTAACAGTACTCGTCATCTTTATTCCCTCCTACTAAAATTATCCAATCTCAACACCTATCATAGCGTAGATTTTTGCTTTTATCTAGATGAAAAGGGCCAGTCTTGGGGACTGACCCTTGGATTTGCTTAATCATCATCATGCTCTAGCTCAATGATTTCCTTTGTTTCAGCGTTTACTGTTATTTCTGCTTCACCGTTTGCTGTTCTAAATTCCATGTTATATTCATAACGACCATCATCATGATCCAATTCGATTTCAACTAGCTCTCCATCAATTTTTGTTTTAGCGATTTCAATTGCTTCTTTTTCTGTCATAATCGTTTTATTTGTAGCTGTTGCATTCGTATCATCAAAGTCATCATCATCGTCGTTATCGTCACGCTCATCTACTCTTGAAATAGCTGCTGTTGTACCATCAACATGAATGTCATATTCCTTATTATCTTTATCTACCTCTACTTCATATGTTGACTTGCCATTTTCCATTTCAAGCTCGACATCCTCGACAACCCCATCAACCTTTTTTTGCGCTGCTTCCTTCGCTTTATCAATACCTATGACATCAGTTGGTTGTTTTTCCTCTGCAAAGCTATGATTAATCGCTACTCCTCCACCAAGAACAACAACGGCTGCTAATGTAATCGCAATAATCTTCTTCATTTCTTTTCCTCCTAAGATTGTTTTTCTCTTACATGTACTACTTTAAACAACTTAGATGAGAGGAAAGAGAGAGAAAGATTAAAATTTGATGAGAAAATGATGATATTTTATTCAGAGTCATCATCGTCATCATCTATAGAGCTATCAAAAATATTTCTTAATGCACCAGTATATGCATCAATTTCATAGGTTTTTTCATCATCTTCTCCTTCGATCTCGACAAGGTAATAAGGTGTTGGCTCACCGGAAGGAAAAAATTCTACGTCTTCAACCTCCCCCTCCTTCTTAAACTCTTTCTTGGCAATCTCTATTGCTTCCTCTTCTTCCAACAATGGTTTTGCATTTGGGGTTTCTTTCGTTGTCTCGCCTGTGTAAGCATCAAGCTCTAACGTAATTTCTTCGTTATTTTTATCAATGACTGCTACATAATGAGGATTTTCTCCTTCCATTAGCTTCAGTGATTTAACTGTCCCTTGAGAGGAAATTCGTTCTTTTATCTCGGCTTCAGTTAACTGTTTAGGTTGATCTTCTGTTTGTTGTTCTTGTTGGTTCTCTTGCTTCTGTAGCTGAGAAACTGTGATAATATCACCACTATTTGCGTCAATTTCTAATTGGTAAAGCCCTGTCTCAGCCTGAAGCTCAATTTGAAATTTACCATTTTGCTTTGTCGTTTTTATAATTTCACCAGAATATCTTTCCAAAGCTACGTTCTTTGCTTCTTCCTCTGTTAATGCTTTTGCTGAAAAAGCCGGTGAGAGCCATTGGAAGCCAATATAGACAAGAAGGATAGCTGCTAGGACTACTCCGATTAGCCATATCGTTTTTTTCATTTTTCCACCTCTCTAAACGTTTATTGCTTGAATTATAGCTTAGGAAAATGAGAATTTGCTGAGAAAAACAATGTTACAGTCGTCCCAACTCCTTCAAGACTATCTAGCTCGATCCGGACATTGATTGCGTCGGCAATTTCCTTTGCCATCGAAAGTCCTAAGCCTGTCCCTCCTTGCTTCCGGCTTCTCGCTTTGTCCACACGGAAAAATCGGTCAAACACTTTCTGCAGGTCACTCTTAGGTATCCCAATTCCGCTATCCTCTATTTTGATATAAGGACTTTCCTGAAGTTTACCTATGTGAACAGTTATTTCTTCTTCACTATATTTCCTTGCATTGTCAAAAAAGATAAAGAGTAGCTGTTTTAGCTTTTGCTCATCAGTTATTGCAAACACATCTTCCGTACTTCGCATGTTGATTTTTCGATGGTACGCATTTTGAAAGACCTTTGCCGACTCTGTTACAGTTTCGGTTAAATTCATTTGCTTCATTTCAAGCTTCCATTGGTCGTCATGCCTTGCAAGAAGCAGGAGTTGTTCGGTCATTTCTCGCATTCGGATTGCTTCAGAATGGATTGCCTCAACTGACTCTTCAAATAATTCCGGGCGATCCTTTCCACGTCTTTTTAATAGATCAGCATAGCTTTCAATGATCGTTAACGGTGTTCTTAATTCATGTGATGCATTTGCAACAAATTGCTCCTGCTTCTCAAAATTCGTTTTTAATAGGTCGATCATATGATTAAATGTGCTCCCCATTTCAAAGAGCTCATCCTTAGATTTTTTATTAAGTGTGAGGCGTTTAAATTGACCACTTCTTTGAATTTCCTTCATAGTTGCAATCATCGATTGAATGGGCCGAGTAATAAGATTACTTAAAATTCGACTTGATAAAATAACAGGTATCATCGCAATCAGCGTTACGATAATTAACACAATCCGAAGAGTCGATAAAATTTCTTCTATATCTGCGATGCTGCTAGTTAATTGTAGGCTCACAACGCTTCCGTCAGACCATATAATCGGTATCGATGCGAAGGCGTACTTTTTTTGCTGAAAGGTGATGATTTTACTTGTTTCCCCTTGATAATAATCCGTTTTTCGTTCACTTAATTGTTTTTCTGTTATTGATGTAACGGATGTCAGTGATGCTTCGTTTTCAGCTATGACTTGAACCTTTCCGTTTATCGGCACATAGGCACGAAGCAGCTCATTAGGGTTCATTTGTTTTATCCCTTGGCTTATATCCTTAGCTATTTTTTCAGTTTCCTCCTTTATTTGGTTTCGTTCATTCGCTATCATGAGGTTGCTAAAAACAAGATAGATTGAGATGTTCATGATGAGTAATAAACAGACAAAAAGGACTGCTGTGTATAGGTTGATTTTATTTCGTAATCTCATTTTGCGTCCTTTAGCACGTATCCGACACCTCGAACGGTATGGATAAGTGGTGCTTCAAATGGATAGTCAAGCTTTTTTCGGATATAGCGAATGTACACATCAACAACATTTGTATCACCGTAGTAGTCATAGCCCCAAACAGCCTCTAGTATTTGATCACGATTTAGCACTTGACGCTTGTTTTTAAGCAGGTAGAGAAGTAGATCGTATTCCTTTGGTGTTAGGTCGATTTCTTGATTTTGTCTGATGACCTCACGGGTTTTTTCGTTTAGTTTTAAATCAGAGATGGTAAGCCATTCATCAGCCTCTCCTGTCTCTGCTTCTGTTTGTGTTGGCAGATTGGAGCTCATCCGTAAAACCGCACGGATTCTTGCGAGCAGCTCTTCGATTTGAAATGGCTTTGTGATGTAGTCGTTTGCCCCTAAGTCAAGACCAGATACTTTATCCTCAACTGAGCCCTTTGCCGTTAAAAGGATAACTGGTGTTTTTGAGTCATTCGCCCGAATTCGCCGAAGCAATTCAATGCCACTCAACCCAGGAAGCATCACATCGAGTAAAATCAAATCCCACTTTCCATTGCGATAAGCATCAAGCGCCTCCACTCCATCCATCGCCTTCCCTATCTCATACCCTTCATAGCCAAGCTCAAGCTCAAGCAAACGCAAGATTTTCTCTTCATCTTCAACAATCAGAATAGTTTGTTTATTCATTTGAAAAACTCCTTTTGTAGGGACGTTTGGCGGGGACAGTCCCCACCACCCTTGTTTTGGGGACTGTCCCTCTCCGTTCATTTCCATACTTTCATCATAACAAAATCATCCAATCAATATCTATTTTTGATGGTTTATAATTTTTTTGGGGACTGTCCCCAATTTCTATTGTATTACCCACCTTACAAGCTAGAAACCTATTAATATCGGGATTTATCGCTTATTGGGGACAGTCCCCCATATGTCGCGGGGGAATGTCCCTCAGGTTTGGGGTGTTAGTTTTTCATGTTTAGATTTGTTTCTTTTTGACGAGAATAGGTGCTAGTAGGATTTAGGAGGTGTAAGGTGTGACGAAGAAGCAGATTGCTATTTTTTTGCTTATTCTATTTTATTTATTGTCGGTTGGTAGTGCATATGCTTTTAATGGAGACACTACTGTTGAGGAGCCGAGGGAGCATTCGCCACAGAGGAAGATTGAAAGAGAGCTTAAACAGTTGCCAAATGAATCATTTCTTGAACAAGATGCTCGGAGCTGAGGCAGATTCTTTCTCTAGACTTTCCCATTAGGTATGATTAGATCTTATTTTTATGAAATTGAAAGAACCCATTCAATATTAAAGAATCAATCGTTATAAATAGTAGTGTCATAAGCAAGGATTGGGGACTGTCCCCAATCATGATAAGTAATACAAAAAAAACGAAGCCCCTTCTCATATTAACCGAGATGGGGCTTCCTTTTTTATAGTCTTGCTAGCTTGTTTTTTAAATCTGTTTCCATTGAAGCAAGGTCCTGTTCAGCTTGAAGGCGTTTTGCACGTCCTTCTGCTTGAATTCGCAAGGTTTCCTCAAGTGTTGAGACAAGGTGGTCTTGGACCTTTTTCAGCGTATCGATGTCGACGAGACCGCGTTCGTTTTCCTTTGCTGTTTCAATTGTGTTCACTTTTAGCAATTCAGCATTTTTTAGCAATAAATCATTTGTTGTTTTTGAAACAAGCTTTTGCGCTTCGACGGCATTTTTTTGTCTAAGAAGTGTAAGGGCGATGGCGACTTGGTTTTTCCAAAGCGGAATCGCTGTTGTAATCGACGATTGAATTTTTTCGACTAACGCTTGGTTCGTGCTTTGGATTAAGCGAATTTGTGGTGCGCTTTGAATCGTGATTTGCCTGCTTAATACTAAGTCATGTGTCCGTTTTTCAAGACGGTCAGCAAATTGCATGAGGTCGTTTACCTCTTGGAACGCCATTTGGTCTTGAGTTAGTTCGGCCTTCTTTTTCATCTCAGGAATAAGCTTTTTCTCTAGTTCCTCGAGCTTCAATTCACCAGCCGCAATGTATACATTCAAGGCGTGAAAATATTCCTTGTTCTTTTCATAGAGTTGCTCTAAAACATTAATATCGCGGAGCAGCTCATTTTTTGAATGGTCCAATTTCACACTGATTCGGTCAATTTGTGCTCCCGTTTTTTGATAGCGTGATAATACCTCTTGTACAGAGTTTGAAATTTTTCCAAACATCCGTGTAATCAAGTTTCTCTTTTCAGACTTTAAATCATCTGGGCTGACTTGCTCAAGCCGTTTCATTAAGTCACCAATAATTTCTCCGATTTCTCCGCTATCCTTCTTTTGCACATGGTCTAGCATCGTGTGAGAGAAGTTTAATAGCTTTGATTGGGCTTGAGACCCATAAAGTGAGATCGCCTGTTGATTTTTCGGATCAATTTGCGCCGCAAGCTCAATCGCCTTTTGACGATTTTCTTCAGGCAGTACATCAATTAATCGCTTCGGCTTTTCAGCTGCTGGTTCGTCCTTATCAATAACTAGTTCATTTTCCCCAAATGGATTCGCTAATAAATCATCAAGTTCGTTGTGTTGATTCATCCTCATAACTCCTTACGTTCGATTATTCGTTTTATCAATAGTGAGCTTGGCAACATCAATTTCAAATTGCAGGTTATCTAGATCCTTTGCAAGTACATCATATAAGTCCTTTTCTAATGTTTCGCCTAAACTTGAGATAGTCCTGCGCGTCTCACTTAATGAAATGCTTAATTCGGCATTTTTCTTCGGCTGTGAGGCTAAAAAGGCGTATTTTTCACTAATTTCTACTAATGAATCTAAATGGGAATAAAAAAATGGTTCGACGAGATAAAACCTCTTTGGCTCGTTTTTGACAATCGTATAAATTTTGTTCACGACTCGATAAATCTCAAGATTTTGTTTAATTGATGAAATCGAGCGAACATGTAATAGTGATTTTCGCAGCCTGCTGATTTTTTTGCTCGCCTCTTGTAGATTTTTCTTAATGTATTTGTATTCTTTGCGAGAAAGCTGATTCTGTTTTAAAAATTTTTGATTCGTTATTCCTTTTACAGAATAGTAAGCGATCGCCCCTCCACCTACGGCATACGCGCTGGCGAGCAGATAAGGCTGGCTAAGTGCGAAAAAGCTGACAAGCCAAACCGTGCCTGTTGAAACGGTCGCTACCGATGAGCGTATAAAAAAATTTGCAATTTGCCTCATTTATATCGACTCCTATTTGAAGTGAAATCTTATCTTTATCATACAACTTATAGTACGGATATTGAAGGTAGAAAGTTTCATTTCAATCACGAAAACTTGAATAGTTTTCTTTAATCATCTAAAATCACATATGTCTGTAAATTTAACTGTAAAGATAGATAGGTGATATTTTTGGCTATAAAACGAAATGATCCATGTCCATGTGGAAGTGGAAAAAAATATAAAAAGTGCTGTTTGAAAAAAGAAAGCATCATTCAGCTACATGAAGTAAAGGAAGAGAAATTTTTTCAAGCTAAACAAACGCTTGTTTTACAAGTGCGTGACTTTATTACGAAGCAAGTTCCTCCTACTTCCTATTATCAATTGCAATCAGAATTTAAAAAGCGTACAAATTACAAAATTGAGGAAAGACTCGTTAAAGGCCTTTTTCAATATTGGCTTTACTTTTTCCATCGCTTTGAAAACGGTCTTCGCGGTATTGAATGGTTTATTAGCGAAAACGGTGCACGACTTTCAGAGGATGAAAGGAAGATGGCGGATACTTGGAATACTTTAACGCCAAGAATTGTTCAGTGTGTCGAAAAACAGGACGAGACTCTTACCTTTGAAGATGTCTTCACATCTGAAACGTTTAAGGTGGCAAATTCGAAAGAAAATGTTCCCTATTTTGCCCCATGGTTCGGAACGATAACAATGCTCGAGCCTTTTGAAGACTTGCATTATTTCAACGGTGTTCGCAGCCTTGAAGGTCCAGATGGGGTGGCTCGTGCTATCGCGAAGGTGCATGCTCTTGTTGAAGAGAAAAAGCAAGATCATCAACAAATTTTACTAGATTATTATCCAGAAATTTTAACGGCATTGATGTTTGACGAGCAGAGAGAAAATCAGCCTGACCAGGAAATCATAGAATATATTCTTCACTATCAAATTGAAGATGAAAAGCAGCTTACTAGCTTCCTTCAAGAGCAACAATCATTTGAGATTGATGTTTGGGAAGACGAGAAAAAGCAAGGTAGCCTCGCTGGCAGCTGGTATCAATACACAGATAGTGAATTTTCACAGCCTGTCTTTTTAGCTGAAGTATATGGAAAGCTATTTATTGAAAAAAATAGATTAAAATATAATAGTCTTGCTTTGGAACATGTGAATGAGTTTAAAACGATGATTCGAGATTTACTTGACCGCGGTGTTTTGACCTTCTTAGAGGAAGAAATCAGTCGTTTTACAATACCATTCCAAGCAGAGATTCGTGATGTGATGGTGACATTAGACAATGATACACCAAAGTATGTTGCCTTATACGCACAAAATGATATTCGTTTTGTATTCGAGCGTCCTCTTCGTCAATTTGATGGTCTCTCGATTTTGGAATTAGTTGAGGCTGGACGATTTGATGATGCCGATAATCTATTAAAACAAATCGAGTATAATATGTACTTACAGGTGAAAAAGCAATTTGACAAAGTTGAGATAACCGCTGATTACAATTCAATGCGGAAAAAGCTCGGTCTTCCGTTATCACCATTTGTTACAGGTGGTGAAGCGAGAACATCAACATTAGAGGTTGTTACAGCAAATCAGCCGGTCGTGAATGAAAAGGATATCGAATACTTGGAGCAGCTTGGCTTCACACCTGATACGGTGAACAACTTCTATTCAGATGATATCGTTCAGTTTTATAAGGAAAAAACCGATGGGAAATCTGAAGGGACAATACGCAAATATCGCAGCAGTCTCTTTGATTTAAGAATCATTCTAGAATCATACCCTACCCTCACAAGCTGGGCAGAATGTAACAATGAAGAGTTTTGGACAAAGGTCATCGAAAAGGATTTTCCAGGACTCTATGAAACCCTATCTAAAACTGCAATAAAGGACTTCACAAGCACCATTAAAGCATTTGCGAAGTGGCTTAAGTAAGGGGGACAGTCCCCACGTTTGCAGTTTTCACCTAATTATTAGTAAAAGGGCATAATTTGGGGTCAGTCCCCAAACTATGCCCTTTTACCGCTTTAATAAGAAGCATCTACCCTTCAATCATTAGCAAAATGATGAGGATAGGTGCTTTTTTTATTTTTGGGGGACAGTCCCCAAATTCCACTTGTACATTTAAATTTTGTTGATTATCTTTGTTTTGGGGACTGTCCCCCACATTAATTCTCCTGTAAGATATTTACTATGAAGGAGGGTGTTTCGTTTAGTATGAGACTTTTATATATAGAGGATGAGGTTGAGATTGGTCAGTGGGTTAAGGATGAGTTGACTGCGAAAGGGTATGAGGTTGTTTGGTTGACGTCTGGGCTCAACTTGCCTGAGAGCTTTGCTGATGTTGATTTAGTCATTTTAGATGTAATGCTGCCTGGCTTAGATGGGTTTTCAATTGGAAAGCGTATTAAAAGAGCGAAGCCTGAGATGCCAATTATTATGCTATCAGCACGTAGTTCAATTGAGGATAAGCTCGAGGGTCTTGAATTTGCTGAGGATTATGTAACGAAGCCCTTTCACCCTGATGAGCTAGCAAAACGTGTAGAGATTTTATTGCGAAGGTTTGACCGGACAACAACATCTAAAAGAAAAATAAAGCATTTAGAAATCGACCTTTCTAGCAATCTCATTATCAATTCCATAACAGGTGAAGAAATTCTCCTTACAGGCAAGCAATTTCAAATTTTCTCCTACTTTCTCCGTCATCTAAATCAAATTCTCACAAAGGAACAGCTATATGAAGGGGTTTGGGAGGAGCCTTATATTGAAGGAGATAAAACGCTCATGGTCCATATTCGTTTTTTACGAGAAAAACTAGAAATCAACCCATCACAACCTGAAATCATTGAAACAATCCGTGGAATCGGCTACCGGGTGAAAGCATGAAGCTAGTAAAATCATTACAATTTAAATATTTACTTATCATTTTCATTGCGGTATTGCTAATCCCATTTTCAATGCCAATCATTTCAACAATTGTCACACTTCCGCTTATGGCCATAAATGATCAGAAAAAATCAGAAGCTTATGATGGTTTTATCAATTTAGAGAAGGAATGGCACAGTGAAGCGAAAAAGTTACAAGGGGCTAGCGATGAGCAAATAAAGCAGCGGCTAGCAACCCTTCACAATAAGTACGAGGATTCCCATATCTTTTGGGTCGACAAAACCGGGAAAACCCGAGACAAATTTTCGTATGAAAACAAGCTGCCCGAGCAGTGGACAGCATCCTTTACTGTTCGATATATGAAGGAGCACTATGACTCTGATCCATTTACCGTTGTCGCCTTCCTTGGCAACAACCTATCAGACGGCTTCATGGTCATTGAAGTGAAGCGCTCCATAGTCGAGCCTCCTATTCAAAAACATATGAGTCGCTTTGGATACGTTTATTTTTACGTCCTAATTCTCTTCCTACTTGTATTTATTTTAATATCATGGCTATTCTTTAGAAAAATCCATAAACGATTGCTTCGGTTATCAAATGCGATGCAAAATAAAGGTGAGCTCGGAATTCCCCAAACGATCACCATTTCAAAAATGGATGAAATCGGACAGCTTGAGGACAGCTTTAATCAGATGATAACAGAGCTAGAACAAAGCCGACTCCGTGAGCAAAAGGAAGAAACATTACGAAAGGATTTAATAGCAAATTTATCACATGACCTGCGAACACCATTAACAGCGATTCGTGCTCAGCTTTCCCTCCTAAAAGGGGAGGTTATAACAGCAAAAGGCAGCAATGCGCTTGCATCGATAGACGAAAAGATTGATTATGTCAGCAAACTAATCGACAATTTGTTTTCGTACACGCTTCTATCAGCGAAGAAATATCCATTTCATCCTGTAAAAACGGAGATGACTCGCTTCCTAAGGAAAATTGCCGCGAGCTGGTACCCTGTTTTTGAGGAAAAGGGCATTGAAATTGACATCGACATTCAAACTGAAGCAATTAGTTGGGAAATTGATCCACAATGGATGGAGCGAATTATCGAAAACCTGCTGCAAAACGTGCTGCGACATGCTTCAGATGGCAAGTATATTGGTTTTTTCTTAAAAGACGGTCAATTACTTATTAAAGATAATGGCACAGGCTTTCAGGAAAAAAGTGAACATCAAGGCGCAGGAATCGGTCTTACGATTGTCAATGTCATGATAAACGAAATGGGCCTTCACTGGAAGATTGATTCAACAAGCGATGGAACGACAATTTCTATCTATTCTCCCCTTTCATAGTGATATGGAGGGGGTTTTTTATTTTAAAATTCTTCAAAAAATAAGCCAAATCTAACTGATTAAAGTCTTATAGATATAAGGACGAATTTTGAAAGCAGGTGAATGACATCATTAATCTAGTTAAGAAAGCACAGAAAGGAAATGATAAAGCCTTCCTAAAGCTATTTCAGCAATATGAACAAGATATTTATCGAGTGGCATTCGTATATGTCAAAAATAAAGAAGATGCCTTAGATATCGTGCAAGAGGTGGCATATCGCTCTTTTAAAAGGATCGACACACTCGAAAATCCAGAACACGTAAAAAGCTGGTTACTCACGATCACAATTCGCTGTGCTATTGATTGTTTAACAAAAAGGAAAAAGGTTGTTCAATTAAAGCCCGACTACGAGGAATCAGTTCAGGAAAATGATCGGGATCTCTCCCTTTCCCTATCACTTCAGGATCTACTTGATAAACTGACACCTGATGAGAAAAGCATCATTCTCTTAAAATACTATGAGGATTATTCGTTTAAAGATATTTCTAAGCTGTTACACATTCCATTAGGAACCGCAAAATCAACTTTATACCGTGCGTTATCTAAACTTCGAAAGCATGTAAGTGAGGCTGATATGTATGAACAATAAAATAAAATATGAACTGAATGAAATTGAAATTCCTCCAGAACTACATAACCGCTCCATTCAAGGAGTTAAAATGGCAAAAGCAGAAGTAGTAAAAAGACCTTTTAGTAGAATATCAATCATCCCTATTGTTGCTTCTATACTTCTAATTTTTTCAGTAAGTGTTACAGCAGCAACGTCCTCAGGATTCAATAATCTTATATCGATTGTCAGTCCTAAGCTAGCCGATTTTCTACTGCCTATTAACACGAGCGTTACTGACAATGATATAAAAATGGAGGTCATTGCAGCAATGAGTGATGATGACATGGCAGTTATTTATCTAACAATGGAGGATCTATCAGATAATCGAATTGATGAAACAATTGATTTGTATGACTACTCTCTTTCTGGCGGAAAAATGTTTACTAGTGAGCTCATCGATTATGATGAAAACTTGAATAAAGCAACGATCCGCCTACAAGCAAATGGTGTAGAAAATACACAGCAAACTAAGCTGAACCTTACTATTCATTCCTTTCTTAGTCATAAACAAACGTTTGAACAAGTCGAAGTTGACTTTAAAAAGTTTATTAGTTATACACCTGAGACGATTACACTAGATATGATAAACAATACTTCAGGGGGCGGTGGTACTCTCTATGAGATACTTAAGGAACAAGGAATCATCCAAGTGTTAAAGCCAAAGGAAACAGAGATTTCTCTACCTGGTATCGATTTTATGCATATAACTAATATTGGCATCATCGCTAATCGTCTTCATATTCAAGTTAAATGGCGCGAGGGAAATATAGATGACCACGGCTTCTTTTACTTAACCGGTCGTTCTGGTGAAAGAATTGATGTATCTAACGTTTCCTTTGACCTTGATAATCAATACGAAACTGCCTATGGAAATGACTTTACTGAGTATATATTCGATATAAAAGGGATTGAATTAAACAATTATCAGCTTATGGGTGATTTTTATCAAAGTGACGAGTATACAAATGGTAATTGGGAAACGACCTTTAAACTAAACTCAAATCTCAAGGAAAGGACATTTGCTTTCAAGAAAGATTTTGGTACATGGAAGACTACTGCTCTAACCGTTTCTCCCCTCGGAATTACTCTCAAAGGTAAAGGATCTTTTGATGAAGATAGTGCACTTACCGTTGAAGTAAAAATGAAAAATGGTACAATCGAAACCCTTGATTCCGTAATAAGTTTTAGTGATAAAAACGAGGTGAAAGCTAAGATTCTCCCTTCGTTACCGTTAGATGTTCCCAAGATCGACGCAATTATTGTAAACGGAAGTGCAATCCAATTTTAATTAGAACCACTTGGAACACTAGTTGATTCCAAGTGGTTTTCTTGTTTATGAAGGTAGTTTATTAATAATCTCTGGAACGTTTATTGTATACAAAAAATATGTATTAGATTTAGTCTTAATTTTGACTCGGTCAATCGTTCCGTATGGAGATCCGATTCGTATCACATTCTTCTCCTCTCCCCCATATGTGAAGTCAAGACTCACATCAACAATCTGAGAGGCTGAAATATCTACCTTTGTTAATTGCCAGCGAATAACAACCTGTCCCCCCTCCTTCTCCTTTTACATGAGTTTTCCCTTCTAAAAGTTTCTCTTGGTTAACAATCATTTTTAAACAAAATTTAAACAAAACCCCCCCTTCGATTTAACCAACGTCACCTAAGCTATACATGAGGTGATAAAAATGAACGAAACATTAATAAAAACAACGAATTTAACAAAATCATTTAAAGGAAATCGTGTTGTAGATAGGTTAAATTTATCGATTGAAAAAGGAGAAATATATGGATTTCTTGGTCCGAATGGTGCTGGAAAGACGACGACGATTCGGATGCTGCTTGGGTTAATGAAGCCATCGAGTGGTGGCATTGAGCTATTTGGTGAAAATGTGAAAGGAAATCATTTAAAAGCATTAAAAAAAATCGGTTCATTGGTTGAGTCTCCCTCCTATTACGGACATTTAACAGCTCGAGAAAATTTAGAGGCAGTACGAAAAATTCTTCAAGTACCAAAAAGCCGAATTGACGAGGTGTTAAAAATTGTTCGGTTAACGAAGGATGCGGATCGTGCTGTTAAGGGCTATTCTCTTGGGATGAAGCAGCGCCTTGGCATTGCATCAGCAATTTTAGGAAATCCAGAGCTTCTTATTTTAGATGAACCGACAAATGGTTTAGATCCTTCTGGTATTCACGAAATACGCGATTTAATTAAAAGAATGCCCCAGGATTATGGTATTACTATTTTAATTTCTAGTCATTTGTTAAGTGAAATTGATCAAATGGCGACGAAGGTTGGCATTATTTCAAAGGGAAGTATGATTTTTCAGGATTCAATTGAAGTCCTTCGTAATAAAGCGAGAGCAAAAATCGCCATTAAGGTAAAGGATACGATGAAGGCAAAAACTCAGTTACTCACAATGGGACATATTGTAGAAAATGAGAGTGAATATTTACTATGTGAGGATATTTCTGATGGACAAATCGCAAGTATTATTACACATCTAGTTCATCATGGTCATGAGATTTATCGTATTGAGGAAAAACGGAAATCGCTGGAAAGCATCTTCCTCGACTTAACGAATGAAGGAGGAACCAAGCATGTTGGCGGCACTGCAAGCTGATTTATTAAAGGTCAAACGGAAATGGTTTTGGTTTCTCGTCTTTCTAGGTCCGTTTGGTGTTATTTCACTACAAATGGTGAATTACGGGGTTCGTTATGACTATTTAGTTGATGGTAGCAAGGATGTTTGGCGGGATTTACTTGGAAATCTTAGTAGCTTTACATCACTGGCACTATTGCTAGGAATTACGATTTTAGCATCACAAATTGCTTCAATCGAGCATCAACAGAGTTCGTGGAAGCATCTTTTAAGTTTACCGATAAAGCGTCGGGTCGTTTATTCATCTAAGTTTTTCATTATTTTGTTTATGCTCCTTTTGTCATGTGTCCTTTTATTCGTTGGAACGATTTTTTTAGGACTTGGATTAGGGTTCGGCTCTTCCCCAATGCCGCTCGATGATATTTTAATCAGCAGCTTTTATCCATTAATTGCTGGACTGCCAATTTTAGCGATTCAAACTTGGCTTTCGATTACATTTGATAATCAGGCAATTCCGTTAACGGTTGGGATTTTCGGGACAATTGCTCCTTTCTTTTCAAGCAATATTCCTGATTGGTTCATTTGGAAGTGGCCAACATTAATGGGGGATCAGGAGCCCATTTGGTATGTAGTAGCTGGACTAGCTGTTGGCATCGTCATCCTTTTCCTTGGGATGATTGATTTTCAAAAAAGGGATGTGAAATAATGTTTTGGAATTTAGTGCAATCTGAATTTTTAAAAATGCGGAAAACTTATATATGGCTTTTATTATTTGTCAGTCCAGCGTTCGCATTTGTTGCTGGATTTCTGACCGAACAGGTTGAAGGGGCACCAAATGAATGGGTGATCCCACTGGTTATTATGACACCTATCCATACAATCTTGTTCCTCCCTCTCATTATTGGTGTGTTTACAAGCTTCTTATGCCGATATGAGCACAAGAATGGCGGATGGAAGCAATTATTAAGTCTTCCTGTGAAAAGAACGAATGTGTATCTATCGAAATTCTTTCTTACGATTATGCTTATTGCGATTAACCAAGGACTTGTTTTAGTAGCTTGGCTTGCAATAGGGTTTATCAAGGGATTTGAAGACCCAATTCCTTATGATGTCATGGTAAGGAGCTTTGTTGGCGGATGGATTGCCACCCTTCCCCTTGCTGCGATTATGTTACTCATTTCGATGGCATGGTCTAGCTTCGCCGCACCTTTAGCATTTAACGTGGTGTTTACAGTACCAAATATTTTAGTAGCAAACTCAGAAACATATGCACCCTTCTATCCATGGGTTCAACCATTCCTCACAATGATTCCAAAAGGTGGAGAAGGACCATGGGGCGGATTTTTCATGTCATTCGAATCACTCGTCTATGCCATAATCGGCGGATTTATCCTCTTCTTCGCCAGCGGCCTTATCTACATCAACAAAAAGGCAGTGTGAATAAAAACTGGGGACTGTCCCTAAAACAGTGCAGTCCCCAGTGTTTTAACACTATAAACACCGATCGGGGGTCAGTCCCCAGATCAACAGAATTTTCCCTTTTATGTTGCCAATTGCCTTGTTCTATCAAGCCTGGGGACAGTCCCC
>JAPSLL010000018.1:54126-61035 GCA_031180805.1 Bacillus sp. (in: firmicutes)
CTAAAACAGTGCAGTCCCCAGTGTTTTAACACTATAAACACCGATCGGGGGTCAGTCCCCAGATCAACAGAATTTTCCCTTTTATGTTGCCAATTGCCTTGTTCTATCAAGCCTGGGGACAGTCCCCAAAAATACTACAACTCTCCTCCCCTCCCCCAAAAGGGACTAATGGCCTATTCGACGGGGGACTGTCCCCAAAAATTCACTAAAATAATCTGGAAAATGCGAAACTTTCTCCTATTTAATTCGTATTAGGTGTTGTGAGATGATTATAGTATGTTTAAGGATATGAAGTTGAGGTGGGTGCATGAGTTTTTTTAGTAGGTTGTTTGGAAAGAAGGACGATGCTCCTAAGTCCGTCGAGGAACGGAATGTGTTTAACCTTCAGCCAAATGATATTGTGACATATGATTTAGAGGATTATAAGGTTGTTGGAAAGATTAGTTATGATGACCATGGCTTCAAATGGTATGCGTACCAGCTTGAAGGTGTCGCAAAAACAATTTGGTTAAGCGTTGAGATGGACGATGAGCTATACCTTGGCATTTATGAAAAGGTAAAATTAAAGCTAGATGAACCGATCCCGAAAAAAATTCGTCATGAGGGAATTACCTATTACCTAGATGAATCAGGGAAAGCACGCGTAACTGGCATTGGAAGAAATCAGAATATTAATGGTATGATTTGTGAGTACTATGATTATTGTGATGAAGAAGAAGAAAAGTACCTCTCCGTTGAAAAATGGGGAAGCGAAATTGAAGTAAGTGCTGGCTATGATATTGAAGAATATGAATTAAAAATTATTGCAAGCAAATAGGAGGAATAAACAATGTTCAAATTTTTTAAACGTGTAAAAACAGTGGTTGACTCAGAGCTTAATGCATTATTAGACAAAGCAGAAGATCCAGTAAAAATGCTAGACCAATTTATGCGTGATATGGAATCTGATATTCGCGAGGCTGAAGCAGCTGTTGCAAAGCAAATTGCCAATGAAAAAATGCTGCAAAAGAAATATGAAGAAGCGCAAAAAATGGTTGAAAAGCGTGAAGAACAAGCACTTAAAGCAGTTGAATCCGGAAACGATGATTTAGCTCGTCGCGCGCTAGAGGATAAAAAGCTTCACACACAAACAGCGGAAACATTGAAGGAATCATATGAACGTGCGAAGCTTGATTCTGAAACTGTACGTAAAAAGCTTGATGAAATGAAGGCTGAATATTATCAAATGAAGCTGAAAAAGGATTCCTTAAAAGCTCGTGCGGAATCTGCGAAGGCAAAAACAAAAATGAACCGTACGCTTTCAGGGATTGGAACGGACGAGTCAAAACGTGGCTTCGAACGAATGGAAGAAAAGGTTCTCCAATTTGAAGCAGAAGCAGAAACAAGTGAAGACTTACGCTCTTCAAACAAAAGCCTTGATGATGAATTCGAATCATTAGAAAAAAGTGATGTTGATGACGAGCTTGCTGCGTTAAAACGTAAATTAGGAAAAGAATAACGACCTATTACGTTTACTCCCCCAAGTGAATTAAACAACGAAGTACGAAGGGACTGTTTCATAGTGAGGGCTCATCCTTACTAAAAACAGCCCCTTTATCATGAAAACAATTTTATATTCCAAAATGAAAGAGGGTGAGTCAATGAAAAAACCACTTCTTTTTGTTATGCTATCTGTTTCACTCCTTTTAGCCGCTTGTGGAAATATTGAAGGATCAACGAGCGGGACTATATTCAAAGATGAAATCGCCGAATATATCGATACAAATTATATCCTTCAAGATGTTGTCACAGGTCAGTCAGGATCAAATGACATCTCGGAAATCTACCTCGCAGAAAACAAATCAATTGATGAAGTGGCAAAAGAGCTACAGGATCATGAAAAACCACGTGAAATAAGTGAAAAAGTCAATAATAAGCAAGTCCTTATATATCAGGATGTTTTTATAAGTCTAACTCTTTCTGAAGATAATCAGGATGACACAATGATCGAAATATCCTCCTATGACTTTGTCCGGAACAATTATCATCCGAATTACTTCAATGGATTATTTGCATTATGGATCTTAGATGATATTCTTAGGAGCGATGATTGGGCAAACAAAAAACAAAGAAAATGCTCTGCAACAAACGATAACTGCTATGAAGGATATGGATCATCAGGTGGTACATATAAAAGCTCAACAAGCGGTTCCACTTCTGTAAGAGGAAGTACATCAACCGTTCGTGGTGGCGGACCTGGTGCCGGAAAATAAATTTTCACAAGGAGCATAATGCCAAAAAAGAGTGCAGAGGGAAACCTCTGGAACTCAACCAAGAGGAACAAAATTTGTCATAATAGTTTTTACAAAAAATGAATATGAGAAAGGATGAATCAGATGGAACCATTTATTTTAACGGCTGTCTACTTCGTAATCGCCATTATTATTGTACTTATTGGATTAGTTATTTTCGAATTCCTTACAAAGAAATATAAAGACTGGGATGAGGTACTAAACGGAAACCACGCTGTCTCTCTTTCAATTGGCGGGAAAATCGTCGGTATCTGTATTATTCTTTCGTTCTCGATTTACCATAGTGCGAATGTGTTAGATACATTGATTTGGGGCGCATACGGAATTTTATTGCAAATGGTTGCTTATCTTTTATTTGAGCTTTTCACAAGAAAATTCTCTGTTGAAGAACAATTGAAAAAAGGAAATATTTCAGTCGGTATTATCAGCATGTGTGTATCGATCGGCCTTGGATTTGTCATCGGTGCATCGATTACGTAACATAAGGAGACGACTTTTATAGTGAGTGAGAAAAAAAATAAACAAAGCAAAGCGATTTATTGGGCTTCGGGGATCGTTTCCGTTTGCGGGATTATCTTCGAGGTTCTATTCGGCGCAGCTGGTTCTTATTTACTTGGTGATGGTGTAAAGCAATACACCCTCACCATTTCTCTTTTTCTAACAGGAATGGGAATCGGTGCGTCAATAAGTGAAAGAGTAACAAAAAATTTAATTTTATCATTTGTTTGGATTGAGTATCTCATTGGAATTCTAGCCGGTTTTTCAACCTTTCTCCTCTTCGGGGTTTCTGCGTTTTTAAGCGAAGGAATGGATTCGTTATTCCTATATACGATTACATTAGTTGTTGGAGGATTAACAGGTGTTGAATTACCGATTTTAATTCGTAAAGCAAATGAAATTGGTGTCACCGTTCAAAAAAGTACTGCAAGAGTGCTTTTTTCAGATTATGCAGGTGGATTAATTGGTGGAGTCCTCTTCGTTTACTTGTTTCGACCAGAGTTTGGCTTAGTGAAAACAGCGTTTATCGTAGCATTAATTAATGTTATCGTGGCATTGTGGATCCTTCTCTATTTTAAAAAGGAAATAAAAACGTTCAAGCGCCATTTCATAGCGGGTATTGCGATCTTCCTTCTGCTCATCGTCGGCATATTTTTCGGTGAGGAAACAGCGTTTACGTTTGAACAAAAGCTCTATCGAGACCCGATAATTTATACAGAGCAAACCGCCTACCAGCAAATCATTTTAACAAAGGAACAAGGTGACTTGCGGCTTTTCCTCGATGGTCAGCTGCAATTTAGCTCAACTGATGAGCATCGTTATCATGAAACACTTGTTCACCCTACAATGGCAACAGCGGAGAAAAGAGAAGACATTCTCATTCTTGGCGGCGGTGACGGCTTAGCCTTACGCGAGCTGCAAAAATATGATGAGGTCAAATCGATGACACTCGTAGACCTCGATCCAAAGGTCGTTGAGCTCGGTAAAACGAATCGTGATATTGTGACATTAAATAAACATTCGTATGAGGATGAACGTGTCAAGGTTGTTAACGAGGACGCATTTCAATATTTAAAAAGGGACAAGCAATTTTACGACGTCATTCTCGTTGATTTGCCTGACCCGAATAATGAATCATTGAACAAGCTGTATACACTTGAGTTTTATCAGCTGCTGCGAAATCATTTAACACCAGGCGGATCAATGATGATCCAGGCAACAAGCCCAACATTTGCAACAGAGGTTTATTGGTCGATTAACCAAACCGTACAGGCTGCCAACCTGCAAACTGCCAACCTTCACGTAGATGTCCCAAGCTTTGGAGATTGGGGATTTGTTCTTGCGAAAAGAGAGCCAGTCAACCTAAAGGATGCAAAGATAACCGTCGAAACGGAATTTTTAACGAATGATGTCCTTGATGGTCTTACAACGTTCGGCAAGGATATTGACAAAGATATCGTCGATGAAAAGGGGCGAAAAGTACCAATCGAAACAAACACTCTAACCCGCCCAACGATTATCGAAAAATACGAAAAAGCATGGAAAAGCTACTAAAGCAAAGCGAGCAGCCCTTTTGGGGACAGTCCCCAATAAAGGATGCTCGCTTTTTTTACATTTGTTAGTCGACAAATTACGACATCACACAAATAATCTAGGAAAAAAGAATGATATGATGAAGCATTTTATGATAAAATGTAAGAAAAATAGAATTATTCTACTAAAAAGGCAAACTCATCGAAAGGTGAAGACGCAAAGCTACAGACCTAAAGGAAACTATGGTGGCTGAGTTACCAAAGGAATAGCGAAAAAGGTTATTACCAAGGGGAAATAGCCTTTTTTATTTACACAATTTACTTTTAGTGACTAACTGTGAGGTACTACGATGTTAAAATCAAAGCGTTCAGCCTACTTATTCTTTTTCATTCTAATTGCAGTATACTACGCTAGTCTCATCTTATTTCATGACAATCTCTGGATGAGAGCCTTTATCGCATCCTTTCTTCCCATTGTAGCTGGCCTTGTAAGCTTTTCTTGGACGTTTAAAGCTTATCAAACAGCGACAGATAAAAATCGCTACTTTTGGCTCCTATTTAGTATTGGGATTTTATTATTTACACTATTTCATATCACCTTATTATTTTTTCTTTTAACAAACCGGACACATAGTTTGGAAATCGCTATCATTTTATTATCCGCTTATTTTCTATTTCTTACTGGGTTAGCTTATAAAATTAGACAAATTAAAACAAATCCAAATCGTCCTTTTTTCTTTAATCTCATCATCTTTATGACAGTTGTCATGGCAGTTAGTATTCATTACATCGTAAATCCTATGTTTCCCTATAGAAATTACTCACTTCTTTCAACGAGTATTTCATTATGCTTTCCAATCATCATTTGGAGTATTTTATTTGCAATACTTTACTTATTCTATCTGTTTTCCTCTATCCAAGATAAAAGGTCCTCTTTTTTTATTATAGGCGGCTCTATTATTCTAGTTATCGCGGATGTAATCTATGTTTTCCAAAATCTAAATAATGATTTTTTTCCAGGGAATATGACTGACCCATTGTTGACGATTGCCATCTTAGTCATTGGTCTTGGAGGATTGTACACGAAGGAAAACTCAAATGAGCGAGAATGGTTTACAGATACATTAGCAAAAAATAATGGCTACATCTTCCCTTACCTAAGCGTCATTATTTTACTCATCCTTTTTTTAGAAAGCACAAACTGGTTTTATAATTCCCTTACGATCGGCCTTTGCCTGACATTGTTTTTAATTGTCGGCCGGCAAATTCTTTTAGTAAGAAAAAATTATTTACTAATTGCTGAATATCATCATTTAGCATACCACGATCCTCTTACAGGCTTATACAATCGTGCAAAATTAACTGAGGATTTTTCCCAGCTTCAAGAAAAAATGGATTCAAGCAGGAATCCAATTGCATTGCTTTTATTCGATTTAGATCGATTTAAAAATATCAATGATACGTTTGGACATTATATTGGCGATAGCCTATTAGAAGAAGCGGCGAAAAGACTAAAATCAAGCGCAAAGGAAAACGCACGCATTTATCGAATGGGTGGCGATGAATTCATCTTTCTATTAGTAGGTGCGTCAAAAGAGGAAAGTGTCACAACAGCTAAACAGATTCTAGCTGAATTTTCTAGACCATTTAAAATTGCTGGCTATGACATAACGATAACACCGAGTATTGGCATCAGCATGTATCCAGAAAACGCAGCAAACCCTGTATCCCTACTTAAAAATGCCGATGCCGCCATGTATTTAGCTAAGGAAAAAGGAAAAAACAACTACCAATTTTATTGCTCTCAGCTGAATGAGACGATGAAACGAAAAATCCTGCTTGAAACTGAGCTGCGTAACGCAATTGAAAAAAATCAGCTACAGCTTTATTATCAGCCTAAAATTGATTTAAAAAATAGAAAATTAATCGGTATGGAGGCTTTATTACGTTGGCAACACCCTACATTAGGAGTCATTGCACCAAGTGAGTTTATTCCGATAGCTGAAGAATCTAGACAAATTATTAGTATTGGCGAATGGGTGCTTATGACGGCTTGCAAGCAAAATAAACTGTGGCAGAATAGCGGGCTCCCCCATCTTTCCGTTTCCGTCAACGTCTCTGTCCGCCAATTTCAAGACAGTGATTTTTTACTAACGGTTAAAAGGGTCATTGCTGAATCCGGACTTGCTCCACAATACTTAGAACTGGAAATAACGGAAAGCATCATGCAAAACATGAATGAATCGCTGCTGATTTTAACTGGGTTAAGAAAGCTTGGCGTAAAGCTATCGATTGATGACTTTGGTACAGGCTATTCGTCCTTGCATGTTTTAAAGGAGCTTCCAATTGATACGCTAAAAATTGATAAATCATTTATTGACAATATTTTAGATCCGAAAAATCAGTCGATGGTAAAAACAATTATTGATTTAGGGTTAAATTTCAACTTAAATATCGTTGCTGAAGGAATTGAGCATGAGCAGCAAGCACAGGTTCTATCAAGCTTCAACTGCAGCTATGGACAAGGCTATCTCTTTTCAAAACCAATTCCGACTGAACAATTCAATCAACTACTCATACAAATGAAA
>JAPSLL010000018.1:61135-71438 GCA_031180805.1 Bacillus sp. (in: firmicutes)
TGAAGGAATTGAGCATGAGCAGCAAGCACAGGTTCTATCAAGCTTCAACTGCAGCTATGGACAAGGCTATCTCTTTTCAAAACCAATTCCGACTGAACAATTCAATCAACTACTCATACAAATGAAATAGAGGGAAATCACACTAGGTAGTAAGAGTATGAATGAGTCACTGCCAGTAGTTTTAAAAGAGGAAAGATAAATAAGGACATATCCTATGACTAATAGGGTATGTCCTTTTCTATTTTAAATAGCCCCACTACCTTTAGTATAAAGCAGTATTTTCTTAGTTTAAGTGACTCTATAGTTTCAGCTCATCTAACCTTCTCATTAACTTTTTATAGTTTACCAAGGTTTCTTTATCAACAACTTTAGAACCTGTTTGGAAATAGACAATATCCCCTGTTCCATCGTTCAATTGATTCCTTGCTTCGAGAATTCGTTTTAGATTTTTTGCGGTACCTACACTTCCTGAAATAATGTCCACCTTTTCAGGAAAGATTTCCCTTACGCTATTTTCGAAATATGGGAAATGAGTACAGCCAAGTACAATCGTCCCATACTGCTCTAAATCCAATGCACTTACCTTTTCTCTTAAGTATGGTACAACTACCTCTTCTCTAAATTCAAAGCTCTCGGCAAATTCGACTAGACCAGGAAGTGGCAAGCTTTCAACAATATCATGATGGTCTATGCTTTTTACGAGATTATGGAATTTCTCCTCTTTGAGAGTCAAGCTAGTCGCCAATACTAATACTTTTTTTCGCTTTCCTTTACAGCTTTGAACAGCAGGCTTTACCGCTGGTTCAATACCTAAAATAGGGAAATCATACTTTTTCCGGAGGTCATCAACTGCGATACTCGTAGCAGTATTACAAGCAATGACCAATGCCTTCACACCTTGATTTGCCATAAAGTCAGCTGCACGAAAAATATAATCCCTTACCTCTTCTTTTGGCTTTTCCCCATATGGAACATGTAAGGTGTCTGCATAAAAGATATAGTCTTCATTCGGTAGGTACTTCAATGCTTGATGAAGCACAGTTATTCCACCGATACCAGAATCAAAAAAACCAATTCTCATTACTTTCACTCTTCCCTTTATTAATGCTGTTCTATTTTTTCATCATCTCTTTAAAGAATTACCTATTCACTTAACATCTCAATAAACTTTAATAAAGATATTGGTAAATAGTTTTCCTTTCGATAAATAAACATCGTTTTGACTTTCCCGTAGGAATTCGGTAATGAATGCTTTCTAACTGTTCCTGCTTGTACATGATTTTCGATAACACTGGAAGGAAGCATACTAATACCGAGACCTGCAGATACACAACCGATAATTCCATCTATCGTTCCAAACTCCATTATCTTATAGGGTATCATTTTTCTTTTGTGTAACAATTGTTCAAACCTTTCCCGATAAGCACATCCTTTATGAAAAACAAGCAGTGTTCTTGTTTGAATATCTTTGATTGAAGCTATAGATGGATGAACGTTATCTGTTATGATAACTAGTTCCTCTTCGAATACTTCTTTCTCAATGAGATCAGGGTGATTGATAGGTCCAGACACAAAGGCTCCATCAAGCTCATACTGAAGGACACCTTGAATACTTTGTTCAGTAGAGCCTGTTTTTAACGTTAAATCTACCTCTGGAAAGTGTCTATGATACTTTGAAAATAGGACTGGCAGGCGAACTGCTGCGGTTGTTTCCATTGAACCAATCATTAAAGAACCTTTTGGCGTTTGCTCATCCATCATCACATTTTTCGTTTCTTCTATAAGATCGAATATTTTTTCCGTATACGAAAGCAACAGGCTACCTTTAGTTGTTAATACAGTGCCACGATTATGCCTATAGAAAAGCGTTGTTTGAAGATCCGATTCCAGCTGCTGAATTTTCATTGTGATATTAGACTGTGCATATTGAAGCTCTCTTGCTGCTTTTGATATACTCCCCAATCTTGCGACAGTCTGGAAAATTTTCAACGAGTGCAAATCCATAAAATTCCTCCACCACTTTTCAGATATCAAAATACCTGATAGCAAATCTCATTATTATGTATTATTCAATATACCAAAAAAGAGATATGCTTTAAATAGATTATTTTTGGGAGGTATTTCAACTACGACAAATGAATCCCTCTAATAGCAGTTGAACAATTGCCTTTCTGAACTCTATTTATCCGATTGGACAGTTGGTAGGCCCCATCCTTGTAGGAGTCTATCATCTTGAGAGAAATCTAAAGGAAAATCAAGAAAACGAGGTGAGTAATGATGTTTAATAATGAAATGACTGAGCTTTTAAACATTAAATATCCTATTATACAAGCTCCTATGGCTGGCGGTATAACTACCTCAACATTAGTCGCTGAAGTTTCAAATTCTGGGGGGCTAGGGATGATTGGAGCAGGATATATGACTCCTGTTCAAATACGGGAACAAATTAGGGAAATAAAGAAGCTAACTTCAAATCCGTTTGGTATTAATTTATTTGTTCCTAACGAATTTAAAGTGACAGAGAATGAAATAAAATCTTCTAATCAGCTCTTAAACCCTATTCGTCAGCAATTACATTTACCCCAAAAAGAAAACTTTGAACCTCCAAATTTCGAGAGTGTTTTTGAAGAATTTATTCAACAAATAAAAGTTGTCATTGAAGAAAAAGTTCCTATTTGTTCGTTTACATTTGGCATTCCTTCTAAAAAATTGGTTACTGAATTAAAAAAAGCAAACATGATTCTGATGGGAACTGCTACAACTGTCACAGAGGCAGTTCAAAACCAAAAAGCAGGAATGGATATTGTTGTTGTTCAAGGTAGTGAAGCTGGTGGACATCGCGGGAGCTTTATTAACCGTTCACAAGAAAGCTCAATTGGGTTAATGTCCTTAATTCCCCAGGTTGTTGACAATGTTAGCATCCCTGTTGTCGCTGCAGGAGGAATTATGGATGGAAGAGGGTTAATAGCTTCGAAATGTTTAGGGGCAATGGGTGTACAAATGGGGACGGCTTTCTTGACCTGTATTGAAAGTGGTGCACATAAGGTTTATAAAGAAGCAATCCTTAATGCTAAAGAAGACGAAACGATTTTAACTCGTTCATTTTCAGGTAAATGGGCAAGAGGAGTTAAAAATAAATTTATTCTAGAAATGAAGAAACACGAAGCATCTTTACCAGACTTCCCCATTCAAAATACACTTACTCAAGATATTCGCAAAGCTTCTATTCTCCAAAACAAGCATGATTTTACGTCACTATGGTCTGGTCAAAGCCCAAGATTAGCGAAGAATCAAACCGTTGAATCATTAATAGAAAATATGATAGGTGAAGCAAGAAAATTAATTTCTATGGAAGTAAATTAATGATAATATACACAAAAAGCCTAGCCTTAAAAGCTAGGTTTTCGTGTATACCTTATTGTAGTATTCCTTCGATTACTTCTACTAATTCATTTCTTGTCTCTAACAATTTACTCTTTAAACCTTCATTGTTTAAAGGGGTTTCTAAATAGAAATCCGCAAACGACTGATGCTTGTATCTTGGTACAACATGCATATGATAATGAGATAATTCGCTAAATATTCCCCCATTTTGGCAAATAGTTATCCCGTCAGGTTTATAAAGTATCTTAATAGCTTTTGAAAGCAGCCTTGATGTCTGCATGATAGCTTTAGCCGTTTCTTCATCCAGCTCATCAACATCTTCAAAATGCTCTTTTGGAAGTATCATAACATGTCCTTCATTAAATGGGTCATGGTCTAAAATGCAACAAATAAAATCGTCCTCATAAACGACATTCACAGCTTTCATCTTATTAGCTAAATCACACCCTAAACATTTCACAGAATCACCTCTCTGTTGTATTTCTTTTTACTTTATATAATTTCCTTCTTTAGCTCCTAAACTACTCTTTTTCCGTCATCCCCCTCCCTCAATCGTCTTCCCCTGTGAATAAAGACCCTTATTTTGTATAATAGAATTAGGATATGTCGAACAAGAAAGGAAAATGTAGAACGAGCAAACTAGTCTGGAGTCGAATCAACTAGAAAATCGACAAGGCGAATAACTAAGCTTTTGACGTTCACAAGAAAATCCGTTATGACTCTTCTATCCTGCCATTCAAGTGAATAAGTTATTACAAACGATGGACACGTCCTTTTTAAATGTTGGAGGAGGAAGTGCAGTGTTACCAGACAATTTCACTTATCAATTTTTCAGGATGCCTTTCCAGCTAAAAAATAGTTATATCATCGACTTAACGAATATATTATTTTTGAAGAGGACTAGTTTTACAGTTTGCAAGGAATTACATTCTTTTATTGATGGAGTCAACAATTGCTGGGTTAAATTAAACTAAATCTTTCTTGAGACATCCGAATTTTTTAAAGCAACTTAACATGAATAAGATGAAATTCAATTCTTTTTGCTCTCATAATCACGAGCATATATATGCCAGTAACCGAATAAATCATTTGCTGAAGCTACATATGACTTCAGAACCGATAGAACTGATGGAACAAAGAGGAGGACGACAAGATGAATTTAATTGATGTACAACCTGTCAAATTTAGTTTTTTTGAGAAGCCACCAGCATCATCGATGACACAAGCCTTTGTTTATACAAATGAAAATAATAATTTTTTAGTTGTGAAAAATGGTGACCGCATTTCCCGCAGTGATTTGCGCGCAGGAAAATATACGAAGATGTATATCGTCAATATGTCGACGTTAAATTTCCATTTTGAGAAGGAGGTCCCTTCTCAGGATCGTGGTCGCCAATTTTTAATTGACTTATCGATTGATTATAAGGTTGTTGACCCAATTTCGTTAATTCAACAAAATGCTGGAGAAATCGTCACTTATATTAAGAAGAAGCTTCCATATTGGCTTGAGGAAATTACGATTGATTACCCAATTTCCGAGTCGAAACGAGTGAAGCGTCATATTGAGGACCTTCACGAGCATTCATCAATGGTTGCAGGCTTAAAACAAGTCGGTGTTGCGATTACTGATATAAATGTTCTTGTGAAGCAAAGTACAAATGATCAGGAGCATGATAAGAAATTTAGAGAGATTGACCAGGAGCATGAGCTTGAGGTTCACCGTCGGGAAAAGAGATTAATGAAGGCTCGCTCACTTGCTAAGGAAATACAGGATGCAATTGAAAAGGGTGACTTGCTGACTGCCTTACTTATTGCTGAGGAAAATCAGGATGCTCGTGATATCGTGAAAGCTCGCTTACAAAATGAGGAAGGCTTCCGTCTCGAAGTTCAGGACCAAGTCAGAAAATTGCTGCTTGACCCTTCCGTTAGTGAGTTTGAAGCGAAGGAGCAAATTGCCAAAATTAGAGCATACTTCCCGCATGACCCTATACCTGAGAGCAAGCGTCTAACAGATGTTAGCTATGAGGAAGATCCTCTAGATGATTTGAAACGTCTTTATCATTCAACAAAAGGAGAGTAGGTGAACTGTGGAAACCATTATCAATCAACTATTTTGGCTTTGGGTCCCACTGTCATTACTGCCTGTTTGGTTACGAATCGCCATCCTCACATATATCGTGGTTGTATGCCTAAGACCAATTATTATACGCCTACTCCCCCGTCTAATAAAATGGGGCAGTATTTTGCTACAAAAAATAACTGAACTCGTCTCATTGGCCTTCATGAAGCTAGCACATCGCAAGCTAATGAAACGACGTGATGAAGGTAACTATGTCATTCCAGCATGGGTTGACGTAATGGAGGATAGCGTTGCCTTCCTATTAAAGGGATTTATGAAAACAGAGCAGCTGTTCAAAAAGCGGACTAGAAATAAATATACGCTAAGAAAAACGTTCCGGATTACCGCACTTTTATTAGCTATCATTTTACCTATGGCCATTATCAATAACCCAACAACGACCTATTCAAAATCGTGGTACCAATTTGAAAAATGGGCATCAGAGGAAAAGGTAAAAAAAGCTTTAGGCTTCGATCTGAGTGATTTGCAAGGAAAGGTAGGAACGACCTTAAAGCAGGTTGACAGCGTGGAATACACACTAAAGGAGCAATATGAAGAAGGCGGCAATATCCGAGAAACCCCTTCCCTTGACGGAAATATTGTCGATAGCTTAAAACTCGGTGAAACAGTAACATACTTAGAGGAAGAAGAAACCGATAATCGCGGAATCACTTGGCTTAAGGTGAAAACGGCTGATGGCAAAGAAGGCTGGATTTCAGCCAATATCGTTGTAAAAGCATAGGGTTGAAGGAGAAGGAACAATCCTTTTCATCGAAAAAAGGTCCGAATTGTTCCTTCTCATTTCGATTTCATTACGTAAAAGAATGATCTTCTTAGTTTTCAAATCTAGGAATTTTATAAATCGTAGGGCTTTCAGCAATGATTTGACTGCGATACAAGTCGGTGATCTTTTGATAACGAATTTCATATGTATCAACTAGTCTTGCAGCCTTCTCTATCCGTCTTTCTAGCGTATCACGGGTAATGTTAAGCTCGACTCGCTTGTGGTTTTCTAGTGTGACAATTGAACGATTCCCCTTCGGATCGATACTTCGAACATGCCGATAGGAAATCCAGCAATTTCCTGGCTTTGTCGGTGAACAGGTTGGAATCATACACATTTTTGATCTTTCACTAATTAATACCGGGAGCAGCTTTTGATTGCGCAAAATTCCGCCTGCTGATTGATTTCTCCCTGGTAAATCAGCACCAAAATATTCTAAACTATTCATTACAATCTTTCTAGGATTCTCTTTAACCTGTATTTCTTGATATACCTCCATCACATGGCTATGAAGATAAGCTTGCTCTGTGTAAAATGGGGTAATAAGCATTGTATTTTCGTGAATAATATAAGGCTCCTCAATGATCTGTAAAAATTGGTCATCCATAACTTTTATAGCTCCCCTCAAAAAAATTCATTCTTTCATTTTTATGTGGAGTTGGATATAATACCAAATGTAGTTGGAATCTTTTCAACTCCAAACAGTCCTTAAGCACACACCTCACCAAAGCTGTCGTGCTTAAGGATTTTTGTCTACCTTTGCGAAAAATTTCAACATGTTAAAGCTCCTATTTTAATGTTAGTAATACGTTAAACGGCCTGGATAAAATACATGAGAAGTCATAACCAAATAATCTAGGATGTTCGTTTGCTACATCACCATCACACTGAACTCTCCTTTTTCATTTAATTATTTTTTTTGAATCGAAGCTTGTAAACCTTATCATCTACTGGGATTTTTAATCATCACCTCCGTTTTCAATGTAGATTTTACGTCGAAAACTAAGATGTTGTGGCACTTGCGAGGTAAAAGCGAGTAAGGGTGAAGTCGAATCATAGGTGAAGAACACGAATATATTATAACTTCTTTCCTAGGAAAATAAATCCATTTTACAAATTCTTATCATAATTTTAACATTTTTCCCCTTCTGAAAATTGATTTTTTGCAACGGTTAATAGCTGATTTTTCAAGAAAAGGATGTGAAAATAGAAATTTCACCCTTGTAAATTCTTGTAAAAGTAATAGAGCAATTTACTTATATGAACATGTACATTTCCTCCTAAAACTAGCAGTTGGACTATATTTGCTACCATATATAAAAAACACTCCATTCTCGAGAGAAAATAGAGTATTTATATTCCAATGTAAAAGATCTCAATTAGAACCTACTACCCCTACTAGACAATCTAATCCTACCTTTAATTCCTCTAAAGAAGCATACGCATAGGAAAGACGAATATGATGTAAATCACTTGAATCGTAGATATAGCCAGGGTTTATTAACACATTTTGTTTAAGTAGATTTAAAAATAACGATTTATTAACAATCGGTTGATTGAATCGCAGCCAAATATAAAAGCCACCCTCTGACCTTTTCCATGTAGCAATTTTGCTGAATTGTTGTTCTAAAACCCTTTCAACAAATGCTGCCCTTTTCTTCAATTGCTCACGTAGGTTAGTTAAATGCTTTTCATATAAACCAGTTGAAATCCAATGTGCGACAATTTCTTGAGAAAAGGCACTTGAACCATAGTCTGTTTGCATTTTAATATCTGCTAATCTCTCAATGACAGGTGAAGGTGCGATAACCCAGCCAATTCGTAAGCCTGGACTTAATGTTTTAGATGCACTTCCTATATAAAGTACTTGCCCAGATGTATCAAACGACTTTATTGCAGGTGAAGCTGGCTCAAATAATAATTCATGGTATACATCATCCTCAATAATAGGGACTTGGAGCTCATTGCACACATGATATAATTGTTCCTTCTCTTTTACAGACAAGCTATATCCTGTTGGATTATGCAATGTCGGAACAGTGTAAAATAATGATTGCCTTTTTCTTTTTAAAGCTCTTAAATGATCAGATAAATTGCCATTTCGTGCAACTGAAATCATCCGCATCCCAGCAGATTGAAATGGATGGACAGAGCTTAAGTATGATGGCTGCTCGTGAAAAACGATAGAGCCTTCCTCTAGCAAGCCCATTGCAATTAATTGAAGGGCTTGGAGCGCACCGGAAACAATAAGGATGTTCTCTGGCTCTGTTTGAATACCGCGTTTTTTTACATATTCACATATTATGTTTCTAAGCCGCTCATTTCCTTTTGGCGGTGAATAGCCTATTGACTTTGCATCAAGGGAAATCTCCTTTAAAGACTGTTCAATTTGGTTTGTAGGGAGTAATTCTGGAGATAATTCACCTGTTCCAAGACGGATGATATGATCATATTGCTCATATTCATTGATAAGTTGAATCGTATGGTAGTTTGGCTTATAAATACTTGATTCAATATGCTGCTTCCAATTCGGCTGAGATCTGTTCAAAAGCACATTCCAAGAATGATTAGCAACAAATACACCTGAGCCCATTTTCGACTCAAGTAAACCATCTGCCTTTAATTCATCAAGAGCAAGCTGAACGGTGCTTCGATTTACATGAAATTGCGCTACCAGTTGTCGCTGTGTTGGAAGCTTTGTGCCAACAGTCCAATCTCCCCTTTCAATCCGAGCTTTTATCCATTCTACTATTTGCTCTTGAATCGTCAAATGAGACTTGCGGTTTGGTACCCACTTCAAAATATATCCCCCCTTAAATTGGTTGGATAAAAATCCATCCAATTGGTTGTTTTCTTTAAGTTTTATCATAGTACGATAGAAATTGAAAGGGAGTTGATTAGATGGAACCTATTCTTCACGGAATCATTCTAGCATTCGGACTTATTTTACCTTTAGGCGTACAAAACGTATTTGTGTTTTCGCAAGGAGCCACACAGCCAAAGCTACTTCAGGCGCTTCCAGCAACGATAACTGCTGCACTTTGTGATACACTTTTGATCGTTTTAGCGATCTTCGGCTTATCCGTTATTGTCCTTCAATTTGAATGGCTGCGGATTAGCCTAATGGTTGTCGGCATTTTGTTTTTATTTTACATGGGATTTGCGATTTGGCGATCTGATCCTAAAACAAAGGAAACGAACAAAGCATTATCAATCCGGCAACAAATTCTTTTCGCTTTATCCGTTTCTTTATTAAATCCACATGCGATCTTAGATATAGTCGGTGTTATTGGAACAAGTGCATTAAAATATGTCGGAACAGAACAATTTTTATTTACGATTGCTTGCATCCTCGTATCCTGGATTTGGTTCTTTGGATTAACGGTCGCAGGTGCAGCAATGAAAAGATTAGATGGGACTGGAGCTTTAATGAACATCCTCAACAAATGCTCCTCAATTTTCATCTGGGGAACAGCCATTTATATCGCGATTGGTTTACTGTGATGCAGTAGTCTACATATAAAGGATGTTGCGACAAAAGATTTTCAACACAAGAAAAATCCGAACTATAATTGCGAATTCTTAAACTTCGTGTTTTTTTGTAGGTGGCAATACTTGTATACATTGTTGCCTTTTACTAGTATTCGTTCTGGTTGATTTCCACTGCAGTACTCGCTTTCCGCGGGGTGGGTGGTGAGCCTCCTCGGTGTAAACCTGCGGGGTCTCACCTCTCCCACGCATCCCGCAGGAGTCTCGCACTACCGCTCCAATCAACCTTATTAAAGTTTGCACAAAAAACCGACCTCTTCGTAAAGAGTCTTTTCTTTTATAGTTTTTTGCAATAAGCAATGTTCGGTTTTTATTAAAATTATTTTCGTTATGTCCCAGCCTCTTTTTGCTGTTCTCCTACGTTCCTAGATTATAGTACTTTTTGAGTAATTTTTTAAAAAACTGTAATGAAAAGAAGGATTTCATTCTTCACCCCTAAATATTACACTTGTAATATTTAGGTTCCC
>JAPSLL010000019.1 GCA_031180805.1 Bacillus sp. (in: firmicutes)
TTTTATTTCATGTTGCTAATCATGGTACTTATCATCGGGAACATCACAACTATGTTAAGACAACATGGGGTTGCTTCGACAATGACTGACTTCGCTTTATATTGGTATCAGAGTTAAGTCAAATAAAGCATGTTTTGAAGTTATTTCAAAACATGCTTTTAAAAAATGTTCGAAAGCTAACCTTTAGTGAAGGTATCTTTATAGCCTTTTTTTCAAGCTTAATAGTCTTCCTTCAATAAAGCAGATGTTAATATAGTTAAACTTGGTGTAATAAATTGTTCGCCTAACAATAGTTTCATCATTGATAAGCCTTGTATTGAGGCGAAAAAATAATATGCCATTTCTGTAGCATCTCCATTTTTAAACTGACCAAGCTTCTGTCCTTTTTTGATAAGAATAACAGTTTGTTTCATCATGGCTTCACTTTGCTTTTTTAGCTGTTGAACTTGATGAGATGGATTATCTGCTGAAATGGCCTGGTTCATAATCATAAGAAAATTTGCGAATTCATCATCTTTTTTAAAGTCATTTAAAATTTCTAATGAAAATTCTTTGATAACTTCATTTGGCGGCAAGTCATTTTCAAACCGTTTAACAATATGCTCTAAACCTAAAGTTGCGTAGGAAATAAGCTCATTAAATAAATCATCTTTCGTTTTGTAATGACGATACAATAGTCCAGTGCTGATGCCAGCACTTTCTGCAATATCTTGTACTCCAGTTGCCGCAAATCCTTTCTTAGCAAATAGTTTAATCGCAGCAGAATGTATTTTGTTTTTAGTAGCCAATCTCATTGCTTCAAATTGTTCTTTTGTTCTAGGCAAACGCTCCCCCTCCTTTAACAAGAAATTTTATCTTTATTTTTTCACGTATCTCAATGACAATAAATTATTAATTCCGTTTTTCTTTGCTATCTTTTCCGGTATAGATTTTCGTTTGTATTCTTTAAACCCTAATTTCTCATACAAACGCATTGCCGGAATATTCGTGTCAGCAACCTCTTCAATTAGATAATCATGATAAGGGGTGTTTTGAATAATATGCTGAATCATTTGTGAGGCAACACCCTTCCCTCTGAATTCAGAAGCTGTTCCAACAAACTCAATTGATCCTGTTTTGGGTGGAAAATCTTTATAAGGGGATTCAAATTCCTTTTTTAGAAAGATACCTGCCATGATCCCCTTGATAAAACCTAAGTGCTTTCTTAATTCATTTTTATTTAATCGTACAGATAAGGAGTTACCATCTGTACATGCAGTCATTCCTGCGACTTTATTATCTACCATAGCTACATAGAATTGGTCTAAAACAAACATGTGGGCAAAAGCCTTTGCAAGAATGTTTTTGTCCTTTGAAAAATAAACAAGCCATTGAGCAAAGCCTTCAGCAAAAATTTCAGCCATTTGATTTCTTACATCAATATCTTTATCTATTCTATCTGCTTTAATGATTTTTAGCTTATTATCATCTGTTTTCATAAAAATTCTCCTTTTTAATGAATGAATATATTTTCATTATAAAACCTTTCGATAACAGCGGTCAAATACTAATTGTATCTTACCTAAGTTGACAGGAATCGTATCTTTATAAGGGAGTAAAAACTAATAATAAAGTGATGCTTCTTAATTAAAATATCGCATCACGTTATTAACGTAGCTTATTAATAAAAACTGGATATCTTTAATTCTTTACATTTGAATTATATTGTATTAGTATAGGAAAGTATTTTAAATCATACTTATCCTATAGGTTATAGAGGTGAATGAAATTGTCACAAACAGCAGTAAACACTACTAAACAGTTGAATGTTAAATCGACTTCAACGACTTATGTAACAAACCTTAGCCCAATGCAAAAGGGATTCGTTGCAGTCGGGCTTATTATATCTCTAATTCTATTATTTGCTATTGTTCATTCAACTAATTGGATACAAGGCAGCCTATTCATTATAGGTTTATTATTAGGAGCAACATTGCTTTATGCCCGCTTCGGATTTACTTCTGCTTTTCGTAGACTAGTTTCAGTAGGAAATGTTCAAGGACTTCAAGCACATATGCTAATGTTTGCTGTCTCAACTACATTATTTGCTATTATTCTAAGTACTGGCTTTAGCTTTACAGGTATTACGCCACAGGGGTATGTTTCTCCTGTTGGGGTTAGCGTTATTTTTGGGGCTTTTCTTTTCGGAATAGGCATGCAGCTCGGAAATGGATGTGCATCAGGAACGCTATATAATTTAGGTGGAGGCTCATCTTCTATGCTCCTCACTTTAATTGCCTTTATCTCAGGTTCAACTCTTGGAGCTTATCATCTGCCATTTTGGAATAACACACCTGCCCTACCGCCGATTTCTTTAGCAGAAACTACAGGTCTTGGATATTTTGGCGCTTGGCTTATTCAAATGGTTGCATTTATCGCGATCTACTTGATTACCATTCAGATTGCGAAAAAGAAAAACCCTCCAATGATGAAGCCACTTCCGACAACAACTGGTTGGAAAAAGGTTTTACGTGGGTCATGGCCATTATTTACGGCAGCGATTGTTTTAGCAGTACTAAATGCTTTAGTCCTTACAATTCGCGGAAATCCATGGGGAATCACTTCTGCCTTTGCTTTATGGGGTGGAAAATTTCTTGATATAGTGGGAGCAGATGTTTCCAGCTGGGGTTATTTTGCTGGAGCAAACGGAGAAGCGCTTAAAAACACAGTCCTAGCGGATTCAACAAGTGTGATGAACTTTGGAATCATTTTGGGTGCCTTTATTTCCGCATCCTTCCAAGGTACGTTTAAGCCGAAAAAAATGAAATTGGGTGTAGCCGGTGCGGCTATTCTTGGAGGCTTGTTAATGGGATATGGTTCCCGTCTTGCATTCGGATGTAACATTGGCGCCTATTTTGGCGGTATCTCTTCCTTTAGCATTCACGGATGGGTTTGGGCCGTCATGGCGATGCTCGGAACATTCGTTGCATTATTTATCCGTCCATTATTTGGGCTACGGGTTCCATCATCAAAAGACACATTTTGTTAATTACATTTTAAGCTTGCAGAATTAATTTTTCTGCGGGCTTTTTTATATGCTTTTTATTCATACTCTAGGCACACACTTTCCACAGGAAATCCTAAAATTCAGTTGACACAATCGTAGAATTTAAGTAAGGTGATTTATAGTTAAATAAGTCTTCTGTTAGGTGAGGCTCCTGTATAGAGATACGCTGCTGCCCAAAAATGTCGAAAGACGCCAATGGGTCAACAGGAAAAATCGGATTAAGGTTTTTCTTAACGTAGCTGGTATTAACCTATGCTATACAGTGCTAAAACTCAACGTGGGGGGACCATTCTAAATGTACGATTCATTTTACTTTTTGAACCCCCTTTCTATAAAAGAAAGGGGATTTTTTTTGGAGGTGAGGATGAAATGGACGCTGAGGATCCCTATAGTATATGGTTTAAAAGGTTTTATTTGAGGTGTTTAATTTCTCCTCATATTACCAAAGAGAATGTAACAACAACTCTCTAATATTTATGTAAAACTCAAAACGACTTAATTTGTCGGTATCATAACATTTCCTTTTATAGAAGTAAAAAGAGGTGAAAAAAATGCTTAATATATACAAAACATCGAATGAAGGTAAAATTGTTGAAATAAAAAATATTGAAGAAAACTGCTGGATAAATATTTTTAATCCAACATTCGAAGAACTCAATCTCGTTTCTAAACAATGCAAAATTCCCTTTGAATTTTTGGAAAGTCCGTTAGATTTAGAAGAAAGTGCTCGAGTTGAATATGATAAGGAAACGAATTGCACGTTAATAATCAATGATTTTCCAATTATTGATAGCAGCAATCAGCATTTTCATTCTTATATTACAATCCCTATTGGAATAACGTTAAGTACTAATTACTTTATAACTGTTTGTAATCAGCCAAGTAGCTTAATCGAAAATTTAATCAAAAAAAATGTCAACACAACGATGAAGAGTCGTTTTGCATTAGAGATTTTATTGGCGATTTCAACACAATATATTGATAACTTAAAACAACTTAACAAACAACGCCTTAAAATTGAGAAGACTTTGCGTGATTCTTTAACAAATAAGCAACTTTATGACCTTATGGAGATTGAAAAAAGTCTAGTTTATTTCCTCACTTCTTTAAAGGCTAATGGCGATGTTCTAAGAAAAATGTTTCTTACTACGTCCGTAAAATTATATGATGCAGATAAAGAGCTTTTAGAGGAAGTAAGGATTGAAAATACACAAGGAATCGAAACGACAGAATTATATACAAGAATTTTGAGCAGTATAACGGGATCTTATTCATCGCTAATATCCAATGAATTAAATAATACAATGAAAACTCTAACGTTATTTACAGTTTTTTTAACTCTTCCTACACTTGTATTTAGCTTTTTTGGGATGAATGTCAATTTACCAATTGTTGCTGAAAATCCTTTTTCTTGGGTCATTACGTTAATAATAGCCTTGCTCTTAATTATGTGGATAGGTTTAGTACTATGGAGAAGAAGAATAGTTTAGATTCAGAAAAAAGCAGTCGACAAGAAAAAATAAAGGGTTCTGTTTTGAGGTGCTTTTCTAAAAAAATTATACTGAGATGACAGTCGTTATGGCATTGTAAATAGCTTCTTTAGTTATTTTAATTCCGAACTCTATTCAACTAGACAGAAAATGCATCTTATTATTTGTCGTAATTTTCTCTTGAATTAGTATAATATTTGTGTAAAATATAAATCAATTGCATAGTTAAAGGTTTTCTAGGGTTCCGCAATTTACGATTGGTCTGGTCCGAGAGAAAACTCACAGCACCTGCTGTGTCACGGAAGGATAAAAGCCTGGGAGATAACTGTTTATCAGTTTCTCTCAGGCTTTTTTGTTTTTTGTAATTATTAAAATTGGAGGTGTCATCTAAATGAATACAAACTGGATTAAAGTAATTGTTGCTGCTTTTTTTGAAGTGTTTTGGGTTATTGGATTGAAACACGCTGATGACTTTTGGACTTGGGCTGGAACCGTTATATCAATCATTGTCAGTTTCTATGTAATGATAATGGCAGGACGAAAACTTCCCGTAGGAACTGTATATGCAGTTTTTGTAGGATTAGGTACAGCAGGAACTGTTATTGCTGAAATCCTTTTCTTTGGAGAACCATTTAAAATGAGTAAAATACTAATGATTTTACTGTTATTAGCTGGTGTAATTGGATTGAAATTAGTTACTACGGATAAAGTTAAGGAAGGGGCTGAATCTTAATGGCTTGGATTTCTTTAATTTTAGCTGGTTTATGTGAAATGTTTGGGGTTGTGATGATAAATAAACTCCATAAGGACCGTAATTGGAAATCCCTTGTTCTATTAGTTGTTGGATTTGGAGCAAGCTTCCTATTTCTATCATATGCAATGGAAACACTCCCTATGGGCACAGCTTATGCAATTTGGACAGGGATCGGTGCTTCTGGTGGAGCAATACTAGGAATGCTACTATATGGAGAATCAAAAGATTGGAAAAGATTAGTCTTCATCTTTATGGTTTTAGGTGCAGCAATAGGGCTAAAGCTTGTTTCATAATTTAAATGAGGTTGTATAGAAGAAGCCTAATATTAATTTTAGGCTTTTTCTTCTTAAACTCCCTCAGTTCGATATGTAGCTCTCTCGAGGATTTTATAAATTTCTAATAAACAGTAAGACTCATTTCGACAAGGTGTGTATCGGAAATTCTTTCTATTCGTTGAATTTGTCTAGTCTTGCATTCTCAATTCATAAGGGGATCACTTGAGTTAGATTGGACTCTAAACACGTATCTTACTGAGAGGCTCTATTTTTTCATACCTGATATTTAACATTCTACAGGATTTTTTCACCGGTACAGAAGTAATTTATCATAGTAGTTCAATAAAAAATACGATTCTTCTTTATTAAAGTATCACTACCCTTTATTTGAAAAAACGCATTTCTTTTATATAATTTTTTATTTATTACCTTTATTAACATAAAATTGACCCCTTTTCTTTCATAAGAAAAGTCATTAAACGTACAATTATTTGGTACTTGGTTACACCCCCTTAGTTTCTACCGATGCTGACTGGTATAATAGCCTTTTTGATGGTAAAAAACAGAGTATACATAATGTTATCGATAATATCATCATCAATAAAACTCCTATTATGACAACAGTTTGAATAGAACTATTTTGAGCCATAATCCCCATAATGCTAGTTACAATAATCACTAAAATTGCTTGAATTAGACTATATACACTCCCAATCCGTCCCATCACATCAACTGAGATATTGTTCTGATAGAATGTAAGAAAACCAGTATTCGCATAAGCGATAAAAAAGGCAAGGAGAAAGAAACCAATTGCTGCAACGAAAAACGAGCTTGAAAAGGCATAAATGATATACCCAGCTGAGACTAAAACAGAACCTATTCCTATCAACAATGAGGTTTCAATCTTTTTAACGAGAAAGGCGTTAATAAACGCTCCAACCGCAATACCTGCTCCAGCAATCGTGACGAGAAAGCCGTATTCACTGTCTGATAATAAAAGGACCTCTTTCGCAAAAGTAGCTTCGAGTGAATCAACGGCACTCGCCATGATAACCATTACGCCATTAAACAAAAAGTAAATCATCATGACATAGCGATATCGGTAGCTGTATTGGGCAACAACAGACCAGTCCTTTTTTATTATTTCCAATGATAATCTGTTACTCTCCGAAGGAACAAAAGCTCCCTTCTCCACATCAGGCATTACTAAAGTAATAATTCCTGATATAAATAAAGCAACTGCATTTATATAGATTGCAAATATTGGAGTACCCATTAAAAACAATAATCCTGCGACTGCTGGACCTAATAAAAATGCACCTGATGTAACTAGACTATGAAGAGAATTAAATTGTTTTCTTTGTTCTTGCGGAATTAGCTTTGTTATATAAGTCATTGATGTTGGTCCAAATATTGAACTGGCCATATTGATAATAAATACAATTATGTAAATTAGAGCAATAGATGAAAAGAAAGGTAATATAGCTATAAATGTAGCTCTGAATAAATCAAGAAAAACCATTAATTTTCGTTTGTTTAATCGGTCAATCATACTACCTGCCCAAAAGTTAGAAAATAAAGTAGCCAAAGACTTTATAATATAAAGGCCTGATACAGCAAGTGGTGAGCCAGTCATATCCAAAACGATTAAATTAAGAGATAAAAAATAAATCCAATCACCGATATTTGAGATTCCAATTCCTAGCAATAAAATCGCTGGATATTTCCAAGTCACTAGTTTTTTCTTTATGTTCATCAATTAATCCCCCTATCACAACGAAAAAAACTAAAATGATTAGATTATTTATTAGAATACGCAAAAAAACCCCGTCCCCAAGACTCTATAAACTAAAGTCTTGGGGACGAGATTTATTAAATCGTGGTGCCACCCCAGTTTATTAATATGTCACCATATTAATCTTTTCAGGTACAATCATCATATACCTTAGCTCTATAACGGGAGCTCCCGTCACACCATCCCCCAAAAGGTTCCGATATAACACTCAGAGGCTTGTTTCAATAAATCATCCTTACTCCTTTTCACCAAACGGAGCTCTCTGTAAAGAAATGATTTTATCTACTTTTCTCTTCAACGCATTTATTTATTTATTATTACTATTCTACTGAAGTTAGCATTTTTTGTAAATGAAAAATCTGTCAATAAAAATAAAGTTTTTCATTGATTAGATGTTAATTTACAGCATCATAATTCGTCATGTTTAACAGTCAGCTATCCATTTAAAAAATATAAGAAAACTATTTATAAGTTATACACTACTTACAAGATTTTCAATTGTGCTCTATATCCTTTACACATCTAAATCCTAGATTCCCGCTCGAGCTATCAATCGTATTATGGGTCCGGGCTGCTACACGATATCGATTACAATAGGAATCGTGGCATAAATAAGATCCGCCTCTCATAGACTTTGTATGACCATTTGTTGGACCTTTCGGATTTACTAATGAATCTGTCTGGTGAAACGTTGGGTGAAACCAATCAGAACACCACTCCCATACATTCCCTGCCATATTAAAAAATCCGTATCCATTCGGCTCATAACTATCTACTGGTGCTGTACCAATAAATCCATCCTCAGCTGTATTAATAGAAGGAAATTCCCCTTGCCAAATATTACACATATGCTTGCCATGAGGAGATAATTCATTACCCCAACAATATTTATTCTGCACAAGCCCACCTCGAGCAGCATATTCCCATTCTGCTTCTGTAGATAGCCTTTTACCTGACCATTCGCAATATGCCATTGCATCATTCCATGATATATGAACAACTGGATGATTCCATCTGTCTTCTATAGAGGAATTGGGACCCTCTGGATTTTTCCAATATGCACCTTCAACTACACGCCACCAAGGTGTATTCCTTGGAACTCTCGTATAAAGAGCAGCATCTTCTTCAGATAGAAGCAAATGAAAAACAAAGGACCACCCATACTTTTCTGCATCTGTTTTATAATTGGTTTCTTCCACGAAATATGCAAATTCCCTATTAGTAACTGCATATTTATCCATGTAAAACGGACTTACCTTTACTTTTCTTATCGGTCCTTCTCCGTCCAAAGGAAATCCTTCTTTATCCTCTGTTCCCATTAAGAACTCTCCACCTTGAAGAAAAATCATATCGTCCATAGAAGTAGATTTTCTTTTTTTAAAGCTTAATTTTTCTTCTAAATTTATATCGTTCGTTGCCTCTCTACTAACGGAACAGCACGATTTATGCTTTATATCCTTTTCCATAGTAATCACCTTTCTAGAAAATAAATCCTCCTACAATACCTGCTCCCAATATAACAAACAAAGGATGAGCTTTCCATCTCATTAAAAAGTAAAGTGCTGCTAAAAAAATAAGCAAGAGCAAAACCATTTCCTTATTCACATGTATAGAAATAACATTATTGGAATAAGCAAATTTTAGTGCAGCATATACAATTAAGCTTGTAACGATAGGTCTCAAGCCATAAAATCCTGCTTTGACAAGTTTATGTTCATTTATCTTAGTAAAGCAAATCGCCATAAGGAGAATAATCATCAATGAAGGAATCGTCATAGCTAATGAAGAAATAATTCCCCCAGGTATTCCTGCAAGTTGATAGCCAACTAGTGAAGCACTATTTGTCGCAATCGGTCCTGGGGACATTCCAGCAATCGCCATCATATCGGTAAATTCACTTGTACTTATCCATTCTCTTGAAGCAGCACCCTGCTCAATAACCGGGATCATGGCATAGCCACCGCCAAAAGAAAGCGTTCCGATTAAAAGGAAAAATAAAAATAGTTGAATGAGCATGGTATTCCCTCCCTTCTAACTTGCCTGATGTACTTGATGGCTCTCTTTTTCTTTCTCATCATTTTCAAGCTTAACTACAATCCCTAATTTCTCTTTTACTTTCGTAATAACAATCCCCAATATCGCACCTAATACAATAACTAATATAGGATGCAGCTTTAGTACAATCATCCCGATCACCATTACAATGGATAATAGTGCTGTTGATTTATCAATTATCGATGTTTTACTGATTTTTATAGCAGCATAAGTGATAAGAGCAACTACAGCACCACTAATCCCTTTAAAAGCTGCCTGAACATAGACATTATCTTGAAAGTACAAATATAGGCTTCCTATTGTTACGACAATTATAAAAGTTGGAATAAGCGCACCAAGCATTGCAACAATGGCACCTAGTACTCCCCCAATCCGATAACCAATAAATATGGAGGCATTAATCGCAATAGCACCAGGTGCTGTACCAGCTAAGGCTAAAGTATCTGAAACTTCCCCCATTTTCATCCATTTTTTTCTATATACGATTTCCCGCTCAATAATTGGTATCATTGCATATCCGCCACCAAAGGTTACAGGGCTCATTTTAAAAAATACCCAAAATATATTTAACAGTGATACGATTTTTTTCATCTTATCTTCCTCAATCTATTTTTAGAATCGAACGAATGAGTTTCCTGTTCTTTTCTTACATCATTACACCTTTTGTCCAAAATGGATAAAAGGCGGTAAAAATAATGAATAATATTCATAGTGTATAATATTAATCAATAAGTACATCAACAAAGAAAAGAGAAAATTCTTATAGCAAAAACAATAAGAACTTTCTTCTTTTCCCTTTAGCCTTCAATAATAATCATTGTTGAGCTTCACAGTCCCCAGCAAAAAGAGCCTTTGCCATGTTTTTCTTTACTAGTTGCTTAATTATTTATTATGTTTCTCTAATCCTAAACGTACATATTGTTCGTCTGGTGCATCGCTTTTTTGCATAAGCTCCACTAATTTATCGCTCATTTCTCTTTCTAGAACACTATCGGCTATAGGATTTTTTTGTTTAGGATCATTTTCGATATCAAATAATAGGTTTCCAGATTTATAAGTATTATAAAAACTCTTTACTGGGATTTTTAAATAAGGTGAATTGTTTGTAAATCTAGTCCCCGGCATTAGTTCTGCTTCATTTATTGCTTCTTGACTTAAGAAACCTCTCATTGCTGTAACTGCTAAAGTATGATTATATAAGGGTCCATTTTCCTCATTAGCAGAGGCTCTCATATAGGTGTATCTTCCATCATGAATATTCACATAGGAACCATGTGTGCCAAATAGAATAGAATCATGATTCTCTTCTTTCTCCTTCTCTAAGATTGGAAGAAGAGAATTTCCCAATACCATTGTGTTATCAAAAGGAATATTAAAATAATCCATTAGTGTAACGGGAATATCTATTGTTTGTGATAACGCTGAACATCTAGTACCCCCAACTGTAATATTAGGAATGTGAATAAAAAATGGGATATGAATCACTTCTTCATATAATGGAGCGATATTCTTCCCAACCCAATTATGTTCTCCTAACAAGAAACCATGATCAGTATTAACAATTAGAAGTGTATCTTTCCACATATCATGCTCATCCATGAAATCCAGCACTTTTCCAAGATGATAATCACACATACTAATTAAAGCAGCATATTCCTTTTGAAGGGCTTCTAAATCCCTGTCTTCGTAATCTCCTTCACTTAACTGTTGATACGCTGGCCAGTATGGTATATCCTTTTTATCTTCACAATCATATATCTGTCTATATTTTTCTGGTACATAGAACGGTTCATGTGGGTCAAAGCATTCAATCTGTAGGAACCAATTGTCTTTTTCTTTATGAGTGCTTAAAAAGTCGAGACCTGCAGCAATCGTTTGAACACTAGACATATCTTCTTCTCTTTGTTGTCTAGTTCTATTCGCAAAATGTTGAAGGACAGATATACCTTGCTTGTTCATTTTATGCTTATTTTCGTTTGGTAGGGCTTCACCTCTTGCTATCCATCTGTCGCCTTCCTGTCCTCTAAATCCTTCCCACGTAGAATAACGGTTATGATAAGTTGCTCCCCCGTCCTCAAAATAATGGGAATGATCTGTTACTAAATGTGTGTATACTCCCTTTTTTTGCAATTCTTCAAATACAGAACCATCAAATGATTCAAGTGGTCCCCATTGGCGATGTAGAAAATTATAATTTCCTGTATGCAATTCTCTTCTTGCTGGCATACAGGGCATACTCCCCCCATAAAATTGATCAAAGGTCACCGTTTTTTCCTGCAGACGTTTGAAATTTGGGGCATGCACCCATTCATTATTATAATTTGGAAGAAAGTTTCGAGATAAAGTATCAAACATGACCATGACGGCTCTCATCTTATTTCTTCTCCTCTCTTGTATCTATCATTTTATGATTTTATTACTTATTATTATATAATTACTTCCATTGTTTTTGGTTTGGTACGAACAAGTTGGGAAAATATCCACGATTTTGGGAAAACACTCAAAGGTATTTAAGATAAGAAGCATCTATTTCCTATTTAGGATGATGTTTTTTCTATTTTTTTCCGTACTTCCATTAAAAAAAGGAGGAAAATCCCCTCCCTTTTACTCCTCACGTTTACACGTGCAGTGACATTATTTTGCCACCAAAATCAATCGTTTGTTCGCCAGCAGGGGTGATTTCTTTATACTGGTCATGATTGGTGACGACCACAGGTGTTACTATTGGATAACCTGCTTCCTTAATTTTTTCGATATCAAACTCAATTAACAATTGGCCTTTTTCAACTCTATCTCCTTGTTTTATATCAGTAGAGAAGAATTTACCACCTAGCTGCACTGTATCCATTCCAATATGCATTAAAATCTCTGCTCCAGAATCCGTTGTAACTCCGATCGCATGTTTCGTTGGAAATACGGCAGAAACTGTTCCATTCTCTGGGGACACTAGTTTACCTTCTGTTGGTGTAATAGCTACCCCTTCCCCAAGTAAACCAGAAGAGAAGGCAGCATCATCTATATCAGATAATTTTTCCACTTTTCCTTTAAGAGGACTAAAAATAACTTCATTCGCAGTAGAAATGCTAGAGTCACTAGTATTTTCTTTTACATTCTCTGCTTTTTCTTTTTTATCTTGTTCTTCTTTTTCTTTCTTCTTATCAATTCCAAAGAAGTAAGTTAGAGTAAAACCTACTATTAAGTTGGAAACCATTGCAATAACGCCACCCCAGAATCCCAAATCTAACCCACCGGTTGGACTAATTTTAGTTGGGAGACCAAAAATACCAAGTCCTCCCATCATATATGCTTTTGTCCCCATAACCCCCATGATTCCTCCCCCAATAGCAGAGGTAATAAGGGTAATAATAAATGGTCTTTTTAACGGTAGTGTAATCCCATATAGTGCAGGCTCAGAAACGCCAAATACAGCGGATATAAAAGCCGGTATGCTTAATGTTTTATATTTCTTTTGCTTTGTCACTACTAATACCCCTAATACAACACCAGCTGTTGCCAAAGATGTAGCGGAATTGAAAGCTAAAATAAAATCACTACCATGTACGCTGATATTGTTAATTGCAATCGGAACTAATCCCCAGTGTAAGCCAAACATAACAAATACTTGCCATAAACCACCAACTACAATACCAGTAATTACTGGACTTAAATCATAAATCCATAAAGTTCCTTGTCCTAAAAGCATCCCTAACCAAGTTGCTATAGGCCCAATGATTATGAATGTTATTGGTACGATAACTAACAACGTAATGAATGGTACTAAAAAGTTCTTCACAACATCAGGAATTACTTTAGTAAGCCACTTTTCAAATTTTGCCCCTACATATGTTGCAAGGATAATCGGAATAACGGACGAGGAATAAGACATGAGAATAACCGGAATTCCCAAAAACGTAATATGAATTGGTGATTCAAAAATAGTTCCCGCAAATAACGTATAAAGTGGGTCACCATTATTCAAACCAGCCAATGTAGGGTACACTAACGCAGCCCCTATTGCCATTCCTATAAAAATGTTCCCGCCAAATTTCTTCATAGATGTATATCCTAAAAAGATAGGAAAGAAGTAGAATAATGAATCTCCAACAGCATTCAAAATATGATATGTTCCTGTCGTATTTGTATACCATCCTAACGCTACAAAAAGAGCATTAAATCCTTTAATCATTCCTGTAGCTGCTAGCACTCCTAGCGTAGGTGCGAAGATTCCAGATATCATATCTATAAATTTGTTAAAGATACTTTGCTTTTCTTCCTGAACGTCTTCTGCAATTGGAGTATTAGCTTCAAATCCACCAACATTCACCACTGCTTTAAATACATCTGGAACATGATTTCCAATAACGACTTGATATTGTCCACCACTCTTCATAACGGTGATGATACCTTCCATATTCTTTAAAACTTCCGTATTCGCTTTAGCTTCATCTTTTAACTTAAAACGTAAACGAGTGACACAATGCACAACACTGTTAACGTTTTCTTTTCCACCGATATTTTCTAATATATCTTTTGCTAATTGTTCATATTTCATCATTTCCTGCCCCCTCTTCATTTACACTTGAGACAAATCATATCAACACATCTTGTGTCTATAGCTATACTTAATTTAACAATGTAATTGAAAATCTATTTTACATCGGATATTCATGTACCGATTTCTCTAGTCATTGCCCTTCTTTCTTTGTATAAATAATATCTATTAAGTAAAATATCTATTTTGAAAGCGCCCTCTAACGTATTATAAAATAATAGTATTCGTTTTGGAGTCCTTTTCATTAGTTTGGGAAAGCGCTTCAAAGTTTGGGAATAGATTTAACATCTTAGATTGTTCATTAAATAGGTTCCAAGAAGGGCGATACATAAAAAACCTCGCCTTTATTTAAATAAAGACAAGGTTTTAATCATTGATTCATCAGGATATATTAATGTTTCTTAGCATAAAGAACTATTTGTAAAAAGCAATTGTAAACAAAGTAAGATTGATTAATGCATGTTACTATAAGTCATCTACCTTTTACGTAACTAGGTTACTAAATTTTTCTATTTAGATATTCAACATAATTGTAAACTAGCATTTCAATAATGACATGTATAGGGCTATATAAAGAATAAATATTCGTACCCGTTGGAGAGGGTGGATCAATATACGCTTGGATACTAAATGTAGAATGATTTACTAACCAATTACTTGAATTAGCCGTAATCCCTAAAATCTTAACATTTTTAAGTATAGGAGTAGTTAATGCCTCCTTTAGAATTGGGTTATTACCTGAACCTGAAAAAACGATAAGTAAGTCTTTCTCACACATTCGTTCTATCATTATATGGTAAAGACTTGTATGACCAAATGGTAAAACCTGCATTTCCTTTCCCAATCCTAAAAACATTCTCTGCATTTCTGAGGCTTGATTTTGCTGAGCCCAGCCTGTGCCAATAATATAAATATGCTCACTATTGTCAATAGCTTGAAAAATTTCATCTAGATTCTGATTTTTTAAATTATTTATCGTATTCGTCACACTATTTACTATTTGTTCATCCAAATTACTATGTACAACTTGATTGTCTGTAAAAATCTCTCCCCATTTTATAAAATTTTTCAACTCAGTAAATCCAGAAAACCCCAATTTTTGAGCAAATCTTAATACAGATGATTTAGATGTTAAACTGTTATGAGCAAGTTGATTAATGCTTAATTTGTGAATACCTTGTTTATTTTCAAGAACGTACTTTGCAATTGCAAGCTCACCTTCACTTAAAGAGCTATATTTTTCATTTATAAGGCCTTCTAGCTTCATATGAACAGCCCCTTTCTATCTACAATTTGAGTCCTTTTTTTCTTTATTAATCCTCAAAAATTGTTTAATTTATCATAACATACCTTTTATTCAAATTGGATAAAAGGTATGTGGTAGTACCAAAGTAATACTTGTATATATAGCTTGAGAAGCAAATGCAGCATCTCTAATTATCTGCAATTCTGTACTAATTTATAACAATTGCCACAATCTATTGCCTTTTAAGTATCGTCCAACGAAACTCCTAATTTCCTTACTTTTTTGAAGCGATCTTTGTAAATAAAAAAACATGAGAACTCTCCCATGTTTTTAAAAAAATTATGCTTGCCAATTAAAATGTGCATTATAAATCTCAATAGCACCACCTAATGCAACAGACTTTTCTCCTATTGTGCCTTTTTGAATGGTGATAGTAGATTTTATGTATATATTTTCTTCTATCGTTTTCTTCACTTCTTGATAGTAAGCAGGATATTGATAAATCAGCTTTCCATGTAGAAATACTTTTGTTGGATGTAGGATATTAATCATATTACTAATGCCAATACCGTAATAATAGGCTGATCGTAAAACCAGCTCTTTCACTGTAGGGTCATTATTTTCTAATGATTCCTTTATAAAATCAATTGCATTAACTTGATCTTTCGAAAAGGAAACTGCCTTTTTCTCTACTATTTCTTCCAATAACGCTTGATAAGTAGTATAAGCAGCTAAACAACCTTTTTTTCCGCAAATACAATCTCTTCCATTAATATCAATAACGATATGCCCGGCTGCACTGGAGTCACCTGCTTTATTATTGCCTGGCATACCTCTCTCTAAAAAGCCTGTCCGGACTCCGTACCCATTAATACAATATAAAATAGATTCATCTAATAAACTATTTAAATAGTATTCAGCATATGCAGCTGTAGTTGCTCCATTATTTAAAGTGATTGGCACAGGAAATTCTTCGTTTAGCATTTGTACAATTGGAGCATTATGCCATTCTCTAGCAAGACTATCTGGATTTAAGATAATCCCTTTTTCCCGATCGAGTGGACCTACAGAGCCTATTCCGATACCCAACAAAGCTTCATCTTTTATCTTATGCTTGTTAAGTACTTTCTTTAAATATGAGACCAATTTAGGTATTACCTTTTCTGGTGTATCTGTTACATGGAACTTAAATTGAATTTTTTCCAATTCTTCAAATAATATATTCGTTAAAATAGCTGTTACATGGGTTCTTGAAATATCTATTCCTATCACATATGCGGCATTTGGAACTATCGCATAGTAGGTAGGTGGTCTTCCTCCTGAAGGTACTCCTTTTCCATCATTATAAATATACCCTTTATCCTGTAACTCGTAGATTATTCTTGTCAAGGTAGTTTGAGGTAGATGAAAAGCTTGGAGCATTTCGATTTTAGAGGTTCTTCTGCGCATATGAATATATTTATAAATTTGTTTCTTAATATTGTTTTTTTCTGAGCTATCTAATAAGAATTCCTTTAACATCCTATCACTCTGTTCTCCATTTTTTATCAATATATCATAAATATGTGAGAGTTCGAAAGGTTAATACCTATTAGTAGCTAAGAATAGTGGGAATTAGCAAAACTAACGGAATCACATAATCAATATAAGATTAAACCTCGATTTACGTGGGTATCTAATTGTCCTTTTTCTTAGCATCAAGTTTTCTTGAACAGTAGAAGCATAATAAACCGATAACTAAAGAAATAAGAAAGGGAATTGCTCCAAGCATAGGCATAATAATTGCCCAATAAAGTAGATACGCACTTATAGCAAAAATAAACCAACTGATTATTAGTAAAAAGCTTGATATAAACTCCTTTAATGCGTTCAAGAACATTCCTCCCAATTTATTTCTATTTCACCATATAAAAATGCTTGTAGATTTCTTCATACATATATTATTTCCTTTTTCACCATCCTTTTGAAAAGCCATTCTACTTGAATGATAGAATTAGGCAAAATTTCGAAACAAATGTGTTTAAAGTCTGTTTATTTTTGTGACATAATAAGAAGCGTTGGGTTTTTATAGAAATGAGGTGTAAAAATGTTCGCGGCTCTTTTAGGAATCGGAATTGGTTTCAGCTTGGCTATACAAACAGCCATTAATTCTCAATTGAGGAAATTTGTTATTTCACCCTTTTTAGCTTCAATGGTCTCATTTTTAATTGGTACAGTTTTTTTGGCTATTATTACAATAATAAGTGGATCATCGTTAGGCATTCCTTTTAGCCTGATCTCAAGCCAACCAATTTGGATTTGGTTTGGAGGTTTTTGTGGTGTGATTGCACTAACGACAAATATTCTTCTCTTCCCTAAACTTGGAAGTGTAGAGACATCTGTTATGCCAATCATAGGAATGATTATGATGGGGATGTTAATTGATAATTTCGGATGGTTTAATTCAATAGAACATTCCTTTGGGATAAGCCGAATACTCGGTGTTTTCTTACTCTTATTAGGAGTAGCTTTAGCTGTAGTTGTACCAGAAGTTAAGGCAAACCGTCATGCCTCCGCAATAACAAAGCAAAATCAGGTAAACCGATGGACATGGCGTATTATTGGAATCGGGGCAGGAATGTTTATGTCCATTCAGGCAGCTATCAATGGACAGTTAGGAGTAGTTCTCCACTCACCGTTCCATGCTGCATTTGTTTCCTTCTTTATTGGTTCCGTAACGTTAATGATTTTAGTGGGCTTAAAAGAGCGGAGTTTCACTAATATCAAGGAACCCATCAAACAATCCGCTCCTTGGTGGGTATGGATTGGTGGTATTATAGGTGGAATTTATGTACTAATTAACGTTTATCTTGTTGGGCAAATTGGTACAGGACAAACCGTAATTCTTGTCTTATTTGGACAGATTACTGGTAGCCTTCTAGTAGAACAATTCGGGTTATTAAAATCTGTAAAGAATCGAATAGTACCAATTCAAATATTAGGTCTAGTTATCATGCTCAGTGGTGTATTTTTAATAAAAATGATTTAACTGCTATGCAAAATTGATGAAGTTCATAAAACTAGATATGAATCGACTGCTGACGATGATCAATTAGTTGTGGAGACAGTCACATCTATCGTAGAAAAACGGAAAGATAGGGCATAATTAGCTTATAATATTTAATAAATAAGAAATTTATAGATGATCTTCCAACCTAGGAAGATCATTTTTTTGTGAATTCCTGTACTTAAACTCTCTCTGTTTGTTAACTATGGCTCACAACGTTTTATACTCGTTTTGCAGAAGACCATACACATCGACATCCTCATACGTATTTTGCAAATGTTTATTTTGCCTTAATGTTCCTTCTTTTTGTAAGCCAGCTTTCTCTAATACTTTTTTCGATGCGATGTTTCTTGTTATAGCTGATGCGCAAATTTTGTTTAAGCTCAGGTTAAATCCAAATTCGATCATCTTTTTTACCGCTTCTGTCGCAAACCCTTTTCCCCAATACTCTTTCCCAATCCAATACCCGAGCTCACCTTTATTATGATGTTTATCAACCCTTAACGTAATCGTACCGATTATTTCATTTAATTCCTTGCAAACTATTTTTAAAGGGTATTCATCCCCCTCGTTCATTTGCTTTGGTTGAATTGATATCCACTCCTTAGCATGTTTTAATTCATATGGATGTGGAAGACCAATAATATCCGCCAAAACTTTGTCGTTTGCTAAATCTCGAATTCTAGTTGTATCTTCTTCTTTAAAAGGCTGTAAAATTAAACGTTCAGTTTCTAATATCAAATCCATCCTTTATCCCTTCTTTTCTTCTTTTTCTCTAATTTACCTCGCCGCTTTCATCAGTTTCAATTGTAAAATCCCATCTCATTTATATTAATTGTTTTATATCATTATCCTTAGCAAGTCCTATCTTTATCTCTTTCTCCCCTTCATTTATTCGTACCTATTTCTCTCATTAATAAAGAAAAGGCAACGGATCCTCCGCTGCCATTTTCGTTCTTTTCTAAGAAAAGCAATCTATCTTAGCTTTTTACTTTTTGGCCGAAATAATCAGAAACATAGGTCTACGAAGTTCATCTTTCATTTCAGGTATTGTGTTTAGCATTTCCTTAGAAGGGATCGGTTCTTTAACAGCACTAATCGTAAAACCAGCCTTAATTACGTCATTTAAATAAGTTGAAATTGTCCGGTGATATTTTGTGACGTTATTCGTTAGAAATGTTGTTTCACGAATTCCTTCTGATTGATAATGATCAACCGCCCAATGCAATCTGTTCCCTTTGTCATCATAGTACCAGTCTTGCTCATCTCGTGACGTAAAAATTGGGTGCTCTACTGAAAAAACAAAAGAACCTTCAGGCTTTAAACTATCATATACCCTTTTGCAGATTTCACTAAAAGACTGAATGTAATGAAAAGCTAACGAACTGAGCACGACATCAAATTGACCGTTTGAAAAATCTATTTCTTCTATCGGCATTTGAATATATGAAATCGCTGGATCATCTGTTTTTTCACGTGCCTTTTGAAGCATCTTTTTAGAAATATCAACTCCGATAACAGAGCTTGCTTGTTGCTCCCGAGCGTAACGGCAGTGCCAGCCGAAGCCACAGCCTAAATCAAGTACACTTTTATTTTTCAGCTCAGGCAGCAGCGCTTTAAAAACATGCCATTCACCTGCAGCCTCAAGTCCCTTAACTGAACGTGGCATTTTTTCATATTCTGAAAAGAACTGAATATCATCATATTTGTTTTGTTTCATCTTCATCCATCTCCTATAAGGTAAAATAGCCTCCTAAAAACAATACGGTATTCTATTTAGGAGGCTATCTATCTTCTTCTAACCACTTCCTACACCTCAATCAAATTATTCATGTACGTTCTTCATCTAAACAACTCATTAGTTGTGATTGAATAAGCTAAAATTCATTTATCAGATTGTCCCGTTGGCAAATACTTTGTAAAATACGCTGCACCAAGGATACAAATGACCGATAATGTCCAAATAATGATTCCTTCCCATGGAAAATCAATAGCTAAGCCAACTGTTTGGATGACAACGCTTAGTAATAGAAATAGCATAGTTAATCTTTTCTTCAACTTTTTTTCTCCTTTTTTCTATATAAATTCAACGATTTTCGTACACATTCCTGCTTAAAATTGAACATTACGGAAAGGTATAAAAAGTTAATCAGCTTTAACAAAGGCTATTCTATTGATTATTGTTTATTAACTTTGTTAATTGGTTCGGAGAGCATGAGAATCCTGCTTAGAGAAGCGTGTCAATGGGAGGCTAAAGGAGCCCAGACTGCCCGCGGAAAGGGATTGACTGAAGCGGAAATCAACACCCAAGTTTAACAGAGCGTTATTTTAAAAATAGTATAAAAATTTCCCCAACAGACATTGAAGCGAACGTATATTCGTGTATAATATTTATAAGCGAGCAAAGGAGGAAGTTCTTTGAATTCCATTGATTTAATTATTTTAAATTTTAATGAAGTTAGAAGAAGAAGCATAAAGGTTTGGACATCTATTCCAGAGGAAAAGCTCCATTGGAAGCCGGATGCTGAAGCAATGAGCTGTATTGAAATGATTCGACATGTACTTGAAAGTGAACATTATTACCATCTTGCACTATTAAATAGAGGGAGTTTATCTGCTTTCAATTCTCCATTTGAAAACAGACCATTTACTACAGTTCATGCAGAGTTGGAGTTTGCAGAACCTTATCGAGCTAAGTTCATCGACACAGTTAAGTCATACTCTGAAGAAGACTTACAAACGATAAAAATTGACCGCTCTGACTCAGGATACATAAGAGATTTAGGTGACATGCTCCTACGTATTGCCTATCATGAATCAGTCCATACAGGTCAGTTACTCGATTACTTAAGAACAGCAGGAGTTCCAAGAATTCGCATCTGGGATTAATTCTATTTATAGGTACTTTCACAATGGTGTACACCTTTTTAAAATCGAATGCCATGGTTATAAGTGCAAGCAATCGTAAAAGGGTGAAGTTATTTATCTTCACCCCTCAATTAAATATGAATTATCTAATCGTTTATTTCAACAAATTGTTGAAGGTTATTTTCAATATATTTATTTATTTTGCAAATAGTCATCGGCGCAATTTTATTGAACTCGTCATATAACGAATTGATTGATTCCTGGAGCTCTTTATTAAAATTCAAATGCTCACGGGTAATCGCAAAGGCTTCTAATGTAGCTGGGTGATCATGTCGTTTTAGTACTAATTCAATTTTATCAAGCAATGAAACCAGCGAATCATCATCAAAATACTTTATACTAGCTTTAAGTGCTGACCAACTTTTCGGCTGAGCCATAAAATATGCGCTCCACCAATAAAACTCAGGAATTGATTTACTGACATGATGATAATACACATAAAACATAAATAATGCTTGCTGCCCTTCGGTTAGTTGCTTGTAAAACTGTTCTTTCATTTCGGAAATAGGAATACTGGCTTCCTCTTTCATTCTACCTTTATACACATTAATAAGAGGTTCAAAGCATCCTTTGCTAAGGTCAACACGTGTTAATAATTCATAATCATGACGATTCATCTTTACTAGCATATATGATCACTCCCTATGCAAATTATACAGCATTTGGAAATGAGCGTATATCTTATATTTATACTACAAAAATTAAAGTTTATAAATATAAGCCTTATTTCACTGAAAAATGCACCAGCTAGGAAAGTATGAATAAACCTCTCTCCACTTTTTCATCCCTTCACAAAAAGATGTGGTTTTTTTATATTTCCCCCATATTTTATGAAGAAAATTCCCCACCATGATAACAATAGTAGGTTTCTGCTTTAAGATTTTTAATTTTACTCAAAGACTTTTCTGCAGTCTCAATATCTAAGCAAAATTGTGGGTTAGCAATGATTAATTTTTGCTCTTCATTAACAGCGGCATCACCTGTTATAACACTATTTAAGCTTGGGAAATATAATGAAATATGCCCTGATGTATGCCCTGGGGTAGCGATTACTTTACATTTGTTATCTAAAATCATATCACCGTCACGTACCTTTACATCGATCGGAACATGCTTCAAGTTTTTTAACTGTTGGATAAAAAGCTTGCCGAACTCTATTTCTTCATCAGGCATTTTTTCAAGCATTTCTTCAGCTTGAACGAGTCTCTCTGACTTTATTTCTCCACTAATGTATTTAGCTTCAACTTCACTAGCAATAATGGTTATCCAAGGATATTTTTCTTTAAAATCATATAAAGAACCTATATGATCATCATCATAGTGTGTAATAATGATATTTTTTAAATCCTTCATTTCATAACTATTTTTTATGATTTCATTTTCTATTAATGATAGAAAATTTGAATATCCTGTATCTACAAGGGTTAATTCATTATTGTCGATAATTAGACTAGGATAAATATAATTTTTTTGGCTATTAAACTCAAATTTAATTGGTAGCTCTATTATTTTCATTTCCCTCACTCCACTTACGAGATCATTTAATCTCACTACTTAACCTCTATAACAAATGCATAAACGGCATCTCCATTTGATACGTTTTCCTGCTTTTCATCCATCCATCCTGTCCCATATGAATAATAATAAATACCTTTTTCCATAGGTGCAGAAAAACGGTTATTTTCAACATGAATTTCAGTTTCTTTATGATTATTTATTTGGGAAACATGGATTTCATTTGGCTTTGGCTCATAATTCATTTCGAACGTTATCTGTTCACCTGCTTTTACTTCAATCGGCTTTTTCCCTTCTAATAATTCGACTGGTCCAGCCGTATCGGCACATATTCCTTTCCCATTAGAATGCCAACAATATGATCCAAGTGTTGTAGAATAGCTTTTATTCGCAATTTGTATCGTTGCTTTCGGCGGTTCTTCCCCTGATAAGCCATCATGTGAACATCCCATTATCATCATACCAAGTAGAATGATGATGCTTAATAAGTTCCATTTCATCCATATTCCTCCTTTTTAATATAGACGAATTTACTTCAGTAGCGTTACCTATTTTTCTCGAAAATTTTTGCTTCATCTAATATTGAATTAGAGACTCGCTATTTTCACATAAAAAAAGCGTATCTCTTTACATTGAGATACGTTTAAATCAAGTTTCATTAGACTAGCTCCTTTATTCGTTTCGTTGCAGAGTGAACGGTCAGTCTATGAAAGGAAATTGACTTATTCTTGTATATAACTCCGTACACACCATATGGAGTAGGGGAAAGACGTAATAATTGGTCTCTCGTTTTTAAATCAATGATTTCTAAAGATATTCCTAGATGATTTGCTGCTTCCACAATATTGTCTGTTGAAACATCGATAAACGGACATTGCTGTGTACGAATGATCGTTAAGCCGTTATATGATTCAAGCCGCTCATCCCAATTATTCGGGAAATATGGCGTAACAGCATGTTTTAGCTTATAAACTAGTAATTCAAATCCATATGGTGCCTCATCAACCTTTATAAAATTATTTTTCATAAAAATATCCTTACTAGGTGTCCAAGAGGTGTCAGGATTCGTAACGACGATTACACCAGCTTTATTTTGTTCCTTTGCATCTTGTATACATTGTTCAATCAGCTTTGTAGCATAGCCTTTTCCCGTAATATTTACCCATAAGCAGTGAATAACGAGATAATTTTCCCCATAGATCGCACGTGAACAATTTTCAATCGGCACATATTCAATAAACCCTGCTGGCTTGTTATTCTCCATGATTTTTATATACTTTAAGCCTTCGTTTAATCGCTCGACAAGCCATTTGTTCTTATTTATGTAACCTGTTGAATTTGGCTTACTCCGCAAACAATAGCTTCCTGCTTCAGCTATATTCTCTTCAACTATTTGGACCATTTCAATTGTTTTCACTCTGTTTCTTCCACCTTCATTAGTTATTGATTGTCAAGCTTTAAAAATCTAGGAATAAAAAACAATGGATAGATTAATAAATAAAGATTTGGTATCCACCAGGAAGGATCAAAATCATTCCTTAATACCCAAAACGATATCGCCTGTAACCCAGAACAAGAAGTGAGAACCAAGGAAATCAGTGCCATTTTACTCCAATTTGGATTTCCTTTTTTATAGAAATAGAGACTAGTAAGTCCAGTTATTGAAATGAGGATATCTAATGGCAGGAATGACCAATTCCATGCACTTAATATCGGATTGTTATAATCTTTGAAAAGATAGGAGTCAGGAATAATATGTAATAATGTTATTAACCAATATAGGATAAAACCTACATCTGTTATCCAGAAAAATACCTTTAATGTTTTCAACAAATTCACCTCTTCTAAATAAATGACATTACTAGATTACGTTAATAAAAGGAAAAAGTTTCAAATTAACATAGTTTTTAGAGGAGGTGACATTCTCAAAAAATCATTAACCCTGTATTTATCTATTACTATGATCTAGCACTCCTTCTTTGTTTCGTTTTTCGATAAATTCATCTTTCGTTAATCCAAACATGATTAAATTTAAATATTTTCCGTTCATATATACATTCTGCCGGCGAATTCCTTCTTGAACACAGCCAAGCTTTTTCATCATCCTTGCAGATCCCTCATTTCCTTCAAGAACATAGTCGTTAAATTTATTTAACCTTCGTTCTAAAAAGGCATATTTTAAAAGAATGTTCATCGCTCTTGTACCATAACCCTGCCCTCGGAAGTCTTTATCAATGACGATGCCAATACTAAACGTTCCATTTCTTTCATCAATACTGTTTAAATTAATACCTCCAATGCCTTTACCTGCTAAATTTTCAATCGTAAACATGATTCGTCCATTCGTTGAGGAAAAATTAGCATTTTCCTCTGCGAATTTTTTCGATCCTGCAATGGTAGGTGGTAATTCTGTAGCACATTGTAAGAGACGCCGTGCAGGAGTATCAAACTTACCTAAATAGTCACCTGCCCAATCCTCTGGCTGAATTGCGCGCAACCGCACTTCTTCATCCTGCCAAAAATAATGACTATAATCTATTCTTTGAGAAATATCTTCCATAGTAAACACTCTCCTTTGCCAAAAACCTAATCTTTTAGGCGATACCAATATTTATATATCTCTTTAAATCCTAGTTTAGAGTATAGCTTTAATGCTGGTACATTATCCGACACAACTTGAAGATAGGAGGATTTGGCACCATTTTCCTTTCCCCATCGTAAAATAGATTTGATTAGTTTAGTGCCATATCCTCTATTTCGGTAGTTTTCAGAGGTCACAATATCAAATAGCCCTATGTATTCTCTTTCTAGTACACACATCCCACAGGCAAGTATTTCACCAGAATCATTGGATAAATAAAAATAACCTGTCTTATGAATGATATTACCTAACATTTGTTTTAACGTCTGTTTATCTTTTTCATCTACATGATTTAACTGACAAAAGCTATTAAACCAATCGTCATGTAAATATTCATAAACAGTAGCATATTCATTTATTTCAACAACGACATCTTTTAAAGACAGAATTTGAACACTCGTCAATCCGTCTTTCGTATAGCCTTTGTGTTCAAGTGTTATATCTAGCTCTTCAGGGAATACTCGTTCCGTCAGTTTATAAACTATTCGCAAATTTTGGTTTTGATAGACTTTTTCAGCATATTTTATTTTCTTATGCAAATCCTCACTTGAAGCATAAAGGGGATTAATTGAATTTGCTCTTTTCGTATATCCATTAGAAAATCGTAAAATCCATCCATCAAAAATATTCGTTTGGATGGCTGGTAGTGCATTCATTGATAATTCCTCAATCTTTTGAATCAGTTTTTTACTAGTCATTGTACAGCTCCTTTTTCTAAAGGCGGATTCGATTTCTAGCAAACTTCTAAAATACATCTGAAACGTTCTACCCCAGGATATTTTTCACCTAAACTCGTTATTTTAAATCCACACTTTTCATAAAAATCCACAGCCTCTTTATCGGTCTCTGCAAATATAACAGTTAAAGCATGTACCTCTTTGATATACCGAATCATCTCGCTTCCTATTCCTTTTCCCCGATGATTCGGCATTACAGCAAGATGCTTTATTTCACAACGATTTTGACCTAGCAATTCAATTCCAATACAGCCAATTACAAGCTCATCTAACATATATCCATATAGCCTTCTTGCAACTGTTTGAATATATGCTTGGTATTCCTGTTCAACCTTCTGTTTTTTGGTTGCGAACGATAAAAGCTCACGTAATTGAGGATGTATAAGATTCGCATTTATTTCTACCATCCGTACACTTCCTTCTGCATTAATGACATGCTACCATAATGTATCAAAATTACTAACACCCTACCATTTAGTCATTGTTGCCTCAAAAAATGTTTTGTTCTTTTCATATATAATCGACTGTTCACCTTCATTGTTTCTATATAACTTTGTTCCGAGAGTTAATGAATTTGAATCACCATTCTGTACATTGAGCTCAGGATCTGTATCACCATCAACTATATTTCTAGTAACCTCTCCAATAAATTCACCGACATCATTTTTATGAACCTCACTATTGGTTAATCGGTAAATTTTGTTATCAACTTGAACAAACTCATATACCCATGAAGCTTCCGCGGTAGATAAAGGAGTTTTAGAGGATGGTTCATCGTGATTACATGCAACTAAAATCATTGAAATAAGCAATATAACGATTATTTTCATGATTCTCACCTACTATCTAATAATCTTTAGTGAATTTATCCATTTTATCGAATAAGTGATGAGACTTTCACTTTTTCCTCCCAATATAAAGTAAATGACTAGACCCCCCCAGAATATAAGGATCTGTTGCATGCTCTATTATGAATTGAATGACTTTTTCTTCTTCTCCTTTATTCTTCCAATAATCCCAGCTATCTTCATGCAAAATTGCCCCTACGTTTGAGCCTAATAGCTCTAGAGTTTCAAAGCCGTTCTCCTCCATAAACGGTTTAATTTCATCAATATTAAAATAGTATGCACCTGTAAATCGTCCTTCATCTAAATGATTGAAGCAACCGGTTTTCGAAAAATCATTTATTGCATCCATGCTATCATTTGGTTTCCATTTCTCAGGTGATAAGAGTGATGTAAAAATATGCCTGATTCTTGGCATAAACGCGACAAATATGATTCCTCCTTTTTTTGTAACTCTATTTAACTCCTTGATCGCTTTTACCCTGTCACCTTCATCCTGCAAATGGTACATTGGGCCGAGCATTAGAGAAGCGTCAAACTGGTCACTCGCTACCATATTTAGCTCCCTTGCATCTGCGACAATAAAATCTTTGAATTTACCGTTTATCGCCAGCTCTTCCACTTTCTTTTTCGCTTGTTCAACTAATATAGGTGTCAGGTCAACAAGTGTCACATCATAGCCCACTTTTGCTAATTCAATTGAATATTTCCCTGGTCCTGCCCCGATATCGATTATTCCACCTATTTTCGGTAAGTATTTTTTTATGTAAAACCAATTCACTTGAAATTCGATAGGCTCCCTATCAAGCCTACCCCATTCATCAAATTGACTATAGTAGTTTATTAGTTTACTCATATAGGTTCCTCCAATTGTTTGTTTTCAATATCGATTCGAGCAATTGTAGCTAAATTACATTCAGGCACAGGCTCCATATAAAGTTAAAAAAGAATCCGTCCTTTAAGCCTCCCAAATCCTCTCAACATGAACTGAATGCCCTAAAACTGTTAATTTATATACATCGGGATTTGTCAGCTGACGCCACTCATTAAATCCAAAGTGTTGATCAAAGGAGCGTAAGATTAATGACATTAAATTGCCATGAGTAACAATCGCTATATGTTCTGCATCCTTTTGTAAAAATAACTTGAACGTCTCGATTCATCGCATCCTTACTTGATTCTCCACCTTCATACGTAAGCTCCAAATCTGCAAATGATGCCTTTAGCATTTCCAACCAATTTTCATTTGGTGCCTTACATAGAGTCCTTTCAGATAGCCGGTAATCTACTTGAATCGTACGTCCTAGCTGTTCTGCTAATGGTTTTATCGAGTTCAATGCTCTTGTATATGGACTTGCTATGATACAATCGATCGGTTTATCTAAGAAAAATGTGCAAGCTCCTTCGCTTGCATTAAACCATTATTTGTTAAGCTGCTTTTAGGCTCTTGCCCCTTTGCCTCACAATGACGGATCAAATATATGACTTTTTCTTGTCTATTCATTTTTCCACTCCAATAAGCAATAGTTATTTGTTCTCGTTATCCTATCTATCACCATAGCTAGCCAAGAAAATTCACAATAAAAGTTACTCTATTTTTGCTAGCTTTACATGAATGAAAAGCTATATACAAAAAAGGGACTAATCAAAGCGATTAGTCCTCATCTTGATGCTTTATATGCGTCATATTTTTCCCGAAAAAAATGACTAACTGAAAGTGCCAATGTCGATAAGAAGTCACTTATAACAGATAAAACACCGACAATAAGTTCCATAATTACCAGCTCCTTCAAGTTGATTATCCCATTTTCAACTTGAATATTCCATACATTTCTATTTCCAAAATATCACTTTTACTCCAAATTGCCTTTCCCTAAAGAAAAACCATCAAATAACCGTCCACCATAGGGCAATAAAATATGATCTACTAATTGAATTACTGCCGTTTTGCCACCAGTTCGATAAAAAACATCAAAGGCCTCGATAAATTGCATTGAGAATTCCTCATCATATTTTCTTAACGAGCGAATCGTCCATTTCGATGCACCCATCCATTTACGATTTGTTCTAAGAACGAATTCACTTGCTAGCTCTGCAAGGGTGTTAGCAATAAATATTTCTTCTCCACGATTATAACAACCGATAAAATCTTCAAGTGCATCAGTTATAAAATATCGCTTTGCATTGATCGTTTCTTGAGACCATTCTTCTGGACCTTTAGCTAATAGCCTTTTCGCTTCCCTTTTAATACATTCAACTACACCATCATCCTTTAAAATTATTCCTTCTGATACCATAGTTGGTAAGGATGGCCTTGCCCGCTTACAGTCATCATCGAAAAATTGTTGGTATGAGGTAAGATTATGCACAAATACTTCAATAGCCCAGCCGAAATCTATTAACGACTCACGATAAGATGAACGAACGCTTTGATCAAAAATAACAAGATCAAGATCAGATGTTTCTGTTTCTTCACCACGAGTAACACTCCCGGCTAATAAAGCTCCTTGACAATTTGGAAAATACTTATCAATAAATTGATGTGCTGCTTCGAGAGGACTTATTTTATGTAACTCCCCAATTCATTCACCTCTATCTCCTAATCCTTGTAACTAACTAAATAAGAATGCTTTTTTTCTATCGTAACGAAAATTTTTTCAACAGTTCAGCTAAAATCTTCAATCATTGAGAGCTTCCCATCATGAAAACGAAAGATAGATTTTCCTTTTAATTGTAGCTTATCACCCCGGTTTAATCCGTTTGGCAAATCCATTGCAAGGGTTGCTTCATACTCAATTTGTATTTCTACTTTGTCATCGATTTCTTGATAATCGATTATTGTCTGATGTCGATTAGAAAAAAACTTCGCAGACTTTTCAGCTAGACTTCTAAATTCATCAATACCTTTTGTTTCTGCAGTCAATTCACCATTAGCATAATTTCTAAATACAATTCCATTATCTAGAAGCTTTATCATTTCCTCGATATGAAACGAATTGTAAGACTCAAGATATTTTTCAATGATTGTTTTACGCTGTTCACTATCCATAAAATCATCACTCCTAAATAGATTATTAAATATATATTCCACAGAACAGATAAATTCCCTTTATATGTAAGAACTGATGCTACGATCAAATAATTTAAGAACAATACCTAAAGAAGACCGTTATCGTAAACGTATCTCCTCCAAACTATGCAACTAGGTAATTTAAACTATTTATAGCCAATCGAAAAACACCATTATTTCCCACTCAGGCGTTCTAGCTTTTTCTATGCTATAATAGAATAGAATGTTGTAGGAAAAACACCACATTTTAAGGATCTTCTCTATTTTATAGGATGAAAGTAATAAGGCTCTTCATTTCCACATTTCTTCATGAATAATCCCCATAGTATTTAGAAAAACCGAATGAAAAATTTCATTCGATTAATTAGGAAAAGGAAAGGGTGTTAAGGATGAATTTAGATGCTGATACGATTTACTGTTTGGAAAACCCTGAAGCAGGAATAAAAAGAATCGCTACTGGTAAAGAGTTAAAATATGAGGATATCGTTAAAGAGGTTTTTGGTGTTGCGGATATTAATGACCTCATGATGATGATTGAATATAACAAACAGTTTCAAATAAGTGTTTGCAATGCTCGCGGAATTACTGAGGATCAAATTAAATTAGAAATGATTTTCCGCGTTGCTACTGAGCAGGATAAGAAACAAGCAATTGCCATGAACACTGAAGGTAATGTATCATCTTAATCGCTTTAATGAAAGAGGTTTCGAAATGCTTCCCTTTACAGAACACGTAATACGAATTATTAAAAATATTCCTCCTGGAACTGTAATGACGTACGGACAAATTGCAAGGCTAGCAGGAAGTCCTAGAGGCGCCCGACAGGTTGTAAGAATCCTTCATTCAATGAGTGAAAAACACCAGTTGCCTTGGCATAGAGTTGTGAATTCAAAGGGAGAAATTGCGCTGAAGGATCCTGAGGCGTTCCATGCCCAATATACCTTTCTGACCGATGAAGGAATTATCATTGGTTTAAATAATCAAATTAATCTTAAATTATACCAATTTATTCCTGATGAATTCTAACAAGAAAAAGCCCTCTTATCAGAGGACTTTTCCTTCAAAGATACTCAATTATTGATCTTTGTTATTTTCGTCACCCATATCTTCTGCATCTTCAATGACATCTTCTGGATCTCTATTCCCATCATTTTCATCATCTTTATTGATTGTGTCGTTTTCATCAACACCAGGTACTGTATTATCGCCATCATTATTATTACCATTTGTATCTGGTGTATTATCCCCGTTGTTACCATTATTATTGTTATTATCATCCTCTAATACATCATCTGGTGCTGGAGCCGGATCAGGTTCATTATTATTACAGCCGACCGCTACCATAAAAGACATCATAATCGACGCAAGCGTAAGAAGCCATTTTCGATTCAAAGTAAATCCTTCCTTTCAAATTAGATTTTAATCACGTTTATTTTCTCCATGGAAAACATTAATATGTATCGCTAGCATTATTTTTTACTTTTTTCACAACCGAGCTAAATAAAAAACCTTCCAACACAATTTCTGTCAGAAGGTTTGCATAGCAGAAGTGTTATACGTTCGTTTTTTCCCATTCTGTGTACAAACCAGTTCCATTGCATGAATGACATTCAGCTGTGTGTCCTATATATGTTGTAGCGATCGTTTCAAAGCCAACGCCTTTACAAATTGGGCATTTCCCCTCAAGTCGCATTTTTTCTATATGCTTTTTCCGATTTGCATCATACCAATTCGCTAAAAATGTTAAAAGCTTCATTATCATCACCTTTTTCATACATTGTATTCAAAGAGTGAGGACAAGGTGATTGGAATACAAAACTTATTTTAAGAAATACTTATTATGTATCCTACACATTCAGTAAAAACGAATTTCTCATACTTCGCTCCCTTAAGTTTTTTACAGTAGCACACAATGTTTTTGAATCAGTCTTGAAATTCCTAAGGTCCCTGAAAAGTCCTTTCACAAGGAAATACTATAATTTGTACCTTTCATCCAAGAAATCATAAAATTTGCCCTTCATTTCCTTCCGCTTTTCAACAATTAATACGGAATACAACACACCGTAAAAATAACCTGCAAACGATGACTTAATAGACCCGATCTTTTTGGCAAATACCGTTTGTTTAAAGGCATAAATGACCTGATCAATGACATCTTCAAGCTCCTTTTGCAAATTCATTTTGTTATAGACAAGGATAACTCGTTTCCAAAGGTGATAAATATCAATTGCTGAAAAAAATGGTTTTGCAGTTTTGATAAATTGAGGATCAATTGTATCTGGTAAAAAGCTCGTATCTAACTGTTCAACCATCGGCTCAATCTGTCCCTTAACGTTATTAGGTTTTAGATCTATCTCACAGAGTGAGTCTTGCTTTTTCTCTGTTTTATTAGGAGTGTCAGCTGGAGTGACAGCATGCGGTGACACATCATTTTTTAAAGAATCGATTGATGCAAAAGCTTGAATAATAAGGATGTTCACACCTTGCTTCCCGTTCATTCTTGCGGTAGGAACTTTTTTAATAAGCCCCTTCTCAACAAACTTCTTTACAGCACGCATTGCTGTTCGACGACTTACATTTGCCTGCTCAGCAATATACTCATATTTTGCAAAGGAAACGCCAATGACTTTAACGGAATGTCGCCAAATTTGCTGAAGCACCTTTAAATCTCCTTCTGATAATTCCCATTTATGCTTATATAAAAATCCACGTACAGCCTTATCCATCTCTTCTGTGCTTTCGAACGATTGATATGTTTTAATTGTTTCAAAAGTAAGTTTTTCCATGATTCTACTCTCCCTTAAAAAGATTCTCAAAGGTTGTCCATACTTTGAAAAACCTCTGTCATTTCATATATAGGGATGTAGTGACCGTCGGGTAGCGTCACGGACAAAATTTTTAAAATTTTTTTTAGAAATGAACGCGTTAGTGTGAGACTTCTGCTTAGAAATTAATTCAATCGCAAAGTTGGAATTTATTTTATTAATTTATAAATTAATTTTTTTAATATAATAAGAAATATATTTTAATTTATTCAATTCAACCATTTACTTCTTTAATCCCTTTATGTAATATTGAATTATAAATACTAAAGGAGGGAAATATGGCGTATCCTCTTATTTCAGAGTGCCCTGTTTGTAATAAGCAATTAAAAATCACAAAGCTACAGTGCACTCATTGTCATACTACAATTGAAAATGAATTTGAACTTTCAAAATTTGCAAGGCTTAACAAGGAACAGCTTAGTTTTATTGAAACCTTTCTAAAGTGCCGTGGAAATATTAAAGAAGTGGAAAAGGAACTTGGTATATCCTATCCTACCGTTCGTGGGAAATTAGACGACATCATCTCATCTCTAGGATTTCCTACCACTAAGAAGGTTGAAAAAATTGATCGTAAAAAAGTAATTTCAATGCTGGAGAAAGGTGAAATAACAGCCGAAGAAGCAATTAAGATATTAAATGGGGAGGAATCCTAAAATGAGTGAGGAAATTTCAAGAATATTAACAATGGTTGAAGAAGGAAAGCTGGATAAAGAAAAGGCTGCTGAATTAATCAATGCACTGCAAGAAAACGGTAATCAAGTCAATCTAAATAAACAGACCTCTGCCTCCTACTTAAATAAAATGCTAAAAATCCGTGTTACTTCAGAAGATGGTGACAATGTTAATGTTAATCTGCCAATAAAACTCATAAAAGCTGTTTTAAAGGTAGGAACAAGTATCGCTGAAAAATTTCCCGAATCTGAGAAATATATAAAGGATATAAATGTTGAACTTTTAATTGAAGCTATTGATAATGAATTGGACGGACAAATTGTCGATATTACCTCAGCAAACGGAGACAAAGTACTGGTTGTTATTGAGTAAAATGATAAAGATAAAAATTAAAGTGAAAGCCAGAAGATTTATTATTCTGGTCCCGTATGCCTTTTTACATCTTTTCCTTAGAATCCTCACTTCAAAGAGAATCCATGTGCTTGTAAATCGTGCAATTGAAAAAAAGGTAAAGAAGAATTTTCAAATCCCTTATATAAATTGGGATGATTTAAAGCTCTTGCTAAAGGAACTTTCAAAGGAAAAAGGTCTCCTGTTGCTTGAAACAAGCTTTAAAGACGGAACAGAATTTACTATTAAGTTATAAAGCACAATTCCTCTGTACATTGGAATTGTGCTTTTTCTCTGCAAGTGGTACTGCATAAATCGCACAAAACATCAGAAATAACGATAATCCTTTTTTTGATACCGTACGTGTTAGTACATGGTAATTTACGTATAATTTTAGACATAAAAATCCTTCAAAGGTGTTTCTGAAATTAATTGTTCAAACATTATCTTTGCTAAGATGAAGAATCAATGCTGTCTCTCACTAATTCAACAATAGCTTTTGATGTTGAATTCCCATCAAAATACGGTTCCACTATAACCTTACTATGAAAATACTTATCCAGCCAAAATAACAGCTATCAAAAATAGTATTTGTAATAACGTTCGTGGCAAAAGAGAAGTGCTTGGCCTTCCACCAATGGTGATCCCTTCTCGTGCTGCGCGAATATTAGCTGGAAACATAACAATAAGTAAGAGTGCCAAACCAAATGAAGCAATAGTTGAAGTGATGGGAATTAATAAACCTATGGCGCCTACGATTTCGAATATCCCTGTAATGGTCACGATGAAATCTGGATTTGACAGAGATGGAGGGACCATTTTAATAAGATCCGGGCGTCTTTTTCCCCAATGAGCCGTTGCTGTAAATATAAACATTAGAGCAACAGCGAATCGTAAAGAAGTTTCCCAACCATCAAAATAAGACAGTCCAAGAAAACCGCTCAACCGAAAAATTAAGAATGACACAATCAATAGGATAAACGGAGCCATTCTGATTCCTCCTTATATTAAAAACCTCGGAAGCATGTTACTACTTTTCATATATTATTTTTTAAATGTCTTAAATTCTTTATATCTCCATTCACTATCACATCAATATGAGCAGAAATAATCTCGATGTCTAAATCCCACCATTTAATTTCTAGCAATTCGTTAACAATTTCTTCTGAGAAACGATTTTTAATTTTCTTTCCAGGATTCCCACCGACGATCGTGTAAGGCTCTACATCCTTCGTAATAACTGATTTAGCTGCTATAATTGCACCATCCCCTATTTTTATTCCGGGCATAATGACAGTATCCATTCCAATCCAAACGTCATTTCCAATTATTGTATCACCTTTAAATGGCAGCTGCTCTAACGTTGGCATATATTTCTCCCAACCGTGCCCGAAAATATTGAATGGGTACGTAGAAAAACCATCCATTCTATGATTAGCTCCATTCATAACGAACGTTACTCCAGGTGCGATGGCACAAAATTTTCCTATGACAAGTTGATCACCGAAAAATTCGTAGTGGTATAACACTTGTTCTTCAAAGGATTCACCATTTCTTGCATCATAATATGTGTAATCACCTACAGTAATGTTTGGTCTAGTAATTGTATTTTTAATAAATTGTACAGCATCATTTCCTTTAATCGGATATTTTTCTTTAGGATTTGGCCCATGTTGCTTGCTTGATTCCATAGCAGCTACATCCCTTTCATGATTTTTGTAAAATTCTTAGTCGACCTATCTTATTGCATTCCTCAGCAAACCAAATCGCATCATCGGGTCCTAATACAATTCCATGTGGCTCGGCATTTTGTGTAGGAATCACATATTCTGTAATTTCACCTGTCATTGTAATTCGACCAATTTGATTACTTCCCCATTCCGTAAACCATAAAGCACGATCAGGACCTGTTACTATTGCATGTGGGCGAGCATTTGCAGTAGGGATAGTATATTCACTTATTGATCCCGATGGAGTAATTCTACCGATTTTATTTCCGTTAATTTCTACGAACCAGATGGCTTTGTCAGGTCCACTTGTAATACCTACAGGACCAGCATGCTTTGTAGGCAAAAGGTAATTTGTTACCTCTCCAAATGCTGTAATCCGTCCAATTTGATTACTTTGATTCTCAGTAAACCAAATCGCATCATCTGGCCCAGCAACAATAAAGGAGGGATAGGCACTAGGATTCGGTAAATCATATTCAATCATTTCACCTGATGGTAAAATCCGTCCAATTCTATTTCCGTTCATTTCCGTAAACCAAATGTCTCCATTGTGCCCTTCTGTTATTCCAAAAGGTGCTGAATTTGGGTGCGGCAAGACATATTCAATTATTTCACCTTCTACTGTTAGCTTTCCAATTTTATTAGCCTTATTTTCCGTAAACCATACATCCCCCATGGTTGTGGAGATTATCGACATCACACCTGCATTAGAAGTTGGAACAGCAAAATGAGTGACTTCTCCGTTAACTGTCATTCGACCAATTTGATTGGCTTTATGTTGTGTAAACCATAACACACCATCTTTTCCTGTGGCTATTCCATAAGGGCCTGAATCTATGTCGTCAAGTTCGTATTCTTCTATTTTTACAATCAAGTAAATCCTCCCTCTCTATCTAGAATTTGTATAAATAATTCGTTTGAGAATAATTGGATTCCTGTCAATGAAATTTGTTATGGCTCATAAATCATTAGGAAATATTCTTTGCATCATTTCTATTTTGATTTCTATCATTGTAATCATTTATTATATTGGTCACTTAATTAAGTAGACTATTTGATTATGACAAGTTCTCTTCTAGTTGAATAATTTTTTTAATGATTTCTTCTCGCTTAATTTCTTCTAAAGGAAGCAACCTTGGCGGAGCTGGCAAGTTAAATTCAATATGTGAATGAGATAACTCAAACAGTAGAGTTCCTATCTTTTCTTCATGTTGATTTTCAATCACAATCCAAAAAACGCGTTTTTCATGATGAGGTGTGCCCCACTTTGCCTTTTCCATCGAATTTCTAAAGTGTAGACACTCACCAATAACAAAGTCATCCTCTTTCGTTTTTTCTGTAGATTGAAAACCATTTTCTTTTAATCGTTTCCAAATTGGTGGAATAAGTTTATCTAAATACATGCCATATGTTGCATCTTCATATTTCGGAAATAGCTGTTCAAGCTCTTTGATATTCCTGTTCAGTACTTCTCTCCAATATTCTTTTATATAAATAGATAGCATTTCTCCTAGCTCATAGATTGTCATTTCCGGTTGAATATTTACTGTTGTCATATGAATCCCTCCTTGTTTTTCATCCTACAAATCAAGCTTACAACATTAAAGCCAATTCTAAAGTTTTTGGAAAATATGGGTGAATTTACAATACTTAATTTGATAAACTTTACATAGGTATACAGTTGATAAATATAGGAGTGGCTTCATTGAAGAAAATAAGACCTATAGATATTGCAAAAAAATTAAATATTAGTACAAGCACTTTAAGAAGCTATGAAGATAGAGGAATTGTTCCGAAACCTGAACGGTCATCCACTGGTTACAGAAACTATACAGAGGAACATATAGCATATTTTGAGTGTATTGTAGCTATGTCTCCTGGGTTTGGCATGGATATAACATCAGCTGTTTTAAAAAAGTTGCAACAAAAAGAACTAGACGCTGCTCTTTGGATACTAAATAATGCCCAAGTAGCAAATTATGAAGACAAAATGATTATTGATCGTGTAAATAAACACCTGGAAAACTTGAATTATGAACACTCTATGTCTATTGGGGAATTGTCAGTTCAGACAAATATTCCTCCTTCGACAATTCGATATTGGGAAAGGGAAGGATTTATTACGTCCAAAAGAGGAGAGCTTAATAACTATCGCCTATTTGACCCATTCCAGCTCATAAAAGTATTATTGATGAAAATAACTCAAAACGCAGTTTATTCATATGAGGTCATTCAACTAAAAAAGGAGATTAAGGAATTAAACCAACATGATCTTGAGAAAGTAAGAATCGTAATAGATGCTATTCAAAGACATTTGAATAAACGTAACCAAAAACAGCTTAAAGGAATATTTTCTCTATATAAATTGTCCGAAATATTAAGCCTTCATTGAATATATAGTTTTTTTCTATGATATTGTTCACACCTTTAGCATGGATGCAAAAACGCCACCCATTATTACGGGATTGGCGTTTTTAGCTAATGTAAATCCATTAACTTTTGTTATCCACTCTGACATTTCCCGCCGTAACATTAACTAATTACGCTCTAGCCATTTGCACTAAGCGCCAACAAATGTTTCAGGTTGTCATCAATAAATTTATTATCGACACTGTTAATTCCGCGACCAGCGAAATGACCCCAGATCGATTCAATAGGATAACAAGCAGCATTCGGTATAAGCTTAGCTTCGTATTTGTTATCGTCTGTCGTACAGAATAAATCCGTGCTCCCTGGCATGATACAGGTAATTGCTTTAATGTTTTTAAGTGCTGCATTGAAATCACCATTATAAGCGGGGTTTGCACTAATATTTGCATTTTGACCTGTCCATAACATTGCTAGGACATTGTGCGGATTCATCTTCATAAAGCTATCTTCCCAGAATCCTGCCACAAAACCTTCTAATGAGTCATACCCCATTTCACGATAAAGTTCCTCTCTGTAAAACGCTTGCGATACCCCCCACCCCGCATAGACATTGCCAACAGCGCGCATGTCTGCAGAAGTCAACTTGTTTAGTTTATTTGAATCGAAGCCTACTGCAGCCATGAGGGCAGCTTTCATTCCGTTCAAGACCACATACGTTTGTGGCCAAGTCTTTGCACCTCCACAGAAAGGTGCAATTCGTTCCACCATGTCGGGATAACTTGCTCCCCATTGAAATGATTGTATGGCTCCCATTGACCAGCCAACAACGAGAGCAATCTTTTGTATGCCGAATTTTTCAGTCACCAGCCGATATTGGAATTTAACGTTGTCATAGATGGTTACCTGAGGAAAATTAGCATTGTCGAATGGCGCAGGCGTGTTACTAGGAGACGAAGATAATCCGTTCCCTAGCAGATTTGGAACGATAATGAAATATTTCCTCGGATCTAGTGCTATACCGTTTCCGATCAACCATTCATTCTGAACATGCTGATCGCCAAAAGCAGTTGGATAGATGATGACATTATCTTTCTTTACATTCAATTTTCCATAAGTCTTATAAGCCAGAAAAGCATTCGGTAACGTCACTCCTGATTGCAATGTTACGTCACCTAAATTAAAAATCTCATAATCCATTGTCTTGTCGCTCCCTTCAAAATGAAACACAAACATTTAGAATGTATATCTTGTTGTTAGTATAAAGCTGTGATAACCTCAATAAAAGTGAACAAAATTCAAAGCTATATTCAAAAATATTGATAGTAAAAAGGGGGTAGTATGGTGGAATTGCGCCAACTGATTACGTTCCGCACGGTTGCATCAACTTTAAATTTCAGTCGGGCTGCGGAAGTGCTGAATTACGTCCCATCCAACGTTACGATGCAAATAAAAGCATTGGAGGAAGAGCTTGGTGTTCGTCTTTTTGACCGATTAGGCAAGCAGCTCGTTCTCACAACTGCGGGTAAACGCTTTTTGACTCATATTCAAAGTGTCCTAGACAAATTGGATGAAGCTCGCAGTGTCGTTCATGATAATGAAAGTCTAAGCGGTACGTTAACGATAAGTGCCAACGAGGTTCTTTGCGCCTATCGGCTTCCAGTTGTCTTTAAGCTTTTTCGTTCTCGTCACCCGAACGTTCGACTCATCTTCCGCTCTGTTCCTAATCAGCAACTCAAGCAAACGCTATTTGAGGGTACTGCAGATGTCGTTTTTATGCTAGACGAACCCATTCTCTCAACAGGACTTACTGTAGAACCTTTGCTAGAAGAAACCTTCCGCTTTTTCGTCGCACCGGATCATCATCTTGCGAAACGAACTGTACTCCAGCATGAAGATTTTCACGAAGAAGTGTTCCTTGTTAATGAAAAGGGTTGTACCTATCGAACCATGTTTGACCGATCATTTGAGAAGAAGGGCATTGATAGTATTACTTATTTAGAATTTCAAAATGCCGAAGCCATTAAACAATGTGCAATCACAGGAATCGGTATTGCCTTTCTTCCTGAAATAACAGTGGAAGCAGAAGTGAAACGAGGTGAACTTGTTGCTCTTTCATGGCAAATTCCCAATTTACATGTATATACACAGATGGCATGGCATAAAGACAAATGGCTTTCACCTATTATATTATCTTTTATTGAGGCAGCAAGAGAGGTTATAGCTATGGATGAGGAGAATAAAACCGTTTAGTTATTTTACGAATATTAACCTAACTTCTGAGGTTATCTAAGTGGTGCTTTCTATCAGGAAACTTAATATATACCTATAATAGTAAGGCATATTAGTGTGATAACTAAGAGCCTTACTAATGCTCCTCTATATACTCACCCTATATTAAGGGATTGGCGTAAACGTAGTTCAGTAATTTTAACAACTAACACTAATCCATTTTGATTTATGTATACAAAATTATTACTTTAAAGCCAAATAAGCAGCCTTCCAAATGTGCCCCATAAAAAAATGATCAGTACCATTAACACTGCAACAGTGAGTAACCAGGCCCTTTCAAATAGATTGTACTGTTTCCTCACTGCATACCACTCTGCAATAAGAATGACGATAAAGAGAATGAGAAAATCACCAACGATATCTAGAAGCTTCCACAGGACAATATTGGTCAAATGATGAGCTAGCATAACGTCTCCCCCTCTTTAAAAGTTTATTCCAAAAAATCAGGATAATCTTTTTTATTTTTGACGCTACTCCCCCTCTGCTTCCCCTGTATATAAAGGGTGAAAGGTGGTGAGAGAAATGGCAGTTGAAACATTACTTGAAACTCAGCTAAGCCTTGTTTTTGACATGGGATTAGATGAAAACGGGAAGGCAAAAACGAAAAGAAAAAGCTACAGCAATGTGAAAGCATCAGCAACACCAGATCAATTGCTTCAGGCTGCACAAGCGATCGCAAGCTTGCAAACAGAAGCGCTTCTTTACGTGGAACGAAATGATACAAACCAAATCAACGCGTAAGGAGGATGGCGCAAACAACGAAAGGAGGGAGAAAATTGGCTAAAACACTTGAACTTCAATTTATAAATAGTGCAGGAAAAACAGTCAAAATCAGCATTGATTCACCTATCGAACCAGTTGACCAAGCTACACTAAATGCTGCAATGGATTCCATTCTTGCTGCAAACATCTTCGTTTCAAACGAAGGAGATTTTGCCACGAAAAAAGGCGCAAGAATCATTGATCGCAATGTGACAGCCATTACTCTTATGTAAAATAATGGGGACAGTCCCCAAAAAAGGATTGGGGACTGTCCCTTATTTAAGCATTATTCTTCTCCAAAAATTTTCCTAAATACGGATTGGCTTTCATCCATCAATATTCCCCGAACAAAGTTATCATTTTCTTGTTCTATAAATTGGTATTCAAATTCAATTTCATCAACATTTATAAAACCTTGATTTGATTGTAATACCTTATCATAATCACTAAGTTTACTTTGATCTAGTACATCTAATAACAACTCGTCATGACGAAACAGCTCTTCCATTACTGATGCAATACGGTTATTACGACCAATACCACCCATTGGGTCATACTTTCTCATATTCATATAATCAACTAGCTGTTCTGCTTCTGTTAATCTCATTTTCCCTTCCTTAAATTCACTTTCACCTTGCTTAAAATCAAACTCGTTGATTACCTCGACTCCATTATTTTTTTCAATATAGCTTCCAAGCATATTAGGGTCAACATTAACAACTTTTGATACCTTTATTCTAAATGCTTCTTCAACCGCTTCTTTTGTCACCGGTTTGTAATCCTTATCATTTGCATAAAGATTTTTAGGAATTGTAATATATTTGGCACTACCAGTTTCTTTATTCAGATTCATTAAAATGACGCTTGGGCCACTTTCCTCAATATGTGTAACGAATAAATAATTAACACTTTGTTTTTCACTGGCTTCCTCTGTACCCTCACCAATTCCAACACTTGCCAAATTTCGTTTATCAAATGACTCTGAAACATTAAAAAACAATATAAGAGCAACTGCAACAGCTAATAATGAGGCAAATAGAGGTGTATAGTTTTTTCTTTTCATTTTATTGTAAACCTTATCGATCGTCCGCTCCTTCATCCTTTGTTCAAACTTTATATCTTTATAGATTGTTTTATCCAATGAGTCCTTTAATTTGGTCAACTTTTCCTCCATGTTCCATTACCCCCTTTATGTACACATGCTTGAACTTTTCTCTCCCGCGACTTAAGCGGACCTTCACGTTAGATTCACTAATTGATAAAACATGTGCTATCTCTTTAATTGATAATTCCTCGTAATAAAATAGATTTAATACTTCTCTATATTTTAAAGGAAGCTTAAATAGGCAGTTTGCTATTAAACAAGAATCATCCTTTTCGATTACACATTCCTCAGCACCTTTTTCCTTACTAAATGCCGATATTTTCCCTAAAGTGAATTGATATAATTTATTTTTCGGGCTTCGAAGAAAATCTTTTGATTTATTAACGCCTATTTGAAAGAGCCAAGTCTTTAACGTTGATTTCCCTTCGAATTGATCGTACTTCTGTGAAAATGTAATAAATGTTTCTTGGACAATATCCTCAGCAGATGACCAATTTTTCACATAGGAATAAACTAGCTTCAATAATGCCGTTCCATGTAACTCCATAATCTCCCGCAGAAACTGCTCATCAACAAAACCCTTTTTACTGTTCAACATTCTCACCCCCATTTAACAAGCTATCCTTTAGACGGTACATTTGTCATTTGGTTACAATTTATGCAAAAAAAGAGTGCTACTTATATAAAAGTAACACTCCTAAATGGAAGAGGATAGGTTTTAATCTCCACCACCTCCTCCATCACCACCACCGTCGCTTCCACCACCGAAATCAAAGGCCCAATCACCACCACCACCACCGGTATCACCGCCAGATGAACTACTGGTCCGTTTCTTAGGTGTAACCTTTTCCTCTGTTACGTGCTTTAGCGGCTTTATGACAGATTCAATGCTATTCATTATCTCTTCATCAAATAACACAATATCGTCAACTCGTTCATGAGGATATTTCCTTTTAAACCTGGAAATAAATTGCTTTCCAACACCTAAGACAATTGCAGTCTGTACGTATGTCATGAAACTTTCCTGTCTTTTTTCTTTCGGAATCCCACCGTATTTCAGAATCCTTCTCCATCTCTTCACTGCTTCACGCTTAATAATCATTTCCTTTGATAGCTTTACTCTTGGCGTTAAGATAATGAGTAAAATCGATAAAATAACAAGGTTAAAATACGTGACAATACTAGTATCATTGTGACTTTGCGCTGCGAAAAAAAAGCTTCCAATAAAATAAAAACATGCAGCTCGCTTTTTTAACGAGTACTTCCAAACGAGAAAGGCTCCTATTATGAAGCAAACGGCCGATAGACAAATAGTTAGCCACGATTTCGCATCAGCAATAAACATCGATAACACGAGAATGAGATGAACGATAACGAGCGCTACACTAAACACCTTTAACAAGCGATTTTCCTTTATACTAAATTCTACTTGAAACTCTTTTTCAATTGCTTTTTTCCAATCCTTTACTTCACTTAATAGTCTACGTAATTTACGTTTATATCCCTTTTGGTTTCTTTCCTTCTTTGTTGGCTCAGCAATACTGTCTAAAATAAACCCCTGAGTCCCATCAGGATGGTGACGAAACAGCCACCTTAACAGGAATAAATCCGCATCCTTTAACGACCTTCGTTTACCTGTATAACTAAAAAGCAATGTAATCTTCGGGGTATTCCTCACTTTCTGGAAACGATAACTAGCTGGAACCTTTTTGATACTGAGAATGCCCTTCTGGTAGATTGAAAAAACACCTGCAAGAAAATCATGAAGCCTTATCTCTCCTTTACGGTAAACATAAATCTGGAAAACAGGGCTCCAGCTCTCAATTTCAGACAGTGGTATAGAACGTGCCTTCCATTTTGCTATTAATATATGAGCTTTCAGCAGGGAGAAAAGAACGAGTCCAATAAGTACCCATTGTATAATCGATAATACCTTTGCAACAAGTTCAAACCTTGACTCACGAAGCTGATAATTTTCTTCACGTGCAATCGCATCCTTTAATCTCTCTTCCCTTGTAGTCGAGGAGTTTTTTACACTCATTCCTGATAAATGATTTGCTGGAAATAAATAATACTGTGTCAATGTATCATATTCTGAAATCAAATCGGTTTTATATGTCATTGAATATCCTTTTTGTTCAGTAAATTCTCCACCATTTCGATTATAAGAAAACATTTCGATCTCTTTCTCTTGATAGCTATGTGGAAAGAAGAGGACTTCAATGGTAACATTGTGCAAATCCGCTTCATTGAAGGTGAAAAAGTTCCATTCTAATTCTGCCGTATCTTGATATTTTTTCGCTGCTTCATTTATTCGGTACCTATAATAAATTTGCTTCACTTCATCCTTAGCATCAAGCTTCGAAAAATAAGAGCTATCTCTATTACTATACTTAACATTTAATCCCTCTAGATTTTCATAAGAGAATTCCCCTAGCCTTTTTCCTTGAGGTGGAAGATAGCTTTCAAAAAACTCTACACCTTCATGACCTAGTAGTTCTAAGCCTCGTTCAGCATATTCCATCTCTCCCTTAACGTTATAGGTGAAAATCTCCTGAACATATAAATCACCGTCAGGAAGAACCTGAGCTAGAACATCTACTTTGTCAATCTTAAAAGAGTTATCATTTTGACAGCCTGTTAAGATGATGATGAACAATAAACCAATGAATCTATAAATTTGTTTCACTGTCTCTCCCCATTATCTGTAATATTATCCCTTTTAGTCTAACTTACAATCTACTGGAACGTCTCGTTACTAAAGGACGATATAAGCCAACAAAATACAGGAGCAACAGACTACGATTTTCCACTTTGTTGAAATTCCACTGAATATAAAGGTATAATGTACTAGAAATTTATCCCGATTTTATTCTATAAGACTGAGAGTGTGAAGAAAATGATATACAAGAAAAACAAGCTTATGCTACTCATTACAAGTTTAGTCATTATTTTGGTTATTATCGTTAATATTTTAGGTCGTTTTTATCATTTATTTGACCATGGACATGTAATGGAGCATAGTGTTACATCCTTTGAAATTGAAAAGAACTTCAGTCTGCTTTTAAATCTATTGCTATTTATCCCAATTTTATTAGTCGTAGCAAGCTTCGTACTATATAAGAAAAACCCTTCTCATCAAGCTATTCCCTACCTTCTTACACTTGCATTAACATTTGGTAGCATTGCCATCATCTCAGGTGGAGGTGGTAGAGTCGAGTTTCATTTTAGTATTTTTATGGTTGTTGCTGCACTTGGATACTACCAAAATATTAAATTACTCATCTTGATGACATCGATTTTCGCACTTCAGCATTTGCTTGGATTTTTCATTATTCCTGAGGTTGTTTTTGGTGTACATAGCTATTCATTTTTTATGTTAATTATCCATGCTTGCTTTTTACTTTTAACGTCAAGTGCTGTTGGGTGGCAGGTCGTTTCAACGAAATCAATCGAAGATGCTTTAATGATTCAGCATAGAGAGCAAAGAGGGAAAATCATTGAGGAGATTGTGACAAGTCTTTCTTCGAATTCAAAGCAGCTTACACAGCTTTCACAGCTATTAAAGAACGATGCCCAATCTACGTTTCATTCGAGCTCACAGCTTTCAGAGGCCATTTCCCAAGTAGCTAGTGGATTTGAAGCACAGATGCATGCAGTCGAAAAGAATGTTGCCATTATTTCTTCTATTTCATCAGGGATTCAAACCGTTAGTCAAAATGCACAAAATGCTACAGAAAAAGCCAACAAATCTGCCGAACAAGCAAATAAAGGTTCTAAATTAGTATTAGATTTGTCTAAACAAATCACTGACATAAATCAATCAGTTGAGGAGTCATTTCGTACAATTACAACATTACATAATAGCTCACAGGATATTGAACATATTATTGAAGTCATTTCAACGATATCGGAGCAAACGAATTTATTAGCATTAAACGCATCAATTGAGGCTGCTCGTGCAGGGGAGTATGGAAAAGGCTTCTCAGTTGTTGCAAATGAGGTTCGCAAGCTTGCAGAACAATCAGCAGAATCCTCGAAGCATATCGCTGCCTTAGTGAAACAAAATCTTGTCGAGGCAAATAAATCTGTTACCGCAATGGAACGAGTGAAATCTAACGCAAAGTCTGGATTAGCGTTAATTCAAGATTCTAATCGTGTCTTTAACCAAATCTTTGAGTCATCGAATTCAGTTGCAACTCAAATAGGTGAGATTTCTACACTTGCTGATAAATTAAGCTTATCGTCTGAAACAGTCAATTCTTCTATGGTCGATATGGCATCAGTTACAGAAAAGTCAGTACAAAGTACACAGCATGCTCAACATACGACTGAGAAACAGCATCAGCAAACAGAAAAAACAATGAAGGCTGTCTTTGATTTAAGTCAAGTTATCGATGAATTAGAAGCGGTTATCACAAAATTGCAAGTAGAGCAGTAGATTCCTTTACAAGCTTTATCTTTAAAGTAAACAAACCAGTCCACATGTTAGACCAATGGACTGGTTTGAATAAATACTTGAATAGTAATTTTAAAAGATACTCCTGCTAATCTAGTGAATTAGCTATTCACTTCTGCGTTAATGCTTGATTTCATTAAGTCTACACTTTCGAATAAGCTGCCGATTTTTTCATCAGCCTTCATAAATGTTTCGTTTGCAGCATCTAAAGATGGTGCGTCTTTTTTCAGTTCCTCTGCCTTTGTCTCATATGATGCTTGAAGATCCTTAATTGCAGCTTCTAAATCCGCCTTCTGGTCTTTTAAATTAGCTGGAACCTCTATCTTCTTTAAATTCTCAGCAACAGCTGCTGCTGATTCACTCGCTTTTGTTTTCATTTCAGCAGTTGGTTCTGTTTCTGAAAGCTCATATGCATTTAAATCGCCATCCACTTCATTAATAGATTGCGTGATAGATACATAAAACTTCATTAATTCCTTTTTCGCATCTGTTTTCGAATCAGCTGTATCCTCTGATGCTCCAGCTGTCTCTTTATTTTCACCTTTATCCGCACAAGCTGTTAAGCCAATTGATAAAATCAGTACGGAAAATATAAACCATAGTTTTTTCATCTGTTTGTCCTCCATTTTGTCTAGTCTTGTGTAGTCACTAAAAAATAAAGCTTCTTCGCTTTCCACCTTTTGTATTATAGAGAAATCAATAACCAATTTCAACCAATAATTAGAAAAAAGAGTCATAGGGTAATTTTCTTGTAGATATCCTCTAGTAGTCTACTAGTAAAACTGCCTTTTTTACCGAAATCCATTCATGTCCCTATCCATTTTCACTAATGCTTCATAGTATACAGTACCTAATTTAAAGGCGGTGATATGTATGGGTTACAATGGAGGTTATAACAATAGCTTTGCTTTAATCGTTGTCTTGTTTATTTTATTAATTATCGTTGGGGCTTCTTTCTTTAATTACTAATCTCAAATTCATCCTCATTAATTGTTTCATACGCAAAAAAGGAAGGGGATCATTCCCTTCCTTTCACCACTAAATCATTTACATATTGACTATGTTATGCTTTCAATAAAGCCTCTTCTGCCTTCTTACTTGCGGCTTTCTTTTGTGCATATTTACCTGCTAAAATAACAACAGCAATGACTAAAATTTCAAAGCTATATTTAATAAAGCTATTTTCAAAGAATCCGCCTAAGAAGTGTTCACCAACAATCATTTTTGAAGCAGTCCATGCTAAGACACCCGCACCAATTGTCACGATAATTGGGAATCTATCAATCCACTTAAGAATAATTGTACTTCCCCACATAACGACAGGAACAGAAATTAATAATCCAACGATAACTAATAGCATATTACCATGAGACGCACCAGCTACAGCCAATACATTATCTAATCCCATCAATGCATCAGCAACGATGACTGTACGCAATGCTACCCAAAAGTTTTCACCCGCTTTTACGTCACCGTGGTCATCGTCATCAACTAGCAATTTATATGCGATGATGACAAGTAAAAGTCCACCGACTAAGTGTAAACCAGGGATTTCTAATAGCCAAACAACGGCTAATGTAGCGATAATCCTGATGATAATCGCACCGACTGATCCCCATAAAATAACCTTCTTTTGTTGTTGCTTCGGTAAGTTTCTTGCAGCTAGTCCAATTAGGATCGCATTATCACCAGCTAAAACTAAATCAATAACAACGATAGATAAAAGTGCAGTGAGAAAGTCCATTCAATCATAACCTCCAAGTTAGAAATATAATGCTATTCTTATAGAAATTTAACAAAACAAGAAAGAGACCTTTGCCAATATGGCAAAGGTCTCGCTAAGCACAATTCTTATGCCAACAAAGCCGATGAACCTTAGTTCATGTGTAATGACGACTTTGTTTCAGGTGTTTTCCTGACGCTACTCCCCTTTACGGTGAAGAAGTTCAAACAATAACGTTCTATAAGATAGTTAATATTATACGCTCCGTTTTCGCCTATGTCTATAAAATTGTGAATTCAGGCTTTCATTTGTTCAATACTTGCAGACGGCAGCTGCAACGATATAATCGTTTGTCCTTCTGTGCTTTTCTTTAATATGAGGTCTCCACCTTGAGCCTTTGCAAGCAGTAGGCTAAACGGCAACCCTAAGCCTAAACCACGCTCAACATGCTTTTTATTTTCCCCGCGATAAAAACGTTCAAAAATAAAAGGCTGTTCTTTCTCTGAGATCCCGTAGCCATTATCAATCACATCAAGAACAACGAAGTTACCATGAGCATAGAGCTCTACTGCTATTTCTCCTTTGTCTTTTTCTTTCACTGCATGAAGGCTATTATTTAATAGATTTACAATAATTTGCTGGAGGCGAACATGGTCAGCCAATGCTATAAGATGGCCTCCTTTAACAGTAAATGTTAATGTCACTCGTTCTAGCTGTGACTGATGAACAATTTCCCATTGGTAGACAATTTCCTTTACGACTTTTGCTAAATCAATTTTCTCCCGCTTCACTTTAATTGTGCCAGCACTAAATCGATTAAAATCTAATAAGTCCTCAACCATCGCTTGTAATTTTTTTGCTTCCTTTAAGGACATAGTTAAAAATTCCTTTTTCTTATTATCAGAAATAATGTCATCATTAACAGCCTGAATCAATGCACTCACTGAAGTTATCGGGGTTTTCAGCTCGTGAGTGACTCCAGCTAACAATTCTGTACGCAATGCTTCAAGCTGTTGCAGTCGATTCGTCATTTCCTTGAAGGAAATAATTAGCTCGTGCAACTCCTTTTCCGGGACCTCCTCATTCAGCTGGATATCATAGTTCCCCCGCATCAATTCCCCTGCTGCTGCTGCCACTTGCTCAATAGGTCGAGCCATTTTTCTTGATAAGAAATAAATAACAAACCAGCCTAGAATAGCTAGACCAATTAATAAAAGAGCTAATAACTGATACTCCTCTGGGTTAATATTTTTAAAGCCGCCAATCTCTTGGACAATAATAACCGCTCCAATCACTTCTTCATCATACTTAAATGGTGAAACGACAGCATACATTGTTTGATTATTTGCAAGAGTAAGCTTTTGTACGGTTAATTCGCTTGGAATTTCAATTAAGCGGTTCAATTCCTCTGGATGGATTTCCATTTGAGGACCAGGCCCTCCCCTTTGTAAAACTTTCATTCCCTCTTCTGTTTTTATATAGTAATGAAGAGGCACACGATTATTTACGATTTTTTCACGGGTTTCAAAATTAAACCTTTCATCTGAAAAGCTTCCATACTCAAGTCTTTCTGAAACATCCTGGGCGAGTAATTTCGTTAGCTCAAGCTGATTTTCGATTGTGTTATGCCTTATCCAAAAGATAGAAACGATAGCAATAAGGATAAGTCCAATTATTAGCGTTAGTAAATATCTTCTTGTCCAAAATATAAGCAATGGTGTTTTTTTATTGTTTTTAGTTAACATAGAATTGGTAGCCCAATCCCCGAAGTGTTTTAATTTCACCATCAGCTGGATCCCACCCACTTAATAATTTTCGAATTCGTTTGATTGCAAGGTCAACTGCACGGTCACTTCCTTCATAATCATACCCCCACACGTTTTCAATCAGCTGTTCACGTGTAAATGTTTGGTTTGGATGCTCTGCTAAAAATAAAAACAACGACAGATCCCTAGGTGTAAATAAAATTTCTACACCGTTAAGGAAAATTTGATGTGAGAGAAAATTAATTTTTAATGTACCATATAATTTCACTTTATCTGCATCCTCTAGCTGCGGAGACCTTCGCAAGACAGCACTTACTCTAGCAAGAACCTCCTCGGCAACAAATGGCTTTGTAATATAATCATCAGCACCGCCATCAAAGCCTTGAAGCTTTTCGTTTGTATCAGATAAAGCGGTGAGCATAATGACTGGGCATGAGCTTTTTTCCCTAATTTCCTTTAATACAGACCAGCCGTCTAACTTCGGCATCATCACATCTAAAAGAATAAGCGATGGCTTTACTTCATCAACCTTTTGTAAGGCAGCCATTCCATCATAGGCATATTGAACCTCATAGCCATCTTTTTCTAAATATGCTCCTAAAACCATGGAAATTGCTAGTTCATCCTCTACTACTAATATTGTCTTCATTATTCCCAGTTCCTTTTGTATGATGTTTTGTATTGATTATACTATTCAATAATAAAAATAGAAAAAAAGACTGTCTCAGAAATTAGGGGCAGACCCTGTTGAGACAGCCTCTAAGGCTTAATGACGCAATGCTTCTAATGGGCTTAGACTTGCTGCTTTATTTGCTGGGAAAATACCAAAGGCAACCCCAATAATGATTGAGAAGCTAACAGCAACTCCTACAGCTAACCAGGAGATTGTCATCCCCATATCAAGTAATACAGATAAACCTTTAGCACTTCCGATTCCAATGAGAACACCTAACAATCCACCGAATCCACTTAGTACAGTAGCTTCAATTAGAAATTGAATGAGAATATCCTTCCGCTTCGCACCAATTGCTTTACGGATGCCGATTTCTCTCGTTCGTTCTGTTACGGAAACGAGCATAATATTCATAATTCCGATTCCGCCAACAATAAGGGAAATACTTGCGATTCCTGCTAAAAGCAATGTCATCGTATCTGTAACAGATGTTAATGCTTCAGCAACATCAGACTGATTGCGAACATTATATTGTGTATCATCTCCGCCAAATTGGCTATATAGGAAGCGTTCAATTTTCGCCATTCCTAATTCAACCGTTTCCTCTGACGTCATTTTCACATCAACGGAGTTAATGACCGTTTGCCCTAAAAACCGTTGTGCAGTTGTAAATGGAATCAACACCATATCATCTACTGAGCCTTGTAGCTCTTCACCTTGTTCAGTCAGAACACCAATGACCTTAAAGGTCGTTCCGTCAATTTTCACTTCATTGCCGACTGGACTTGTAAATCCGAACAATTCTGTTGCGACATTTGCTCCAAGTACCGCGACTTTATTGCGACTATCCTCGTCAATATCTAATATAAAGCGTCCGGAGCCAAGCGTCGTTTCCTGAACCTCCTCATATACTGGTGTAACACCATTAATTGTCACACTATCCATGCTTGTTGTCCCATTTTTCACCGTCCCACTGCCTGAAACTGTCGGTGAAACGGCAGCAACCTCGGAATAATCTGCGAACGCCATCACCTCATCATAATCTACAACTTCCTCTGTGCTTGTATTTCCTTGAATATTGACAGATACCATCGTTGTCCCTAATGCAGAGACATCCTCTGAAACCGATTGTGAGGCACCTTGCCCTAACGATACAAGTGCAATAACAGCGGAAACACCGATAATAATCCCTAACATCGTTAAAAATGCTCTAAGCTTGTTTGTAGTGATATTTTTAAAAGCGATTTTTATTGCTTGACCGATTTTCAATGGACGAGCGCCTCCTCTCTTTCATAGATTTTTCCATCTTGGATACGAATAACTCGCTTCGCTTGATTCGCAATATCCAAATCATGGGTAATGAGAATAATCGTATGACCTAAATTGTTTAGCTCCTTAATAAGACTCATCACTTCAATCCCAGTTTTACTATCTAATGCTCCTGTTGGTTCATCCGCTAGAAGAATCGGAGGATTTCCAGCAAGAGCGCGGGCAATTGCCACACGCTGCTGCTGTCCTCCTGATAATTCAGTTGGCTTATGGCTCGCACGTTCTGCTAAGCCTACCTTTTCTAATGCATTCATGACGATTTCTTTCCGACTGCTCGTATTCATTCCACGATAAATAAGGGGAAGCTCGACATTTTCATACGCAGATTGCTTTTGTAATAGATTAAAAGATTGAAAGATAAACCCGATCTTTTGATTTCTCACATCAGCTAATTGTTTTTGTTTAAGGGAAAACACATTTTTGCCATCTAAAAAATATTCTCCTGAATCTGGCATGTCCAAGCACCCGATCATATTCATGAGCGTTGATTTTCCCGAGCCTGATGGTCCAATGATGGCAATAAAATCTCCTTTGTTAACAGAAAAGCTGACATCATCTAAAGCCTTTACCGTTTCACCGCCAAGGGTATAATGCTTACTAATATTGCGAATTTCTACGATTCGTTCCTTCTCCATCATTGTCCAGTACCTCCACGATTTCCACCCATGTTACCTGAAGGCATTCCACCTGAAGGCATGTCACCACCTGGGAAACCACCTTGCATCATTCGATCCTTCATATCTCCCGTACCGCTTTCATCATCACTGCTTGATTGAATTGTTGGCAGAACAATTTCTTCTCCCTCACTTAAACCACTTGTGATTTCAGCAACCTCTTCGTTTTGAAGCCCAACCTCAACTGTTTTTTGCGTTGTTTGCGGCTCAGTTGCTGTATCTCCTTTTGCCGTTTCACCGGATTCCCCCTGTTGATTTTGCTCCTCTGTTGTTTCTGTGCTTGCATTTTCAGCTTTAACAAGAACATAATACTCATCCCCTTGCTTTTGCACAGCTGAAACAGGAACTGTAAGGACATTTTCTTTGCTTTCTGTTGTTATAGTTGCTTCTGCCGTCATCCCGACTTTAATACCTGTAGGCTCATTGATTTTGACATTAACAGCAAACTGGGCAACACTGCTTTCTGATTCATTCGCCTCTTTTGATACGCTCGTTACCGTACCAGTAAATTCTTGATCAGGTAGCGCACTTACATCGATTTGAGCTGTTTGTCCAACCTTAACTTTGGAAATATCTAATTCATCAACATTTACAACCATTTGTAAATTGCTATAATCTGTTACTTCGATTAGCTCTGCACCCATCGATACCATATCTTCTGCTTCAACATTTAACGTTGTAATTTCACCGGAAAAAGGTGCTTCAATTGGGTCAATATCATCATCCTCAAAGGTAATTAAATCGTCCCCTTCCTCGACCGTATCTCCAACTTCAACAAGCACTTCCTCGACTACAGCATTATTCTCCTCTGAAAGAATCACTTCATTATTTATCGTTGAAATACTTCCTGTTCCACTTATATTTACCTGTACATTTCCTAGCTCTGCAACTGCTGTTTGTGTTTCCGTAACTGGTGCACCAGCCTGTTCGTTTTTATTATTGAAAAATGCATAGGCTGTAACTCCACCTCCAACAATAAGTACGAATACAATAATTGAGATTATCCATTTTTTCATTTTTATCATCCTTCCTTTTTTAACGATTTATTTTATTAGGCTGTTATCGTAAACTTTGATGCTTTTTATTAGTAGTCGTTTTGATTGATTTCCGCTACAGTGCTCGTTTACCTTTCCACGGGATGGTGGTGAGCCTCCTTGGTGTATATACCTCCTTGAGTCTCACACTTACGCTCCAAAATCTTTACAAAGTTTAGATAGGGTTTCCTAATTAAAGTGAACATGCTGCTTACATGAATTAGGATAAGCCTCTAATGTGTCAGGTAAATGTCAGGATGAATTTTTTTATTCAACTATTTCCTAAAATAAAAAAATAACCCCAATTTCTTAGAGTTATTCTTTATGCCTATTTCGTAAATCATCTGCATTTTCTTTTGATACAAACCCTAATTCCCGCCAAGCGTTTTCTGTTGACCATGGCTTCTTTCGATTATTAGAAACACCGTAATAGGTTCCATACTTTACTGTCGTTTGTAGGGCTAGGTCAAAAAGCTGGATTGTATCTTTGTGGGTTAATAATGTATGAGTGAGCCGTTCATCCTTTGCTACTGCCTTCGCTTCATCTTGATGAACACTACCAATTCGCAAATTGATAACAGAGAGGCTTTGTTCCTTTTCATGTGCTAAAATATGCCCAAGCTGTTCAGATGCTAATTTAAGAACGCCATATAAGCTTCTTGAAAAAGGGTAATCTTTAATCGTAATTTCTCTCCCTAATATCGAGTAGCCATCCTGTTCATAATAATCTGTTGTATGATTGCTGCTTGCATAGACAACCTTTGGAATTCCGAGTGTCTGTGCTGCATGAAAAATATAGAACGAAGTGATAAAATGAATCGTCGTCATTTGCTGAAAATGGTCAATCGTATGTAAGTCATTATCGGTTTTAATCGTTAATAAATTAACTAGTGCATCAGTATCTTTCGGAATAGCCCGCAGCAATTCCTCGTAATTAGTCGCATCGATTTTTTTGAATTCAACTTGTTCTTTCGGCCTGTTTTTATCTAATACAGTAAATTGATAGCTTTCCTGTAATCCGTTTATTAAAATCGAACCGATCGTCCCTGCTCCTCCGATAATAGTTACCTTCTTTTTCATATTTACCCTCCATCATTAGTAGGTGTATTTACTTACCCTCTTTGGCATTGCCAATCAGTGAAATTTTGTTACGTATAGAGTGTGTTATCAAGTGGCAAATCATTCGATGAAGGAGAGAGGAGACATAAAAAAAGAATTTTGCACCGTTACCGGACAAAATTCCTTTTTTTATCTATTTCATTATAGAACGATTTCTTCCATTAAATCCTTCAGCTTGTTTGATGTTTCTGTCAGGTTTTCTATTTCTAACATAAATTCAGTTACAAGCTTAGCTTCCTCTTGTGATGATTTTGCAATTTCTCCAAAATCCTCCTGCAACCGTTCAATTGATTTTTTAATCGCACTAAGCGTTTCTTCTATACTAACTGTTGCTTCCTTAGAATCAATGGCAAGCTTTCTTACTTCAGTAGCTACAACGCCAAATCCGGCACCTGCGCTACCGACTCTCGCTGCTTCGATCGCAGCATTTAAACCAAGTAAATTTGTCTGGTCACTTATTCCTTTTATTGTGCCTGCTACTTCTGTAATCTTCGCAGAATGCTTAACTGTGCTTTTTGTATTTTCAGCTATTTGCTCAGAAGTTGCCGATAATTCCTCTGAATGTGCTGCAATATGCTGTACCTTACCTAAGAGAGATTCAGCAATACTATCTATCGCCGTCACAATATGGTTGAAGGTATCCTGTTTTTTTGTACTAATTGCAGCATTAACCGCTGCAACAATTTGCTCATTCTCATCTTTAATAGGAAAAGATATACTCACAAAAGGGACGCCAAATTCAGCCTCTGGCACCTTCACAACAGTCGTTCCAGTTTTATTTACCATTTTAAAATTCACATACCCTTCTGGAAGCGGTTCTCCAGGTTTATGACCAAAATCCAATTCCTTGCTCGGTGAGTAAAATAAATATTTTTCATGATCAAATACTGTAATCATCGTTTCTTCTCTTAAAATCATTTTGATATAAGGGATAGATGTTATAAATGCTTGTACTTTATCCAAATAATAAAACTCCTTTATTCTCATTTACATTATTTTTATCGACAGATTTTAATAATTCTAAAGTAAATAAATACTTCAAATTCAAATAAAGTTGTGATGATACATAATTAGTGAACAAACTTCTATCTATCCCTTCACAGCTTATCAAACTTCCTCTGTCAATTAATGCAATGTATGTTTAAAAATCACTCAATATTTTTTAAATTTTGGGTATCATACATTTATAGAAACATTATTTACCAATAGCAATATGACATTTGTCATATTCCTTATATGACAGCTATGTCTGCCAAAATCTCTTTCATCATTTTATACTTAGTGTATCAATATTGAAAGGAACGAAAAAATGACGATACAATCAACTAAACAATTAAGGAAGCAGGTTGCTCCCTATGAGAAAGCAAATACAAAAGCAAGTATAAAGCAGCTTATCAATACGTTAGGCCCATATTTTCTTCTATGGTTTCTTGCATATCAAAGCTTGTCTATTTCTTATTTTCTGACGCTCGGCATCTCAGTGATTGCAGCAGGGTTTTTAGTTCGGGTATTTATCATTTTTCATGATTGTTGTCATTACTCCTTTTTTAAAAATCGAAATGCAAATAAAATTTTAGGAACAATAACAGGTGTATTAACATTATTTCCATACAGTCAATGGCAGCATGATCACTCGATTCACCATGCTACTAGCAGCAATCTTGATAAGCGGGGCACAGGGGATATATGGGTTTTGACAGTTGATGAGTATTTAGCTGCTCCACTATGGCGAAAAATTGCTTATCGAATTTACCGCAATCCTTTCGTCATGTTTGGCCTAGGTCCAATCTATGTCTTTCTCATTATGAATCGATTTAATAAAAAGGGTGCAAAGAAAAAGGAACGATTGAACACATATTTAACGAATTTTCTCATTGTTTTTGTCGCAGTACTTCTTAGCTGGCTGATCGGTTTTGAGTCATTTCTTCTTGTTCAAGCGCCAATCTTTTTAATCTCAGGTACACTCGGAATTTGGTTATTTTATGTCCAGCACACATTTGAGGATTCTTATTTTGAGGAAAACGATGAGTGGAGCTATGTTAAGGCTGCTGTTGAGGGTAGCTCTTATTATAAGCTTCCAAAGCTCCTCCAATGGCTTACAGGAAATATTGGGTATCATCATGTACATCATTTAAGCCCAAGAGTTCCTAATTATAAGCTTGAGGACGTTCATAATAATACCGAACCGTTACAAAATGTCCCAACAATAACACTATTAACGAGCTTAAAATCGTTAAAATTCCGCCTTTGGGATACAAAAAACAAAAAATTTGTTGGCTATGATGCCATTTCACTTTATAAAAAAATGGGTGAACAGTAAGACTAACAATGACGGTAAAGAAACTCTATGGTACACTAAAATATGTAAGTTTCAACCTGAAAATTAGCTAACTTCAAAGGGCTAACCAAAGCCCGATATACAGAAAGTAGGATTAACAAAGCAATTGGTTTCCTGAGCCAATTGCTTTTATTTAAAGGAGAAACGTTGCATATGAATGGCTTGACAAAGAAAAAACGGCTTATACCGTTTCAAAAATTCAATGGAATTTCCCCTTATATATGGGCTTTTCTCAGCATATTACCGTTCTATTTTATCTTTCAATCTTCTTCAACGATCGAAATAGTCGTCGGAATCATTTTAACAATTCTCTTTTTTATTACGTTTCGCTACGGTTTTATCATAAAGGGATGGCGAGTCTTTCTTTTAACTTGTATTCTAATTGGAATATCGTTTACAACGACATACCTTTTTAATTATTTTTATTTTTCCTTTTATATCGCGTATTTTATCGGGAATATCAAGGAACGCATCTCCTTTATGACGTTATATATTATTCACTTAGTTAGTACGGCAGGAGCACTTAATGCTAGTATCTTTTTACATGAAAATTTACTACTTCAGCAGCTTCCCTTTGTATTAATTAGCTGCATAAGTGTTATCCTTCTTCCCTTTAGCATTTCCAATCGAAAGGAACGGGGACAGCTTCAAGAAAAGCTTGAGGATGCGAACAAACGGATATCGGAATTAGTGAAGATAGAAGAACGACAACGAATTGCTCGTGACCTTCATGATACATTAGGGCAAAAGCTATCGATGATTGGATTAAAAAGTGATTTGGCGAGAAAAATCATTTATAAAGACCCGGAAAAAGCACGAACTGAATTGGTTGAGATTCAGCAAACTGCGCGAACGGCTTTAAACGAAGTGAGAAAAATCGTTTCACAAATGCGGGGAATTCGCTTACCCGAGGAAATTCAGCATGTGAAACAAATTTTGAACGCAGCGCAAATCACATTAGTAAGTGATGATGATTTTACGATCGATAATGTGCCATTACTAACAGAAAATATTTTAAGCATGTGCCTAAAGGAAGCTGTAACAAATGTTGTAAGACATAGTGGTGCAACGACTTGTCACATTTCAATCAATCAATCATTAACAGAGGTTGAAATGATCATCAAAGATAACGGAATAGGTCTTACTAACGATACGTATCGAAAAGGAAACGGCTTGTCTGGAATGAAGGAAAGGCTTGAATTTGTTAACGGAACACTTGATATTTACTCAGAGGCAGGAACAACATTAGTCATAAAAGTACCAAATGGGGTAAAGAAAGCGTAAGAAGGAGGAGAAGGGATGATTCGAATTGTCATCGCTGAGGATCAGCAAATGCTTCTTGGTGCATTAGGATCGTTACTGAATTTAGAGGATGATATGGAGGTAGTCGGAAAAGCAAGTAATGGTGAGGAAGCACTTGCGCTTGTTCAAAGGTTTAATCCAGATATTTGCATTATGGATATTGAGATGCCTGGAATGACAGGTCTTGAAGCAGCTGAAAGACTGAAAGGCCTCGGCTGCAAGGTGCTCATTTTAACTACCTTCGCCCGTTCTGGATACTTTCAACGTGCTTTAAAGGCTGGGGTTAGTGGATATTTGTTGAAGGATAGTCCTAGCGAGGAATTAGCAAACTCGATAAGAAACATCATGTCCGGAAGAAGAGTATATGCACCTGAGTTAATGGATGATATCTATAGTGAGGAAAATCCATTAACAGAACGCGAAAGAGAAGTGCTAGAGCTCGTTGCAGACGGCAAAAACACAAAGGAAATCGCCGACCAGCTCAGCATCAAAACAGGGACGGTTCGCAATTATATATCGACCATCTTAGAAAAGCTTGATGTAAAAAACCGAATCGAAGCCATATCACAATCAAAGGAAAAGGGCTGGTTTAAATAGAGGGGACAGTCCCCCAATGCGTTAAAGCGCTGGGGGACTGTCCCCTATTTTTACAGTTTTTTTAGAAAACTGGATGATTATATGTTCATTTGCGAACGTAATCTTTGGCTTCAGATGAAACGAATCACTAAACGTTTTTTCGCCGTATACTGCACTTGCTAGCATCGTAACACCTGGACGAACCTTCGTTTTGATCGTTGGAATGACAGTCCGTGGGTTTATGAGATTCGTATTTGCATTAGGGAAAATCAATTCTGCCTTTCCATTTCCATAAAGTGCTTTTACCCCACTAGCTCCTAGTTGATTCCGTACAAAGGCTTGCTTTTGCTCTAGAATCTTCATAAGCTCATCATCATTCAAGCCTAGAGCAAACCCACCGTCAGCTGCATCTAGCTCTCGGTTTGTTTCAATGCGATGAATTCTGACATGCCATGGGTTTCCTGGGACAAGCCATGTCTTCACTTCAACATCATGCCATGGCTTCCATTTCATATAGAGATAATCTTCCTCTACGAGTAATTGTTCACTTTTTCGTTTTACGCGATAAAGATTGTCTCCTTCACTTAAAGCGAGCATACAATCAAATGCCCCCTGTGCCAAGCCCCATTCTGCCCTTGGGACACTAAAGCCAAAGACATTTGAATAGACAAACTTTTCATATTTTGCCGATGTATGAGTATGCTCGTTTGTTGAAATATGCCCTGTGTTAAAAGCAAGAAGGTGGCTATTTGTGTCATCTTTATATAATGCTAAATGTGGCAGCCTTTGGATCGATTTCGGTTGCACATCTTTCGGATATTCTTCTTCCTGGACCTGCCAAAACGGATGCTCTTCATCAAAGGCGAGCGGTAAAAAGGTCTTTAATGCCCAATACGGTGAGCCGGGAGAATTGTAGTTTTCCGCCATTACAAGATTAGGATAAGCATAGCCGACGGTTAATCGATTTGACTCGTTAAAGATCGGCTTATTAAACCACCAACGTAAATTTCTAAGGATAAGCCCCTTCATTACTCCTAATGAGAAAGGCTCGATATTGGCAAAGACACATGCGCTCCAAAAGGCAGATTGTGCGAAACGATACGTTAGACTTCTTCCATAAGGAAGTGCAGACCCATCTGAAGCAAACCAATGAATGAAATCCTTCGCAAACACTTCCGCCCTATTTTTATATGTATCAGCGCGAATCGGATCTTCCTTCTCCATATATTTCGCATAAATTAATGAATAATAATGGATGGCAAAAGGACCGTAATAATCGCAATGACCATCAATTCCATCGGCGTACCAGCCATTCCCTAAATAAAATTCATCAATTCGCTGTAAATTTCGTTCAACAAGCTCTTCATCGTAAGGCTCTCCTACAAATTTTAAGCCGATGTTGACAAGAACCGGGAAGAATAGCCAATTACAATCATGTGCTTTCACATGATTGATTTGGCTAAGCCATCCACTTAAATTTGCTCGTTCTTGTTCGTTAAGTGGCTCCCAAATTTTATCAGGAATGAGGAGGAGCGCTAAACCAAAGACAGCCATTTCAACAATGCGTTGGTCATAATCGTTTATCCTTCCCCAATATTCCTCATGCGCTGGGTTTGTTCCATTTTTTATTCCTTGTAGATGAAAATCCCATATATCGTATTCTTTAGCATCTCCAGCAAGTAATGGAACAAGTCCCCAAAGGATACGGGAAAAGCCTTCCATGCCCGCGATAGAATCGGAATACGCCACACCAGAGTTCCCTAATTGTAGTCTAGCAAAGCCATCACTATAGGATGATTTTAACGGGTTACATATTCGTTTTAACGCTTCCTTCACATCCTCCTTCGTCTTAAGAGGATTTGTTTTTATTTCGGCTTGGGTCGTCTTCATTGGATCGATCACTCCTTATCTCGAAATTTACCTTCAACCTTTCATTACCAAACTATCTCTCTATCACCCTTTAACATTGTTAAGCCTTCAACAAAATAATAGTCTCCATAAATAAGTGGAACATCGATGTTTTTCCCCTCCGGATAGTGACTTGTTCCATGGAGAATTAGCCCGTCTTGATCTGGATTTTGGAAGTCACCATAGTTTTCGTAGAGGGAGCGAAGAATCTTTGTTCCAGCCTCGTGATAAATGCTCTCCTCTGTTGCCGCTACATGCTTTGATAACTGAAGTAATCCACATGCCGCAATTGCACCTGCTGAAGAGTCACGGTATTTCGTAACTTCTTCCGGAAGTCTGAAATCCCAATATGGTACATAATCGTCTGGTAAATTTGCAATAAAGAAATGAGCGACATTTTTTGCCGCCTGTCGGAAGGAATCCTTTTTCGTATAACGGTAAAGTAATGTTAAGCCATAAATTGCCCATGCTGTCCCCCGCGACCATGCTGAATCTGGTGCAAATCCTTGTCCGCCAATCGCCTCTACTCGTTCCCCTGTTGTGGAATCAAAGCGAATAATATGATGAACAGATCCGTCCTTGCGAATAAAATGATTTAATACTGTCTCCCCATGCTTTTCAGCTATTAAGCGAAACCTTGGATCACCCGTTTCCTCAGATGCCCAAAATAACAGCGGTAAATTCATGACACAATCAATGATTGCCCAGCCTGAATTATCTTCTCCTTCATGCCATGGATTCCAGGCACGTATGAAATTTCCCGCGGAATTAAATCTTCCTGCAAGCATATTCGCGACTAAAAGCGCACGTCGTTTTGAATCATCAGCACCGAATATTTTGTACCTTGCAACACTAGTTAACGTCCACATAAAGCCCATATCATGGTCAAGGCGATAGTAATCTGTTATACAATCGTCAAGCCGCTCCTCACAGTGCTCTGCTATTTGCTTTAATGAATCATCGTTTGTTTCCCGGTAGACAAGCCATAGTAGCCCTGGCCAAAAGCCAGCCGTCCACCAGTGAGGCTCCTCTAATCGGTATGTGCCTTGAACACTAGCATGAGGAAAGTTCGCCCCAATCCGCTTACTCATTGCCAAAACCTTTTGTTCAACATTTTGCCATGCCTCGTCAACCCAATGATTGGTTTTCGTCATTGTTTCCACTCCTTTATTGATAACCCTTACAAAATATGCTTACCCAAAGCAAAACATGTTCTTTATCATGTGATTCATTATCTATATGCAGCAAACGCTATGAAATCTGTCCTCTAAATTCCATCGGCGTAACACCGACATTGTTTTTAAAAACTTTAATAAAATAGCTTTGATTATCATAGCCTAATCTTTCACAAATTTTCCCGACTGGCTCGATTGTATGCTCGAGTAGCTCCTTTGCTCGATTGATTTTTAATTTTGTGACATACTCAACAAATGTTTCACCAACCTCCTTTTTGAAAAGACGGCTGAAATAGCTTGGATTTAAATAAAGATAGCTTGCCACTTCATCAAGACTGATTTTCCTTTCTAAATGCATGGAAACATATTTGCATGCTTCCATCACTTCACGGCGCCTAGACCCAGCGGTAATTTTCGCAACTGAGTGCATAACCGTTCGAAAATAGCTGTTTAACCAATCACTTAATTCATATAATGAATCAATATTTAAAATTTCCTCATGAAGAACCTCCAACGTATAGGTTGTTTCAAAAAATTGCAGTGCCTTTAATTTTACCTTAAGGTCCAATACGAGCTTTAACACCCAATCCTTCACTGCATCTGAGGAAATATGCTGCTCCCTAAAATGCTGTATCCACCCTTTAACAGTCGGAGCGACTCTTTCTTCATTCCGCTCAAGGATAAGCTGTCTAACCTCTGTTGAAGCTTCCTCATACCATGAAAAAATTCTGTCTGTAAAATATGTGTCTGTTCGCTTCTTTTCAATGGCATCCTTCCCCATATAAAAGCGCTGATTCGTGTTCATTAACATTGTTCCAAGCTCATGCTTTAACGATTGCTCATTATGAAAAACATCGCCAATCATCATCGATAACGATACATGCAAATGGTGGGCAACAGCTCGTTGGACCTTTCGCAGGCACTCTGCTGCATTCCCAAAGCAATCCGATTTTAACGTTGGTTTAAAAGGGAAAAAAATGAACGATTCCTTTGATTCAAAGGAAAAATATACTGGGGTTATCTGTTCCCTTTCTAGAATCTCTAAAATAACATTTTGCAGGGAGAAGCTCAGCACATCTGCTGATTGATATGCGTCCTTTGCTAGCTTGTAATCTTGAATTAAGCACAGTACTGGAATATACGATTGTTTTTGCAAATGTAAGCCAAAGGAGCTTGCTTCCTCATACCATTCCTTTGAATGATAAATAGATTGATAAATTGTTTTACGAAGGAAGTCACGCTTCATTGATTCTTTATTTCGTTCTACAATTTGCTGCAGGTGCAGCTCCTTTTCCTTTTTTTGCTGCTCAGCATCAAGCTTCGCCTTAATTCTCATCAGGACAGCTGTTAAGTCCTCTGGATTAAGAGTGTCCTTTAATAAGTAATCCTGTACGTTTAGCTTTAATGCCTGCTGGGCAAATTCAAATTCATTATGGCAGGTTAACACACAAACTTGTAAGCTATCATCCTGTTCTCGTAATCTTCTCGTTAATTCAATCCCATTTAATTTCGGCATCCCTATATCTGTTATTAATAGATTCGGCATCTGTTGCAAGGCATGCTGAAGTGCGCTCTCACCATTTTCATGAACACTTATAAGCTCAAAGCCTAGTCGGTTCCATTCAATCGTTTCCGATAAAAACTCTAAGACAGGATAATCATCATCTACTAGCATCACTTTATACATTAGGTCTTTTACCTCCTCTTGATACATACATCATGATTATTGTTCCGCCTCCGTTCGAGCTATTCACTTCCATATGAAATGCTTCACCGAATGTCATGCGCATTCTCTCATACACATTAGAAAGTCCGATGCTTGAGAACCCTTGCTTATTTTTGTGTGGACCAATCTCCTCCCTATGTGTCATTTTCCCTCTCAATTCAGCTAATGTTTTCTCATCCATTCCTTGCCCATTATCCTCGAGAACAATAAAAAAATCGTTATTAGCAACATAGGAGTTGAGCGAAATAAGACCAGCACGTTGATTGAGGCCATGAATAATCGAATTCTCGATAATCGGCTGCAAAATAAAGCGCGGGATTTTTTCAACATTTGCCTCAGCAGTAACCGAAACGTCAAATTGAACCTTTTCCTTTTGCCTCATATTCATTAAGTTGATATAGTCCTTAACAATTTCAACCTCTTCCTTAAATAGGATCATTTCCTTTTCCTGATCAATTGTCATTCGCAATAGCTTTGATAGCGAGCTAATCATTTCTGCACTTTCTTGATCGCCTTTCCTCATCACCTTCATTCGTATCGAATTCAAAACATTAAAGAGAAAGTGGGGATTGATTTGTGCCTGAAGCATCGCAAATTCCGCCTTACGCTTTCTCGCCTGAGTTTCCGTTATTTCGGTAATCATCTTGTTGATACGCTCAAGCATTTGATCAAATGAAGCTGATAATCTCCCAATTTCATCATTACTATTAATTTTCGTTCGAATTTTCAAATTCCCTTCTTGAACAGCAGCGACAACATTTCCTAATCGGACAAGCGGTTTTGTAATCGTTTGCAATAAATAAGTTAATAAAAGGAAAAATAATATAAATGAAATCAATTGCACGAGAAACATTTTATTGAAAATCGAATTTATTTTACTAATTGCTTGCATATAAGGTGTTAATGAAACAAGCTTCCAGCCAGTATTCGTTACTTGATGGTCAGCGATTAAATAATCGTGACTGCCAATTTTAATAATATTTGAGAAATGTTTATCCTGCATCTGCTTAATATAAGGAAAGGATTGACCTATTTTCTTGCTGTTTGAATGAGATAAAATTTGATTATCCCCATTTAGTAGCATCATTTCTTCATTGCCAGGTAGGTTTTCAAACACCTGATTTAATTTATTTTCCATAATCGTTACGATGACATAGCCATAAATTTTCAAATTAGAATCCCGCAATGTCCTTGCGACAGATATTTGATATGGATTTGTCTCTTTTTCAGATGTAAATACAGTTGGCTGACTGCCAATCCATACAGCTTCATATCCATAAACATGGTCCAATTGCTCAAACCACGGCTCTTCGAAAAATTCCTTCGGGTTATATTCACTAATTGAGTAGTTCGTATAATGTTTTCCATTTTTCAGCAGGATCGTTACATATGATTTTTCGCCAACTAACGTAATATTTTCAATCGTTTTCACGACACGGCTATACTCGATATATTTTTCATATTCTTCACTAGGCAAAACGTCTTTTGCATGGCTAGCTGACTCTTTTGCGTTATTTTTTAAAATCGTATTGAGCTCTGAATCAATTTGAATAAAATTAGCGATATATAACATATCATCAAGCAGCTTTGTCACATATTCCCCAGCTAATTTCAGCTCCCGGCTTGCATTAGAGATTGCTTGCTCCTTCATCGCATCCTTCGATAAATAGCTATTAACAAATAACGTAATCATCGTAGGGAGCACAATACAAATCACTGAGGCGATAATAAGTTTAAATCGAAAAGAACGGGGCGACAATCTTTGGTTTATTCGCTTCCACATACATACCTCCCATTGAATTGTTAGCACCTCTTTTAAGATAAGAAAGGATACTCGGTGCTAATGATTCTTCTTTTCTCTTATACTACCATTACTTAAGAAGGTTTGAAGAAAAAGTGACCAGAATGAATGAATCGCCCCTAAAAATATTTAAATCTTTTTATTTGTTATTATCGATAATTTCTTGAACACGGGTTTCCGCTGCCTTTATCGTTGTCTCAACATCCTGTCCATCAAGGATCATTTTTTCATATTCTTCATTTATCACTTTGTAAAGCTCTGCTTGGTAAGCAACAGGTGGAATCATTTTTGATGATTTTGCATTTTTTAATACATGGATTAACGATTCTCTATCAACTTTTTCCGGATTTTTTGTTTCGGCTAAAATCCCATCAACGATTGATTCCAAATCCTCATCACTTACGCTGTTCCATGATGGAATATTTTTACCTTGCACAATTTGTCCTTCTGTCGTATACCAGCGGATAAATGTGTAGGCCTCTTTTTTATGCTTTGAATTTGCTGCAACAGACATAAAGTCAGTTGTTACCGGCGTATAGCCACCTTCATCATCCTTGTTATTTTTCGGATATGGGGCAATTGCAACATTAAAGTTTAATGGAAATTGGTCTGTTCCACCAAGCTCTGTATTCATCCAGCTTCCGATCAGAATTGTACTAGCGTCCTGGTTGAAAAATTGATTCCGATAATGAAGCTTTTGCGACATAATATCGGTATATGGAGTCGCTGATTTATCCTCTACCTCCATTTTCAACCGCATTTCTAACGTTTTTTTGAATAATGGATTGTCAAGATTTGAGGTCCCGTCTGCCTTAACGAATTCCGTATTGTCTTCTTCACTTGCAAGAGCTAATTTTAAATATTCTAGCCAACCGCCACCTTGTGGACCATGGAAATATGTTCCGTAGTGATCAGCTGTTGTCAGCTTTTTCGCATAGTCCATAAATTCGTCCCAAGTCCAATCGGTTGGAACTGCTAATCCTGCTTCATCTAAATGATCCTTATTTAAAAGAACATACCATGGGTTGAATTTTCCCGGAAGAGCATAATAGCTATCATCAATCTTCGTATCGACCTTGTATTCCTCGGCAACTGTGTAGCCTTCCTCTTCAATAAATTCATCAATTGGCGCAACCATTCCTAAAGCGACACGTTGTGCATATCCTGCAGGGTCACTAAACATAAGGACATCTAGCTGTTCACCTGATGCAGCAGCTAAATCAAGCTTTTGCGATGCCTCTTGAGTATCACCTTTTTCACTAAGAATCACTAAATCTACCTTTATATTAGGATATTCCTTTTCAAAGGCAGCAATTGTTTCCTTCCAATTATATGTTGCTTCATTTCCATGTGTATGAAACTTAATTGTGACTTTATCTCCACTTTCTTTACTATCTCCAGATCCTGATGCATTTTCCCCACCACCTGTACAGCCAGCTAATAAACCGATTAGCAGCATAAAAGCGACAAACATAATAAGTATTCGTTTCTTCATTTTATATCCCCCTTATTTTTCATTCTCCCAAATAAAGACTTACAAGAAAGCCCTTACAAAGGAAAGTATAGCAAATGGCTATTTGTTCGAAATGTAAATAATTTTACCTTCTTATGATTTTTTTGACTAAATATTATCCTTTTACCCCGCCAAGAGCAATTCCTTCGATGACTTGCTTTTGCCCGATAATAAAGACAATTAATAACGGTAAAATCGCTGAAACTGCTGCAGCCATAATAAGTGAATAAAATTCTCCGTTAATCGTCGTGAACTTTTGCATCGCAAGCTGTATTGTATATAGCGCATCTGTTCTTAAGAAAATAAGCGGATTTTGGTAATCATTCCATGTCCAAATGAAACGGAGAATTGCATATGTCGCCACAGCTGGTCGGACAATTGGCAAAGCGATTGACCAAAAAATTCGGATATGTCCTGCACCATCAATTTTTGCTGCATCAATATAATCGTTATGAATCCCCATAAAAAACTGCCTAAGCATAAACGTCCCGAGTACGCTAAAGCTTCCTAATAAAATAAGGCCCAAATGGCTATCAAATAACCCAATATTACGATATAAAATAAATTGTGGGACTAAGCTTGCTTGCGGTGGAACCATATATGTTGCTAATACGATAAAAAATAACCATTTCCCTGCTGGAAAGCGGACCTTCGAAAATCCATATGCCGCCAATGCAGAAACTGTACATGAAACAATTGTCGTTAATACCGCCACTTTAATAGAATTCCAATAATACGTATAAAAAGGAAAGTCCCCAAACCATACCTCTCGATAATTATTGAAGCCATTCCATCTTTCAGGTATCCATTGGATTGGAAACGTAAAAACATCTGCCTCGATTTTAAATGAAGTCGATAGCATCCAAACGAAAGGCAGCATAAACAAAATACTAAACAAAAACACGATAATTGTTGTGATAATCTTTTGCAGCTTTATTGTCTTCGCCATATCCTTTCCTCCCCTTAATAATTAACCCATTTCTTTTGTCCAAACCATTGAATAATCGTTATCGCAAATACGATGACAAAGAGGATAACCGCCATGCTTGAGGCATAGCCAATATCAAGATTCACAAATGCTGTATCATATAAATGCCAAACGATCATACTTGTTGAATGCATCGGACCACCCTTTGTTAAAACAGCAATTAAATCAAACACTTTAAACGTTGAAATAATTCCTGTGATTAAGAGGAAAAACGATGTTGGTGAAATCATCGGAAATGTAATATGCCGGAATTTCACCCAAGCATTTGCCCCATCAATATCAGCTGCTTCATAAAGCTCCTTCGGGATCGATTGAAGTCCTGCAATGTAAATGATTAAATTAAAACCAACGGAAATCCAAACTTGAATGAGCATAACTGATAGCAATGCAAAGTTCGGATCAGCAATCCATTTTGGAGGATCGTCAATTCCTAATGACATTAATGTTTGATTAATTGGACCTGCTGAAGGATGAAACAATACTTGCCAAACAACAGCGATCGCAACAACACTTGAAATATACGGCATGAAAAAGGCTACTTTAAAAAAGCCCTTCATGTAAACGCTTTTATCAATAACAACAGCTAATAATAACGAAATCGCCATACAAATCGGTACGGTAAAAATAAAAATTGCATTATTGATTAAAGATTTCCGAAATACATCATCACTTAAAAGCTCTTTAAAATTAGCAAAGCCAACCCATTTTAATTGGTCGATGCTTGCAACAAACTTCCAATCTGCAAAGCTTAAAATAAACGTTGCAAATATCGGAAGCAGCACTAGAACGGAAACCCCAATAATCATTGGTGATACAAAAAAGAATCCTACTAAATTCTCACTTTTTTCGATTGTCGATTTTTTTCGTTTACGTTGAATCATCTTAGATGATGGAGATAGTTCTGTCTTTGTACTCATAGGTCATCACCTCTCTTTGTAGTATGGTTCCATTATAAAAAATCACATTGTAAGACTCTTAACGATATTTTGCTAGGATTGCAATAATTTTGACTTTTTTTACTCATGTCGAAAAGGAAATTTATCCCTTCTAGTAGAATTTTCTTTATATCAACAAAAAGGAGATACATATGAACATTAGAAAAGCTACTATAGAGGATATACAAGCATTAGCTCATTTGATGAATCAGCTTGGCTACCCAACAACAGTCGAGCAAATGAAAAAAAGATTCCACAAAATCAAAGAAAACCCAAATCATTACACTCTCGTTGCGTGTAAAGATGAGAAGGTAATTGGGATGGTTGGATTCTACATAGATGTTCTTTACAACGCTGATGATCTCTATGCTCGGATTATTGCTTTTGTCATTGATGAGAACTACCGGAGACAAGGTGCTGGGAGAATGCTTTTGAAACAAGCGGAAACAATTGCAAAAGATCTTGGTGCTAAAGGAATTGGCTTAAATAGCGGAAATCGACCGGAACGAAAGATATCACATCAGTTTTATCAAAGTATGGGTTATGTAGCGAAGAGCACGGGGTTTGTTAAAAATTTTGAAGCGTGAATTTACGCTTGCTTTGGAGGGAACAGCGTTGGTTGAAATCATTCATGTCAATGAACAAAATGTTGAGGACTATGGTTTTTTTTGCATGCGAAGCAAACTGAAAAATGACGGCTATCAAAAAAAATTAAGCTGGCTAAAGGAACGCTTTAAAGAAGGGTTATCATTAAAAATTATTCAAGAGGATGACAAGCATCGTGGATTTATTGAGTACATCCCTGGAACGCATACATGGAGAGCGGTAAACGCTAAAAACTACATGGTTATCCATTGCTTTTGGGTTGTCGGAAAAAGCAAAGGAAAAGGGTATGGCAGCATGCTTTTGGACGAATGTGTGAAAGAAGCAAAAACGCTTGGCTTATCTGGAATCGTCATTACGACAAGCAATAAAACGTGGCTTCCTGACAAAGTATTTTTTGAACGAAAAGGGTATACTCTCGTAGACAAAATGGCTGAATTTGAATTAATGGCTTACCATTTTGGTGACGACCAAGCTCCACGCTTTAACAATTGGCAGGAAACGGCTCGGCAATATAGAAATGGCATTACCGTTTTCACTTCACATCAATGTCCATTTACTCATGATGCAGAGATGAATCTTAAGGAAGCGGCACACGAGCTTAATATTGATGTCCAAATGATAGAACTTGATAGCTATCAAAAACTTCAGCAACAGTCACCAACTCCATTTGGTGTCTTTACGGTCATCTACAATGGGGAGATTTTGACCTATCATCCGGAAACGAAGAACAATTTTTTAAAGCTTTTGACGAAGAAACTTCTATAACAAGAGAACTACCCTACTGATTAACTCCAAGCTATGGTATAAACGAAGGTGAAGTGATTGGGTTAAGCAATGGTGATAGCTCGGAGCAAATTGATATTGCCGATAATTAATCAAATTTTCCAGGGGGTAAACATGTTTACATATGAATCATTTGTTACGGATGGGGCCTTTACCTTATTAAGGCCTAAACAATTACATTAGTGATGTCTCGGCTATCATCTTTCTTCTCATCATTCTTCCAATAACAAGAAATAGAGTAGTCAATGGCTTTTCCGTTATTAGCTCATCTCTTATCTTTTCTATCATTTCTATACAGATTATGTTTTATATTTAAATACTAGCAGATGAACTGAATTTTGGAGATGAACTGAATTTTGGAGATGAACTGAATTTTGGAGATGAACTGAATTTTGGAGATGAACTGAATTTTGCAGGTGATCCAACTAGTTTCATATATGTGTGATGATTTTCATCTTTAGTTTTATAAATGTAATTTTATACTTTTGGAAGAAGCGGAGTATTCATAAAATTTCCTTTATTAATTCAAAAAACGTCTGAACTAGGGTAGCCCTAAATTCAGACGTTTCGTTTTGCTTACATTTTATTAAAACTCAAAATTATTACTTTCAGTTACATTCTTCACATTGTACCATTTACGACCTACATCAGAGTATCGTGTATCTACCATTTTAACCTCACTTGTACTGCTATCTGTACG
>JAPSLL010000076.1 GCA_031180805.1 Bacillus sp. (in: firmicutes)
ATTAATGATTTTAATTTTAGCGATTACGATTCCGATGGATCGCAAACATGTTGTCCGTGAAAATGATAAAATTAACTTTAAGAAAACGAAATTATATTTACGTTGGAATGTATTTGATACACTGACACTTTGCTTAGCTATATATTCGATTATTTGTGTGCAAATTTTATTTTACCTAGTCGCTAGTGGTGAAACTGTTGAAAATGTATTTGTGCAATTTTTTACTAACCAAGCACAGGTTTGGACAATTGTATCGATTATATATTTAGTTAGCAGAGTATCATTGACGTTAAAATCAATTAAGGAACGTTGGGGCGATGAGATTGAATGAGCGTGAGGATGAATTGATGGTTGCTTACCAAAATGGAGATGAAGCAGCGTTAGAACAAATTTACCTCCTATTAAAACCGGCGCTTTATTCATTTATTTTCCGCTATACAAGAGATGAGCAATTAAGCATCGATATCGTCCAGGATACTTTTGTTAAGCTTCAGCGTTACAAGCACAATTACAGCCCAAGCAACGGAAAACTAAAATCATATCTCTTTCAAATTGCTTATCGCTTAATGATCACAAAATTAAATCGGCGCAAAAAGCTCAGAAGCCTTTTGCCCTTTCTCACTCCGGTAGAACCTGAGGATTTCCAGCATTCAGACAGAATGACGATTCGCGATGCTATCGCAAAGCTCCCTGAAATCCAACGTGCGGTGATTCTCCTTTCCTACTACCATGATATGCCACAGGAGGAAATCGCGAAGGTTCTTGGCATTCCTAAAGGGACAGTTAAATCAAGATTACACACAGCGATCAAAAAATTAAAGGAAGAATTGGAGGAAGACGAATATGAGTCACGATCCCTTTCATAAAGAGCCATATTTACAAACGAAGCTGAACGAATATCGAGTCGAGATACCCGAATTCCCAATGAAACGTAATCGCTGGGAACGATTCATTCATTTTCTTGCTTCCCCTGCAAAGGATCCGTTAGAACGATTCATTTCAGCAGCTGATGGGGTAGTCCTGTTAAAGGTAGCTCCAATCGTAGGAACTGTCATTCTTACATTAATCCAAATTTTTATTTTTATTTAATAATGCATCGAAAGGTAAAGCCTAACTACTAAGTTTAATGTAGAAGTTAGGCTTTACCAAGATTATGACGTTCTTTCATTTATAATCGAAACAATATACTTAGCATCATATCCTACACCTTGTAATAAAGCAGAACCACGCCGATATTGCCACGGCAGGCCAATAAAATATAATCCTTCAATGCTTGATACACCTCGATTATGGATAACCTTTCCTTTCTGATCGAAAACTCCCTCGATTTGCAGCCAAGGAAACTCTGTTTTAAAACCTGTTGCCCAGATAATATTGTTCACTTTTAATGTAGTGTTATCTTCAAAGACTAGCTCATTCTTCTTTGCACTGACTACCCTTTGTTTTACCTTTACTTCATTGTTCTTAATTGCCCGCTTTAACTCATAGCCAAATAGAGGGTCTCCCTTTTTTTGAATCAGCCTGCCAAGTAACGAATGATTCGTTGCCTTTAAAATTCCTACTTTATCGAACCACCAAAAAATACTTTTACGAAGGAAGACTAAAGGTAAATAGCTTGGATGTTTGCTTACTGCTAAATAGGTCTCCCTCTCTTTCGACAATTCAACGGCTATTTGTGCTCCACTATTTCCCCCACCTACGACGATTACGTTTCCATCACCTAATTGTTTCGGGTTCTTATATTGTGAGGAGTGAAGCTGCTTAAACGTCGTTGCTAGATTTGTTGAAAATCCAAGGAGATTAGGGGTTTGAAAAGGACCTGTTGCAACGACAACATTCTTCGCTCTATATTCATCACGATTAGTCTTAATAAGGAAAGCATTATCTACTTTCGAAATAGCCTTCACTTCTTCATTTAAACGAATAGGAAAATGAAACGTTTCTACATATTTCGTTAGATATGCCACTACTTCATCTTTTGTAGGAAAACCATGTTCATCACCGTGAAAAGGTAATCCAGGTAGGGCACTGTAAATCCGTGGAGTAAACAAAACTAATGAGTCATACCTCTCCCTCCAGCTCTCTCCCACTTCACTTCCTTTATCAATTAACAAAAAGGCTTTATTCCGCTTTTTTAAATAGTAGCCAATCGCAAGACCCGCTTGACCAGCCCCAATAACAATTGTATCGTACATTCCCATCCCTCATAAAATATGATTATATGTTCATATATCAATTTTAAAGGACTGATTTTCTAAATTCAACCAAAAATAGGGACGGTTCTTTTTTTTTTGAAAAAAAGAACCGTCCCACCGTTACTCGCTAATTGGCGAACCAGTCGATGTATGCTCATTTATCCATTCAAGTGATTCCTTCGAAACAGCTGACCAATTCGAAATTTGGCTGCTATGCTGCTCGACCCAGCTCATACAATATTGCGGATCAATGCTCTTTTCCTCGCATTGAGCTAAGAAGGCTTGGATGTTTTCCTCTGTACAGTTTTCCCATGAACCACATGTTTCTTTCCATATGCGTTCCATTTCCTGCTTAATGTTGTTCACCAAATTTTCTTCCTCCTCGAGATCATGTTGACAAATTAAGTTTGTCCACTGTGATAACAATTTATGAAATCAGGTTACTTTTTAAGTAAACCAATAAGAGCATGATACTTTTTGTATAGCTCATAAACCTAATCCGACAAATTCATTAATTACAAATTTGTTACAGAATCGATAAAAGGTTTTTATTTATGGTTATTTTATATAAAATTGAGGAGGTTTAAAAAGGAGGGCATAATGATCGAAACAGATTTAATCGTAATACTAAAAATGATTATTATTGGGTTAGTACAAGGTTTTACAGAGCCAATTCCTGTATCTTCAAGTGGGCACGTTATGATTGCCAGTACGATTTTAGGGCTTGGCGAACAAGGCTTTACCTTTGCGATATTAACAAATACTGCTTCTTTGCTGGCTATACTTTTTATCTATAGAAAAGATATTGCTAGATTAGCAGTTCATTCAATCAAGTATGTAAAAACGAAGGATGAGAACTACAAGAGTGATTTTCGCTTTGTTTGCTTTGTTGTGATTGCTACTATTCCAGCAGGTGTTCTTGGCGTGTTATTGGACGATTTTATTGCTGAGAATGTCAGTATGACGACAATTGCGATTATGCTCTTTATTACGGGTATTGCTTTGTGGTTAATCCGCAATATTAAAGGTGTGAAAGAAGAGTCAGATCTCAAATTAAAGGATGCTCTTATTGTCGGCTTAGGACAAGCTGTTGCCTTAACACCAGGGATAAGTCGTTCAGGTGCGACGATCATCTCATCCATCGCCGTTGGAATGAAACAGGATACAGCACTTCGCTTTTCATTTATGCTGTATATTCCAATAAGTCTCGGAGGAGTTGTATTAGGCTTTTCAGATTTTTTAAATGAGCCAAATAAAGCAGAATTAGCAATCCCATATTTATCAGCATTTCTTGCAACACTTTTCATGACCTATTTTGCAATGAAATGGTTTATGGGAATTATGAAAAATAAGAAGCTTGGATATTTCACCTATTATTGTTTTATCGTTGGAGTATTGCTTTTAATATTCTACTAAGATTGTTTATATTACTTAATTAAAGCATTAATCTTTTCTAGATTAATGCTTTTTTATCAAGGTTGTACGAAAATTGCAACGTTGTGTTTGTAGAAAGATTGTAATAAAGGAGTATATGAAATGTTATTATTCCTACTTTTTTATCTTTTGGTTATCCCCGCTTCTGTCTTATTGCACGAGATAGGCCATGGCATTGCTGTTATTTCTACATCAACATCACATGCACATGTTTATTTAGGTAATAGGAATAAGGAGAATAAAGAAAATTTCAGATTAGGAAGACTTCATTTTCATCTAAATTGGTCTTATGTAGGATTTGTTTCTTGGGAAGGAAATTTAACAAGACACCAAACAGCCTTTGCTTTAGCTGGTGGGCCAATCATGTCCTTATTGCTTATGCTTCTTTTCGGATTGATAACGCTATATGTACCTGTAGATGATTTGCATTCATTGCTTTTTGGAGCAACAATATTTAATTGCTTTCAGTTCCTTTTCACAATCATTCCTATCACCTATCCTCGTTGGATAGGGTCATATAGTGGTCAGCCATCTGATGGATTGCAGCTGCTTCGATTATTAAAAAAGTGAAAATTCATAAATAAGGTTCTTCTTGTAAACAAGATGAACCTTATTGTTTTATCCTGTTATATCTCTCATTTAAAACACTCTTATCTATTAAGCTGAAGGCTGTGATTTCTTCCCTTCATGGTAATCCTTCCATAGTGTACTGATGTAGTTTTCTAAGCTTTTAACAATTTCAGCTCTTTTACTCTCATCGATATTTACAACGTCATTTGCAAGATCATTTTTTACTCGGATGAGCACAAATAAAGGTGGTAAGTTTGTTTCACGGAAAGCTTTAATCATGGATTCCTCTTGTGGTGTTATATCCATAATCTATTTCCTACCTTTCCAAGTTAGCTAATACATCATACAATTCACGTGTTTTTACGATTTAGGGAAACCGTTAGAACTATTATTATTTAAATTCCCCTTCAACAACTATTTCCTTTAATGGTTTACGGCTTGATGGCTGCTCACGTGCTTGAAGGTTTTCTGGTAATACCTCTTTTTCACCTTGGTAACCAATGGCAATAACGACTTGAAGATCAAAGTTTTCTGGAATGTTTAAAATTTCACGTGCTTTATCCTTTTGGAATCCCCCCATTGCATGTGTCACTAAACCTTCTCTTGTAGCTTGTAAAGATAAGTATCCCCAAGCAGTACCAGTATCAAAGGAATGGACAGGGTCTTCTTTATCCGAGATGAGAACAGCTAATACTGGGGCTTTTTCACACCATATCCGATTCCCGTCATTGATAAAGGAATGGAATTTTTCTCGATCCTCCTTCGTTCTCGCGATAATAAATTTCCATGGCTGCAAATTATTTGCCGAAGGAGCCCAACGTGCAGCTTCAAAAAGACGCATTAGCACTTCCTCTGACACCTCTTTTTCTAAGAAAGAACGGGGAGACCATCGATTTAAATAAACAGGGTCAATCTCATGCTCAGCTTGACGAAATGGCTTCGTTTTGATTTCACTCATGATTCCTTCCACCTTTATACATTATTTTCCTACATTAACAGTTTAAGTACTTTCACTATTTTAAAGCAAATAAAACGAACTTTATTTAGTACGATACTTCACCATGATACGAAAAAAGGGTTCATCCAAAACATGTTTCATGCTATTCTTTATACAAACATTGTACAGCTTTTTATCACAAAACCATTTGCTAAATGAAGGTATGAAGCTTCATAAGGAGAGATTATGACGAAAAAGATTACCTATTCTATACAACAAGTGTCTAATATGACAGGACTTTCTAAACAAGTAATCCGAAAATGGGAGGATCGGTACGGCATCATTTCTCCAGAACGGTTAGAGAACGGTTATCGAATCTATCGTCAGGAAGAAGTTGATATTTTACAAAAGGTGATCACGTTAACGAAGGATGGACAATCTGTTAAACAGGCTGCAATCCTCCTAAAACAAAGTTCCAAAGAAGCAGCAAAAGAAGAGGCTGAGCCAAAAACGAAGCAATTTCTTGATTCCCTAGTAGAAGCTGGACGGATTGCAAACGACAGGGACATCTTCCATTTGCTCGAACAGGCTCATTATTTATTTGGACTTGAGCCATTTTTAAAGGAAATTGTCTCTCCATTCATAAAAAAAATAAGTCAATTGCTGCGTGAAAAAGAGTGGGGAGCACACCAAGAGGCAGTATGCAGTCAAACCGTTCGCGACTTTTTAATTACAATGCGTCACCGTTTTAGTGTTGCGGATTCTTCTCCATTAGTTCTCGGCAGCTGTTTACCAAATGAACGGCACGAAATTCAGTTGTACTTACTGCTCATTCAATCAATGGTGCGCAACTATCGAACATTAATGCTAGGACCATCACCTGCTTCAAACACAATTGAGTCGACTATTCGGTTAACAAATCCAAGGATTGTCCTGCTATCTGGCACAACAGATGCCGTTTGGAAGGATAATGGAGCAGAAATCAGAATGCTTGATGCATTTGCTCATTCAATGCCCCATATTCATTTCTTTATTAGTGGCGACTGTCTAAAATATAGACCTCTCTCTCTCAAGCTAGTTCATATAAAGGAAATACATTCAATTGAAGATGTATTTAGCTCCTTATCATCATGAGAACTTAATGAACCTGATAAAAAAACACTTCAAATTGATAACTTTCATCAAAATGAAGTGTTTTTTTAATAAGGTTTAAGCTCTTCACTCCTTAGCAATTTAGCCAAGTCTTAGTGATTATGATTGGAAAAACAAATTTCTTTTTCTCGTTCATTTAAAAAACGCTTGTAATGATAATAATTAATACAATCGGAACAACCAGAATTAAATACCCAATTGGATTGGCATAATTGATGGTAAACCCAATTCCAAAACGCTTTTCTACAAAGATAGAAGGATCGTTACGATTAAAATAGAATAAACCGCCTTTCCAATACTGATCTTCATCAATCCCTTCTACCTTTTTTAAATGAGAGTCCGCAACAATTTCCTTTCCTTCTAAATCTGAATCTACACTGCCGACTTTAACTGCTAACCAAACTGTTCCTCCTAAGACAATCACTAAAAAGACTATAGGCGTGATCATCATAAGTAAATTACTAATGATATTTTCGTATAGAAGATTTAGTTGTAAAATCGCAAACAGCAGAGTCATTAAAATCTCAACAACAAATAGAAACCAGCTGCTATATTTACGAAGACGCAATTGCCTTAATTCTGACGATTTAACGTTTCCAGCGTTGATTTTAATACCTGAGCGTTTTGTGAAAACATTTATTCCATAAAACATCAACTGCATGATGAGCAAAATAATTGGTAACCCCAGTGCAACCATCCAGCTTTTATCACTGAACGCATCTGGTTGACCATTTGGCCCCCAGTGTGTTGGGATTTGGCTAGGCAATTGATCGTACATATTAATCGTTAACGCAATTAAACCGGTCGAAATAATGACAGGAATGAGATAAACAAAAGAGGCAAGCATTTCATCCTTTGAACGAGTTTTTAAATCAGCATAATAAACCTTTTTCACTGAACCAAACCACTTTTCAGCTTGCTTTAGTTTTGTCATTTTATAGTGAAAATAAAAATAAAGGGACAGCCCCACTAGTAGAAGAACAAAAGTGAAAACAATACCTAAAAGCGCTTGTCTAGTCTCATTCAAATTTTGTCCCTGAATCATTAGGACAGCTAAAACAGCAAGTGTAATAATCGCAGTTATAACCGCATACGTCTTCTTATACCGGACAACTTGAGGATGTCTTACTTGTTCATAGGGAATAGAAACCCCAAAAACAACTGAACGTTTAGCAATAAACGGAATAAAAATTTGCAGCACCCCTACAAAAAGAATCGTTAAAAAGAAAATAATAAATTCCATGTCCATTAGATTATACCTCCTTAATTTTCTTCATAATCTTCGAAATCAATTGATGTAAATCTTCTTCATTCAACCCATACACTAGTCCCTCAGCAACAATTGGTCTCAGCTCCTCAACGATCATTTCATATTGTTCATTAGAAGCATGCTTTTCTGAATCCGCAATGATAACGGCTCCTTTTTTGGGGACAATTTCAATAATTCCCTTAGACTCAAGCTCATGATAGCTTTTATTCACAGTGTGCATATTGATTCCTAAATCACTAGCCAATCCCCGAACTGAAGGCAAAGTATCGCCCTTCACTAGTTCTCCACGGACAATCGATTCAATTATTTGCGTTCGAAGCTGCATATATAACGGAACATTTGATTCGGAATCAAGGAATATCATTCAAGCACCTCCACTCTCTATTCTATCTGAACTATAACAGATGTTGTTCTATATATACTATAACAAAACTGATCTATAATGTATATAACAAAAACTCAAAAAGTTAAAAATAGGTTTTGATACATAGTGGATAATTGAGGAACCTACAATATTGAAGTGGCATTGTTCCGAGATCGCGGAGAAAAACAGGTGCAATTGATGCGCTAATGCTTTTATGTAACTAAATCAGTTTTGCTTTAAGAAATTGCTGAAGGACAATAACGAGTAAAGCTGAAAGAGCATGTTTTCAAGGTTAATGAAAGCATGCTCTTCATGTATTAAATGGAGAACTCATTTTTTCTACATATACAATAAAACAATTACTCCATTAAAAAGAAAATAAACCAGATCCATAAATGATTTCATCACTAGAAATTAAGGTCGTTTCATATATCGTCTTATTCTGTTTTTTCATGAAAGCTTGAACAACCTCATACCCTACTGCATAACCAGCACAAAAGGAAAGACCCACAGGCTGATATCCTTCTTGTTTCGCAAGCTCATCACCGAACATATAACTACTTACTTCCGCAAAGCCTTTTACATCTAAAGCTTCACCAATAACATATCTTGAATACTCTAATTCTTCTTTATCTATACTAGTCACCCATGGTCCCAGCTGTTCTGTTCCGTACAGCTCCTTTGCGAACGAATCCGCTAGGCCTTCTATGACAAGATAATCTCCTACTGTCACATTTCCATGATCCCAATCAAAATAAGAAAAACGAATATTATGATGAAACTCATGAGCAATAACGGCTGGAATTTTTGGTAAGTTATAATCATTAGGATAAATATTCACAGTAATATATCCTGGAATACCCCCAAATCCTGTATATCCCTTATGAAGTTTCAATTTATATGGATCTGCAACATATAATCCAAATTTTATTTCATCAGCATTTACTTTCAGCCCTGCCTTAATCATTTTTTCTATACAGGTTTTTATCGTATTCTCCGCCACCGAATAGATGTTATTAGCTTTTAAGCCAGATAATCCTTGCCAGATTTGTTTATCGTTAGATAGATTTGCATAACCTAGCATTCTCGTAGCCAATATGACATCATAACCATTTTCATGCTTCGCTTTTATAGGAACATTGATTAAATCCCACATTTCCTTTAATGGCATCATCATAGAATAACGAAAATAATCCTTTCTTTCTTCTAAATCTGTAATCGCAAGTAATTCCTCGTATTGTTGTAATGTGTTAATCATTTTATAAGACAAGCTCATTTCATTCACCTCCATTTTTAAAGGTTAAAGTATGACGTTACGTTAATGTCAAATAAAAATAGGCTTAGTCCTCTGTACAATAAGAAAACCGAAATCTCTATTATTAAACCAAGAGATTTCGGTTCATTTTTAACGATTGACTTATTAACTTTGAAATAACGGTAGATGTAAGAAATTGATAAAACCATTGTACGGTTCCATCTTTAAAAAGCTATCTTCCCCGAAGCCAGGCAATATACACATTCTATCTTTAAAAATTCACTTTTACATTTTTCATCATTATCTCTTCTTACATTTCACCATTATAAATTTTATTGAAGGCTTATTTTTCGTGTTCTTATTTTGCTCGTCAATTTCTGAAAACTCAACAAGTCCATATTTTCCAAATTCTTGTTTTATGGAGTCAAAATCATAAAAAAACATTTTTACGCCTTCCATTATCTCGAAATAGTCTTTATCCAATTGTTTCCCCTTACCAAACATTGGGGCTTCTTTTGAAACAGCTGTAATAACCATATATCCATTTGGCTTTAACTGATTATAGCAATCTTTAATAAACTTCTCTCTTTCACACTTATTCAGTAAGTGAATAAGCGCATGCGAGAATATGCCATCATAAAGCTTGTTATCAAAAGGCATGTCTGTGACTGAACCATGAAAAATACGACTATCTATCCCATTTTCCCTCGCCAAATCAATCGCTGTTTTTGAAATTTCAATACCAGTAACATTTATTCCATTTTCAATAAAAACCTTCGCATTTCTACCATATCCAATACCTGGTACTAGTATATCCTTAACATTCCGTTCAAGGAAAAAGTCCTTTGTTAAGATTGCGGAGTCTGTAGGTTCAAATCCCCACATCGTTTGTTTTTCTATAAAGCTTGATTCCCAGAATTCCATCTCTTTTTCTCCTTTTTGTTTTAGTTTAATTGGGACACTATTATTCAATTATGGATATAATAACTCCTTAATAACTATAATCACTATTCATTCTCTTGTAAATAACAATTCCATAAATCATGAATGTCTAACATTATCCACAGTATACAAATTGGTGTTCTTTTACTGGCTTTTCTACACTTATCTTTTAATATTTCATACTAAAAAAGGTCAAAAAAATAACCCAATTACTTAAATTGAGTCATTAGTAAATACATTTTAAATAAGAAAAAGCCGCCCCCAACCAAATAACAACTAATTTACCCCAACCATTGATTATTGTAAGCTATTATTCCTAGTATCGCTCCTATCGTTGCCCCAAACAATGCCCATACTCCTTTTGACGTCTTTTTCTCTTTATTACTTGAATCCAATATGGGTTCCTCCTCATTTAACTGATGATATATTCTATACGAAAAAATAAGAATATTGTTTCAACGGTTTCAACTAGCCTATCCTTTAATAAGAATAATTCCTTTTTATTCTAATAAAACCAGCGTATAGGTGGAGGTGTACCTGCTTCTCCTAAAAGATATGCAAAAACGAAAAAGAAACAGATTAGTAGTCCCATCACTATAACTAAGCTGGAAAGTCCTATATTCACTTTCTTTATAAGACCTAGTAGTCCGCAAATAAAACTAGCAACTCCTAAAAATAATTCAAAGAAAGCAACCGGATAAATCGAGAAATGTTCCATAACATAAACTCTTGCAAAATTAAGAATGGAAATAGATAGGATAAATACGCATTGTAGCACTAAACCAAAAAAAGGAATGTTCATTTTTTAACCCCTTACCAATAAATGACTTATTTCACCTAATTATACATAGATTTTCTATGTATGTAAATATTAATTACGTCTCTTTAGTTCGATGAAGTATGGTTTAGCGAAAATGGTACATCTTCGAATAAATTTAGAAATAATAAATAATGTCTTTTCTATTTTGAAAAATAGTTTTTAGCAATAAAAAAATGCAATACCGCTTGAATAAGGTATCGCAAATTAGCTTTTTATCAAACCTTTTATATTATTAACTACTCCCCTCTCCCTAGACTTTAAGAAGATCCTCTAAAGCAGTATGAAGCGATGGAAACATAAATGAATATCCATTGTCTACTAACACCTGTGGTAAAACATGCTGTCCTTCAAGAACAAGTGCACTTTTTTGTCCAAGGACGATTTTCATGGCAAACGATGGTACAGGTAACCAATGTGGACGATGTAGGACAGAACTGATTTCCTTTCCAAAATCCTTCATCTGTACGGGAAATGGTGCTGTGACATTTACAGGTCCTCTGATTTCTTCATTGTTCATAACAAAATGTATTGCTCGAACGACATCGGCGACATGTATCCAGGAAACCCATTGCTTCCCATGACCTATTGTACCTCCGACAAATAGTTTATACGGCAATACCATAAGAGGGAGTGCTCCTCCTTGATTTCCAAGGACAACGCCGAATCTCATAAAAACTGTCCGAACACCAAAAGCTTCTACTTGCTTCGCCTTCGCTTCCCAATCAAATACCGTCTTACCTAAAAAATCATCTGACACATCTAACGAGTCCTCAGTGTAAACAGCATCTATTGAGGCTGGATAAATGCCGATCGCACTTGCATTAATAAATACAGACGGTTTTTTCGGCAATAAAGAGAGGATTCGCAATAGCTCATCTGTCGCTTCCATCCGACTATGATAAATTTGCTTCTTATGCTTCTCACTCCATCGTCCGTCGTTGATCGAAACCCCTGCTAAATTGATAAAAACGTCGGCATCTCCTATTTCCTTTTCAGGAGATGCTGCTCCATCAAGCCATTGAATATACTGAACGTTCCCTGAGCTTTGTTTCGCTATCCTTGTTAAAATCTTAATATAATGCCCTTCATCAAGAAGGAGCTTCGTTAATTTCTCCCCGATAAATCCTGATCCACCAGCAATAACGATATTCACATTTTCCCTCCAATCTATGAATACTTGCTTTAATTAAATTTCTTAAATAGCTTAAATAGTACCCACTCTATTGAACAACTATGTTTATGCTTTCTATTAATCTCAATATGCAGGAAAAAAAGGGTACATTGCTTCCTTTATGATTCGGGATCTTACGCTACATTTCCTGCGGGGAAATTTCAAAAATGCTCATCCTGCTTTCGTATCGTTGTCTATTGATAGAAAAAGCCA
>JAPSLL010000077.1 GCA_031180805.1 Bacillus sp. (in: firmicutes)
CTCTTTATTTGATTTTTCTTTAAAAACAAGGAAAGAAATAATAGATTTCTATAAAAAAAGATTGAAAAATAATTCATCTTTTTTTATAATTTAATATGAAAACGTTTCCAAGTGTCAAACAGGGTGGGCAATATAGAGCCTAAGGGGAGGGAGAAATTTTGTCTACCATTGAAGATGTCGCAAAGCTAGCTGGTTTATCTAGAACAACTGTGTCAAGGGTGCTTAATGATCACCCATATGTTTCAGATGAGAAGAAAAAGCTTGTTCAGCAGGCGATGAAGCACTTGGGGTATGTGCCAAATTCAGCTGCAAGAAGCTTAAGAAATCAGAAGACGGGAATTATCGCTGTGTTAATCCCGAAAATTTCCACGCCATTTTTTAGTCAATTGATAGAAAGATTGGAAATGGCTGCTTCTGTAAAAAATTATCAGTTGATCATCTGCCAAACACAATTTTCAAAACATAAGGAACGTAGTTATTTAGATCTTCTTAAGACGAAACAGGTTGATGGGGTGATTATGACATCCTGTGAAAATGACTGTTCAGTCATTGATGAACATTTAAATTACGGTCCGATTGTGCTATGTAATGAAATACTTGAGGATGGAAATATTCCGATGATTTATATGGATCAATTTTGTAGTGGATACAATGTGGCCAAGCATCTACTAGAACAAGGCCATAGCAGAATTGCGTACTGTTCAAACGGTTCGCAAAGCATCGGAATGAAGGCGAGAAAAAGAGGATTTGAAGCCGCTTTAGCTGAGGCTGGACATCCTTTTGATGATGAATTTTATTTTCAACATTTATCATCAATTAACGATGGTAAACAAGTATTTCAACAAATAAAAGGTTTCACGAATCCACCTACTGCTATTTTTACTGGAGGAGATTCAGTTGCCGCAGGGCTTATTTCGGAAGCAAAAAAGCATGGATGGAATATACCTGTGGATCTTGCTGTAGTCGGATTTGATAATATGGAAATTACTGAACTGATGGATCCGATGATTACAACTGTTATTCAACCAGTAGAAGAGATGGCCCAAAAGGCGATTGAGGTTATTTGTGAAAAGATACATAAAAAACAGTATCGTTCATATGAAAGACATGAATTTTCATCTAAACTAGCGATTCGGGAATCGACCATGATAAAGCCTAGGCTAGTTGCGACATCATAGGATGAAACAGTGAAAAAAGATGGTGATTAATAATCGCCATCTTTTTTAGTTTATTCATATTGTATTAGTACAGATGAGGTAGCAATTGACAGTTTAAAAGTTTTTGATATGCAAGCAATCATGGCAAACATTACTGTAGCATTCATGCTGCTCTTCCATTTCATTTCCACACTCTTTACAACGTTTTTTAGGTAAATTTCTGAAAAATTCAGTTATTTTGATCAACATGTTATATCCCCCTATGTGTTGTAGTACAGTTATTGTATTATAACAGAATAAAACAGTCAATAACTGTTTTATTACAATGGGTATTTTTTTCTTTGAAGCTTAATAGCGTGAATTCATCATAGAGCTTTAGTAAAATGGAGATATTGATTAAAGTAAAAGCGGGAAAACATCAACTTTACATATAGAAAGGATGTAAGAGATTTTATGAAGCTAAAGGTTATTGGATATTGGGGAGGCTTTCCTGGTGTTAATGAAGCAACATCGGGATATTTAATTGAATCAAATAACTATCGCTTATTGGTCGATTGTGGAAGTGCAGTTCTGTCAAAGCTGCAGGAAACGATTGCTATTGATGATTTAGATTCAGTTATTTTATCGCATTATCACCATGACCATGTTGCGGATATCGGTCCACTTCAGTTTGCTTTTCACGTGACTTCTTTTATAAAAGGAACGAAAAAAACACTTCCTATATATGGTCACAGATTAGATGAGGTAGCATTTAAAAGCTTAACATATAAAGATGCAACAAAAGGGATTGAATATAATCCTAATGAAGCTTTAAAGATTGGGCCATTTAAAATTGAGTTTTTACAAACCATTCATCCAGTACCATGTTTTGCTATGAGAATTTCAGATGACTGTTCAACAATCGTTTATACAGCAGATTCGAGTTTTAAAGAGGAGTTTATTCCATTTACAAAAGGGGCTGATTTGCTTATTGCAGAATCTAGCTTTTATGCTGATCAAGATGGTACAAACGCAGGACATATGAATAGCAAGGATGTAGCAAAGATAGCAGCAGCTGCAGAGGTTCCCCAAGTAATCTTAACTCATTTACCACACTTTGGTGAGCATGAGAATCTTGTGAAGGAAGCTAGTGAGCTATATAATGGACAAGTTGTATTAGCTTCAACTGGATATGAATGGTGTACAAAATAACGGAGGGATATAAATGCTTTTTATTGATAATAAAGGAATTACGGATCCACAGATTAATTTAGCGATCGAGGAATATGCGTTAAGACATCTTGACCCAAATGAAACTTATTTATTGTTTTACATAAATGAACCATCTATCATTATCGGAAAAAACCAAAATACAATAGAGGAAATTAACACTTCTTATGTAGAAGAAAATAAGATCCATGTTGTTAGAAGACTTTCAGGTGGTGGAGCTGTCTACCATGATGAAGGTAATTTGAACTTTAGCTTTATAACAAAAGATGATGGAGAAAGCTTTCACAACTTTAAAAAATTCACAGAACCAGTTGTACAAGCATTGCATAAGCTCGGTGTAAAGGCGGAAATGAGCGGAAGAAATGACCTTATTGCCGAGGATGGTCGAAAAATATCAGGAAATGCGCAATTTTCAACAAGAGGTCGAATGTTTTCCCACGGTACATTATTATTTAATTCAGAAATAGATAGTGTTGTTTCTGCTTTGAAAGTGAAAAAGGATAAAATTGAATCAAAAGGAATTAAATCGATTCGTAGCCGTGTTGCAAATATTAGTGAATATTTAAACGAAAAAATTACGATCCAGCAGTTTAGAGAACTATTACTCCATCATATTTTTGGTGAAATTGAAGAGATTCCAACCTATGACTTAACAGAAGAGGATTGGAATAAGATTTATGAAATATCAAAAAAACGATATCAAAATTGGGATTGGAACTATGGAAAATCGCCAAAATTTAATTACCAGCACTCACATCGTTTTCCAGTTGGCCAAATTGATATCCGCTTAGAGGTACAAAAGGGCGTTATTGAAAATTGTAAAATATATGGAGATTTCTTTGGAGTAGGGGATGTAGAAGAAGTCGAAGCTTTATTAATCGGTACTCGTTATGAAAAAGAAGGACTTGAGAGGGCTTTAGAAAATATTGACATCAAAAAGTACTTTGGTCAAATTGAGAAGAGTGATTTCATAAATTTGATTTATTAATGGAATAGGTGGAAGGAAACGGGCATTTTTTAAGGGAATTGCCCGTTTTTATTATAAATGTTTTGTGTGAGATCCTTTCCATATAATTGTCTTTATGATAAACATTAAATATAATAAAGAGGTGGATTGCTTCACATAAAATATGAATGATTATTCATTCATCAAAAGGGGTGGGAGAATGAATTTATCGGATCGTTTAACACAAACAGTGGAAAAGTATGGAGACAAGCCGGCGTTTATCTTTGAAGGGGAAGAAACAACATATGAGCAACTTGATGAGGCAATAAATCGATTTGCATCAGGCTTACAGGCAATAGGTATTCAAAAGGGGGACCATGTTGCGCTATTACTCGGTAATTCACCATATTTTATCATTTCCTTGTATGGAGCGATGCGTGTAGGAGCGACCATTATTCCGATTAATCCTATTTATACTCCAAGCGAAATCGTTTATTTATTAAGCAATGGAGATGTAAAAGTAGTAGTTGCCCTAGATTTAATTATCCCAATTATTGAAAAAATTGATGAGCAGCTTGAAAAACTAGAGCATATTATTGTTTGTGAATCACCACAGGGGAAAAGGGATCTGCAACAGCAATCCGCTAACGCTAGAATGAGAACGTTTACAAGTGTTTTAGAAATTGGAACTCCCCATTTTTTCGGTCCGAATTTAGATGAGGATGACACAGCTGTTATTCTCTATACTTCAGGAACAACAGGAAAACCAAAAGGTGCAATGCTTACACATAAAAACCTATACAGCAATGCATATGATACCGCGACATATTTGAAAATGTCAAAAGAAGATGTTGTTGTGACAACATTGCCAATGTTCCACGTTTTTTGCCTGACCGTTTCTTTGAATGCTCCATTAATCAATGGTGCTACTTTACTTATTGTACCGAAGTTTAGTCCGTCTGAGATATTTCAGCTTGTCAAAACATATCGAGCAACATTGTTTGCTGGAGTTCCAACGATGTATAACTTTTTGCTGCAATATGAAAATGGAAATCCAGAAGACTTAAAAACATTAAGACTATGTATTTCAGGTGGTGCCTCTATGCCTGTAGCCTTACTAAAAGGCTTTGAGCAGAAATTTAAAGTCATCATTTCTGAAGGGTACGGTCTCTCAGAAGCATCTCCTGTTACATGCTTTAATCCACTTGATCGCCCTAGAAAACCTGGATCTATCGGGACAAATATTGTAAATGTAGAAAATAAAATTGTTAATGAGCTTGGTGAAGAGCTTCCACCACATCATGTTGGTGAGCTTATTGTACGCGGGCCAAATGTGATGAAGGGGTATTATAAGCTACCTGATGATACGGTGCATACGATTCGTAATGGTTGGCTCTATACGGGAGATTTGGCAAAACAGGATGAGGACGGTTATTTTTATATTGTTGATAGGAAGAAGGATACAATTATTGTCGGTGGCTATAATGTTTATCCACGTGAGGTAGAAGAAGTGCTTTATAATCATGAGGATGTTGTTGAAGTGGCTGTTCTTGGTGTGCCGGATCCCGATGTTGGTGAAGCTGTTAAATGTTTTGTTGTGGTGAAAAACAATGACATAACCGAAGAAATACTACTTGAGTATTGTAAAGAACATTTAGCAAAATATAAGGTACCGAGCTCAATAGAATTTTTAGAAGAATTACCTAAAAACGCGACAGGAAAAATATTGCGAAGAGCACTAAAGACACAAGTTTTATAAGAATAGTTTAGAAAGTATCGTAGTAGAGTATATATTTTCATTTTTAAAACACAGGTAAGATTTTCTATTATCTGTGTTTTTTATAATGTTTGTTAGATAATCTCCCAAAGAATATAGTGGTTTTATTATGAAAATATTCAAAAAATATTGAACTATTTTTATATTTCTGTATAATTTAATCAATAAAAGCATAAAAGCGTTACAGGGAAAAATATAAGGGGGATTATTATATGATAAAAAATTGGAAGATAGGAGCAAGTGTTCTTTTAGCTAGTTTCATAGCTTTAGCTGGATGTGGGAGCGGCGAAAGCACTTCTGGTAGTAGCAATGAAGGGTCTGAAGGAGGGAAAACATATAAAGTTGGGATTAGCCAATATGTTGAACATCCTTCTCTCGATGAAGCGACAAAAGGATTTCAAGCTGCGTTGAAAGATAAAGGGTTAGATGTTGATTATGATATTCAAAATGCTCAAGCCGACCAAACGAATAGCCAAACGATTGCAACGAATTTAGTTGGGGACGGCGTTGATTTAATTTTTGCAAATGCAACACCTAGTGCACAAAGTGCATTAAATGCAACGAAGGATATTCCGATTGTGTTTACATCAGTAACAGATCCGATTGGAGCAAGTCTTGTAAAAAGCTTTGAAGAGCCAGGTGCGAACATTACCGGGACAACAGATACACATCCAGATGCAATTCCATATACAGTGAAATTTATTGCTGATAATATCGAAGGCAATAAGGTTGGGATGGTATACAATGCTGGTGAACAAAACTCTGTTGCTCAGGTTGACCTAGTAAAGAAAGCAATGGAAGGTACGGATTTAGAAATTGTTGAGGCAACTGTTTCTAATACTAATGAAGTAAAGCAAGCAACAGAATCTTTAGTTGGAAAAGTAGATTCTATTTATATCATTACGGATAATACAGTCGTATCTGCTTTAGAAACAGTTATTGCGGTTGCTAGTGATGAAGACATTCCATTGTTTGTTGGAGAATTAGACTCTGTTAAACGCGGCGGTTTTGCTGCATACGGATTTGACTACTATGATATCGGTTATGAAGCTGGTGAAATGGCAGCAGACATCCTTACTGGCGAGAAAAAGGTTGAGGAAGTTCCTGTTCAATATCCCCAAAATTTAAAATTACAAATGAATGCAAAAGCAGCTGAGGATATGGGAATTGAAATTAAAGATGAATGGAAAGAAGAAGCAGAAATTATTGAATAAAGGTGAGAAGCTATGTTTACAGCTATATTCGGCTCATTTGAGTCAGGCTTAATCTATGCGATTATGGCTTTAGGTGTATACCTGTCATTTCGAATATTAGACTTTCCAGATTTAACAGTGGATGGAAGCTTTGTTACTGGGGCAGCGGTTAGTGCAATCTTAATTGTTAATGGCACTAACCCTTTCCTTGCTACGCTAGTTGCACTGATTATTGGCTTTTTAGCAGGCTGTATGACGGGAATTCTTCATACAAAGGGAAATATAAATCCATTATTATCAGGAATATTAATGATGATCGCCCTTTATTCGATCAACCTGAGAATTATGGGGAAATCAAATGTACCACTTTTAACAGAGGAAACGGTTTTTACGCAGCTACAAGATTTTTGGAATAAGCTTGGGATTGATGCTGGATTAGAGCAATTATTTTTATCGATTGGTCTTGATGGCTTCATTCCAAAAACATGGTCAATTTTAATTGCGATGCTAGTATTAATTGTTATTATTAAGTTTTTATTAGATAAATTTCTAAAGACAGAGCTTGGACTTGCTATTAGAGCAGTTGGTGATAATGAAAACATGATTACGAGCTTTTCTGCCAACACAGATATGCTGAAAATACTCGGTCTTGGTCTATCAAACGGACTTGTTGCATTTTCAGGTGCATTTATTGCTCAATACAACGGGTTTAGTGATGTTGGTATGGGGATTGGGATGATTGTTATCGGTTTGGCTTCCGTTATTATTGGGGAAGCAATTGTTGGGACTAAATCAATTGTACGTGCGACCTTAGCAGTTATTATTGGTGCAATCATTTACCGCTTAATTGTTGCAATGGCTTTAAGATTTAACTTTTTCGAAACAGGTGATATGAAGTTAATCACTGCATGTATAGTTATTGGTGCCTTAATCATACCGCAAATTATCGATAAGCAAAAAGAGAAGCGGAAGAAAAGCCTACGTAGAAAGCGGGGTGGAGGCATTGCTACAATTAAAGCAAATTTATAAAGTGTTTAATGAAGGGTCTGTTGATGAGAAAATTGCGTTAGACAGTTTATCCTTATCGCTAAAGGAAGGCGATTTCGTAACTGTTATAGGAAGTAATGGTGCCGGGAAATCAACATTACTTAATGTTATAGCTGGGCGGATTATTCCCGACGAAGGGGAAGTTCTTATAAAATCTAAGTTGATGAATGATGTGAAGGAATATAAACGTTCGCAATACATTGGCCGTGTTTTTCAGGATCCGATGGCTGGAACTGCGCCTACTCTTTCCATAGAGGAGAATCTTGCTCTTGCCTACTCGCGGGTTCATAAGCGTACATTAAAACCAGGAGTTACCACAAAAAGACGTGCGTTCTTTAAGGAGCAATTAGAGCTTTTAGGACTAAATCTGGAGAATCGTCTAACAGCAAAGGTTGGACTTTTATCAGGTGGTGAACGTCAAGCTTTATCACTGCTTATGGCAACCTTTACTAAGCCAGATATTTTATTATTAGATGAACATACAGCTGCACTTGACCCATCTCGTGCAGAATTAATCACAAAGTTAACGAAAAAGCTTGTTGAAAATGGTAAACTAACTACCCTTATGATTACCCATAATATGCAACAGGCTGTTGACCTAGGTAATCGGATTATAATGATGGATAAAGGAAATATTGTTTTCGAAGCAGAGGGAAAACAGAAGCAAAATCTTACTGTTAACTCTTTACTGGAGGAATTTGCGAAAATTAAATCTGATAGTTCGTTATCAGATAAAGCTTTATTAATTTAAAAGGTGCTAGTCTCTTATCGTAACTTTTCGGTAAGTGACTAGCACTTTTTGCTGTGGATATAGAATTTGTATGATAAAATGTACATATGTATAAAATATTATACAATTCAAAGTTAAAGGAGTTATTATGCAATCAATACATAAGCAAATAGCTGAGAACTTAAAAGCGATTCGTAAGCTAAGAGGGTATAGTTATGACCAGCTAGCAAATGTAACAGGTGTAAGTAAAGGGATGCTGTCTCAAATTGAAAAAGGAGAGACGAGTCCTACAGTGAATACATTATGGAAAATTGCTAACGGGCTGCAAGTTTCCTTTTCATCATTAGTGGAGGAAAAGGCACCTTCTGTTTCTGTTGTTCGCTTACAGGAAAAAGTCGCATTGACTGAGAGTCATGATTTATATCGAGTGTTTCCGTATTTTCCTTATGATAGTGCTAAACGGTTTGAAATCTATTTCATGGAATTAATGCCACAATGTATCCATACATCTGATGGCCATTATGGCAATGTCGAGGAATATTTATTAGTGTGTGATGGAGAGGCGACACTCACGATAAATGGTACTAGCTACACCTTATTAAAAGGAGATTCAATGAAGTTCCAAGCAAATCAACTTCATACATATGCAAACAATACAAATGAAAAAACTAGCTGTTATTTACTAATCTATTATCCGTAAGCGATTACTTTTCAAATTGTAAAGTAGGAACACTATGGAAATAAAGGAGGTACTCGAATTGGCAACAACGACGATAGAAAAAGGGCACACTGGCTTCCTTCAAGGGATACAAGGAGGAGCGAGCATTGCTATTGGTTATCTACCAGTTGCGTTAACGTTCGGACTTCTCGCTAAATCAACTGGTTTACAATTATCTGAAACGCTCTTAATGAGTTTACTTGTCTATGCAGGTGCTTCTCAATATATTTCTTTAAGTTTAATAGCAGCTGGAACTGGTGTGATCGAAATTATTTTTACAACGTTTATCGTCAATATTCGCCATTTTCTTATGTCCGCTTCCTTAAGTGAAAAGGTAGAGGATGATGCACTTTGGAAAAAAGCCGTATATTCGTTTGGTTTAACGGATGAAACATTTTCGATAGCTTCGATGAAGGAAGGGAAGGTAAGCACAGCGTATTTATGTGGACTTATGTTTATATCATATGCAAGCTGGGGGATTAATTCAGGAATCGGATTTGTACTAGGTGCTAGTTTGCCAACAACTGTCCAAGAGAGTATGGGAATTGCTCTTTATGCAATGTTTATCGGCTTATTAATCCCATCACTAAAAAGGCATCGGAAGGTTCTTTATTTAGCTACACTTGCAGCAATTGTTAATTCAATCTGCTATGCAACACAGATGATTTCAACAGGATGGTCAATCGTCATTTCTACTTTGATTTCAGCACTTGTGATCGAATGGATCTATACAAGGCTTAAAAATAAGGAGGACTTGGAGAATGGATAAAACTGTATTGTTAATGATAATAGGGATGGGACTCGTTACATACATACCACGAATGATTCCGCTTGTTGTATTAAGCAATATAAAGCTACCGATATTTGTCCAAAATGTATTAAAGAATGTTCCTTATGCAACATTAGGGGCTTTAATCGTTCCAGGGATTTTTCTTATTAGTGAAGATCCGCTATTTGGCATAATTGGTGCGATTTCTGCAATACTTATCGCCTTTATAGGGGCTAATGTTATTATTGTTGTAATGGGATCAATAGGTACACTTGTTTTATATAGCCTGTTTTTTACATAAAATGAATAACATTTCTACACATCAAATTAGCTTTGAATTGAGTTCTAATTAAACGAGCTTGTAACTACACTAGAAATAAGAGCTTGTTTAAGGGGGATAACTACTTGAGAAAATGGATAACTCGCTCAATATTCTTTTATTTTTTATATGGATTACTTGTATATTGGTATTTGTTTTTTCTCTCTGGGTCTGGTGTTCCTGAACCATATGAAGGAACGTCAGCAGACCCCACAACATTTATGTCTGGAAGAGAATTGCTTCTTTCACAGGAGTACTCAACAATCAAAAACTTTCTCTATTTTGTGACAATCCCGTTTGAATGGTTCCTTCTTTTTATTTGTCTTATTACAGGCTTCTCAAGAAAGATGCAAGAATGGTCTGAGGCAACATCGAAATTTTTTAGCTTACAATCAGCTATTTATTTCTTTTGGCTATCATTATTTGTTACGGTAGTTTCGTTTCCGGTGAATTGGATTAGCTATCAAATATCTAAATCATATCAAATTACAACTCAATCTTTCTCAGCATGGATGAAGGATGAGATAATCGATTTTTGGGTTAATTACTTATTAATGACGATTATCGTCATTGTCTTATATTGGCTAATAAGACGGTTTGAGAAAAGATGGTGGCTTTATGCCTGGCTTTTATCGATTCCATTTTCATTCTTTTTAATGTTTGTTCAGCCTGTCATTATCGATCCATTATATAATGATTTCTATCCATTACAAAATAAAGAGCTAGAGGAAAAAATATTAGCTCTTGCTGATGAGGCAAATATTCCCGCTAATCATGTATATGAAGTGAACATGTCAGAAAAGACAAATGCACTTAATGCGTATGTCACAGGTATTGGGGCAAATTCGAGAATTGTTCTTTGGGATACAACATTAAATCGATTGGACGAGGATGAAATTCTATTTATTATGGCTCATGAAATGGGTCATTATGTCATGAAACATATATATATTGGAATTGTTGGCTACTTATTATTAAGCTTAGTTGGTTTATATGTTATCAATGTATTAATGAGGCTTATTATAAAGCGAGCAGGTCCATTATTAAAAATTAGTTCGATAAAGGAGCTAACAGCATTTCCATTATTTCTATTGCTATTAGGAGTCTTAATCTTTGCTTCAAGCCCAATATCAAATGCAGTTTCTAGATATCAGGAAAAATCAGCAGATATGTATGCAATTAAAATGACAAACAATCATGAAGCAGCCATCAGTTCGTTCCAGGAATTATCAAGAGCCGGTCTTAGTCAAGTGAACCCACCAGCATTGGTTAAATTTTTTCGCTATACACATCCGACAATGTTAGAACGGATTGTTTATTTAGAAGAGCATAAAGAAAGTGCCAAATAACTTGTATAAATTAGAGAAAAGGATCGGTTCGAAATAACTGATCCTTTTCTCTGCTTTTAAATTTTAAACGGGGATATGCGCTTCTGCTGTTGTCTTTAGCACTTAAGTGCCACTGGTGATAAGTCAAAATATGAGGTAAAGAGTGTCTGAGTATTTAATTTATGAAATTCCCTATTTTTTGTAGTAAACAAAATAAAGACCGCCAATCGGCAGTCCCTATCCTAGCTCACATAAAGCTTTGTATTCTTTTGATAATGTCATAAATAATTGTTTGTTTTTTGTGTCAAGTGCATCATTAATACGTTCTTCTAGCAAAGATTTTTTCCTGATAAACAACGCCTCGTCTAAAACCATTTGAATATACATGTCTAGTACAGGATGCTCGGATGGAACGTTTTTCATTGTATTGCGGGACTTCATGATCTCAGTGTAAGAAGACTTTTTATTTTTCATGAATATCACCCCTGATGCCTTTTTTATATTGTATGGAATTTAGGGATAAAAATCAACGGAATATTTAAAATCTTTTAAAATTAATTAGGAATATTTTTGCAAGTATGATATATAAGCATGTGGACATCCTAATTCAATAGGAAGTGATATAAAAATGGAGGAAAAAGAGCTTGAATTACGTTCGACGCCGTTAAATCCGTTAATGAGTGTTGTCGTGCATAGTGAACAGGATGAAACCACTTTTGAATTAGAAGAAGAAAAATGACTTTTTTACAGAAATGTAAATTAAGTCATTTTTTTATTGATTTTTTGTAAATTTATAGAAATAAATAGGTGGAATGTGCTAAATTTGGAGTGGGATAATTTACCTAATATTTTCTAGTGAGGTGTAAATAAGTGAGTAGGCTAAAGAAGAACGTAGAAGATTATATTATTAATCGTTTTACGATGGCGATTCTACCAAGTGAGGATAGAATGAGCTCTGTCATCTATGAGCTGAATGATTTATTACAAGTTGAGCAGCGACCAATAGATGTAATCGAGCAGAGCTGCCGCTATTTCGGAAGCAGTTATCATGGC
>JAPSLL010000119.1 GCA_031180805.1 Bacillus sp. (in: firmicutes)
GATTCTCCCTTTTGCAGTTTTTATAAGTCCAAAACAGATGTATCCCCCGTTAGTTCAATAAAAATCTATGAAAAATGGATAACTAAATTCCGTTCTATATTGAATCATAACCTCCATAGGTTCCTTATCATTCTTCTCTGTACTCAAGGCATCTTCATCCTTCAACAACCCTTCGTACCAGATTTGCCCTTTATTGTTTTTCTTTAGCTCCACTGAACCATCGAAGTATATTTCAAAGTTATCTGTATTGTAATATTCAAATATCTCTTTTTCACTCAATTCGGTTCGTATCCTTTTATACGCAACAAGTGTTGGATAACCGCCATTGCCCCAAGGACCTCCTCCATAGATAACCCCATAATCAAAATCTTGTTCAATCACTTCTGATTTTCTAGGTAACTCTAATTCTAAAAGTCTATTTGCATATTTCTTAGCGTAAAGGTATTCCTGGCCAACGAACACATAAAACAGAAATAATACGATTAATCCTCCTAAAACAATCATAAAAGGCAAAAATCTCTTTAGCCCTCGTTTCACAAAGAACACCTCGTTATATTACCTATTGACTTAAATTAATCCATCACTACTCATTTCAGTACGCCTTTTAGTTTAAGCTCAAGCATTATCAATTCCGTTCCCTGTAACAATAAAATGAGGGCTGTTTTCTTTCGGTATAAATAATCTCCAGTGCTCACTATATTCATCGTCTTCTGAACTGTCTGGAAATACGTCTAACTTGTAACCACCCGATAAAAGGATTGTTAATCCACCGACTTCATCAGAATCAATTTGTATTACTTTTATTTGTCGGTTGTCTTTTATAAAAGCTTTCATACGTTCATCAAACCTGTTGTTACCTTGTATATCCCAATCGAAATCCTCATAATCTTCATCCCATTGTGAGTGAGGAGAATAGAAATCTCTTGAAGCAACAACAATTTTACTTCCTAATGTAATTCTCCACGAACATTGGATATGTAAAGCGTATTCTGCAGCTTCTTCGGTTCTGCCTCTTCGGATTATTTGAACGATATCCCCAAAGCCTAACCATAAGAGGTTAGATGCCCTTCCTGCATACTGTAATTTTGAACCTACTATTTTTCCAACTTAAGAATTTATTTCTTCTCTCATCTATGACCCCTTTAAAATCATAATTTAAATTTCTACTAGCTTCCTATAATAAAAAGTGACTTGTATGCTAAAACTCCAAGTGAAATGACAACGATTTGAATGCATATTCCTACAAGACTACAAACCCTTCCAGAAATAGCGAAGCCCTTGCCTCTTTGCTTTAAACGGTTGATTTCACCCATACTTTTAAATGATATAGCAAACCCAATAATACCAAGAATTAAGCCAATATAAGGTAAGATGATTGATAATATCCCTAAAGTTAAAGAAACGATAGATTTATTATTTATCTCACTCAATTTTTAGCCCCCTAAAATTAAAAATGCAAACATTTTAACTAGTAAATTTTAAGCATCTCCTTGTTTCATCATACCATTGAATATCCCCTTTTGGTAAAAAATACAAGC
>JAPSLL010000078.1:0-7381 GCA_031180805.1 Bacillus sp. (in: firmicutes)
CTGATCCCTTTAAGGATAATTCTAGATGTCTAGTTTCTCTATTTGAGCCAGCACCATTTAAGTTTATATTTTTTAAAACCTTTGCTCGAAATGGATTGTTTCTGGTGAATAGTTCTTTGTTTTGTTGATCTGTTTGACTACCATTCATATTTTTTCACCTATCTCCTAACTTTATTTTAACGCTAGAAAGCATGTTCTCTTTGAATAGATCGCTATCTATTATGTATTATACAGTTAAATGTCATATTCTCTAAACTCACATTCAATTATACGATGATTTTATTATAAGTTACTCATTTGCACTTTTTCAACTGATAAGTATAAAAAGTTTTTAATGTATAATTTGTATAGAAATTACAATTTTCTCGCCAACCATTAAAGAATGGTTCCGCGCAGAAAATAATCATCATGAAGGACAATTCCGATAAATTCCGTCTAGAAAATATCGAGTAGAAAATCAATTTCAAAGGTAACATGTATTTTGTAAAGGAGGGAAATGAATGCTACAAAAGTTCAATCATTTAATGGACTACATTGAAGCACATTTGACAGAGGATATCTCGGGAAAAGAGATATCGAAAATTGTCGGGCTATCTGATTATCATTTTAAAAGAATGTTTTCGTATATGGCCGGAATGTCATTGAATGAGTATATCAAAAATAGGCGATTATCAGCTGCAAATATTGAATTAATTAACGGAGCAAAAGTAACAGATATTGCCTATAAATATCGTTATCAATCTATCGAAGGTTTTTCAAGAGCTTTTCGTGAATGGAGTGGCTTTTTACCTTCAGAAGTAACGAAAAACAAAATTCAAAAATCATTTCCCAAATTTTCATTTTACATCGATATAAGAGGAGGGATTTCAATGGAATTTAAAATTGAAAAGAAAGAAAAGTTTCATATAGTTGGTGTCTCGAAAAGAGTGCCAATACAATTCGAGGGTGAAAATCAAGCTATTATAGAGCTAGCCAAGTCAATAACCGAACAACAAAGAAATGAAATGCATCAATTAGCTGATTTATATCCTCATTATGTCTTAAATGTATCGTATGATTTTGATGATGGTTACTTGGAGGAAAAAGGCCACTTAACCCATATGATTGGTTTTGCCACGACAAAGGAAAATACCTTCGCTGATTTAGAGCAAATTACAATTGAAGAAAGCCTATGGGCAATCTTCCCTAATCAAGGCCAATTTCCCGCTACACTTCAAGAAACTACCGCGAAAATTTACTCTGAATGGCTGCCTTCATCAGATTATGAAATAACAGATTTACCTGGCATCTCTTTTACAAAGCACAATGGTACTTCGGAGAATGTATATAGTGAAATTTGGATGCCAGTAAAAGAGAAAAAATAGATAGTGGGAAACAAGGGTTAGTATGCCGTTAAAATCTTTATTTATAATAATGATGTTGGGACAAAAGATTTTCAACACAAGAAAAATCCGAACTATAATTGCGAATTCCGCTTTAAACTTCGTGTCTTTTTTGTAAGTGGCAATACTTGTATACATTGTTGCTTTTTACTAGTAGTTGTTCTGGTTGATTTCCACTGCAGTACTCGCTTTCCGCGGTGTGGGTGGTGAGCCTCCTCGGTGTAACCTGCGGGGTCTCACCTCTCCCACGCATCCCGCAGGAGTCTCGCACTACCGCTCCAATCAACCTTATTAAAGTTTGCACAAAAAAACGACCTCTTCGTAAAGAGTCATTTCTTTTATAGTTTTTTGCAATAAGCAATGTTCGGTTTTTATTAAAATTATTTTCGTTATGTCCCAGCCTCAATATCGTATAGAAGGTGTTTTATGAAGGGAAAATTGATTAAAGTGTTTAAGAAAGTTAATTTATCATTGGTGTTTTAGACTGAGTTTGTCAATCGTCGTCATTAATAGTTTAGAAAAGTTAACATACCAGAGATGTATGATTGTAAATACAAATATATACTTATGATACTACCTAAGTTATGATTTTTTAATCCACTTAAGGATAGCCCTAACCAATAATTGACCTAAAAAATAAATTAAAGAAGTAATCAAAATTACTTTATCTCTATCAAAAGTTTTAAACCAATATGTATCATTTTCTATAAACTTAGTAGCTAAGTAAAGGGATATTAGACTTTGAACAATTGAAAGAAGGAATATTTTTAAAAAACTCATATTTCTAGTAGTGATTGCTGCTAAGGTGACAAAAAATAAAAAACCTACAAATAAAAAAGGTGCATTCTGATGTTTTAAGTGCTGACCATATTCGTAAAAGTGGAATAGAAAAGGTACTGGAATTAATAAGATAATATAGTTCAAATATTTCATATTTTGTCTCCTCAAAAAAAGTCTACCAACTATATTTATTTTACCACCTATGTTAATATTTGGTAATAAATAATCTGATTAATATTTCAGTAACAGTTTCTGCTTATTAAACTATCTGTCTCTTTAGTAAAAAGAGTTCTTTATTTATCTTTTATATTAGTTATTTTAATTACACTATAATAAACAATCCAAAATAGTAGAATGATAAATACTGAATAATTTTTTTTATCCTCTGGCAATAAAACTAAACCTATAATAAATAAAAAAACATTAGGAATCAGTAAAATCCAATATAATTTCCGTTTGGTCATTTTTTAAAATCATCTCCTTTTGTAGAAAAAATGCGATACCTCCTTATTGAAGTATCGCCACCCGATAGTTAGGCCCCAAATAAAAGAGGAAAACTACCTGTACTAACTTCTAGCAGATGGGTTAAAAATGTTTGGAAATAATTTTGAAATGACTTGTTTACTTAATATAGCCGCTACATTGAAGAAGATTATCGATACATACAACAGAAATAATAACTTTTAACAAAGTAGCAGACCCTTTTTTACTTAGTCACCAAATTTGCTTTCTTCGATCCGACTAAAATAGTAACAATAATACTACACATACTAATAATAGCCCCTAGAGCCCCGTTAACAATTACCCAAATGCTAGGAATCATAAAGCCTACTAGAACAAGACCTAAAAACCCAAAAACGAAAAATACTTGATAAATAGCAGAAATGATTCTTAGTACGAGAAGATTAAAAAACGAAAAAATTAAAGGTAGTAAAAATAGCACGACTAGTATTCCAGCATTTAACCACATAATGGCTGGTTCATCGAATGAAACAGTATTAGGGCCTGTTGGATATTTAGCAGCTAATAATAAAGCAGTAATAGCTAATATCAAAGTGATAAACACCATAGAAAATCTTTTTACCATAACAAATACTCCTTAGATTTTTAAATTAATTAATATAAAATATGACAACGTCCATCATTCCAATGAACAAACAATGCAATACCTCTTTATTGAAGTATTGCACTCTTTCGTTAAAGTGGAATTTAATTAGTTGTATGTAAAATCAGAAGTGAGTTTAAAAAGGACGAACAAACTCTCCCTGAATAGGCTCTAAACCATTCTCAAAACGAATACGAATGGATTGACCATTTAAATAATGAGGTGAATTCATTACTTGAAAATGTAGGTGAGGTTCTGTTGAATTACCAGAGTTTCCACATTTTCCTATTAATTGTCCTTGCTTTACCGAGTCTCCCTCATTGACAACGATTGAAGCTTGCTTTAAATGTGCAAGCATACTGTACTCATTGTTTTTATGTTCAATGACAACACAGTTCCCTTCAGGCTGGCTTGTGTTTGTTTCTCCAATTTCATTATCTTTCATTCCATCGATTATTTTTACAACCTTCCCATCTGCTGGTGCGATGATCTCTTTATTAAAGGCATAATAATTTTCTATTTTGTCCATAGAACCCTTGTAAGATTGGCCATCCTTCAACATGATTAAATCATACGCATACCTTTGATCTTCATAGACATAGTGATAATTAATAAACTGGTTTGTGCCTCCCCAAAAGACAAACCATTCTTCGTTTATGGGCATAATATAGGAATTCTTGGTATATTGCTGGTCACTTTCCGGATAGGAAACAAAAGGAGCAAGATATAATCCATGAATCGTGTTACTGCTATCAAACGCAACACTAATGATTTTTTCTCTCTCACTATCCAGCCACAAATATTGCGTTATATTGTTAGTTAGGCTTGTGCTCATTTCTAACGTATAGCTCTCCACGCCACTATTAAAGGACTCTCCAAACTCAATAAATTGCTCGAGTGATACTAATTTTTTAAACTCCTCAGTTGTTTGAGCATAAATGATGGTAAATTCTTTATTTAAGAAGTTATATCCGAAATCTTCGGGTGAGACAATGAATGTATTTCTTTCTGCCATATAAATACCTCCTCATTCTTAATTTATAATACGAATAAAAATGGGAAAAGTTTCTATAAATTAACCTTAATTTAACAAATGTTGTGGTTGTTCCTTTTCAATACTTCACAAGCTGCTAACTAAAAAGGTTTTAAAGGTGTTAAGTAATAGTATGGAACATATAATTTCCGACCTGAAAGAGCGGGCATATAATGAGTAGGTTCACTTTCTGCTTCAGTTGTTTGAGAAGAATTTTATGGAGGGGAATATGATTTCAAGAATGTTTTATGAAATTAAACTAAATTAGAAAAAGCTTGGATTTTTTGCGCCAAGCTTTTTTAATAGCTATGCAATTCATTAACTAATGCCCTGTTAACTGTACAAGAAATTTAGCAAAAGGTACAGTTTGTAAAAAAACAGAAAAAATTAACCCATCGTTTACTATTGAAGGAGAAAAAGCGATTCTTTGTTATTAAAGTATCGCAGCGGTTTAATCTCAATCTAGAACATTTACTTACCAGTTCATTTCTGACACTAACGGTTCAAAAAACTTACCGGATATATTTTGTTTAGAATTCAAAAGCCAAGTATATATTCTTTTGGCTGCATCTTCAGGACTCATATCTGCATCATAGGCTCCAGAGGATGTCATTAATTTACCTGGATGAATAGCTGTAACTGAAATAGGTATATCCACTAACTCTTGGTCTAAACAAAGCGTAAGCATATTTTGTGCTGCTTTTGCAATTCTGTATGAATACGAAAACTTCCCTTTTGCAAATTCACCATTTGCCATCTTAGATAAAGAACCTAATCGAGATGAAAGATTAATAATACGAGGATTTTTAGATTTACGTAAATAAGGCAATGTTGCTTGTACAGTCCTAACGACCCCTAAGCAGTGGATATTGTATAAATCCATTAACTCTTTTGTGCTTACTTTCTCAATTTCATATGATTTTCCTGGTATACCAGCATTATTAATAAGAATATCAAGATGATTAACATATGATCCTATTTGAGATTCTATTTCTGCAATACTTTCATCGTTACTTACATCTGCTAATATTGGGTGACATCTGTTAGGGAAGTTTTTGTTTAGGAAATCTATTGCTTCTTTCATTCTTACAACTGGAAAAACTATATGCTCATTTTCGTGAAAAACACGCACTAATTCTAAACCTAAGCCTCGATTACCTCCTGTGATTAAAACATTCAATAAAATTCCCCTCCACAACTATTTTTTAATGGTATTAATAAAAAATATATAAAGAATATTGCCTTTATAACACTGCATCTTTGCTGAACAGTAAAAAGCCACCAGTATTGATGGCAGCTATAATTAAAGTACATATTAATTTAATAGTAATTCTCTTCTAATTAAGTTAACGACAATTAAATAGATATAAACTGGCGTTAAGATTGTGACATAAGAGACCAGTTCATTTAGTGGTAAATCAAGGCATATCATAAATACTACTCCTACAATGCTATAAGTAATAAATGATAGGATAAGCTTATATTTTCTGGAACTTATTCTGCATATTTTTAACAATACATCATTGATTAAGGTTGTTGGGAGTCCTAATATTAGATAAATCAATCCAAAGATGAGAGGATAGAACCAAAAAATACTTAAGTTAAAGCCATAATTATCAGGTGAAAAGAATTCAGGATCAGTAAAAAATTCAGTGATTAAAAGTATATATACTGAGACTGGAGATGAAATAAGAATAGCTAGAAGTATTTTATTTAAATAACTCATTTTGTTACTCCTTTTTTAGATTGTAATCCTCTGATATATTATAATATATTTTCTAAACACTTTCCCTTTTTTGGGAGATTAGAAATCGATTGTTCAATATCCCCAGTCATCAACACGCCAATGATCACTTTTACTATTCCTTATTAATACCCACTGCCAATTGGATTGCGTTGAGTTTGGCTCGAAACTTCCATCTCCGCCGGAAGAATTTACTTCAAAGTTAGATAATAATACAATTACATTTTCTTCTTTTATACCGTTCGATGTTCCTTTGCCATATTGTAAATAATCTTTAACAAGTCTATCTGATTTGCTTTCCGAATACCATAATTCCGTAAGCTTACATCCTTGAAATGACATGAATTTTTTCTTGACACTTCCTATTGCTTCATTGATTTCCTCCTCAGTAAACTTAGTAGATTCACCAATACTTACTTGAACATTATTGGTTTTACCAATTTGGCTATATATCAAAATTGACAGCAAAACGACTATTATACTAAAAGAAAATATGGTTTTTTTCATATTAAGCTCCATTACTAGTTTAGATTTGTTGGAAAATGTCCTTTTAGTAGACAAGTAGAGATTACTTCCTGTTTTTTTTCTTCAATAAACTCAAATGTATCATGAATTAACTTTCCACGATAAACCGGTGTTTCATTCAACTTTTGTATTCTCTTTCTTAACTTTTTCCCTCTCAAAACCTAAATATCGAGTCCCTTGAAAGGTTAACATTCCAATGTCATCTTCGGAGAGTAAACCATACTCTTTTCCCGAAACATGGAACTCCGAACGATCACCACTTTCGAATTCGAAAGTTACAAAATATTTTGTATGTACGCTTGAAGAATGATGGTGATGGTCATCATGATGATGCATATTTGTACGTCTGGAAACATCTGCTCGTTTTGATGTAACGATAGCTTTTACACTTAGTCTTGGAGACTGCTCATTTTTCTGCCACTGACCAATCCCTTTGAAAGCTGAAAATAATATTCCACCAATAACGATTACAAAAATAATGCCAATAAAAATAGGGACGATTTGAAACATAGGATCATCCATGAAAAAGGGATCTGACATGTAAAAACTCCTTTCTGTACAGCATTAAGTAAATTACCTTGTAAAAATGAATAAAAGTAGGACCTGTTAATTGATATGCTTATTGAAATAAAGTGAATACCCAAACAATCATATACATTGGAATAGCAACAATGATCATCCCTGAAAGGAAATAGCAAATCGACCTTATAATAAATTTAAATGTGTCGTATATAGCACCTGCTAAGTCATCAACAAATCTCACCTTTAAAAAGTACCTCCCACAATAGTTAATTTGTTCATTCCATTTTAGC
>JAPSLL010000078.1:7481-12237 GCA_031180805.1 Bacillus sp. (in: firmicutes)
AAGGAAATAGCAAATCGACCTTATAATAAATTTAAATGTGTCGTATATAGCACCTGCTAAGTCATCAACAAATCTCACCTTTAAAAAGTACCTCCCACAATAGTTAATTTGTTCATTCCATTTTAGCATTATTTTCCTATTTAGAAACGATCCAGTTCAATAAAAAAAGCGTCACCTTTTGTGGTCACGCAAACGTTCAAAAACTACTCCCAAACTTTGTCTAATTTATCGGAATAAAAATCAATTGCCTTTTTATAACGTATAATTTCAGCGTCGTTTGTTGTCTCTATTAAGCATTTTAGTAACAGCTCCATTGCTTTACTATGCTCGTTCAAATTATATAAGGTCATCGAATAGAAAGTTTTTATTGCTCTATTAGTAGGGAATAATTCGATTGCTTTTTGAAAAGTCGTTTTTGACTTTTCATATTCTCCTAATGTTCTATATGTACTACCTAATCCTAAAAATGCTCCTTCAAGTTCCTCTGAAGACAAACCTAGCTTAATGGCCTTTTCGTAAAAAGGTACGGCATTTGCTTCTTCACCTAATACGTCAAAACTCCAGGCGCATTGATAATTTATCGTGCCATTATCGGGGAACTCCTGTACCAATTTTAGAAGTAATTCATTAGATTCATTATAATTTCCACATTCTCGTAAATTGATCGCTTTCTCTAATTCCCTTTCCATCACACTTTCTCATCTCCAATGCCTTATCAGTTTTTTATTAACTTGCATCATAAAGATTATAATTTCTTTTCAAAAAAGGCTAAGGATAATTGTTCATTTACACTAACTTCTTTAATAAGTTCAAATCGATTCTTTTTATAAAAATTTACGGCTGGAGTATTTTTAGAACCAGTTGCTACCTTCATTGTTTCAGCTTTGAAATTGTCTTCAATAAAATTCAAAAGCAACTGTGCAATTCCTTTTCTAAAGTGATTTGGATGAACGATTAATCGATGTATATCAATTTCAGCATCGTTCGCTTTGAAAGACAATGCTCCGCATAGTTCTTCCTTTTCGTAATAACCAATGAAGGTTTCCTCGCAATTTTGCAACGTATGAACAGTATCCTTTAATGGTGGTATGTCATACGAACCTATTATTTCTGCCTCTACCTTATATGATGGTATTTGAATGTTTAAAACGTCTTCAGCATGGTTTCTATTAGTAATGTCAATTATTTTTATCATAGGAACTCCTTATTGAATTATTTTCATACACAATCTGTATAAGTGATTTTTAACAAGGCTATTGCTTCACATTTGGGAATAGTAGTGAGATAGTAAGCCCAGAACCAAGCTCTGATTTTGCATCTAACTGAATTGCTAGATCATTAGCCATCTTGCTTACTAAAAAGAGTCCCATACCTGTTGCTTCTCTTGTATAAGTACCTCTCCTTCCAGTAAAGCCCTTATCAAAAATAAATGGTAAATCTTCTTCATAGACGCCAGGACCATTATCACTAATATGTAAAATGGTTTGATTACCTGCTTTGTCATGAACTGTTTCAAATTTTAATATTGGATGGTCCTGATTATGTGCAGCGTGTTTCGTACTATTAGCGATGATTTGTTCTAAGATAAAAGCTAATCCTTTGCGGTCAGAGAAAATTTCCGTCTCGTCACCTTTGAACTGTATTTGAAAACCTGCTTCATCTAATATTGGTTGATGGTTTTCAATTGTCTGCTTACAAAAAGCTAGTAAGCTTATAGACTCAAAAATGTAATCCTTATGAGCAGCCCCTAATCTTGCAAAATACAAGATTCGCTCGACATCTCCAAGCATCTGCTCTCGAATATGGATCATACGCTGTCGAACAAGGGGAGACATTTCGTCACTGCGGTTATCTAAAATTAGAGTCATCAATGACAGAGGCTTTTTAATTTCGTGAACCCATCCTTCTATATAGTTTTCATACTCGTTCAACTCAATAACTTGCTCATTAAGCTCCGCCTGATAGGATCTTATGGCACTCCCTATTCGACGGATAAAAGGCCAATGTGTCCTAGGAGATACCTTGCATAATATTTCTTCATTCGTCTCATTCGCTTCTACTAAAAAATTTTGAAAGGCAGCTTCTATTATCTTTTGCTTTCTAATGATCATGAATATAGAAATCGATATCATCGCTAGAGTAAAAACGATCATTAACCCTACTAACACCTTAAAGGTTTCTGGGTAAGCCAACCAGGCTAAAAAGCTAAATAGGAAACATGTAGCTATGAAAATAAGAAACCATAGCTTATAAGCATTAAAACTATCATAGATTTGCTTTATCCAGTTCATCGTTCGACTTGCCCCTTAAGTCTATAACCTTGGCCCCGTACTGTTTCGACTTGATTTTCCAGGTTTAATTGTCGCAGTGTTTTTCGTAAGCGGGTGAGATTTACTTGTAATGCATTTTCATCAATATATTGGTCTGTTCCCCATAAGAGCTCACTTAATGCTGACTTTGATACAACGTCAGGTCTATTCTGCACTAAAGCCAATAAAATTCTCCCTTCATTAGCTGATAACAATAACGATTGTAATCCCTTATACAAAGTAAAGGTATTTGGGTCTAGCAAAAAATTGCCACCATCTATTAAGCCGGGCTGTCCCTCAAATCTCCTTAGCAGGTTCTGAATACGTGCTAATAAGCGATCTCGATTACATGGCTTTGTAAGATAATCATCTGCACCTAAATGAAGACCATGTAATTCATCTTGTAGCTTATCTCTAGAAGTAAGGATTAAGATTGGACCAATTCCTTTTGATTTAAGACTTTTGCAAATTTCAAATCCTGATTGTTCCGGTAAATTGATGTCTAATAAGACTAAGTCTGGTGCCAAAGCGACAATTTGGGGAACTATATCATGGAAGTCATCAATTGCCATCACTTCATAGCCTGCTTTTTGTAACATATCCATTAACTCTTCTCTCAACAATGAATCATCTTCAACAATTATGATCCTCGCCACTTCAGCACCTCCTTCGATGTAACATTTAATAGTTCCCTAATCTATGTTAGGCTTCCACCGCAATTTATCTATCTCATGATCTGCTGAACGGGCAACTGCTATTCCATAAATCACAAAAATGACGATTACAATACATGCAAAGGAAAGGGCAATAGGGTAAAGTAACGCATTGTCTTTAAAGTGAATAATTAGAAATGAAATCATAGCCTTTATTCCAACAGCACCACTCACGCACGCAAGAGACATAGGTAAAAGAAAGGTGAGCAATACCTGTCTATGCATAGATTTTTTCATTTGATTTCGTTTTGCCCCTAACATCGAAAGTGTTAAATAGCGCTGTCCAGTCTGCTTCATCTGTGTCAAAAATTGTAAGGCCAATAGCGTACAAGCAATAATTAAGAATAAGAACCCCATATATAAGATTGTATAGCTTCCAGCAACAACATAGAAGAGCTGGCGTCCAAAGTTTTGTAAATAACTTTCAAACATGAAGCCGGATGATTTTAATAAATCTCTAGCCTCCATCATTGGGTTCATTAAACCTTGTTCGTCTTGCAGCTTTTGCGGAATGCGAAAATTCCAATATGATACATAGGTTTCCGTATTTAATAATTGTTTAAACATATCGTCAGGGACGATAAATGCCGAAAAAATTGGTACAGAACGGTCTGCTACTAATCCTCTCATTGGAAGGGAGGGGCGTATATAAATTGCTTGATCATTAATGCTCATCAAGCTTTGCCCTTCTTTGGCGGCCTTTTCAAGAATCCGATCTAGTACAGGCATGCTTTCGAGATTCTTCATAGGCATAAAATCCGGATTAAAGTATAAAGCAATTTCATTTGAATGCAGGTTCAGAGGATTTTCTCCGATAGCTTTTAAAAGCCCATTATAAGATGATTCGGGAATAAGGTAAGGTGTTCTTGTATCCATCTCCAGAACTCCAAAAAGATTAAGTGCTTCTGGGTTTTCCGAGCTGAAACTAAAACCTTGAGCTTCTCCAGATAAAACCTGATCCTTATAGTCGTTTGGCAAAGCCATAATAATTTGCTCTCTTAATTTAGACCAATCAACTAATGATAATGGCATTCCATCCTCTAGGTGCTCATCCTGATGTTTCATCTTTCCAATTTCCAGGAGGTTTAAGTCCTCTACATATGGTACCATTTTTTCTGAAGTAAGAAATTGCTTAATTTTTTGATTATCTCCATTAACGGTAAAATCATATACAGAGGAGGTTCTAGTCAAAACATTTTCTAAACTTATAACAGATGAAGTACCATTTGCTATTAAAATAATAGACAACGTGATGAGAATAGAGGTTACAGCAACAGAAATATATCTATTTGCTATGTTCTCTTGAAATTGCCTTAATGTAAATGTGTGTAGACCTTTAGTGGATTTATGCTTAAACAAGCCTGCCAATAAGCCTAATAATTTTCCTAATCCCTTCATAAAGAGGATCGTTCCTACACTGCCAAGAGCTAATGCCACAAACAGAAGCAGTCCTCCAAAATCCATAAAACGATATAAAACAATCCAATAGGCAACACCTAATAAGATAGAACCTACTACTATAGTAAGGATATTTCCTTTAAAATGCCCCATATTTTGCTTCTTATCCATTTGCTCATAAAGCAATTGCTGGACCTCTTGATTAAATAACTTTCCACCAAGAATGACTAATGCGAGAAACTGGATGAACAAAAACCCAATGATCGTAGAGATAACCGCACCTACTGATAGGCTTAGTTGATGACCGATAATTCCTTGTCCTACTAATCTAGAAAC
>JAPSLL010000020.1:0-37687 GCA_031180805.1 Bacillus sp. (in: firmicutes)
ACAAGGGGTATCCCCCTTGCATTATTGGTTTTGGTTACCGTTAAACGGGCGTCTTATTGTATCTCCAATATCATTCATTAACTCATTGATATCGGCATCTATTGTTTTTCGGTCGCCACCGTTATTCATGTTGTTACTGATGTTACGAACTCGTGTAATCGTTGCTTCGTCTGTTACAACTTGAATATTTCTCCCTTTAGCCATGTTTTTTACCTTTTTCGTAATTTCATCCTTCATTGCCGCATTATTGTTATCGTTCGTATCGACCGCAACAATAATATTGTCATCTGTAACTAATACATTGGCATTTTCAACATTATCCATTTTCTCAACAGCATTGCTTACTTTATCTGACAATTGACGGTCACCACGGTTATAATAATCCTCATCGTTTAAATGACCGTGGTAATTTGCATCTGAACGGCTATATCGATTGTCTCTTATTAATCCATTGTCCTCGTTTCCGAGAGGTGCTATACGGTTAGTTGTATCATTATCATTGTTGCGATCATTTACTCGATGAAAGTAGCCACCTTGCTGATTTGCATTTCCATTTCCTCGTTGATCTCTGTTCATCCCGTCCATCATTTCCGTGACAGGACCTTCATTATCCACGTTTGTATTTTCATTTGAATAGTATCCAATCGGTTGAGCATTTCCATTGTTACCGTTATTCGTATCCATTGCATCATTATTGCCGTTACAAGCTCCTAAACCTGTTGTTAATAAAGCAATAGCTGTAAGAGAAGTAAACTTTTTCGGCATATTCAATCGAATTTCCCCCCTACTTGGTACTTTCAAAAAGAGCAAACATCTTTGCTCATTTCCTAGCTTTTACTTTCAGGAGGAAATTAAGTCTGTTATATATCGGTAAGTACTAAAGAAACAGGTAATTATTTATGTTAGGCAGTATCTTTTTATGGCATAAATTAAGCTCAATGTGATGGAATTCCTAAAGAAATAATCTAAGGTAACCTATAAGTACCTTGAAGCTTGCGCTTGTATGGAGCTCACATTTCTGGCTGACTGTGCTCTTTCTTGATTTGAGATAATCTTTTTTATCTTTTCCTTTATAAAAATAACAAAAAGCAGAGATGTACGACCACCTCTACTTAAAGTCATTAATTTAATCTTCTTCTTCTCCATCCCTTTGGTCCATAGTCGGCATATTGAACATTTGTTGGCTTGGTGCCATTTGCCCAGCGAATTGTCCATATGGCTGTTGACCGTATGGATAGTAGCCCTGTGGAGCCATAACCGGTTGTTGAACATGGTATCCTCCATATGGCTGCTGCATAGGCATCGGATACGCTTGTTGGTATGGATATGCTTGATAAGGAGTTGGATATCCTCCACCACAACCACAATCATCCTGTTGAGGAGCATAAGCTGGAGCAACAGCTTGCGGATAATGTGGTTGATTTGGTAAGTATGCTTGAACATCATCATCTTCTTCATCTACTTCATCATAGCCACTCCAAACAGGATTTTGGTGAAGTCCACTTCCAGGCAATACTGGTGAAACCGGAACTCCCGCATATGGGTTTGCATGAAAACCAGGATCATACTGAACAGGTGAAACAGCCTGTGAAAACGGCTGATTTGGTGCATTTTCTTCATCAAATACCGGACTTACTGCTGTTGGATAAGGTTGATTTGGAAATGGATGATATCCATGATGCATAGGGACATGTGGGAAATATCCCGGTGGACATAGCCCACTTCCAGGTAATACTGGTGACACAGGTACCATTTGTTGTGGTGCCAAATACTGTGGCTGGTGCATCATTGGTGCTGTATATGCAGGACTTTGCATATAAGGCATGTTCGGCATATTCGGTACATTTGGTACATTCGGTACATTCGGCATATTGGCCATATTTTCTGAATCCTCCTCTTGATGTTCTGGTGATACGTTAGATGGTGCTTCATTAGCAGAAACATTTTCCTTTTCATCAACATCTTTTATGTCTGGGAATACATTCTCTGGTTTTGGTGGTAATTGTGGTTTTGCCATCTGCGGCATCATCGCCATATTCACCGTATAATAATTATTCACATCAAGACCACTATATACCGGATGTTGAACATTAGGTACAGGCGGTATATAAGGCTTTGATGGTTTTTCTGTTTCTGGCTCCTTTGCAACAATATCTTCTTCAACAACAGATTCTTTAGGTTTTTCTTTTGCAAACGGATGATCTGCAATTGGCATTTCTTTCTTCTGGCCAGCCATTTGTACCGGTGCTTCTTTTTTGATTGCAATATTCCCCGAAGGTACTTTAATCTTCATACCTGGCATTATTAAATCAGGATTACTTAATTGAGTATTCATACTTTTTAATTGTTCAAAGTCAACCCCATATTTATTTGCAATTTTCCAAAGAGTATCGCCCTTTTGTACAATATGAATTTTCAATGCTTTCCCTCCTAAGCATAAAAAAGTATAAGACCAATAACCAAAATATTAGGCGCTATTAGAGTGCAATGATAATGCAAACACGAGATTTGTGTAATTCTATATAAATTAATTTGTCATGATACTTCATCACAATTTATGTGTGCTTTGGCAAATTTATGAATAAATTTAACTAGATGTAAATAGAAACCTTAAAATTAGCACCTTCTCTATTCTTATGTGCCAAGTATTAAAATTATTAAAGCATCATCAAATGCATTTTTTAATACGATTAAGGAATATTGTATAGCGATGAAATAAAAAAAGGCTATCCAAAAATGGTAGCCTTCATTTTACCTTGAAATATTTATACGTTTTCTAGCATTCGATTTAATGCTAAGACCGCTTCCTTTGTTACGTCATCGGGTACAATAATTTGATTTAATAATTCACCTTTTTCTAAGCCTTCTAAAGTCCATAATAGATGTGGTAAATCAATTCGGTTCATTGTTAAGCACGGACACATATATGGATTGAGAGAAACAATTTTTTTATCTTGATTATTCTGAATTAGTCTATTAACAAGGTTCATTTCCGTTCCGATTGCCCATTTTGTTCCTGACTCTGCAGCATCAATCATGTCAATAATATATTTTGTTGAACCCGCATAGTCTGAATGAGCAACTACTTCTCTACTGCATTCAGGATGGACAATAATGTTCATGTCAGGTTCAGTTTTTCTAATCTGCTCAATATTAGCGATAGTAAAATTTTCATGAACTGAGCAATGTCCCTTCCAAAGGATAACAATGATATCCTCAATATTCCCCTCATATTCTAATTCATTTTTAATTGGGTTCCAAATTGCCATTTGGTGCAAAGGAATTCCTAATTCAAATGCTGTATTTCTTCCTAAATGCTGATCAGGTAAAAAGAGAATTCTTTGCTTTTGTGTAAATGCCCATTGCAGCATTTTCCTTGCATTTGATGAAGTTACAGTTGCACCACCATTTCTTCCAACAAATGCTTTAATAGCTGCTGTTGAATTAACATATGTTAAAGGAAGAATTGTATCTCCAAATAAATGTGTAAGCTTTTCCCACGCACGATCAGTTTGCATGATGTCAGCCATATCTGCCATTGAACATCCAGCACGCATATCTGGTAAAAGTACCTTTTGTTCATCTGAAGTTAGCATATCTGCAGTTTCAGCCATAAAATGAACTCCGCAGAAAACAATATACTCAGCATCGTTATTTTGTGCAGCTGCCTGTGCAAGCTGAAGACTATCTCCCGTTACATCTGCAAATTGTACAACTTCATCTTTTTGATAATGATGTCCTGGAATATATAATTTTGATCCAAATTTATTTTTAATTTCTCTTACACGCTGCTCCATTTCCTCTCGACTTCTTGTCTTATAAGAATCAGGCATCATTTCCCTTTTTTCATGGTCAAGCAAATCCATTAATTCCATAATTAGGTACCCCCTATTTTACATTTAAACTTATATCTAAAGATTTATATGAGTGTGTTAAAAAACCTAATGAAATGTAATCAACCTTTGTATTTCGGTACTCAGCTAAATTATGAAGACTGATTCCTCCTGAAGCTTCTGTAATAATGTGCTCTGGGGTGATTTTAACAAACTTCTCTACCTCTTCAGGTTTCCGGTTATCAAACATGATGACATCAGCTCCAGCCTCAATTGCTTCATAAAGCTCGGCTTCTGTTTCAATTTCTACCTCTATCTTGACCATATGGCCCGTTTTTACTTTCACTTGTCTTACAGCCTTTTCAATCGAACCGGAAAAAGCAATATGATTGTCTTTGATCATAACTCCATCATAAAGACCAAAGCGATGGTTGAAGCCTCCCCCACAACGAACAGCATATTTCTCAAACATTCTTAATCCTGGTGAAGTTTTCCTTGTATCACATATTCTTGTATAATCGGAATTAAGTGTTTTTACCGCTTGACTTGTTAATGTAGCAATTCCACTCATCCGTTGCAGTAGATTTAAAATTACTCGTTCACCACTGAGAATAGCTGCTATAGGACCTGAAATTTCTGCAATAATATCACCATGTTTAACGAACTCACCATCATGTTTTTTAAGCTCGATTCTCATCTCATCTGTAAATAATGAATATCCTGTATGAATGACATCAACGCCTGATAAAATACCATCTTCTTTTGCAATAATGACAGCCTCCCCTTTACTGTCATTTCCAAAAATCGTTTGACTGGAAATATCTATTTCTCCTAAGTCTTCTAAGAAGAAATCTTCCATTTTCTTTTTTAATTTTATTAAATTCATCTATTAAACCCCCACAACCATTTCTTGTTTTGTTCGAATAATCTGTTTTTGCCTCCACGTATTGTCATCTGCTTCCGGAAAATCCAAGCGATAGTGACCTCCTCTGCTTTCAGTACGCATGCTTGCAGAAGTCGCAATAAGCCAGCCAACAGTTAGTAAGTTGATAATTTCAATTTCCTCTTTTGTGAAATTCTTCACATTATAGTTTTGAAAAAAGCGTTCATACCTTATAAACCAATTGACCACATAGTTTAATTCTGCTTGAGTTCGCTGAATCCCAACATACTTATTCATCATTTCTTGAATTTGTTTTTTCGTCGGTAAGGACATTTTCAAAGTTTCACGACAATCTTCTTGAATATTAGGAAAAACTTTCTTCACATTAACAACAGGCTGTGAGATGATATGATCCGCTACTCTTTTAGCAAAAACAAGACCTTCTAATAAAGAATTACTCGCAAGTCGATTGGCTCCATGAACACCTGTACATGCCGCTTCGCCAATTGCAAATAAATTGTTAATTGATGTCTCTCCCTTGTCATTAGTCCGAATTCCCCCCATCAGAAAATGCATTCCTGGAGCTACCGGAATTTTTCCCTTTTTAAGGTCAATCCCGTTATTACGACATATTTCTGATATTGTCGGAAAACGTGTTCGGAAATTTTGGATACACGAAATATCAAGATACACATTGTTTCCTTTTTTGATTTCATCAAAAATTGCACGTGCCACTATATCTCTTGGTGCTAAATCCTTTTGAGCGTGTTTATACTCCATAAATGCTTCACCGTTTTGATTAACAAGGATTGCGCCTTCTCCTCTAACAGCCTCAGATATAAGACCTACACATCGACCATTTACGTGAAGCATAGTTGGATGGAACTGAATAAATTCCATATCAGCTATTTCAGCCCCTGCTCTATAAGCCATTGCAATCCCATCACCCGTTATCACCTCAGCATTTGACGTGTGACCATAAACTGCACCACAGCCACCACTTGCAATAATCGTTTCACTTGAAATATATTGAGTTATCTCACCTTTTTCATTTTTTGTATAAACACCACAACAAACGCCATCCTTTATAATTAAATCTGTTGCCATTTCATTTTCGACAATGGTAACAGACGCTTTCACCGCTTGATAGAGAAATGATGTTACTTTTCGACCTGTTGCATCACCACCTGCATGTAAAATACGATGATGGCTATGTGCCCCTTCTTTTCCAAGAAGAAATTGACCATTTTCGTCAGTATCAAATGTAATACCTTTTTGACACCAGTCAATTATTTCTTTCGGTCCTGCTTTAACAAGGAACTCGACATTTTTTTCATCATTATGAAAACAACCGGCAATTAATGTATCGCGATAATGATTTTCCCAAGAATCATTTTTTTGAGTAACTGCTGCTATCCCTCCTTGAGCAAGCATTGAATTGCTATCAGACCATGATGATTTTGTAATGAGCACGACTTTTCTATTTTTCAAATGATAAGCTGCAGATAAGGCTGCTATACCACTTCCAATAATAACGATATCTGATTGAGGCATTTTACACCCTCCTGTAAATTAACAGCTGTCTTGACACCTATATTTACATATAATTAAAATAATGACAAGAGTTTTTTATCTTAAGGTCAAAAGATTGTAAGAATAATAGAGGTGAAAACATTGATTTACCTAGACTATGCGGCAACAACACCTATGAGTGGTCAAGCATTAGCGATTTATGGAAAGGCAGCTAAATCAGCCTTTGGAAATAGTAATAGCTTGCATGATATCGGAGGAACTTCAAGTCAACTTCTAGAATCATCTAGAAGAACGATCGTAAAGCTTATCAATGGAGATGAAAAAGGATTATTTTTTACAGGTAGTGGCAGTGAGGCTAATATCCTATCCATTCAATCTCTTCTAAATGGACTTGATGATTCGAAAAAACATTTGATTACTTCTCAAATTGAACACTCTTCCTTATACCATCTTTTTAAAAAGCTAGAAAGGGAAGGATATAAAGTTACGTACTTAATACCGAATAAGCAAGGTCATATTGAGATAAATCAGGTTGAAAAAGCATTAAGAGATGATACTGGTTTAGTATCAATTCAACACGGAAACTCTGAAATTGGCGTCGTTCAAAATATTAAAAAAATAGGAGCGCTTTTAAAACAAAAGGACATCGTTTTCCATAGTGATTGTGTGCAAACCTTTGGGAAACTTCCGATTGATGTTGAAGAGTTTGGACTTGATGCAATTTCAATTTCAAGTCACAAAATTTATGGACCTAAAGGAATCGGTGCAGCTTATATCAAACCATCCACCTTTTGGAATCCCGTAATACCTGGAACTACGCATGAGTCTGGATTCCGTCCTGGTACAGTCGACGTCCCAGCAGTAGCTGCTTTTGCCATTGCATCGATGGAGATATGTGGGAAAATGGACGAAAATATGAATCATTATGAACAATTAAGAAGAATTCTTATTGATTCCTTTGCCCCTCATCAGAAGTTGATTACTATTATTAATGATTCGCAACATTGTAGCCTACCAAATATAATCCCTTTACAAATAAAAGGAATAGAAGGACAATATGTGATGTTAGAATGCAATCGTTATGGCTATGCTGTATCAACAGGAAGTGCCTGTCAAGTTGGTATGCAAGAACCTTCTCGAACACTCTTAAGTATTGGTTATACTAAACAAATTGCCAAACAGTATATTAGAATATCCTTAGGGACTGAAACTACACATGAACAAATAGAGAATTTTGCTAAAGTCCTCATCAATGTTGTAAAGGATTTTTACAAATAGACTTTGTTTTATCTTTTTATTCGAAATAATTTCGTGCTACAACTTAAGCATATCTTATACACCAATATATCGAAGGGGAGATTAATCTATGCATACTGAGAAAATACTAGGGGAAGAGCGACGTAACCTATTATTACAGCTACTTATGAAGGCTGATAAACCAATTACTGGAGGTGAGCTTGCTAGCAAAGCAAATGTTAGTAGACAAGTTATTGTACAGGATATTTCCTTATTGAAGGCAAAAAATTATCCGATCATTGCTACAAGTCAAGGATATGTTTTTCTAAACAATCAACAAAATCAACCTAATATTTTTGAGAGAATTATCGCATGTAAACATAGTCCTGAACAAACTAAACAGGAACTAACGATTCTCGTTGACCATGGTGTATTTGTTAAAGATGTCATTGTTGAACATCAAGTATATGGGGATTTAACTGCATCAATTAGAGTTGGAAATCGAAATGAAGTAAATGAATTTATTAATAAAATAAATAAATCAAAAGCAGCTTATTTATCTCAATTAACTGGAGGAATTCATTTGCATACTCTCCAGGCAGATTCACTTGAAAAGCTTGATCGCGCCTGTGAACAGCTTTCCGATGAAGGTTTTATCGTCCATGACTAAGTAAGTCAGGCTTGATAAAATACAAAAGGTAAATTGAATCATAAAAACAGGTGGGCTAATATATCCACCTGTCTTCTTTTCTTACTAACGAAATATCATCAAACAAGTACATTTGCCTTTTGCAATTATAGACTAGTGTTAGCTTTCTTGCATTGTACTTTGTTTAATTGAATATGCTTCATACGTTCCGAGCAATTTTACTCCACAGCCTAATGCTTCAAGTTCTGCAATTGCACCAGGAATTAATATCTCATCAACTAACATATCTATATCAATAATGAAGAAATAATTGCCTAGCCCTGTTTTCATTGGTCTTGATTCAATTTTTGATAAGTTTAGCTTTCGCCAAGTAAAAGCAGAAAGCACTTGATGTAGAGCACCTGATTGATCCGAAGGCAAAGTAACCATTAGCGTTGTTTTTTCCTTATCCGATAGTAGTGTTTGACTTCGATAGTCAAACTTTTTTGTTGGATGCAAAATAGCAAAGCGGGTATGGTTATAGTTATAATCATGTATATTTGCCTTTACAATTTCTAGCCCGTACTCCTTTGCCGCCATTTCATTAGCTATAGCTGCTACAGGTTCGTCAGGATGCTTGCTAACATATTGTGCAGCAGCACCAGTTGATGTAGCATAATCATACGTTATTCCTTTAAATTTTTTATGCAAAAATTTATGACATTGAGCAATTGCATGAGAATGGGAGTAAATTCTTGTCGTGTTTTCCCATTCATCCCTTCTTTTAGGATGAACCATAAAATGCTGCTCAATAGGAGAAACGATTTCACCTACTATGTATAAAGGACGTTCATGGATTAAATAATCAAAAGTTAAATTTACTGATCCTTCAAGTGCATTTTCAGTAGGGACAACAGCAAGATCTATTTCACCATCTGCTACTGCATCAATACATTGTGGGATCGTTGTCATTGGCACCTGCTCAACATCATTACCGAAATAAGCTTCAACAGCTAAATGAGTAAATGTTGCGCGAGGCCCTAAGAAACCTACTCTTATTGCCAAAATAGCTTCATCTCCTTATGCACCTTGACCTAATATTTCAACCTTTTCAACAAACTCTAGGCTGCGAAATCTTGCCATTAAACGGTTAATATCCTCATTCATTCCATTTGTATTAAGAGAGAGTGTTACATTCGCACGACCTTGAATCGGTATTGTTTGATGGATTGTTAAAACGTTACAGCCTGCTGTAGCAACGACAGATAATAATTCTGAAAGTGTTCCACTACGATCTTCTAAATGAAAGAAAAGCGTAATTAATTTTTCCTTTACCATTGTGTGGAAAGGAAAAACGGCATCACGATACTTATAAAATGCACTCCGGCTCATATCTACTCTTTGTACAGCTTCCGCAACGGAATCGACTTTACCTCTTTCAATCAGCTTTTTAACTTCTAATGTTTTTTTCATCGCTTCAGGCAAAAGATCTTCACGAACTAAAAAAAACGTATCATTCTTCATAAACTCCCTCCCATCTATTTTTCTCAATGTAGATAATTTATCACAATATTAATTAAATTTCTTCATTTTTCTATATTTATTTGGCTGTTTTCGTAAACTTGTTGTATTTCAGCTTTTGGATAGCTATATAAAAAGAGAGCTTATGATAAGCTCTCGATCAGTATCGTTATAAAACGATTCAAAATATTTATTTATTCAACAAATTCAAATTCATAGTCAAGCAATTTAACTATATCTCCGTCCTTAGCTCCTTTTTCGCGTAAGGCTTCATCTACACCTAGACCGCGAAGTTGACGTGCAAACCGTCTAACAGATTCCTCACGGGAGAAATCGGTCATTTTAAATAGTTTTTCAATCTTCTCTCCTGAAAGGATGTAAGATCCATCACTGTCACGTGATATAGCAAAGTTCGGTTCTTCCTTTTTAAATTCATAAACAACTCGGTGCTCAGCTGGCTCCTCCTCAAATAGTGGAAACTCAGGAGTACGCTCAATCGTATCAGCAATTTCAAATAGCAATTCGCGAACACCTTCACGAGTAATCGCAGAAATCGGAAATATTTTACTATCATCCTTTAATTTGCTTTTAAAAAGTGCAAGATTCTCTTCAGATTCAGGCATGTCCATTTTATTCGCTACAATAATTTGCGGTCTTTCAGTTAACCGTAGATTATATTCCTTTAACTCAGCATTAATTGTTACATAATCCTCATAAGGATCTCTTCCTTCTAATCCAGACATGTCAATTACATGAACAATAACTCGAGTTCTTTCAATATGTCTTAAAAATTGATGGCCTAACCCGACTCCCTCATGTGCGCCCTCTATTAAGCCAGGAAGGTCTGCCATTACAAAACTGCGACCATCTTCTGTTTCAACCATTCCTAAATTAGGGACTAATGTTGTGAAATGATATTCAGCTATTTTAGGTTTTGCAGAGGACACTACAGATAATAACGTTGATTTACCTACACTAGGAAACCCAACTAAACCAACATCAGCCAAAACCTTTAGTTCAAGAATAACGTTTCTCTCGATTCCTGGTTCACCATTTTCTGAAAGCTCTGGTGCTGGATTTGCTGGTGTTGCAAATCTCGTGTTTCCACGACCACCTCTTCCACCTTTAGCAATAACGGCTCTTTGCCCATGTTCAGTCAAATCAGCAATAATTTGCCCAGTTTCCTCGTCCGTTACAACAGTTCCAGGTGGCACCTTTACAACCATCGGCTGTGCATTTCTACCATGCTGATTTTTCGACATCCCATGCTCACCACGAGGTGCTTTAAAATGACGTTTATAACGGAAATCCATTAACGTTCTTAACCCCTCTTCAACCTCGAATACAACGTCAGCTCCATTACCACCATCGCCACCTGCTGGTCCACCTTTTGGAACATATTTTTCACGACGGAACGCAACCATACCGTTACCTCCATCGCCACCTTTAACATAAATCTTGACCTGATCGACAAACATTTGTCTTCCTCCGTTCTAAGTACCTAATGAAACAACTATTGCTACTTCATATGTATTCACTTCAAATTCTTTTACATTTATTTGTTCATGATGCTTTCTTAACCAACTTATTAAAGTTTCTGTTTCTTTTATTATGCCATTAAAATCAAAAAAGAAACGAACTTCATCCTCATTAGATCCAATATCTATTGTAATCATTAAGTGATTATCATGAGCTATCTCTACAAGTTGATCAATGGTTTCCAATAAATTTTTTGTCCATTGTGAAACTGCCATATCATATTGCTCTAATGATAAAACATCACCTAATATTTCATATTCCAATTGAAAATGATGCTGCTTCCAGTTAAATGTCATGAGATAGCTTGCAAAGGCTGACATTTTTAGATTACATAGCTTGGACTCTTGCTGTGACTCAATAATAACTTCCTCAATAATTTCATGTACCCGATCAAATTTTTGCAAGGAAAGATTGCCTTTTATTAATTGTAATTTATTCATCCAATCATGCCTTGAATGACTTAATAAATCAACAACATTCCATTCACTATTTTTATTTTTCATACTATTTCCCCTATTTTTTTAATGAGATTGAAAGGAGTATGAGGCTGTATTTAGAATTATAACAAAGATTGTAATATAACATAAAGGGATATCCCTTATTTCGAATGAATTAATATAGATAGGCAAAAACAACAGATCATTTTAGAGGGGATATAAAAATCTCAAGTAATTGTATGACTAGCATACTTAATAAATGCTCGTAAGCATTCTCCATAAAAAAACTCTAGCCTCCATAAGGCTAGAGTTTCAAATGAACTTATGCTTCTTGTGCTACTGGGTATACGCTAACTTTTTTGCGATCGCGTCCGAAACGTTCGAATTTCACTACACCATCAACTTTTGCATATAGCGTATCATCACCGCCACGGCCTACGTTTTCACCTGGGTAAATTTTTGTACCACGTTGACGGTAAAGGATTGAACCACCAGATACGAATTGACCATCTGCACGCTTTGCACCAAGACGTTTCGCGATAGAGTCACGACCGTTTTTAGTCGAACCTACCCCTTTCTTAGATGCGAAGAACTGAAGATCTAATCTTAACATGAAATTCACCTCCTGTTTAGTTCATTATATTTACAGAAATATATTGTCCATACTCTCTTTCAATTGTTTGAAGTGAGACAAGCATCCCTTCTAGCAATAATTGAACTTTATCACTTGTTGATTTGGAGAGATTATTAGGTAACTTAACATGTAAGTACCCTCCTTCTCCACCTTGATCAATTTGTGGCTCAATTTTTGTAAGACTAAGTACTGCATTTACAGCACCGAAGGTAACTGCTGATGCCCCAGCGCAAACAATATCACTGCCGTATTCGTCGAATTCGGCATGTCCAGATAGAGTGAACGATGTGATAAGTCCATCATTTGAACGATAAATTTTAGCATTTATCATATCAAATCGCCTTACGCGTTAATTTTGTCAATGACAACTTTAGTGTATGGCTGACGGTGACCTTGTTTTTTACGGTAGTTTTTCTTAGCTTTATATTTGAAGACAGTGATTTTCTTTTGACGACCATGCTTTTCAACTTTACCAGTTACAGTCGCTCCGTCTACAGTTGGGCTACCAACTTTAACGTTTTCTCCACCTACAAATAAAACCTTGTCAAACGTAACAGTTTCACCTTGTTCAGTACCAAGCTTTTCAACATAAATCACTTGGCCTTCTTCAACTTTAATTTGCTTTCCACCAGTTTCAATAATTGCGTACATTCCTTGCACCTCCTATAAACTCAGACTCGCCAAAACGAGGTGAATGATCGTAATCATTTCTTAACATACCTGATTCTGAGCGGTTGTAGCACGGGTGCGCTACAAATCATAACATTAACCATCATAACAAAAAGCAAGAATTTATGCAACAGTTTTAATATCTTAATAAGCAAGAAAATCAAATTATCGAAACTCTATTTTCAATTGTCTTTTTGCTTCCTAAATATTTAATATGATAACATGGAGAAGAGCTATCAATTGCTGAAAATATTACTTTGTATTTTAAAGCTTCCTCAAGTTGTCTAATATGCTCTCCATTCTCTCCCTGAACGAGTGAGATTACATCTGAAGTTGCTTCAATCCACATTGCTTCTTCATCCATAAACTGATACTCCCATAGCTCTCTTTCTAATCTATAGGCAACCGATTCAACAGAGATAATTCTTCCCGTCCCCTTACAAATTGGACATTCAGTCGTAAGCACTGCTTCTAAAGGTTTTCGAGTCTTTTTTCTTGTAATTTGCAAAATATTTAATTCTGTAAACCCTAAAATTTTATGCTGGACACGATCCGATTTCATTTCCTCTATTATTGTTCTAAGAACCACTTCCTGATCTGCTTTATGTTTCATATCAATGAAATCAATTAAAATAATTCCACTAAGATTTCTCAAACGAATTTGCCTAGCTATTTCCTTTGCAGCAAATTGATTTGTTTTTAATACAGTGTCCCGCATTGATATTTTCCCAGAGAATTTCCCTGTATTAACATCTATAATTGTCATTGCTTCGGTTTGCTCAATCACGATGTATGCACCATTTTTCAGCCAGACTACCTGCTTTAATAGCTTTTCAATTTCCTGTTCTATTTTATATGTAGTGAAAATTCCTTCTTTTTGTTCATGATATGAGATTGTGTAATTTGGATATTGTTCTTTAAGCTTTTGTGTTTGTTCAAAATTGTCACAGATAATATAATCTTTAGCTGAAATACCTAAATCATGAATGATCCGATCAATAAAAGAATTTAATTGATAAATACATGTCGGTTTTTTACTTTTTACTTTAAGCAATTGTTCATATTGACTTTTTAAAGACTGATATTCTGCTTTTAATGTTTCAACGGATTGCTCTTTACTCGCCGTTCGAAATAGTAGCCCTTCATTATCTGCTTTAATATCTTCTGCAATCTCAAGCAATCTTTTTCTCTCTTCTTCAACTGCTACTTTTTTTGAAACTGCCATATAATTACTATAAGGCATATAGACAAGGAAATTTCCAGAAAACTCAATATTCGTTGTTAATTTCGGTCCTTTATGATCATCCCCCTCTTTTACAACTTGGACGATAAGCTGCTCTCCCTCTCTTATATAGTGGGAAATGGAGGATTTCGCTGATGGACTCGCTTTCTGGTGTTGAAATTGAACTAAATCATTGCGGTGGAGATATCCGTTTTGTCCAGTACCTAAGTCGATAAATGCCGCTTGCATTCCTGGTAATACCTTCGTTACACGTCCGATATATATATTTCCAATCATTTCATCTTCATAGGATAAGGTTTGATGGATTTCTTTCACTTGATTATTTTCTAATAGTGCACATCGTACTTGATCTGTTATATCATTTATAATTAGTTGCCTCACCTTTATCCCCTCTTTCTCCTGAATCAAAGCCTGCTACTCATTTATTGTAAAAATTCTTATATAACTATAACAAAAAAACTTAATTGACGTAAAATAAGAGACGATTATTCCAATGATAAAGGAGAAATAAATTTAATATACATAATGCAGGTCACCAACTCTTGAATCGATCAATTTATTTGCAAAATATGCATGTAGCAATTCATTTTCATCCATTTCAGCAATCTTTTTCCCATTTTTTTCAACAATAATTAAATGCTTACACCCTCTTTGAAACTGAAGTAGTACTTGATATATCAAATCAGACTCATCCACAACAATAGGTTTTAGCTGATGAATCGTATTTTGTTTCCCATAATACCGTTCCATTAAAAAACGTAAACATCCATACATTCGATTTTTATATTCATGATAAAGGCTATATAGAAGAAATGTAATAATTATCCACATATTAATATGTGTAGGTGAAAAAATTAACGTAAATGCTAGGTAAATGGCTAAGAAAAAGCTAGATGTCAATAGCATATACATATGTGCCTTTTTGTAAGCCCATAAATGAGAAAACACGATAAATAGCAGTTTCCCCCCATCCAATGGCCAAATCGGTAGCAAATTAAATAAGAGAATAGAAAGATTATAGAAAGTAAACATTTGATAATCCGCTATATTTAAAAAATTCATCTGATATAAAACATAAGCAACACCCTGTAGCCAAATATGCTGGCTAGGGCCTGCAAGTACTACAATTAGCTCCTGCTTTAATGAGCGGTTTCCATGCTCATCCACTTCTGCAACCCCTCCAAAAGGCAAGAGCATGATTGATTTAATACGCCAAGAAAAAAAATGAGCACTTATTGCATGGCCCATTTCATGGATAAAAACGATCAAGATTAACATCATTAACGGTTTAAAGCTAGCAGTGATGACACTTATACCAATTATGACCCATAGCAATGGATGGATGTGGACTTTTTGTAAAAGTGTAAGATACTTAGTCAAATGGTATCACCTGATTCGGGTCAATAAAATCATCACCCTTTTTAATTGCGAAATAATACGTACCTTTTTGTTTCTCATTTAATTTGATGTCACCTAATTCAGTTCCTTTTTTAACAAAAGTGTAAAGGGCAACATTCATTTTATCTAAATTCCCATACCAAGACTCAGAACCATCACCATGCTGAACAACCATCGTTAATCCAGTATCAGGCATTTCTTCAGCCTTAATAATAACCCCTTCATCCAATGCCTTTACTGTAGGCATATCAGTTTCTACCATTATTCCTTGACCATTTTCTTTAAATGTTTCGAGAACCTTACCTGTTGCAGGCATAGCTAATTGAGCTGTTTCCGAATCTTTATCACTTGTCTTATCTTCCTGATTTGTTTCAAATAATGCTAATGGTTCCCCGAATTGTTCACGGTACCATGAAGAAACTGCGGCAAATTGAAATTCTTCCTCCATTGCATAAGAAATTGTAGATTTCACCTGTTCGAAGGCAGGATTACTATTCTTAAAAATAATAGCAACAAGCAGGACAATAACTGCAGAAAATAATAGTTTAAACATAAAAACTTCTATACGAAACAAAGGATGTCCATTTTTACTATTAGTTGGACCATCTTCATATACAGGCGGAGTATACCCTCCATATCTCTCTTCATCTGTTACATATAATGAAGTCCTCTTAAATGATTCATTTGTTCCTGATGGTAATAAACCTTTTTCCCGTTTTCTTTTTGCAATTCGTTTTCTTACTTCATCCGCTCGATGACTCATCCCCATCAATCCTTTTAGTCAGTTTGTACAATTTTATGCCTTGTCCTTGGGTGATATGAATCAATTTTATGACTTGCTCATCTTTCTTTTCTTCGTTTTGTATTTCTTTTCCCTCAATAACTTGCATAAATAGAAAAGCTAGTGTTTGAAAAAATTGTTTATATGAAACAATTATTTTCAAACACTAGCTTTATTTAAATAAGGTAATCTTGTAAAACAGCTATTACACACGAACACCGAAAAATTTCTTCAATTTCGTTAGAACACCTTTATTTTGTTCTTCTAATGATTGCAGAGGTACAGATTCCCCTAGAATACGACGAGCAATATTGCGATATGCGATTGCAGCCCGATTAGTAGGGTCCATTGCAATTGGTTCACCACTGTTTGATGCTTTAATGACATCATCATCATCCGCAACTATACCAATTAAATCTATAGAAAGATGCGTAACAATTTCATCTACATCAAGCATGTCTCCATTTTTCACAAGATGATTACGAATCCGATTTACTACTAATTTTGGTGGCTCAATATCTTCCTTTTCAAGCAAGCCAATAATTCGATCAGCGTCTCGGACTGCTGAAATTTCTGGAGTTGTTACAACAATTGCTTTATCAGCACCTGCTACTGCGTTTTTATAGCCTTGCTCAATTCCAGCTGGGCAATCTATTACAATGTAATCATAATCCTGCTTTAATTCTTCTATTATTTTTTTAATTTGCTCAGGCTTCACTGATGTTTTATCACTTGTTTGTGCAGCTGGTAATAAATATAGTAAATCTTCAAAACGCTTGTCCTTAACAAGCGCCTGATGCATTTTGCAACGCCCATTTACCACATCAACTAAGTCGTATATTATTCGGTTCTCTAACCCCATTACAACATCTAGGTTTCGAAGACCGATGTCTGTATCAACTAAGCAAACACGTTTGCCCAATATAGCTAAAGCTGTCCCTAAATTTGCAGATGTTGTTGTTTTACCAACTCCACCTTTACCTGAGGTAATGACAATTGCTTCACCCATAATTAGATTCCTCCTTCAAACCTTGTTAAATTAGGTCGTAAATGAGTAAGTTGCTGTAATCGCTCTATGATCATTTCACCATCTGTATTGATATACGCACATTCCATTTCATTTCCCTCTTTTGAGATATGATCTGGAGCACGATTAATAATCTGGCTTATACGAAGTTGTGCAGGCTTCATAGAAGATGCTGCAATTATTGCATCTTGATTCCCGTCTACACCAGCATGAGCAATTCCTCTTAACGCACCTAGAACAAAAATATTACCGGCTGCTATAACAGTTCCACCTGGATTAACATCGCCAATTAGAAGCAAATCTCCAGTTACCTTTAATACTTGGCCGGATCGAATAATTTTCGCTACCGTCGTAACCTCTGATTCCTGCTTAAGCTTTAAAGCTTCATCCTTTGTCATAACATTGCTATCAATTGACTCAACAATGAGATTTCTTTTTTGTTTGATGACTTTTTCTAGCTTCTCTCGTTGATTCTCATTTACTAATCGATTACCAACCTTTACTTTTACACCAATAACAGGACCTGACCCGTGAACATATTGTTTTAAAGATAGCATTTCTTCGAGTTCAAGGAGTAATTGGTCAAAAGAGCACGAATCATCGAGATGTAACGTTAAGCCATCTTTTGTGCCTTTAATCGTAACATATTGTTGTTTTTGAACCTTCATGACGTTCACCTCAACGATTTTACTATTCGACAGAAATGCTTAAATCCCTTTTTTAATCATTTTTGCTCTGTAAAACTCAAAGGTTGATTTTCCGTTTAATCGATCCCTTTCCGCAGGTCGCCCGCGGTCCTTTAGCATCTAAGTTACATGAGTCTCCTCATGATATACTTCACCTGCAGAAATCGCACGCTACCACTTCAATCAACATAATGAGGAAAATTAATCATAAACCTTAACAAAGCCTAAATCTATCTTCATACTCCATAAGAACAGGTATGATTATTCATTAATCCTCAGACTCTTCTATTTTAATTTTTGTTAAAAATCTACTAATCGGATAAATAAAAATGATCGCAACGACAGCATTTAATGCAAGAGTTGGCAATAAACGTAATGTTGTAAAATTATACATTGACATGTCCGTTGCTCCGATTAAATAATTAACCCCATACACATAATATTCAAGTAAGGCTACCGATAAAATGGTTAGGAATAGGACAATAAATATATTTTTGTGTAAAACCTTCATTACTTTTGATATTAAATACGCAATCAAAGCATATGTAATAAGATAGATACCGATTACTTCTATATATACAATATCATGTAATAAACCAAACACAAGCCCAAAAAGCATTCCTTGTGTTCTAGTTAAATATACGGTAACAAATATGATTACGATGAGAACAAAGCGAGGTACAAATAATTGTCCATCTTGGGCAAATGAGAAATGAACTAAATGTGAGAACATCCCCTCACTAATAAAAACGAAAAAGATAAGAAAAGGAAGAATAAAACGTCTCACGATTCCTCCTCCTCATTCAAGTTCTCAGTAGGATCTTCACCTTGTACTTCACGTTCAGCTACCCAAACTCTATCAATATCGTAGAAATTAGCAGATGGTTTCACATATGCCATTTGTTCTAGCCCATACGAATCCGGCTCAATTTCAGTAATCTCTCCGATGAGTATCCCCTCAGGAAAGACACCACCTTTACCGGAAGTAATGACCTTCTGTCCTACTGAGAGCTTTACTTTGGATTCTATTTTCCGCAGTAATAACGCTCCTTTTTCTTCATCGTAACCTTCTATTGTCCCCATTACCTTTTCGGTCATTTGATTTGTTTCCTTGGTTGTTTCATTAGCTTTATTTTCAGCATCATTGTTTGATTCTTTCTGCTCTAGTGGTTGAACTTCGGCAGAAATTCTATTTTTTAAATCTGTTGCACTTAAAAGTTGCACTGTTGAAGTAAATTGTGAGGTTGATTTAACTTTTCCGATAAGACCTTGAGCAGTGACAACTGCCATATTTGGCTTAATGCCATCTTCCTCACCTTTATCAATCGAAATATAATCATACCATCTGTCAGGATTACGACCAATAACTGTAGAATAAATAGGATTATACTGTCTTAAATTTGAAACATTACCAAGGTCAGCAAGTAATTTTTCATTTTCAAGCTTGTACTCCTGTAGGTCTGCTTCTAATTGCATGTATTCATCAAGTCTGCTTTTCAATAAAGCATTTTCCTCATATGTATTTTTCAGGTCACTTATATTTTCAAAAATACCTGAAATATATGCAGCTGGTTTATGAAAGATAGATTGAAAAACACCGACTGTATCCTGCAAAAATTGCTCTGGCCATGTTAATTTCCGATCATCCTTAATAGAAAAACCAATCAATGCCACTAAAAAAATTATACTAACTAGCAACAAGATAAGGCGTTTATTTAGGAAAAACTGTGGCATATGAACACCTCTTAACTAATATTTCCAATGCTTGTGCCTTTGCTTATCTCTTAATAATACATGACAAGCAAAGGCAAAAACAATCTTATCTACTATCTCTCGCTTTATTTTTAAATAAATGGATATGCTCTAAAGCCTTACCAGTTCCAATTGCTACACAATCCAACGGTTCCTCTGCAATTAATACAGGCATATTTGTTTCTTCACCAATGACCTTGTCAAGATTTCTTAATAAGGCACCTCCGCCAGTTAAGACAATCCCGCGATCCATTATATCTGCAGCAAGTTCTGGTGGAGTTTTCTCCAATGTATTTTTAACTGTGTCAACAATAGTATATACTGTATCTTTTAATGCCTCAGCGATCTCTTCAGCCGTAATTTGAATTGTTTTTGGCAAACCTGTTAAGAGGTCACGTCCTCTTATATCCATATTATCGACACCATCTGGAGAACCGGCAGATCCAATTTCCATTTTAATCGCTTCTGATGTCCGATCTCCAATCATTAAGTTATAAGTCTTTCTTATATATGTAACAATTGCCTCATCCATTTCGTCACCAGCAACACGAATTGACTGACTAGTAACAATGCCTCCAAGTGAAATAATTGCTACTTCTGTTGTTCCTCCACCAATATCAACGACCATACTACCTGTAGGTTCCCAAACAGGTAAATTTGCTCCAATTGCTGCAGCAAATGGTTCTTCAATCGTATAAGCATCTCTTGCTCCAGCCTGTCTTGTAGCATCAATTACTGCTCTTTCCTCAACAGCAGTAATTCCTGATGGAACACAAACCATTACATAAGGCTTTCTCGCAAAAACACCTTTAGTTTTTGTCGCTTGCTTAATATAATACTTCATCATCGTTGCAGTTGTTTCATAATCTGCGATAACGCCGTCTTTCATTGGACGTAGTGCTACAACATTTCCTGGGGTCCGCCCAATCATATTTTTTGCATCATTTCCAACCGCTACTATTTGTTTTGTATCTGTTTGTAAAGCTACAACTGAAGGTTCTCTAACGACAACCCCTTTTCCTTTCACAAATACGAGTGTGTTTGCAGTCCCTAAATCTATTCCAAGGTCTCTTGTACCAATACCGAACATAGGGTGTATCTTCCTTTCTGAAACGAAATATATAGTTTTTTAATACTCATAGGAAAATGGACAGAAAACATCATACATTAATTTGAGGATTTGACTAATTCACGGTCTTACCTGTAGTGAGGTTCGTATTCCTTTGCTGTTTCTTCATCTTTCCTGCTTAATATCTTTGAGTCTCACCAAATCGGAAAAAAACTCATAAACCTTATTATATCGTAAATACGCAAAAAAAAAAGTGTTACACGTAGCCTTTTTCTTTTAGACTGACATATTTTTGGTCTCCTATAATTAGATGGTCCAAAAGTTCTATTCCTAACATTTTACCACATTCGGTTAATCTTTTCGTCACCTCGATATCCTCTCTACTTGGCGTTGGATCCCCTGAGGGATGATTATGAGCACAGATGACCGATGCAGCTGAACGTTTGAACGCTTCCTTAAAAACCTCTCGTGGGTGGACGATCGATGCATTTAAGCTACCAATAAACACCGTTTGCTTATGAAGAACTTGGTTTTTTGTATTTAAATATAAACATACAAAATGCTCTTGGCTCAAAAACCGCATTTCGTCCATTACATAATTTGCCCCATCTTGTGGAGAACGTATCGTATATCTGTCATCATATGTTAGACGATTGATTCTTCGTCCAAGTTCCATTGCTGCAATAATTTGTGCTGCTTTTGCCTTACCAATTCCTGAAATCGAGGTTATTTCTTCAACAGTTGCATTTGTTAACATCCTTAAGCCTTCAAAATGCTTCAATAATTTTTGTGATAAATTTAAAACAGATTCTTTACTTGTACCAGTGCGTAAAATAATTGCCAACAGCTCTTGATTAGAAAGTTTATCAGGACCATCATTGATCAAACGCTCTCGTGGACGCTCATCTTGTGGGAAATCACGGATTTTAAAATTAGAAGTTTCCATTTTTCCTCCTTTGTTTCCCTTTCTGCTCAGTTATTGAATATTACGAATTTCGCTAATACCTACTCCTTCTATCGACGTAATTGGTATAAGCTACAACTTTAAAAGGATGTTTTGTATTAATATCATAAACCTTATATGCCGATTTATTCCAAATTTAAACGATCCGGAACAAAATAATCTTCAATTGGAGAAAAATCTCATAATTTCTAATTCTCTTTTCAGTCTTGCAATTGGTAATCCTACTACAGCATAATAATCACCGCTAATTTTATTTACCAGTAATGACCCGTAGCCTTGAATCCCATAGCCACCCGCTTTATCCATTGGCTCCCCAGTTGAAACATAATCCTCAATTTCTTTATTCGATAATGGATAAAATGTTACAGCAGTTTTCTCGGTAAAAGCTCTAATCTGACTACCATAAATAATCGATACACCAGTATACACGTAATGGGTTTTACCAGAAAGCTTTTGTAATATTTCTATCGCATGATTTGTATCAACAGGCTTTCCAAGCATTTGACCATCATAGACAACAAGAGTGTCAGAACCAATGACATAGGCGTTTTGATTGCTTTTAGCAACATATTCAGCCTTTTGCTGTGCTAATAATTTAACCATTTCTTCAGGATGTAGGGTTTCATCTACCTTTTCTTCAACCTCACTTGGTATCACCTTAAACGGGATTTGTAATAATTCTAGAAGCTCTTTTCTACGGGGCGAAGCTGAAGCTAATATGAGGTTTGTCTTCATGTTGTTTCATCCTTTCTTCGTTTCAGATTAGAAGATACGGTTTAATCTTACCAAACGAAATGGTAGAGAACAATTTAATAAAAGTGAATTTTACATTATAAAACTTTTATATAAATACGTGTTAATTTTAGCTATTTATTCCTCCAACAATATTCGCTTTCCGTTCGTCATTAACGCCTGCGAGGTTTCCTTTGTCGCGTTTCTCTAAGTAACTATCTCACGTAGTCTCTCCAATAAGCTAAGTGTTAAGAGAGCAACAATATGCTTTAACATAGCCTAATAAAAAAGAGTAATAAGGGCTAAACCTATCTAACATTTCCTAAGATAGATTGCCCCATTACTCCTTTAAGCTCCTTTATTAATAAAACTAATTGCTTCTAATAGTTTCTGTTGGGCTTGCCACCCTTGTTTATTTTTAATGTGTGTAATTGATTGATTCATCGCTTCAATAGCTTTTTTCTCTTCATCACCGTTAGCCTTTATTCCTTTAATAGCAGATTCAATTTTTGTTATCTCATCATTGCCAAAAGATGTTCCAATTGCAGTTAAAGCAGAAATAGATGCTAACTCTTGAATGGAACTGGCCCATTGTTCTGCCGACTCTGTTGTTTGAATTGGTAGTGTTAGTTGTTTTCCACCCCAAAACTCGATATCAGGCAAGCTTTTTTGTTTATATAGATCAGCAAGTGAGCTTGTTTCACTTTTATCTTTTCCTAATCCTGCATAAACTGTGAAATTTCCATTTGTTTCAAGAACAACTGACGCAAACCCTTCTGATTTAATCGTATTTGCAACAGTATCGGCAGTTTCTTTTTTCGTAAAAATCCCGCCTTGAACAACATAAATTGCCAAACTAGCATTTGATATCGCCTTTACATCATCAGGCGTCGTTTCCTTAGCATCTTTATCTTCTACAGTTGTATTACTGCTGCTATTTGGAACTACTTCATTCACTGTCCCGGCAGTTGGCATATCCTTATTAGACAAGAAGTTCAATGCAATAATTCCAAACAACACACCTAAACTAATAGCAAAGAGCGGGATAATGAACAATCGCTTTACTTGATTATCACTTTTCTTCTTTTTGGATGAAGAATATTGATATGGGATTACCTTCTGGTTAGATAAGACTTTTTTACTTTTTTTAGGGGTGACAACCTTTGGGTCTTCTTGAAATACGGATTCATCTTCATCTGGCAGAAGCCATGGAAACTCCTCTTCCTTTTCTATCGGTTGTTTTGCAGAAGCGATTTCCTTTTCTGCCTCTAGCTTTTCTTCCCAGCTTGAAATAGGAATTTCATCCTCATGTTTTTCAGCTTCAGATAAAGGGCGTTCTTTGCCATTTATTTTCACCTTTATTGGATTAGTTGTTTGCTTGTCCATATGCCTACCACCCTTCATTTGCAAATCACGTGCGATCAATTTGCTTACCATGCTATCAGATTAAAACAAAAAAAGAACAAGACATTTGTCGTCTCGTTCTGAAAAGTTTTCGTCAAATAAATATGTGATTCGTCATTCTCTACAAAAGGACTTCAATAGAACTATAGCATCAACGACTGGATATAGAATCAAATGATTTCAAATAACCAATCTTGTTTCTATATAAAAAAGAATAACAGTGCTATGCTCAATAGTGTTGGAAAACTTTTACTTTCAATTATCTTAAAATAACCTTAAAAAGGATTATGAAATGCTCTATGCCTATTAAAACTTTTAGATTGCTCTTTTTTTATAGTTTATTCTATAACCCTATTTGTCCAAATTTCTAATTTTTTCACCTACCATTGCTCAACATTAATATGTATAAACTGATAAGTGAATCTCCGAAAAAGTATGCAATAAGTGTTCCAACAACGATTGAGGGCCCGAATGGAACAGGTTCTCTTTTTTTATATTTTCCTAATATCATCCTTCTTACACCATCTAAAGTTCCGATTAATGTCGAAAGAAAGAATGCTAATAATACAATTTTCAGGCCTAATACAAACCCAAGTAAACCGAAAAGCTTAATGTCTCCTCCACCTATACCGCCATTACTTATATAAGCAATGAAAAGTAATAAGGTAAAGACAGCCGCTCCACCAATAATAGAGTCATACCATGGGTCAAGCGGATAAATTATCCGTTCAATTATAAAAACGACAAGAAAAAACAAAAGAACTCGATCTGGGATGAGCATATATGAAACATCAGATACAAAAATAATCATACATAAGGAAATTAAAGTGAGGGTAATTATTAGTTCAAAACTCCAACCAACAATTAAAGGTGAAACGAAAAATAGAAGCCCAGTTGTTAGTTCAACAAATGGGTATAAACGAGATATTTTAAAGTGACAGTTTCGGCATTTCCCCTTTTGTAATAGATAAGAAACAATCGGAATTAATTCGATTGCCGTTAATGTATGGTGACATCTTGGACAAGTTGAACGTGGTGTAACTAATGATTGATTTAATGGAATCCTAAGACCTACAACATTAAAAAATGAACCAAGCACTAAACCATAAAGCAGCAATAATATGTTATTCATGAGCATCAGCAGTTAGATTATTAAATTGGATTCTAGTAGCCTCCGAAGCTGCCATTTTTCCACTCGAATTATATAAACCTATAAGAATCATTAAATAAACATGTGAACAAAATAATTCAATACATGATAAACCACGTTGAATTCCGATACGTTTTTTCACTTTTTCTCAACTCCAATTAACATGGTATATTTATCCTATTTATTCTAACTATGAATATTATACCACGACCTTTATACCTATAAATATTATTAGGTATACTAAATTAATGTACATAAACTATACATCGAATATCTGCAAGAATTCACTAAAGCAGATTTATGTGTTTACTTATTTGTATTAATTCATATTCATAAAATAATGTTCCTTTATATAGTGGTCACTAGCATAATATTATCTATAGTAAAATTAGTAATATATCCATCGTGAATATAAGCATTAAATTAAAGCTATTAACAAATGTCTTATTACTTAACGATTACTAAAAATTATTGTTCCCGAGCTTCGAATTTTTCCTTCTTCTCAAAAAGCATATGTTTCAACTAGCCTCAATATAATATAACTAAATGAAAAAACTCTATAAAAAATTTTATAATTCTACTATACAAAACGAAAAGCAAGCTATTAATTCTAGCTTGCCTTTCGTTTGTATCCCTACCTTCTTATTTCGCGGGAAATAATTTTAATATACAAATAAAGTAAAAAGGGATATTAATTCAGTTAATTTTTTTCATAAAAATAATTACGTATATGTGATATAAAATAAAGAGATCCGACTACTACAATTAAGTCATTTCCTCTATTTTCATATTTCTTTAACAGATATTGTATCATCTCCCCCCAATCATCCGAATAACTTTTATTTCCCAACTTACAAACTGAATATAGCTCACTTGCCCTCTCAGCTCGTGGAAAGTCAAAGGAGGTAAAATGTATGGAAGAAGCAATCTTCGTTAACAACTTAATCATTTCTTCATAATTTTTGTCATTTAAAATACTAACTAAAAAATGAATATTTCTATTCCCATAGTGTCTTTTCAAAGTTAAAACGAGGCTTTCAATCCCTTCAATATTATGTGCTCCATCAATAATTACTTCCGGATTATCATATACTTTCTCAAATCTACCAATCCAATTTGTTTTCTCAAGAGCTGTTTTTAGTTGCACTTCATTTATATTCACTATATTTTGCCGTTTTAAATAATCAATTGCAGAAATGGCAAGCGCTGCGTTTTTAGTTTGGTGTTCACCTTTCATTGTAATTAGCACATCATTGTAGACACACGATGATGTTTCTAATGAAAATAATTCTCCCTTTCGATGAAGCTGATGTTTGACGATATTAAAATCAATTCCGTAGATAAATAATGTGGCATTTTTTCTTTTAGCCACTTCTTTAACTACTTGTATACCATTTTCATTTTCAATCGCTGTAAAAACTGGAACACCATTTTTAATAATTCCTGCTTTTTCTGCGGCAATTTCTTCGATCGTATTCCCTAATATGTTCATATGATCATATCCAACGTTTGTAATAATTGATAATAAAGGATGATTGATGACATTCGTTGAGTCGAGTCTTCCACCAAGCCCTGTTTCTAGCAGTAAAAAATCTGGTTGATTGTATTTTCCGAAATAAAGATACATCATCATTGTAATGACTTCAAACTCAGTTGGACTACCAAGATCTGTTTGCTCAATCTGTTCTACATATGGCTTAATTTCATTAACAAGTGAAAGCATTGCTTCGTCAGATATTGGTTCGCCATTAACACTTATTCGTTCATTAAAAAGCTCTATATATGGGGAAGTAAAAGTACCTACCTTATATCCTGCCTCCATTAACATATGGCGCATATATGAAATAGTCGATCCTTTTCCATTTGTTCCAGCTACATGGATAACTTGTAAGTTTTCTTCTGGATGGTTGAATTTTTCTAATAACCATTCCATTCGTTTTAAGCCAGGCTTTACACCAAATTTTAATCGTGAATGGATCCAATTAATTGCTTCATCATAATTTGCAAACATAATGATGCCACCTTTATATTTACTTAGTAAAAGTCGGGTGAGTCAATGACTCACCCGACTTTTATACAATTAACCTCTTAGTTCCTCGATTCTTGCAATGACAATATCACGTTTTTCGATATAATCTTTTTCCTTTGCCTTTTCTTCTTCGATTACCTTTTCAGGCGCCTTTTTCAAGAAGCCCTCGTTACCAAGTTTTTTCTGAACACGTTCGACCTCTTTATCAAGCTTTTCTTTTTCCTTTTCAAGTCGTTTAATTTCTTCATCGATATTGATGAGTCCTTCCAACGGTAATATAATCTCGGCACCAGTAACAACAGCTGTCATTGATTTATCTGTTGAAGTAATATCTGTCGCAATTGTTAACGAGCTTGTATTACAGAACCGCTCAACATATGCTCGATTCGTTTCAAGTTGACTAACAACGTCCTCGTCTTTTGCTTTAATCGTCATTTCAATTTGCTTACTCATCGGAGTATTCACTTCTGCGCGAATATTACGTACGGAGCGAATAACTTCAACTAATAATTTCATTTCATTAGCTGCCTGTTGATCGGTAAGTTCCGGATTAACAGTAGGCCATTTTGCTATAGTAATTGACTCACCTTCATGTGGAAGTGACTGCCAGATTTCCTCAGTAATAAATGGCATGAATGGGTGTAACAATCTCATTGTGTTATCTAATACATAAGCAAGGATTGAGCGAGTTGTCTTTTTCGCAGCTTCATCCTCTCCATATAGTGGTAATTTCGCCATTTCAATATACCAATCACAGAAATCATCCCAAATGAAGTTGTATAGAAGTCTACCGATTTCACCAAATTCATATTTATCAGCAAGACTCGTAACATTTTCAATCGTTTCATTTAGTCGAGTTAAAATCCATTTATCAGCGACTGATTTTTCACCAGTTATATCGATTTCTTCATATGTTAAACCATCCATATTCATTAACGCAAAACGTGAGGCATTCCAAATTTTATTCGCAAAATTCCAAGTTGATTCTACCTTTTCATGACTAAAGCGTAAATCCTGACCTGGTGAGCTTCCTGTTGATAAAAAGTAACGTAATGAGTCAGCCCCGTATTTATCAATAACCTCCATAGGATCGACACCATTACCTAATGATTTACTCATTTTCCGCCCTTGTTCATCGCGAACAAGTCCATGAATTAATACATCTTTAAAAGGACGTTTACCAGTAAATTCAAGACCTTGGAAAATCATTCTTGAAACCCAGAAGAAAATAATGTCATACCCTGTTACTAATACGTCTGTCGGATAATAGCGTTTGTAATCAGCTGAGTCTGTATCTGGCCAACCCATTGTTGAAAACGGCCAAAGCGCTGAACTAAACCACGTGTCAAGCACATCTTTATCCTGCTCCCAATTTTCTATATCAGCAGGTGGTTCTTGATTAACATATACCTCTCCTGTTTCTTTATGATACCATGCTGGAATACGGTGTCCCCACCATAATTGTCGAGAAATACACCAATCACGGATATTCTCCATCCAACGCATATATGTTTTTTCAAATCTGTCTGGAACAAAATTCACCTTTTCTTCTTCTGCTTGTTGGAGCTTAATTGCTTCATCTGCTAAAGGCTGCATTTTTACAAACCATTGAGTAGAAAGATACGGTTCGACAACCGCTCCGCTTCTTTCACTATGTCCTACGGAATGAAGATGCTCTTCAATTTTAAATAACACACCTTGCTCTTGTAGATCTTTAACAATTTTTTTACGACACTCAAAGCGGTCAAGTCCATTGTATATACCTGCGTTTTCATTCATTGTTCCATCTTCGTTCATCACAAGAATGCGCTCGAGGTTATGACGGTTTCCAACTTCAAAGTCATTTGGATCATGAGCAGGAGTAATTTTTACTGCACCTGAACCAAATTCCATATCTACATAATCATCACCAACAATTGGAATTTCACGACCAACAATCGGTAATATTACTTTTTTTCCAATTAAATGTTTGTAACGTTCATCTTCTGGATGAACAGCGACTGCAGTATCTCCAAGCATTGTTTCTGGTCTAGTAGTAGCAATTTCAATAGATCCCGAACCATCTGCTAACGGATAACGCATATGATAAAAGGCACCTTGAACATCCTTATATATTACTTCAATATCTGATAAAGCTGTTTTTGTTTGGGGATCCCAGTTGATAATATATTCCCCACGATAAATAAGACCTTTATTATAAAGGGATACAAATACTTCACGAACAGCCTTTGATAAGCCTTCATCAAGTGTGAAACGTTCACGTGAGTAATCTAATCCAAGTCCTACTTTCGCCCATTGTTCACGAATATGACCTGCATATTCCTCTTTCCATTTCCATGTTTCCTCAACAAATTTTTCTCTACCTAAATCATATCGTGATTTTCCTTCTTCACGTAGCTTAGCTTCCACCTTTGCTTGTGTTGCTATCCCAGCATGGTCCATTCCAGGCAACCAAAGGACATCATAGCCTTGCATCCTTTTCATACGTGTCACAATATCTTGCAGCGTAGTATCCCAAGCATGACCGAGATGAAGTTTCCCCGTCACATTTGGCGGTGGAATAACAACTGTATATGGTTGCTTATTATCATCACCCGTTGCTTCAAAGTACTTACCTTCAAGCCAAAATGAGTAGCGATTCTTTTCAATCGTTTGTGGGTCATATTTAGTTGGTAATTCTCGTTGATTTTGATTGTTTTCCATCAAAATATCCTCCTTCATCATGTTTCATATTTATAGATGGAACTATATTTACACAAAATAAAAACTCCTTCCATCCCTTAAAAGGACGAAAGGAGAAAATTTCGCGGTACCACCTTTTTTCATAGACATAAAGTTACCCAAATAACTTGCCTATGCACTCAACATTTATAACGGTAAAAACCGGCTTCTTTTACTATCTTCAAAGAAGCAACTCCTGGGCGACCTTCCAAAGTATCATCGTAAGAAATCTTTCAGCAAATGATTTCTCTCTCTGTAAAGTGATATCCATTGTACTCTTCCCATTCAACGTTTATAAGTTATGTAAATTTCATCTACACTCTATATTACTAGAAAAAACTTTTTTTCGTCAATATTTTCGCCAAATTTCTATTCTTTCATACAGGCACTTCCCTAATCCTAATAGCATATTTTAATAATACATATTAAGCTATAGCAATTGAACCTGTTGACATTATTTTATGTTAATTTAAAGGAATTGTGAGCTCATTATAGAGCGTTTCGGAAAATTTAGGAGGGTTGCGTTATGAAACGGAGATATAATCCTTATACACTTCCACCATGGGTTAAGCAAATTAGGGATGTAGGGGTTCAAATCATCATTCCTTTAACAATTTTCCAAGGAATTCGTACAGTCTTTTTTCCAACATCTTTTGACGTCCTGTTATTAGGCTTATTAATTATTTTAGCTATTGCCTTGCGGTTTGATTGGATTTAACTCATAGTAAAATAGAGACAAAACCTACGAGGAAACGAAAGAAGAGAGGCTGTGGGGACAGTCCCTCTTTCATATCATAAGGATTTAAGCTTCTGTTGCTTCAAGCTTCTTTTTTTCTTCAACTTCAGAAATTTTCATCACTAAATATTCAATATTTTTAAAATGCCAATAAGCTCTTACTAATCTCTTATTCTTCTCTAATTCAGAATATTTACTTGGATTCTTTACACACTGTTTGATTAACTGACAAATTCGTTGTGGATATGCTAAATAGCTAAGGAATAACAGCATTTCATCCTCTTTAAAAGGGTAGCTATTTTGGTACGTATAAAACCAATTGACACAGTCCTGACATTGGGTTGGAAATGTTTTCGATGTTCGATACATAAATAGAAGTAAATCATCAATGGGTGAAGCGTATTTTGCATCCTCAAAATTAGATAAGTATCCAGTACCATCTTTATCATACAAAAAATGATGAGCAGATATTTTCCCATGGATGAGAACAATTCGAGATTTCTCTTTACTTTCCATTGACTCAGACCATTCCTTCAGTTTTTTAGAGGAAAATTCTATCGCTCGACTTACTTCAATGAAATAAGTGACTGCTTGTAATTCAAATGGTGACAGATATAGCTTCTGTTCACAATGTTCTACAAAACGTTCATAAAATTCCTTATCTTCTTCCCATTTTTTTATCATTTTCGTGTAATGGTTTTCTGCCTCTTGAGCTTGTAACTTTCTTTCTACTTCTGTTCGACGATGCAAAGCTGCAATTTCCTTAAATAAATACTGATGACGTGCATCAAGCTCCTCATTATAATCATTTGGTAGCCATGGCATAATATAATAATAGTCATTCCCTAGCTTTGAAAGATATTGTTGATATTTATTATTTACAATTGGAACATAGCTTGTATAGCGATGTTGATTTAATGTTGAAAATGATTGAACGAATTGGTAATTCGATGGGTTTGCTAACTTTTTAAGTACATAATTGCCATTACTCGTATGTACTTTGAGCGCCTTCTTACTTATGGCCTCTGTATATTCAGGAAAAATTTCATAGTCCTGTAAGATTGAGTTTAGTTCATCTTGTTGGATGTCCAAAGGAGATCACCTCAAATCTTCAAATGAGATTAAAATAGTAAATTGTTACTAGCCAATTGTCCTTCTATAAACTTCATTTTTAAAGAAAAAAACAGTAAAGGAAACGACGTCCCATACTGTTTTTTGTTTTGTATTACTTAGATACGGAATAGTCTGGTATATATAGAATTTGCCCTTCGTAAATATCCTGATCAGCGTGAAAATTATTTACACGGATAAGTTGTTGCACAGAAATATCGTACCTTTCACAAATTTGCTCCATCGTGTCACCTTGTTGTACGATACACATCTTCACTCTTGTAAAATCTTCTTCCTCATCACGTGCAAATAGACTTGTTAAATAATGGGCGTCCTTTGTATTGTCTTCCTCCCGGATATTTTCTTCATCATCTTGTTGTTCAGAAATTTCATCTTCTTCCTCTGTTTTAGAGAAAAATGCATATTGAACTTCTTGTGGTTCTTCAGGAACATATTCCTGTTGCTGTCTAACCTCTACTGATGCAGGCTCAAAAAGTTCATCATTCGTTTCTTGTAATTGAATCTTTTCTTCCTCTAGTTCAGCTATATTGATTTCTGTTTCGTCTCTTTGAGAATCAGCCGCGTTTTCTTCATGTTGTTGGCCACTTAATTCATCTATTTCTTGGTCAGTTTCTTGATCATTTTCGTTTCTTACTTGTTGTATTGATGCTTCCTCAGCAATTTCATCATCAACAACTGCTAATTTTTCTAAATTCTCCTCTGCCTTAGAGGTTTCTTGATAAAGTGATAAGAAAGGATTTTCCTCTTTTTCTAGAATCGTATCATCTAATTGTGGTTCTTCTTCCTCTTTTTCTAGTATCGTATCATCTAATTGTAGTTCTTCTTCCTTTTTTTCTCGATAAAGCGGTTCAGGGATTTGATTTTCCTCTTCTATTACTTCTTCTTCAATGGAAGTTTCTTCTTCAGCTTGCTCGAGTGCAGTTCCTTGATCTCTGGATTGTTCATTAACGATCCCACTAATAGATAAATCTGCTACAAGCTTTAAACATTTTATATCTGGAATTTCATAATCAAATGATTCAATCGATACATATACCTCTTCTAAATTATCTATACGATTTCGTGGTATTGTAATATCAACTGGAAAGCGATGAGTTAAAATACTTACACCATCTTCACCTGTTTGCACATCATTTACATAACGAACATTAGCATATTCAAATTGCTCTGACTGAGTAAAATTTTCTGCAATCATGTATTCTCCTGTAAGTTGAAGGGCACCTCGAATTGAAACATATTGATCATGTTCATGAATTGATATATCTGGATCTAATGAAATAGAGAGTAGATCAGATACTTCCTGTCCTTTTTGAAACCAAACTGATTCTTCTACTGAAAACCGTAATTGATTTTGTTCCTGCGACAAAAAAATTCCTCCTTTCAAATCGACGCCTAACAATGGACACATGAGTTTGTGTTATTACTTAAGCAAAAAGGAAATGCTCTGTTAAACTTGGTTGTTGATTTCTGCTTTAGGCATTCGTATTCCGCGGGCTGTCCGGGAGCCCACCTTAGCGCAACCAGCCTGTAGGGTCTCCCATTAACAAGCTTCTCTAAGCAGGAGTCTCATGTCCTCCGCTCTTACCAACAAAGTGCCATAAAAACAACAATAACCTTTAACATAGCCAAAAGAAAAAAGACATACATATTTGCAATTTGTTCTAACATTTGTTTAGGAGAATTCCCACTAAACAGTCAAAGGAAAACTTGCCTTAACATTTTAAGTAACTCCGTACTCATTCCCAAAAAGCTTTGACATTACAGATGTATGATTGAAATGAACAAAATATGATTACATTCTTATTTAGATTCCTTTTTCAACAATAAATAAAAAAAGGCCTAACACGTTCAATCAGTGTAAGGCCTCTTCCTTTATTGCTTTATTTTAGTTCAGAAAATGCATTTCTAGCCGCTTCAATTGTAAAATTAATATCCTCATCCGTATGTGCAGTCGACAAAAATAATCCTTCAAATTGTGATGGAGGAAGGAATACACCTTGATTTGCCATTTTCTGGTAATAGCTTGCAAAATAATCAAGATTAGAGGTTTTTGCTTTATCATAATTAGTTACCTCTTCATTTGTAAAGAAGAAACCAATCATTGAACCTGCACGATTAATTGTATGCGGAATATCAAACTCTTTTGCAGCTTTTGATAATCCCTCTTCTAACCGATCAGCTTTTCGTTTAAATTCTATGTATGAATCCCTTGTTAAAAGCTTTAATGTTTCATATCCTGCTGTCATTGCAAGTGGATTTCCAGATAATGTTCCCGCTTGATAGATCGGGCCACTAGGTGCTATTTGCTCCATAATTTCAGCTTTCCCACCATATGCACCAACTGGTAAGCCACCACCAATAACTTTACCTAAGCAAGTAATGTCAGGTGTGACTCCAAAATAATCTTGAGCACATCCGTAATCCACGCGGAAGCCTGTCATTACTTCATCAAATATCAATAATGCCCCATACTTTGTTGTTATCTCTCGTAACCCTTCTAAAAATCCTGAAATTGGGGGAACAACTCCCATATTTCCTGCCACAGGCTCGACGATAATACATGCAATATCTTCACCAAATTGTTCAAAAGCGTAACGAATGCTCTCCAAATCATTATATGGAACTGTAATAGTATTTTGGGCAATTCCTTCAGGAACACCAGGACTATCTGGTAACCCTAAAGTAGCGACTCCTGAACCAGCTTTAATTAACAAGGAATCTCCATGTCCATGATAACAGCCTTCAAACTTTATAATTTTATTTCGTCCAGTATAACCCCGAGCTAAACGCAATGCACTCATTGTCGCTTCTGTACCAGAGCTAACCATTCTTACAATTTCAATTGAAGGGACTCTTTCAATAACTAGCTTAGCTAATTCATTTTCGATTATTGTAGGTGCACCAAAGCTTGTCCCTGATTCAACTACCTTTTTGATTGCTTCAACAACTGTGTCGTGGGAATGACCGTGAATTAATGGCCCCCATGATAAAACGTAATCAATATATTCATTTCCATCAATATCGTATATTTTTGCACCTTTTCCATAATCCATAAAAATCGGATTCATTCCAACTGATTTAAAGGCACGAACAGGGCTATTTACTCCCCCGGGCATTAACCCCTTCGCTTCTTCAAACGCCTTCTCGCTTTTTGCATAGCTTCTCATTGTAAATCCCCTCCTACTTTCATCGTGAATAAAAAGGCTAGTTTACTTTTCTTCTTTTAACCATCGTGCAACATCTTTGGCAAAGTACGTAATAATTAAAGCTGTTCCTGCGCGCTTCATTCCGATTAACATTTCCATAACAGTTGCCTTCTCATCAATCCAACCATTTAAAGCTGCTGCTTTTATCATTGAATATTCTCCACTAACATTATAAGCAACGATTGGAAGATTAAAGTTGTTTTTCACATCTCTAATTATATCTAAATATGAGAGTGCTGGTTTAACAATTAAAAAGTCTGCTCCTTCTTCAATGTCTGACTGTGCTTCACGTAATGCTTCATCACGGTTTGCAGGGTCCATTTGATATGTTTTCCGGTCACCAAACTGTGGTGTACTTTGAGCAGCATCACGAAAAGGACCATAAAAGGCACTGGAATATTTCACAGCATAGGACATAATTGGAATATGTTCAAAACCTGCTTCATCTAATCCTTTACGAATTGCAGCAACAAATCCATCCATCATATTAGATGGAGCAATAATATCAGCTCCAGCCTTTGCCTGACTTACAGCTGTACGTGCTAACAATTCGAGAGATTGGTCATTTAATACTTCGCCATTCTCAACAATTCCACAGTGTCCATGGTCTGTATATTCACAAAGACATGTATCAGCAACTACGAGCAGTTCAGGAAATGCTTCTTTTACTTGTCTAGTTGCACGTTGTACAATTCCATGATCGTGAAAAGCTTGTGTTCCACACTCATCTTTTTGCTCAGCATCTGGAACACCAAATAATATGATTGATTTGATTCCTAAAGATACGATTTCTTCAATCTCAGCATTTAATAAATCTAAAGATAAATGGTAAACACCAGGCATTGAAGCAACTTCATTTCGCTGGTTCTCTCCCTCAACAACAAATAAAGGATAAATAAAATCCTCTGCACGAAGATGTGTTTCTCTTAATAAGGCTCTCATATTGGCGCTACTACGTAATCTTCGATGTCTTTTAAATTGAATATCCATTAAAAATCCTCCTTATTCTGTTCAAGCTCTACCATTAGCTTAATCATGTCCTCTATTGTATAGGAAGCAGCCATATATCCTTTTAAACCATATTCCTTTAACGTTTTATACGTAATTGGACCGATGCATATAAAGATAATGTTATGTAGGTTATCAAAAACTCCCTTTTCCTTAAATATCTTCATAAAACTATCTACAGTTGATGAGCTTGTAAACGTGATATAATCAAGTTCATTATTTATCACATATTTTTTCAGTTTATCTGCTTCTTCTTGGTTATGAATAGTCTTATATACAATTAAATCATTTACTTCATAACCATGCTTTCGCAAACCCTCGACAAGCGCTGGACGTGCAAGATTGCCTCTAATAACTAATACCCTTGACGTGAATGGTAATTTAGCAACAATTTGCTCAACTAACTTTTCAGCAACAAACTCCTCTGGAATTATCGATACTGACAAACCAAGTTGTTCCATTTGTTTACTTGTTTTTCTCCCAACTGAAGCAGAAATTAAATGCTTTAAATCTTTATAAGGAATCTCCCATTTATCTAAATAATATTTAAAAAACGTGACACCATTTGCACTTGTAAAAACGATACAATCATATTTCTTAAGACTATGAATTGTTTCTTTTATCTGATTTTCGTTTTCAACGTTTGCTTTTACTTCGAGCAATGGAGCAGGAAGGGCAATACCTCCCTCTGCTTCTATTTTTGTCATAAATTCCTCAACCTGAGATTTTGCTCGAGTTACTAATATTCTCTTTCCCTTTAACGGTTGACTACCTGAAGCCATTATTTTTCTAACTCCGCTTTTACTTTATCTATTAATTTCTTAGCACCTTGATTTGTTAAAGTCGATGAAACTCGTTCTCCTAGTTCAGCAGGATACTGACCAGTTAATTGCTCTTTATAAACTTCCTTTCCATCAGGCGATGCTATAAGCCCTGTAAAGGTAATTTCTTTATTATCATTAACTGTTGCAAAGCCAGCAATGGGAACTTGACAGCCCCCTTCCATTTTTGTTAGAAAGGCTCTCTCAGCATCAACAGCCAAACGAGTTGCTTCATCCGTAAACTTTTCAAGTAATCCTAGTAATTCATTATCATCCTCGCGACATTCAATTGCTAGTGCCCCTTGTCCAACAGCTGGTAGGCAAACATCCGTATCTAAAAATTCCGTTACAACGTCCCTGCTCCAACCCATTCTTGCTAAACCTGCAGCTGCTAAAATGATTGCATCGTATTCTTCCGTTTTTAGCTTTTCTAGACGTGTATCTATATTTCCTCTAATCCATTTAATCTCTAGATCTGGTCTTTCAATTAATAGCTGTGCACTTCTTCTTAGGCTACTAGTTCCGATAACCGCACCTTTAGGAAGCTCTGACAGTTTTATACCATTCTTTGAAATAAGCACATCACGATGATCTTCACGCTTTGGCACACAGCCGATTGTTAGCCCCTTTGGCAAAACGCCTGGCATATCCTTCATACTGTGTACAGCCATATCAATTTCTCCATCTAGCATCGCTTGTTCAATTTCTTTTACGAAAAGACCTTTACCTCCAACTTTAGATAAAGTAACATCAAGGATCCGATCACCCTTTGTTACAATTTCTTTTACTTCAAATTCAAAAGGTAGTTGCAAAGCTTTTAATTGCTCAATGACCCAGTTCGTCTGGGTTAATGCTAGTTTACTCCGTCTAGAACCAACTATAATTTTCCGCATAATATCCTCCTAAGCTGACGATT
>JAPSLL010000020.1:37787-69716 GCA_031180805.1 Bacillus sp. (in: firmicutes)
GGTGCAAAAGTATGTAAAGCCATCATAATAAAGCCAATGACATTCGTAAAAAAGATGATGAACTCTGCTTTCAAAAATTTATTTAAGACAACAGATAAAGTAACTAAAACCCAAGTATAAAAATATAAACCTTCAAACACATTTAAAACAGGAAATCTCCCTGTCTCATACATGTGAGCAAATAAAAAAATTGTTTGTAAAAGCCAAACAATAGAAAGTAACCAGAAGGCGATATTCTTTGCCTTCCGGTTATGATTAAGAAAATCTATAAAATATAAAAGGACACATAATGCATAAAGAATAATCGTAACTTCATTAATTCTTGTTAAACTCATCCCCATATAAAAATGTTCCTTTCACTTACGGTTGAAGTGAAACACCAAGGCGGTCATTTGTAAGCAATGGTTGCTTCTCCGCTCTTTCTTTTTGTACTTGTTCTTCAACAGCTTCTTCAATATTAAAGATTTTCATAAATAATTCCAAGGATTCCTCAGCATTAGCCTCTGCTGACAATTCTTTTACTTTAACAATTGGATCTCTTAGCAATTGATTAATAATACTTTTCGTATGCTTATTTAATACTTTCCGTTCACGTTCTGATAGATTAGGTAATTTTCTCTCTATGCTTTGCATTGTTTCAGCCTGAATAGATAATGCCTTTTGACGCAATGCTGAGATAACCGGAACAACCCCTAACGTATTAACCCATTGTTTAAATTGAACAATTTCCGCTTCAATCAATAGTTCAATTTTTTCAGCTTCCTGTTTCCGTTCTTCTAAGTTTGCCTCTACAATTCCTTGTAAATCATCAATATCGTATAGAAAAACACTCTCTAATTCCGCAAGCAGTGGATCAAGATCACGTGGAACCGCGATATCAACCATAAATAATGGACGACCTTTCCGCATTTTTTCTACATGGGTCATCATTTCTTTCGTTACAACAAACTCCTTAGCACCTGTTGAGCTAATTAAAATATCCGCTTCGATTAGTGCGCATTGGAGCTCGTTAATTCCCTTTGCTTCCCCATTAAAACGAGTAGCAAGTTCTTCAGCCTTTTGCAAAGTTCTATTCATTACAGTAACTTGTCCAACACCACTACCATGTAAATTTTGTGCTGCAAGTTCGCCCATTTTCCCAGCTCCGAGAATAAGAACATGTTTTGTCTTTAACTCACCAAAGATTTTTTTAGCTAGTTCAACAGCTGCGTAACTAACTGAAACAGCATTCGCCCCAATTTCTGTTTCAGAATGTGATCTTTTTGCTAAAGTAATGACTTGCTTAAACAGTTGGTTAAAGATTGTACCTACTGTGTGATTTTCTTGAGCAAGTAAAAAACTTGTGCGCACCTGACCTAATATTTGTGTTTCACCAAGTATCATTGAATCTAAGCCACATGCAACACGACATAAATGCTCAAGAGCCCCATCTTGTTCATATATTGTTAAGTATGGAGTAATCTTCTCTTTGTCCATCCCAAACCAATCTGCTAAAAAATTCTTCATATAATAACGACCGGTATGAAGCTGATCAACCACTGCATAAATTTCAGTCCGGTTACAGGTAGAGACAATGACATTTTCTAGTATACTTTTTTCATTTTTTAGCTGTTTCATCGCATCAGCAAGCTCATCTGGTTGAAAATTAAGCTTTTCGCGAATTTCAACAGGGGCTGTTTTATAATTTAAGCCGACAACAACTATATGCATTTCCCTTTACACCCCCACATGCAAAGATCTTTATAATCTAGTATAACATTCATTCATAAATTCACTTCCACAAAAATGTGAACAGTATCCGAAACTCTATGGTATGATAAATAAGCAAAAGCACCATGGTTTTTCGTATGACAACTTGCTTTCTGTCTATCATCCTGAATACTTTCTAAGTAGGAATTCTTTCTCAGGGAAAACCTACAAGTTTTGACACGATCCTCAAACTATTCTCTCTGTACGATACCAAATAATATGCATATTATCAAGTGATTGATATCACACATGACTGCGTATTTATTCCTATCAGCTTACCATCTTACATATATGGATTTTCAAATTAATGGTAACGAAGAGATAAGTTGATGCAATTTATAAGACATATGTAATGAGGTGTAAAAATGAAAAAAATTTCACTTTTCCCAGGAATCACTCTTTTGTTCATTGGCATTTTTTATTCTATCCAAAAATTAAATATTCAATTATTCGAAAACCAAAATAGTTGGCAAGTATTACTTATCCTATTAGGTGCCGTTTTTTTAATAAGTGGTCATTTTGAAAAGGACAATTCAGCGATATTGCCTGGAATCCTCTTAGTTGGACTTGGACTACATTTTCTATTGTTTACAAAAATTCAAGGATGGCCTGACCATCCAGCTGCGTTTCTCTTTATATTGGCTATAGGAATGCTATTAACATCCGTTAAAACGAAATCAGGCTATGGACAAGGGTTTTCACTTTTGATAATTGGCTTGTTCCTACATTTCTTACAATCCATTATTCAATCATTATCGATCGTTGAAAGTGTTGTATTGTTAATTGAGACGTATTGGCCATTCTTACTAATTATTGTTGGGATTGTCATTGTATTTTTTAAAAAGAAATAAATGATGCCAAAGTCGAAACGAGGCTGGGACAAAAGTTTTCATCCAAAGAAAAATCCGAACTATTTTTGAAATTCTAATTTGAATTTCATATTAGTTCGGATTTTTTCTTTTTATATTTTCACATTTTTAATATTCGGCTATCATTCGGGGGATTTTTTATGCCCCAATCTCTTTTTTATATTGCCGTATATTCAAGTATAATTTTCCAAGCCTCGTCTTTTCCTTGACCAGTTTCAGAGGAAAATAAAACGAAGGAATCTGTCTTTTCCATTTGTAAAGTGTCTTTTATGACCTTTACATGCTTTTGCCATTTACTCTTTGGAATTTTATCTGCCTTTGTTGCAACAATAATTACAGGTATTCGATAATGTTTTAAAAACCCATACATGAGTACATCATCATTTGTAGGTGGATGGCGAACATCAATTAATAGCACAACAGCTCGTAGTTGCTCACGAGTTGTAATATATGTTTCGATCATTTTCCCAAATGCCTCACGCTCTTTTTTACTAACCTTAGCATACCCATATCCAGGAACATCAACAAAATGAAGCATTTCGTTAATAATATAAAAATTTAATGTTTGTGTTTTACCTGGCTTTGATGACGTTCTTGCTAAATTTTTACGAGACAGCATAGTATTAATAAAGGAGGATTTCCCGACATTCGATCGCCCAGATAAAGCAATTTCCGGTAAATCCCCTTCCGGATATTGAGCGGGCTTAACCGCACTAATGACAATTTCAGAACTTGTTACTTTCATTGTTTCTCCTCTGTTAACGCATGTTTTAAGACTTCATCAAGATGGGATACGAGCACGAACGTAAGATCATTACGAACACTTTCCGGAATATCATCTAGATCCTTTTCGTTCTCTTTAGGGATAACAATCTTTGTCAATCCCGCGCGATGAGCACTTAATGATTTTTCCTTTAAACCACCGATAGGGAGGACTCTTCCCCTTAAAGTGATTTCACCAGTCATTCCTACTTCCTTACGTACAGGCCTTTTTGTTAAAGCAGAAATCAAAGCAGTTGCCATCGTAATACCTGCTGATGGACCATCTTTAGGAACCGCTCCTTCTGGAACATGGATATGAATATCGTTTTTCTCATGAAAATCTCTATCAATTTTAAGTTCCTCAGCCCTTGAGCGAATATAACTAAAAGCTGCCTGTGCTGATTCCTTCATGACATCTCCTAGTTTACCAGTTAAAATTAGTTTGCCTTTCCCGGGAGCAACTGATACCTCTATTGACAATGTATCACCGCCAACGGTTGTATAAGCCAAGCCTGTTGCAACACCCACTTGGTCCTCTAACTCTGCTTGACCATAGTGGAAAATGTTTTTCCCTAAGAAATCTTGTAAATTCTTATCGGTAATAATAATCTTTTTACGTTCAGCTTTTACAATTAGCTTTGCTGCTTTACGGCAAATTTTTGCTAACTGTCTTTCTAAACTACGTACACCTGCTTCTCTTGTATGATAACGAATAATACTTAAAATAGCATCTTCACGTATTTGCAGGTGAGATTTTTTTAATCCATGCTCTTCTAATTGTCTAGGCAACAAATGATCTTTCGCAATATGAACCTTTTCAAGCTCTGTATAACCAGCAATTGTTATTATCTCCATACGGTCACGTAGTGGTCCTGGTATCGTTGCTAAGTTATTTGCCGTTGCAATAAACATTACCTTTGATAAATCATACGTTTCTTCAATATAATGATCACTGAAGCTATGATTTTGTTCCGGGTCTAATACTTCAAGTAATGCTGCAGAAGGATCTCCTCTAAAATCACTAGACATTTTATCAATTTCATCTAATAAGAAGACAGGATTAATTGTTCCTGCTTTCTTCATACCTTGGATAATTCTCCCTGGCATAGCACCAACATATGTGCGACGATGTCCGCGAATCTCAGACTCGTCTCTTACACCGCCTAGGGAAATCCGGACAAAATTACGATTTAACGACTTAGCGACAGATCGGGCTAGTGAAGTTTTTCCAACTCCAGGAGGACCTGCTAAGCATAGTATTGGACCTTTTAATGATTTTGTTAACTGCTGGACAGCTAAATATTCAATGACTCGTTCCTTCACTTTTTCAAGTCCATAGTGCTCTTCATCAAGAATCTGTTCTGCAATATTAATATCAAGACGATCTTCAGTTGCTTTCGTCCATGGTAAGGATAATAACCATTCAATGTAATTGCGAATGACCGCACTTTCTGCAGAGCTAGAAGGGATTTTTTCATATCTTTCTAACTCTTTTAACGCTACTGTCTTAACATTTTCTGGCATTCCCGCTTGCTCAATCCGTTCGGTAATTGTTGTTACCTCTCCAGCTTTACCTTCCTTATCCCCAAGCTCTTTTTGGATAGCTTTCATCTGTTCACGTAAATAATATTCCTTTTGGGTACGCTCCATTGAACGCTTAACACGCTGACCGATTTTTTTCTCAAGTTGGAGGACTTCTTTTTCATTATGAATAATAGAGATTACTTTGTTTAGTCTCTCCTTTATATCAAACGTTTCAAGAACTTCCTGTTTTTCCTTAAGCTTTAAAGGTAAATGAGAGGTAATAATATCAGCCATTCTCCCTGGTTCATTAATATCTGACACTGTTGCATATGTTTCAGAAGACACTTTTTTAGAAAGCTTTATGTATTGTTCAAAATATTCAAGCATTGTTCTCATCAATGCTTCTTCTTCAACACTTTTTGCTTCTGGATCCTTATATATAGCAACTTCTACTGCATAATATTCATCTTCTTCTACGAAGCGTTGGATTTCTCCTCTCTCTAAGCCTTCGACAAGTACTCTAATAGTTCCATTAGGTAATTTCAACATTTGCTTAATTTTTGTTAACGTACCAACTTCGTATATATCTTCTTTTTTCGGCTCGTCAATTGCGATTTCCTTTTGAGTCGATAAGAAAATGATATTTTCATCCATCATAGCTTTTTCTAAGGCTTGTACAGATTTATCCCTTCCTACATCAAGGTGAAGTACCATTGTTGGATAGACTAACAAGCCTCGTAATGGTAGGAGGGGTACAATTCGTGTATTTGCTTTCGCCATGCGTTTATACCTCCATGACATAATAATTAGTTCTTTGTACAATTCTATCTTATTCTTTTACAGGTGTCTATTTGTAACCACTTTCCTCATTTAGGTAGTATACCCTATAATGAGCAACTTGAAAAAGAATTAACTTATAAAATTAAAAAAGCTCACATAACGGAAAATTCAGTTCAAACTTAAGTATTGCCGAGAAAAGATTAACAGGATGATTTACTTATATGTTATTTATTAAGAATACCATTTGCAGGATGATAGTAACACAAGAAGGAGTTGATGTCTTACTTATAGCTTCGCACTGGACGTTAAACAACAGTATATTTTTCTAATTCATAAAAAATTCGGACAGTCAAAAGGGAACTAAGGCTCTTTTTAGACTGTCCGCATTTAATATTATACTGATTCCTGTTGGGGAAATATTTGAGAATGCTCTTGCCGTAATGGACTTGTTCTTTCAGTAGGTGGGTTAACAAGAGCTAAATCAAATACTTCCTGTAATGTTGAAACAGGTACAATTTTTATCCCATCAATTTCTTTTAATATTGACTGCATATTTTCTTCAGGGATAATCACCGTCTTAGCTCCTGCCTTTTTCGCAGCTTTAATCTTCGGTATGACACCACCAATTGGCTTTACACTACCGTGTATACTTATTTCACCAGTCATAGCAACCGTATTGTCGATCGCTATTTTATGAATAGCTGAAAAAATACCTGTTGCCATTGCAATTCCTGCTGATGGACCATCGATTGGTGTACCACCAGGGAAATTTACATGGATGTCATAATCACTAGCTTGGATCCCCATAGAGCGTAAAACAGTGATCACATTTTCTATTGATCCTTTTGCCATACTTTTTCTTCTAATTGATTTTGAACGATCTCCGATGCTTTCCTCTTCTACAATCCCCGTAATATTTATTGTGCCTTTTTCCTTTTCAGCTGGAATGACTGTCACTTCTATTTCTAATAATGCTCCAGTATTCGGACCATAAACAGCCAAGCCATTCACAAGTCCAATTTTAGGCTTTTTATTTATTTTTCTTTCGTGTCTAGGTGTTAATTGACTTGAATGGATAACCCATTCTAAATCCTCAACAGTTATTTCGTTTCTATCTTCTGATAACGCCATTCCAGTGGCGATTTGCATCAAATTCACAACTTCACGACCGTTTCGTACATATGACGTCAACAGTGTAATCCCCTCATCAGTTACGTTCATTTCAACCTTGTCCGCTGCTTTTCTTGCTACTATTGCAAGTTCATCTTGTTCAAGGTCTCGGAAAAATACTTCAAGACATCGCGAACGAATTGCTGGTGGTATTTCATTAGGTGTTCTTGTGGTCGCACCAATTAATCGAAAATCAGCAGGTAATCCATTTTTAAAAATGTCATGTATATGAGTAGGAATCTGTGTATTTTCTTCATTGTAATAAGCACTTTCCAAAAATACTTTCCTATCTTCCAAAACCTTTAATAATTTATTCATTTGAATTGGGTGTAGCTCCCCAATTTCATCAATAAATAGTACTCCACCATGTGCATGTGAGACAGCACCTTGTTTCGGTTGCGGAATACCAGCTTGCCCCATAGCACCTGCACCTTGATATATCGGGTCATGGACTGAGCCAATCAAAGGGTCAGCAATACCCCTTTCATCAAATCTTGCTGTCGTCGCATCCAATTCAACAAAAACAGCATTTTCTTTAAAAGGTGAGCGAACATTTCTTTTTGCCTCTTCTAATACTAGTCTTGCCGCAGCAGTCTTCCCAACTCCTGGTGGTCCATAAATAATGACATGCTGAGGATTCGAACCACAAAGTGCTGCACGTAAAGATTTAATCCCATCCTCTTGTCCAACGATATCATGAAAGCTTTTTGGCCTAACCTTTTCAGCTAAAGGCTCCGTTAATCGAATTGACCTCATTTTCCGTAATTGTTCCATCTCTTTTTTAGATTCTCGGTCAATTGAAACTTTTTGTGTTCTTTGGCTTTTTAATAAATTCCAAAAATACATTCCAATAATAATTCCAAAAAACAATTGAATAAACAATGCAATACTCGTCCAACTCATTGTAGTCCCTCCTGCTAGATGTCCTGCTTACCGCTACATTTACATTCTTTATGTACGAATTTCGTCTCGAAATAAAGGTGACAAAAGGCAAGCGAATGCTTGCCAAATGCTAAGCAAATATGTAAGTTAAGTTCATTCTTTAAATTAGCGGTTATTTATAGCTAGTATCTCCGAGGTTTAACAGGAATAAACATTAATTCTATACAAAAGAAAATGTTTACTAAAGGAGAAAAATCATTGCATCCAACTATTTCTCTTGAAAAACACGTCGTTAAACTTGGTTGGTGATTTCCACTGGCTGTCAAGAAGTTCCTTGGCTTCAATTCTTGTGGGATCCCACAGGGATTGAAACCCTAAGCAGGTGTCTTGTGTATCCGTTCCAAACAAAAGAATGCTTATTCTTTACTATGCAAAAAAGGAAAGCTAGATTAATCCAGCTTTCCTTTTACCAATTTATTTTTATGCAGAAGTTTTTTTATCTTCTTGAATGACAGTACCATCTTTTAAAACAAGCTTAGGTGGAGTATTTCCAGTTACTGTTTCTGCTGTAATGATCGTTTTGACAATATCATCTCTTGATGGTAAGTCAAACATCATATCAAGCATAATTCCTTCAATAATGGAACGAAGACCACGGGCACCTGTTTTTCTTTCAATTGCTTTTTTCGCAATTTCAAGAAGAGCACCCTCTTCAAATTCTAGTTCAACACCATCTAAATCGAGCATTTTCTGATACTGTTTAACTAATGCATTTTTTGGTTTTGTTAATATTTCAACTAACGCACCTTCATCAAGAGGCTCTAAGCTTGCAATAACAGGTAAGCGTCCGATAAATTCAGGTATTAAACCGAATTTTAATAAATCTTCTGGTAACACCTGTGAAAGAAGTGCCTTTTTATCTAAATCTGCGTTTTTATTTTCAGACCCAAAGCCAATTACTTTTTTCCCGAGTCTACGCTTAATGATTTGTTCGATTCCGTCAAAAGCTCCACCACAAATAAAGAGAATATTTGTTGTATCAATTTGAATAAATTCCTGATGTGGATGTTTTCTTCCACCTTGTGGCGGTACACTTGCGACTGTACCTTCCAAAATTTTAAGTAACGCTTGTTGAACACCTTCACCAGAAACATCTCTTGTAATCGATGGATTCTCAGATTTACGTGCAACCTTATCAATTTCATCGATATAAATAATCCCTTTTTCTGCCTTTTCTACATCATAATCTGCAGCCTGGATTAATTTTAATAAAATATTCTCGACATCTTCCCCAACATAACCTGCTTCTGTCAAAGACGTAGCATCAGCAATCGCAAAAGGCACATTTAAAATACGCGCTAATGTCTGAGCAAGCAATGTTTTACCACTACCAGTCGGTCCAATCATTGCTATATTACTTTTTGAAAGTTCAACATCATCGATTTTACTATTCGAATTAATTCGTTTGTAATGATTGTACACAGCAACAGCTAATGATTTCTTAGCTTGCTCTTGACCAATTACATACTCATCCAAAATTTCATCAATTTCCTTTGGTTTTGGAACATCTTTAAATTCAACTTCTTCTTCTGTACCTAACTCTTCTTCAACGATTTCAGTGCAAAGCTCGATACATTCATCACATATATAAACGCCAGGTCCAGCTACAAGCTTTCGTACCTGATCTTGAGTTTTACCACAAAATGAACATTTTAATTGTCCTTTTTCGTCGTTAAATTTAAACATTGTTTCACCCCTTGTATCTTTATCTCATTAAAGTCAATTCTACCCAACCGATTAAACATCTATCTTAAAAAGGTCGGAATTATTTCTTCATTTTTATGTAAAGAAATAAAAGTTATAACAGGTATGTATTTTGCATTTTACCATAAGTAAGTAGGAAACAGGAAATAATCCACCTCATAAATCAAAACATTTACAGTTATATCCTATATCCTTATTTTTACAATAGATTGCTCTATTTCAGTTTAACACTAGTGTATGTATGAATAGGCTTTCTTATATCATTCCCAAAGGAATATAATTAAAACATTAAAAAAGCGGAAGCGCCTTCGTAAACTTTTGGCAAATATGACACTTACGTATAGTTGGTATGCTTTTTTTTCAATTTTTATGTAGCTTTATCTAGAGAGGTACTAGAAGCTGAAGTTGGACATTCTATCCAAGTTTTAAAACTTCTTCGCAAACTTTTAAAAACTTATGCTGAAATTTCTGAGTGGTTACATTGCTCTACTTTCCAACTCACCATGCATGTTTGTACAAAACAAGGCACGATCCCATCGCGCCTTGTTTCTATACTATTATTATGCAACAACTTTGCTATTTTCTACAAGAAAATCGATTGCTTTACGTACTTTTAAATCTTCTTTTAGACCTTCAGCTGATCCGCCAAGAGCTTGTTTAATGTTTTCGATTGGCATATTGTACATTTCAGCCATTTTCGTTAATTCAGCTTCTACATCTTCTTCAGATACTTCGATATTTTCAGCTTTAACAATTGCTTCAAGTGTTAAATTGTATTTCACACGTTTTTCAGCATCATCTTTCATTTGTGCTTTCAATGCTTCTTCATCTTGACCTGAGAATTGGAAATATAAATCAAGGTTCATTCCTTGCATTTGTAAACGTTGCTCAAATTCTTGCATCATGCGAGAAATTTCATTATCGATAAGCGCTTGTGGAATATCTACTTCAACACCCTCAGCAGCTTTCTCAACTAATGTATCACGCAGGTGATTTTCAGCTTCTGTTTTCTTCGCTTCTTCAAGACGAGTTCTTGTTTGAGCTTTTAATTCTTCTAGAGTTTCTACATCTTCACTAACATCTTTTGCGAATTCGTCATCTAATTCTGGAAGAACTTTTGTTTTAATTTCATGTACTTTCACTTTAAATACAGCTGGCTTACCTGCAAGATTTTCAGCATGGTAATCCTCTGGGAAAGTAACTTCTACATCCTTTTCAGCACCTGTAGCTAATCCAACAAGTTGTTCTTCAAAGCCAGGGATGAATGAACCTGAACCAATTTCAAGTGAATAGTTTTCAGCAGCTCCACCTTCAAAAGCTTCACCATCAACATAGCCATCGAAATCAATTACAGCTGTATCACCGTTTTCAATTGTTCCTTCTTCTTTAACTGCAAGCTCAGCATGGCGTTCTTGAAGTTGCTTTAATTCATTTTCTACATCTTCATCAGATACAGTCTCGTCTAATTTTTCAACTTCTAGACCTTTATATTCACCTAATTTCACTTCAGGCTTTACTGTAACCTTTGCAGTGAAAATTAAGCTTTTTCCTTTTTCGATTTGCTCAACATCGATCTCAGGGCGGTCAACTGGCTCAATACCAGCCTCATCAATTGCATCTGGATACGCTTTAGGTAAAATAATATCTAATGCATCTTGGTATAATGATTCAACACCAAAGCGTTGTTCAAACATTCCACGTGGAATTTTCCCTTTACGGAAACCAGGGATAGAAACTTGTTTAACTACTTTTTTAAATGCCTCATCTAATGCAATAGAGAAGTCCTCTGCAGAAACTTCAACCGTAAGAACGCCTTCGTTCCCTTCTAACTTTTCCCATTTTACTGACATATGTGTTCCCTCCAAAAATCTATAATAATTTGTGCGAATAAGTGATAGGTAAATTATGGTAACTTGTCCATGTTAATCATTCACCTAATTTGTATACCTGTTTTTTTATGTACGGTAAAAATAACCGAATACTAACCATGCTAAAGGATTTCGCATAAATTAACAAATAGATGTATTTATTCCAATCTATCTGTTTCATTTATCGGGTCCCTATTGTCAAGTAAAAGCTTGACGTTTTGGAACAGGATAAAAAAGAAGGTCTATTTTTGTCCATAAGAAAAAGACCTACTATACGATGATCACTATTTTGCAACCATCTTATTATAACATAGAATAGTTTGCTTTCAACATATAGCATTATATTTGCAGATAAGAAATTTCTTCTATTTTGTATATTTTTTTACATGCATCCTCTATTAAAGAACTAGGGCAATTGTACATTGAGATTATTTCCTCTTCTTCAATCGTAATCCCATGTAGTTCATAGCCTACAACATGTAAGGCTGCAGCCCATATTTTCGCCTCTGTCGGCTTTGGTAATAAAGGATAAAGAACATATAAATGTCTAATCCAAAGCTCCTTTACTGCCTCGAATAATGTTGGATTTTCATTACCTAAAGTATCATCTAAAAGGGATAATACCTTTTTCGTAAACATTTGTTCGTTTATATCCTCAAGCTTAGCTGGAATGACTTGAATGGTTTCACCAAATTTTGTAACAGATACTTCTTTTTCAACTTCATTTTCAAACATTAAATGTAAAATCATCGTTTTTACTATCGGATGTGTTGTGTCATTTTCAAGTAATGAAACAAGCGTCCGGAAATGTTTGCTAATATTACGGTCTCTAAGTGACTGAATAAAGGTTATTTGGTTATTTGGATTTTCTAAGCTATCGAAATTATTAATCTCTTCTTGTTCACTTTCTTCTACTATATTACCTTCATCCTCTGTCATCTTCCTACTAAATTCAAGTAGTTTATAAAAATGCTCGGCACTTTCTGCTGGTAAATGATTTTCTTCTAACACGGCTTCAATTGTTGATTGAACTTCTTGATATTCACGGAGCTGAATAAGTATCGTTAAATAAATTTGCAAAACAGTAAAATAATGGCCAATGTCCTCTAGCAACATTTTTTTACAAATGTTCTTTGCTTCTATTAATTCACCAAGCTCCATGTAACATATTGCCATCCCTAATAAAACTTCTGATTTTTCTTCATTAATATCCTTTGCCTCTGAAAACATAGCAAGTGCATCATGAAACTTTTTTTCTTTTAAATAATCCATTCCCTTTTCAAGATATCGCTCTTTTAAATTCGGAAACGGTATCACTTTATTTTCATTTTTATTTTTTTGTTCCATATGGTCAACTCCAGGAAGCATTCTTTTTCCTACAAGTTTACCAATCCCCAATTATGAACACAAGTTGTCTTTTAGTACAAGAATTTGTTTTACGGTTAGTACGTAGGAAAATTAATTGTAATAGAGACAAAAAAAGAGCTAAACATTATAAAAATGTCGCTCTTCTTTCTTCTTCAAATTTATCAATGTCATTTTGATAATTCAATGTTAAATCAATCTCATCTTTTCCATATAACAGCATATCCTTCCAATATGGGTCGACAGAAAATGACACCGAAAACTGAGCGTTATCTGTTAGAAGTTGATTTTCTAAATCTACCTTTAATTGATAATTTTCAGCATTTGCTTTTTCTCGAATAACATCTAACACAGCTTGCTCCAATGTAATTGGTAACATACCATTTTTCAAGCAATTTTGATGAAAAATATCTGCAAATGATGGTGCTAAAATCACCTGAAAGCCATAATCTGATAGAGCCCATGGTGCATGTTCACGAGAAGAACCACAACCAAAGTTTTCACCCGCTAGTAATATTGTTGCGCCTTTACTTTTTTCTTGATTTAACTCAAACTCTGGGTTTTCTGCGCCATCTGGAAGATATCTCCAATCAAAAAATGCAAATCTGCCATAGCCTGTCTTTTCAATTCGCTTTAGAAATTGTTTAGGAATAATTTGATCAGTATCAACGTTCGCACGATTTAATACAGCCACTTTTCCGTTAAGGGTAGTAAAAGGTTTCATAATGCCCTCCTATTTCACGTAATATATTTCTTTTATATTTGATTAGGACGCGACCTACACTACATGCATAGAAACGCATCCTTATCTTTGTCGCAATACATTTAATCTTGTTTTACGGTCCTTTATATAGTAATTTCTCAAAACTACTATACTTGTTAAAAATTCAGTCTTTACGATAAGCACCTAAAACAGAATTAAACCGTTGTAGTACTTTTATGAAGGTGGCGAACGTCAACAAACTTACCATGTAGTGCTGCAGCAGCTGCCATAGCAGGGCTTACAAGATGCGTTCTAGCTCCTTTCCCCTGTCTACCTTCAAAGTTTCTATTTGAAGTTGAAGCACAACGTTCTCCTTCAGGTACGACATCACTATTCATGCTAAGGCACATGCTACAGCCAGATTCTCTCCACTCAAAGCCGGCTTCTTTAAAGACCATGTCAATTCCTTCTGCTTCCGCTGCCTTTTTAACTTTTTGAGATCCCGGAACAACAATCGCACGTACTGTTGGAGCTACCTTTTTCCCCTTCAATCCTTTGATAACTTCAGCAGCCTGCCTTAAATCCGTAATACGTGAATTTGTACAAGAACCGATAAAAACATGGTCAATTGCAATATCTTCAATGTTAGTATTAGGTTCAAGCCCCATATAGTCAAAAGCACGCTTTGCTTCTTCAATTTCATCCTCTGTTTGGAATTGATTTAAATCTGGAGTTTTCTGATCTACACCTACAGCCATACCAGGATTCGTCCCCCAAGTAACCATCGGTGCAATGTCCTCACCTTGTAACGTAATGACTTTATCGTATTTGGCACCTTCATCTGTTTTTAACGTTTTCCAGTATGCAACTGCTTTTTCGAATTCTTCACCCTTTGGTGCATATTTACGTCCTTTAATATATGCAAACGTTGTTTCATCTGGGGCAATAAGTCCTGCTCTAGCTCCTGCCTCAATTGACATATTACAAATCGTCATACGCTCATCCATCGATAAATTTTCGATTACTTCACCTGTATATTCAATTATATACCCAGTGCCAAATCGTACGCCGTATTTTCCAATCACTGCTAAAATTACATCTTTGGCTGTTACACCCTCTTGTAGTTTACCTGGAATGTGAATATTTAATGTTTTTGGACGCTGTCTCCAAATAGTTTGTGTCGCTAAAACATGTTCTACCTCACTAGTTCCTATACCAAAGGCGATTGCTCCGAAAGCACCGTGAGTTGATGTATGGCTATCACCGCAAACGATAGTTTTCCCAGGTAAAGTTAAGCCTAGTTCAGGTCCAATAACGTGAACAATCCCTTGGTCCTCACTCTCAAGGTCAGCTAAACGAATTCCAAATTCCTTACAGTTTCTTTCTAAGGCAGTGATTTGAAGTTTTGCAACTTCATCGTTAATAACGAAACGATTAACTGTAGGGACGTTATGATCCATCGTTGCAAATGTTCGATCTGGTCTTCTTACTTTACGGTTCTTTTCTCGTAAGCCCTCAAAAGCCTGAGGAGAAGTTACTTCATGAATAAGATGTAAATCGATATATAATAAATCTGGTTTCCCCGGTTCTTGGCGAACTACATGTTCATCATATATCTTTTCAATTATCGTTCTTGGCTTCATCTTCTTAAACTCCCTTCTTTTAGATGGAAAAATAAGGGGCTGACATCATTTTTCGTCAGTCCCCTTTGAAGACAAGTTATTAGCTTAAGATAGCTCAGAAGTAATCTATAAAAACCCCTTCTTTTCTCTATTTCAAATAACTTGTCTTTTAAAAGGACAATCTCCACTTCTTTGACAATGTCCTTACTTATGAATAAGTGTTCATAATCTTAATAATTTCACGATCATCCGCAAGAGCACTAATAATTTCCTCACCGATTCGCTTTGTAGAAACTGCTTTTCCAGCCTCTGTTAAATCAGCAGTACGAAGACCAGAATTAAGAACATTATCTACAGCTTTTTCGATTGCATTTGCTTCTTCTTCTAAACCGAATGATTGTCTAAGCATCATAGCAGCAGACAAAACAGTAGCTATAGGATTCGCTATATTTTTCCCAGCAATATCAGGAGCTGAACCGTGAACTGGTTCATATAAATGCAAGCCATTTGAAGAAAGGCTAGCAGAAGATAACATTCCTAAGGATCCCGTAATCATTGATGCTTCATCGCTTAAAATATCCCCAAACATATTTTCTGTCACAATAACATCAAATTGTTTAGGGGAGCGGATTAATTGCATTGCAGCATTATCAACTAGCATATGTTCTAATTCAACATCTGGATAGCGCTCAGACACTTCCTCAGCAACTTCACGCCAAACTCGACTAGATTCCAAAACATTTGCTTTATCTACAGAAGTAACATGCTTGCGACGGTTTTGAGCTATCTCGAATGCGGAAACGAGAATTCTCTCTATTTCACTTCGTTTATAAAGCAGTGTATCGACTACCGCTTCTTGACCTTCATGAACAATTCGCTCACTCGGTTTACCGAAGTATAAACCACCGGTTAATTCACGGACAATGATAAAATCTACGCCGTTCACATATTCCTTTTTTAAAGGAGAGGAATCTAATAAACTATCAAAGGTTTTAATTGGACGAAGGTTCGCATATAAATCCAATGCTTTTCTTAGAGCTAAAAGGCCCCGTTCTGGTCTTAACTCAACTGGATTATTGTCCCATTTCGGTCCGCCAACAGCACCTAATATAATTGCGTCTGAATTTCTACAAATCTCTAGAGTTTCCTCTGGTAATGGATTTCCCTTTTGATCAATAGCATCTCCACCAATAAGACCATAATTAAATTGAAATTGATGTTGAAAATGCTCCGCTACTGCTTTTAATACCTCAACCGTTACATCAACTACTTCTTTACCAATTCCATCCCCTGGTAATAATGCGATTGTCTTTTTCAAATTCTATCCCCCTCGAATTGCAACTTCCGTAAGAAAAGCGATGCGCCTCGCTTTCTGTCCAACAAATCACAAAATATTATTTCAAGATAACTTAAAATAAAGATAACAGCTTAGGTTAACTTGCTACCTAAGCCGTATAAATAGCTTTTATTATATGAATTAAAATAATTACTTTTGAGCTACTGCTTCTTTTTGTTTTTGTTTAGATTTTACAAATGGCATCATTGCACGTAATTTTTTACCAACTACTTCAATTTGATGCTCTTTTTCACTGTTATTAATTGCATTAAATTGAGGACGATTTGCTTGGTTTTCAAGGATCCATTCCTTAGCAAATTTACCAGTTTGAATATCTTTTAGTACTTCTTTCATTGCTTCTTTGGAACGTCCGTCAACAACGCGTGGTCCTGATACGAAATCACCCCATTGCGCAGTATCAGAAATTGAATATCTCATACCAGCCATACCATCTTCATACATTAAATCAACAATTAATTTTAATTCATGTAAACACTCAAAATACGCAACTTCTGGTTGGTAGCCTGCTTCCACTAAAGTTTCAAAACCAGCTTTTACTAAAGAAGTTAAACCGCCACAAAGAACTGCTTGCTCACCGAAAAGATCTGTTTCAGTTTCTTCTTTGAATGTTGTTTCCAATACTCCAGCACGTGCTGAACCAATTCCTTTTGCATATGCAAGTGCTTTTTCTTTTGCATCTCCAGTAACATCTTGATAGATTGCAAATAATGCAGGAACACCAGCACCTTCTTCATATGTTCTTCTTACTAAATGTCCTGGACCTTTTGGTGCAACAAGGAATACATCAACATCTGCTGGCGGAACAATTTGACTGAAGTGAACATTAAATCCATGTGCAAAAACTAGTGAATTTCCAGCTTTTAATCCTGGTTTAATTTCAGATTCATAAATTTTCGCTTGTTGTTCATCTGGAAGTAATACCATAACTAAATCACCAAGTTCAGCCGCTTCAGCAACTGAAACTACTGTATGACCATCTTCAACTGCTTTATTGAATGAGCCACCTTGACGAACTCCTACTACTACATCAAAGCCGCTTTCTTTTAAGTTCAGTGCATGCGCATGACCTTGTGAACCATAACCAATGATTGCAATCTTTTTACCTTGTAATACTTGTTCGTTAACGTCTCCGTTATAATATACTTTTGTCATGTATAATCTCTCCCTCAATTTTTATGATTGTTAGTGTGTTTATTACTATTTATCTTTAAAACCTGTTTTACAGGTAAGATTACTCGTTAATTAAACTATAGAAATAGGGACTTCCTTTGTAGCTCTTTGCATTCCACGTGTAAATGCCGTAGTACCAGTTCGAGCAATTTCCTTAATACCGTATGGCTTTAACAAATCTATTAAAACCTCGATTTTTTCTGGTTCACCAGTTACCTGAATGACGACACTCTCACGACTTACATCAATTACAGTTGCACGGAAAGGCTGAATTAATCCTTGGATTTCCATCCGAGTAGCAGGCGTTGACATCACTTTAATTAACGCAAGCTCTCTTGTTACAATTGACTGTGATGTTATATCTACTACTTTTAATACATCAATTTGTTTATTTAATTGCTTTGTTATCTGTTCAATTTCATTTTCCTCTTGCACGTTCACCACAAGCGTCATCCGTGAAATGCCTTCTGTCTCAGAGTGTCCAACCGTAATACTTTCGATATTGAAGTGCTTTTTCGAAAATAATCCAGTAATACGATTTAAAACTCCGGCTTGGTTGAGAACAGTTAACGAGATGATTCGTTTCATAGTTTAACACCTACCATTTCATGGAGCCCTTTACCAGTAGCAACCATCGGATATACATTCTCATCCTTACTTACATGAATATCTAAAAGTACTGGTCCGTCAGAAGTGATAGCTTTCTTTAATGCTTCTTCCCAGCCTTCACTATTTTCAATCCGGATGCTTTCGATACTATACGCTTCAGACAATTTAATGAAATCAGGCTGAGTCACAAATTTAGAATGTGAATAACGCTCACCATGGAATAGCTCCTGCCATTGTCTTACCATTCCAAGTGCTCCATTATTCAAGATAACAATCTTAATTGGGAGATTTAGCTCGTGAATAACACCAAGCTCTTGAAGCGTCATTTGAAAACCACCATCACCTAATACTGCAACAACAGTTGATTTTCGATCGGCTAATTGTGCTCCGATTGCTGCTGGAAGTCCAAAGCCCATAGTTCCTAAACCACCAGATGTTACCCATTTATTAGGCTTATTAAAATTATAGTACTGTGCTGACCACATTTGGTGCTGACCAACGTCTGTCGTTACGATCGCCTCACCATTTGTATACTTATGAATAAGCTCTAAAACCTTCTGAGGCTTTAATTCCTTGTCACTATCCTTGTATACGAGTGGATACTCTTTTTTATCATTAGCCAATTTTGTATTCCACTCACTATGGTCACCTTGTTTTCCATCCTGTTTAATTAATTGCTCTAATACGTTCTTCGCATCACCAACAATTGGAATTTGCGTTGGAACATTTTTCCCAATTTCAGCAGGATCGATATCAATATGTGCAACAACCGCTTTTTTAGCAAAATGATTTAAATTCATAGTCAAACGGTCATCAAATCTTGCACCGATATTAATTAATAAGTCACAGTCATATAGCGCCATATTGGCTGCATATGTTCCGTGCATTCCACCCATTCCTAAAAATAACGGGTTATCAGATGGAAATCCACCTAATCCTAATAATGTGTTAACAACTGGAATTTGCTGTTGAGTAGCATATGTTAATAACTGTTCCGAAGCTCTCCCGTGGATAACTCCAGCACCAGCTAAAATAACTGGTTTTTTTGCACTGCTTACAGCCTCAACTAATTTTCTAATTTGTAAATAATTTGGTTCACTTGTTGGCTGATAACCAGGTAAATTCACCTTAATATCATAATTGAATTCTCCTTCAATTAAAGAGATATCCTTTGGAATATCAATTAATACAGGACCTGGCCTACCAGTTGTTGCAATGTGAAATGCCTCTTTAATAATTCTAGGAAGCTCATTTACATTACGCACCTGATAATTATGCTTTGTAATCGGTGTTGTAATTCCTAAAATATCTGCTTCTTGGAAAGCGTCTGAGCCGATGACACTTGTCGCAACCTGCCCTGTAAAGACTACAAGTGGTAATGAATCAATCATCGCATCCGCAAGACCAGTCACAAGGTTTGTAGCTCCTGGACCAGATGTTGCAATAACGACTCCCGGTTTACCAGAAACACGCGCATAGCCTTCTGCCGCATGTATTCCACCCTGTTCATGTCGAGCTAAAACATGAAACATCCCTGAATCATATAAGCTATCGTAAATTGGCAATACAGCTCCACCTGGGTAACCGAATATGACTTCTACATTTTCCTGCTTCAATGCTTCGATTAGCATAAGTGATCCCGACATAGTGTTCGTACATTTGGCTGTTGAGCTATTCAACTGTACATTTGTACTCATACTCTTTCCTCCCTTTAATTTAATATGGATTCATTCACTTAAACTCTAGTTAAAACAGCATATAAAAAACCTTCCCACCCCTCATAAGACTCCACATCATTTGTGTGCCAAAGGGGCAAAAAGGTTAATAAACTTTTTCGCGGTACCACCCTTCTTCATGGTCAAATAATGACCACCTTACGAGCAGATTATCTGCTCACTTTGATAACGAGTACCGAAGAAATGGGACTCGGTTAATCCTACTTATATTTTCAGATTAACACTCAGAGGCGAGTTCATCATTCGGGAGTATCACCGGCTTCCAGCTACCCCGGTTCTCTGTAGATACTTTACCAAAGATTACTTATCCTCTTCACCGTTTTAACAATATTTCCTTTAATTTTCCAATGAAAAACAATCATCGCTTCACATTATTATTGTGTGAATTTAAAGAATTTTATTCCTTTTTCTAATGTTCTTGTAACTTTTATTTGAACTTATATTACGCTCTAGAATTTAAAGTGTCAACAGTGTTTTTTAAGAATTGTTTGATTATTTAGATTTATTAAGGTTATTGAATACGCTTACATTATTGATATTATTGAGATGTTTTCAAGAAAAAATTTTTTGGAAAAATCTAAAAATAAACAGCTGTCCATCACCTGTTTTGTAAAGCCATCATAAGGTATTGGTTTACAATTCACTAACTATCTTTATCGATATCTTACATGCATCTTGTTTATCTTCAAAGGAAGTAGGAAGATAATCTCACAAGTTTTTTACGTTTTTTTAAAGCAATTATATAGTAGACTTTGAATAGACATTATGCTCAACTAAATCAATTTGAGAGTCTATTACACATGGTTTAGATTTCTTAGAGGGATATTCCTAGTCTTAAAAATCAATTGTTTCACCACCAACTATCATTACAAAAAGATCCTTAAATTTCCTGAAGAAACCGCAATATGCTCCTGGAGCCTCCTTGGCATTAGACTGCAGGAGTCCCACAAATGGATTCTCTCCAATAAACAAAGTGCTTAAGAACATTAATAAGCTATAACTGTGACTTTGAAACAAGGTTCGATAATTTATAAAAAAGTTTGATACAATAACGGTGAGGGTTGTGGTAATTCCACAATCGGGACATTTTGTTTGAGCTTAGGAGTGAAGAAATGAATGATTTTTATACAGCATTAACTTATGTAAATAAAATAATTTATGAGTCGAATCACTTAACTGTAAAGTCAGTTCAAGAAGAGAAGCAAAATTCTAAGTATGGCGCTGGTACATTTCTATTATCTTCTAAAACAGTTCGATTCAGAGTTGCGAATATAACCCCTACCAAATCAGGGCAGTTTGTTGCATTTTGGGAAAAAGACGAAAATAATAAAAATCAACCCTACTTATATGAGGAAGCCCCAGATTTATTAGTTATAACTACCTTTAAAAATGAAAATGAGTTTGGTCAATTTATCTTCCCAAAGGAAATTCTTTTAAAACAGAACATTCTTAGGTCTACTACAACAAAGGGCAAAATGGCAATAAGAGTTTATCCTAGCTGGGATAGTCCGAGTAGTAATCAAGCGATAAAAACTCAAAAATGGCAGTTACCCTATTTTGTCGACATGTGTAATCCGAATAAATTACCCTTAGAAAAAATAATTGAACTCTATTCTTGTTAATACCCTGCAATCGGGCACATTTGTTAAAGAACATTGACATAAAATAACTTTTTATGAAACGATGATTGAATCGTGTAATCTTTTTTCAAAGCACGCTGTTTCTATTTGTTCTTTTATCAAGGTTTATTAAGTTCATTTAAGCAAACTTTATTCCAAGGCTACAGTAACAAAGTCTAAGAAATAAAAAAACCTATCACATTTAATATGATAGGTTTTGAATATGTATTAATATGGCGTCCCAGGAGAGATTCGAACTCCCGACCGACGGCTTAGAAGGCCGTTGCTCTATCCAGCTGAGCTACTGGGACTTGTTTATAATGAAGAATTTCATTAAGGTGTTTTCCCTTATGTACTGTGTATCACCAGCGACATTTATTATTATATTTGCTTATAGAATAAAAGTCAACATTATTTTAAAACTTTTTTTATTTTTTTAAAAAAAGGGGAAATCTCCCCTCCATATATTAACTTTACAGTGAAAATTGTTGTGATAAATCCTCAACAATAGTTCCATTCACTTCAAAGAATATTACATTTGCAATTGAATTTTCCACTTCTAGTATAGCATAAGTTTTCTGTCTGCGCAGTACTGGCAAACGAATACTTCCAGGGTTAATAAAAATCATTCCATCTATCATTTCAGCATTCGCAATATGAGAATGACCATAGCAAACGAATCGTGCACCTACTTCTAATGCTCGATATTTCAAATTTATTAATGTTGATTTCACTTGATATAAATGACCGTGTGTTAAATACAATGTAGAACCATTAATATCACAAATCACATCATTAGGAAAATCTGCACCGAAATCACAGTTCCCTTTTACCACTGTTAATGATGCTAACTCAAGACTTTCATGTGATAATTCAGAATCTCCACAATGTAGCATCAATGAAACTTCATCTTTGTGACGATTTATAATTTCTTCAATTTCTGTTGTTAGTCCATGACTATCACTCATGATAAGTACTTTCATCTTATGCGCCGCCCTATAAATTAATAAATAAGCTCTTTCAGTTTCTCCAAAGCCCTCGCTCGATGACTAATTTCATTTTTTTCTTCACTTGTTAAACATGCCATTGTTTTTTCTTTTCCTTTGACAATAAAGATCGGATCATACCCGAAGCCATTTTCACCTATCGGCATCATTGAGATATATCCCTCACAGGTTCCAACAACTGTTTTTGTTTTTTCATCTGGTGCAGATAGCGCGAGTGCACATACAAATCTTGCCGAACGTTCTTTTAATTTTTCAACATTTTCTAACTGTTTCAATACTTTATTAATATTCGCAATATCATTCTTTTCTGGACCTGCGTATCTCGCAGAATAAACTCCAGGTTCTCCATCTAAATAATCAACAGCTAGTCCTGAATCATCAGCAATCGTTAATTTCTGATATGTATTTGCAATTGCTTCAGCTTTAAGTATTGCATTTGCCTCGAATGTAGTACCTGTTTCCTCAACATCGATCGAATTTGGATAATCCAATAAAGAATGAACGATATACCCTAAAGGCGTAAGCAATGCTTCAAATTCTTTTACCTTCCCTTTATTCTTCGTTGCAATAATAATTTCCTTCACAAAATCAACCTACTTTTTTAAATTTTCATCTACGATTAAAGATAAATCTCCAAGCGCTTCTCTTTGATATTCAATCAAGGAGTATATTCCCTGTTCTGCTAAATCAATAAGCTGATTTAATTGCGTTCTTGAAAATGTTGCTTCTTCCCCTGTTCCTTGAAGTTCAACAAGCTGACCTTTTGATGTCATTATGACATTCATATCGACTTGTGCCGAAGAATCCTCTATATAATTTAAATCTAGTATCTCATTATGCTCTGTGTCAACCCCAACAGATACCGCAGCAAGAAAATCTGTTATCGGCAGAGTTTTAAGTTTTCCTTGTTCCAATAACTTTCCAAGTGCCAATGTCATTGCTACAAACGCTCCTGTTATCGAAGCTGTTCTTGTTCCGCCATCAGCTTGGATGACATCACAATCAATCCAAATTGTTCGTTCTCCTAATGCCTTTAAATCAACAACAGCTCGTAACGCTCTGCCGATTAATCGTTGAATTTCCATTGTTCGACCACTTATTTTCCCTTTAGAAGACTCTCTAATTGTTCTCTGTTCAGTTGCTCTTGGTAGCATCGAATATTCAGCTGTAATCCAACCTTTTCCTTCACCACGCATAAAAGGTGGTACTCTGTCTTCAATAGTTGCATTACAAATAACCTTCGTATTTCCTACTGTGATAAACACGGATCCTTCAGGATGTATGATAAAATCTGTTACAATCTCAATTTTTCTTAATTCATTCGCTTTTCGCCCATCATGTCTCATTATTTCTACAGTCCTCCATTTATCATCATCTCAATATGTAAACAAAAAATTTTTTTAGCTAGTATGGTTTCCACATTACTATCGAATCCACACTAAATGAAGAAAGAGGCAGCTTTAAAAGCTTACCTCTAACTATCATATAGTATAACAAAAATTAATTATTAAAAACTACCTGTGTTTACATTTGTAGGTCTAGTGACAGCCTCTGTTAATTTTTCACCATTTTCATTCATTAACTCAGCTTTACCATTTACAGTAATGGCTATACTTTCAATACCTTCTTGCTCTGTTAAGGTTAGGACAAGTGATTGCAAAACTTGAGATGAAATGATTTTCTGTTCTTCATCAAAGCTTCCGTAAATTGCCTCGTTAAAATCCAATGTAACTTTTCCATCCTCATATTTAGGAGCGCTTAATAGCTCCACCCCATTTTGAAACTCACTTAATAATCCTGTTTCTAACGCTGGACCCTCTACTAACTCTTCAACCGCTGAAACAATTTTGTCCGTTTCTGTGTTACTAACCCTTTTTGTAACTGGGACAAAATATTCTTGTCCATCTGTTTCAGCACTGTAATAAACGGTAACAGGATGCGTATTTGTCAAATCGACAACATCAGAGGAATCATGGTTAATTCCATACTCCCTGCCAATTCCATCTTGGATCGGAGTCCCATTTACAGGCATTTCCTTTTGTTCATGTCCATTAACCCAAATTTTCACTTTTTCAACAGAGTCAAACTGTGTTAATGTCCAAGTAATAGCCTGTAAAATCTTCTCTTCATCTTCTTTATTATAGGTACTAAATTCTTTTGAGAAGTCTGCAACTGCTACTCCGTCTTTAATATCTACACCCAATACTTCTGTACCTTCAGGAAGAACGGCTCTAAACCCATTCGGCAGCTTGCTTGAAATCGGCCCGCCATCAACTAAGTATTCTAAAGCTTGCTTTGCAACACTTTTTGTTTCAGGGAGGTTCATTGTGTAAGGAACAACAAATCCATTTTTATCAATTAAATATAATTGATTTGTTACATTCTTTTCTGCTTCTTCTCCAGCAACATCTTCTACCTTTCCTTCACCTTTTTGATTTACATCCTCTGTAATTGTTACATCCTGTGGTGGATCAATTTCTTTTGTAGCTTTTTCTGCATCAAATAAACTACAGCCTGAGAGCAGCATAGATGATGCAATGACAGTGATTGCAATCTGTTTGTTGTATTTTGACATTCAAATCCCTCCAAAGGCAGTTTGTACTATAATGTATACGAGCTATAATTTGTTTTAGACCGCTTTTTTGTACAAATTCTCTACTAAACCTTTAAAGGGATGTTTTTCATGCAATGAATCTAACTGATAGAACAAAGAAAAAGTCTATCTTACCTTATACGTGTTATAGATCAAAGTGAATTTTTTCTATAAATCGTATAAGAAGATAGACTCCTTCATAGATTGTTCTTTATGATAAGTGAATATTTTCAACATTTTCAAGTGAAATAGACTTCACGTTTTCGATAGGATGTTCAAACCATTTTGAAGCAATTTTTTCAAACAACTGTTTGGAACCGGTAGTTAAAAACAAATGATTTTTTTCTCCAGGTGTTTGGTTTAGCGCTTTTTTAAAGGACAGAATCGTGCTGACCTCTCTTGCCGTTTCATCACCAGAACAAATAATTTGAACAGCTTGTCCCATATACTCCTCAATTTGCGGCTGTAAAATAGGATAATGTGTACAACCTAAGATTAACGTGTCAATATTGGAATTCTTAAATATAGCCAAAGACTCCTCAACAATTAGCCTTGCATGCTCACCTTCGTAATCTCCACTTTCAACTAGAGGGACAAATTTTGGACATGCTAAACTTTCAATTTTCAACGTGTTATTTAATGTTTTAAGCGCCGCTTCATATGCTGCACTTTTTATTGTATTGATTGTCCCGATTACACCTATTTGGTCATTTTTAGTGACTTTTACAGCAGTTCGAGCACCAGGAAAAATCACCCCAATTACAGGGATATTTATCGTTTCCTGTATTTCCTGTAATGCAATAGCTGTTGCAGTATTACAAGCAATGACTAGCATTTTAATATGATGGTTATCAAGCAAATAATTTGTCATTTCCCAAGTAAAACGCCGAACCTCTTCAGCTGGTCTTGGGCCATATGGACAACGTGCTGTATCCCCTAAATATATAATTTCTTCTTTTGGTAATTGTCTCATGATTTCTTTCGCGACAGTTAAACCGCCGACACCAGAATCAATAACTCCGATTGGACTTTTCAAATAATCGCCTCATTCTTCTCTCATTTCATGTTGTAACTTGATTAACGATTTTTCAAGGACTTCTAATTCATCCTTTTCAAAATTGACAAGCATATCACGTAAGTATATTTGGCGTTTTTCGATAACTTCTTCAATAATACGTTCGCCTTCTTTTAATAAATGAATTCGTACAACTCTTCGATCTTTTGGGTCTTTCACTCGCATCACTAACTGATTTTTTTCCATTCTGTCAACTAAATCTGTTGTTGTGCTGCATGCCAAATATATTTTATTCGAAAGTTCACCAATTGTTAAGTCTCCATATTCCCATAACCATTGCAACGCAACAAATTGAGGAGGAGTAATACCATAATCACTCAGTATACAACGACCCTTTTGTCTTAGTATACTAGAAATATTTCGGAGTGCCTTTTCGAGATCCGCAACTGTCTTATCATTTATTATTTCTTGTCTACTTTTCACTTTTTACCCTCACTAATTTAGTACTGATATGCATCCTCATAATGGTTATGTACATATCACTTCAATTTTCCATGTTTTAATTAAAAAATGCAAGATTGTTTTATTTGAAAGGCCCTTTAAACTTTGTTGTTGATTACCTCTTGCAGCCATTCGCTTTCCTCGAGCGTTCCGGGCAAACGCCTTTGAGGTCTCCCTTTGACACGCTTCTCTAAGCAGGAATCTCATGTATCCGTTCCAATCAACAAGGTGCACAATAATCTTTAACATAGCCATTTGAAAAGAAGTGAAAGCTCTCCTTTTTATACATCATGATATTCAGTACAACATGTAGGAAGTAAGGTGGCCCAACGTATGAACCATACTCACAACGGAAATCAACCTGTTAATGTATAAAAATTCTCAAGGAACCATTATACGACAACCATCTTTAAATTTCAGTAGAAATAAATAATATCGATTTCAAATAAAATAATAACCGGCAAACCTAAAAAGGTTAGCCGGTATAGGTTAGAGCTCTAGTTCACCCATTCGAAGGAGCTCGACAACCGCTTGAGAACGTCCCTTTACACCAAGCTTTTGCATCGCATTCGAGATGTGATTCCGAACTGTTTTTTCACTAATGAAGAGCTCGCTAGCTATTTCCTTTGTTGTCTTATCTTGAACTAACAATTCGAAAACTTCTCTCTCTCTTTTCGTGAGTAATGGCTTTGATTGAAACTCTTTCTCTTTCAAGTATTGTAACCCTCCTTGCTAAGGTGAGAGCTGATCTAACGGATGGGTATATATTTAGTCAACATATATTATGTGCTTCAATCGCTTACTGTGACTGAAATGCTTTGGAAAAGGTGTATTTACTACGTCCATTTTTATCGTTAAAAATACGAATGCATATTTCGATATTTGCTAATCCCCAAATAATTAAACTCTCTCATTTTAAACGTTATTATGACCAAAAGACGAAAACTGAGGCAATGTATAATAATCTGTATTTTCACCTTTTGAACCTATTTTTAAAATATGTAAAATATTTTAGATTGTTCATTTGATAATGAAAAAAAACCACCCATAATTGAGTGGTTAAAGAGTTGAAGCTATAAAATTACCTTAAAAAAGGAATCGACTACTTTATCGGTACAAAATCCTTTAGACTTGGTCACTACCAAAAAAATTACGGAATGATTGAATCGCAGTATCACGATTTAATGCTGCAATCGAAGTTGTTAATGGAATCCCTTTTGGACATGATTGTACGCAGTTTTGAGAATTACCGCAGTTTGCCAAACCTCCATCACCCATAATTGCTTCAAGTCGCTCTGATTTATTCATTGCTCCAGTTGGATGGGCATTAAATAAGCGAACCTGTGATAATGGAGCTGGACCAATAAAATTAGATTTACTGTTCACATTTGGACAAGCCTCTAAGCAAACACCACATGTCATACATTTTGATAATTCATATGCCCATTGACGTTTTTTCTCAGGCATTCTTGGTCCAGGTCCTAAATCATACGTACCATCTACAGGAATCCATGCTTTAACCTTTTTCAATGAATCGAACATACGCTTCCGGTCTACTTGCAAATCACGTACAACTGGAAATGTTCTCATTGGTTCAAGCCTAATTGGTTGTTCAAGCTTATCAACAAGTGCCGAACATGATTGACGAGGCTTCCCATTGATGACCATTGAACAAGCACCACATACTTCCTCTAAACAATTCATATCCCAGTTTACAGGTGTCGTTTTTTTGCCATCTGCATTTACAGGATTACGGCGAATTTCCATAAGTGCAGAAATAACATTCATATTTGGACGATACGGCACTTCAAATTTTTCTTCGTAAGGGGCAGCGTCCGGTGAATCTTGGCGGGTAATAATAAATTGAACTACTTTTCTCTCGCTCATTAGTTATCCCCCTTTTTGCTTTTTGAATAATCACGTTTACGTGGCTTAATTAATGATACATCTACATCTTCGTAGTCAAACTTAGGTGCTGAATCCTCACCAGTGAATGAAGCCATTGTTGTTTTTAAGAAGTCCTCATCATTACGTTCCGGGAATTCAGGCTTATAATGAGCTCCACGGCTTTCATTACGGTTGTAAGCTCCTAATGTAATAACCCGAGCTAAATGCAACATATTTTTTAATTGACGTGTAAATGTAGCACCTTGGTTACTCCACTTTGCTGTATCATTAATATTAATATTTTCATATCTTTCTAACAGCTCTTGAATTTTTTCATCTGTTTTTAATAGCTTATCGTTGTAACGAACAACTGTTACATTGTCAGTCATCCATTCTCCTAATTCCTTGTGAAGGACATAAGCATTTTCATTACCATCTAGGCCCATAATATGATTCCATTTCTCTTCTTCCTTCTTCACATACCCATCATATAAGGTAGATGGTAAATCATCTGCACTTTTTTCAAGTCCATTTATATATTTAACGGCATTAGGTCCTGCAACCATACCACCATAAACAGCCGATAACAACGAATTAGCTCCTAGTCGATTCGCACCGTGCATTGAGTAATCACATTCACCAGCAGCAAATAATCCAGGGATATTTGTCATTTGGTCGTAATCAATCCAAAGTCCTCCCATAGAATAATGAACGGCAGGGAAAATTTTCATAGGTACTTTACGAGGATCCTCACCCATGAATTTTTCATAGATTTCGATTATTCCACCTAGTTTTATATCAAGCTCTTTCGGATCCTTGTGTGACAAATCAAGGTATACCATGTTTTCTCCATTAATCCCCAGCTTTTGTTCAACACAAACATCGAAAATTTCACGTGTAGCAATGTCACGAGGTACAAGGTTACCGTAAGCAGGATATTTTTCTTCAAGGAAATACCATGGTTTCCCGTCTTTATACGTCCAAACTCGTCCACCTTCTCCACGAGCAGACTCACTCATTAGACGAAGTTTATCATCACCAGGGATTGCCGTTGGATGAATTTGTATAAATTCACCATTCGCATATGTTACACCTTGCTGATAGACAATCGATGCAGCAGAGCCTGTATTAATAATTGAGTTTGTTGATTTACCAAAAATAATACCAGGACCACCAGTTGCCATAATAACAGCATCTGAGCGGAATGATTCAATCTGCATTGTTGTTAAGTTTTGTGCTGTAATACCGCGACAGACACCGTCGTCATCAAGGACTACCCCTAAAAACTCCCAACCCTCATATTTCGTGACTAGTCCAGCAACTTCATGCCGGCGAACTTGTTCATCTAATGCATATAATAACTGCTGTCCAGTTGTAGCTCCTGCAAATGCTGTTCTGTGATATTGCGTACCGCCAAAACGTCTAAAGTCTAATAAGCCTTCAGGCGTTCTGTTAAACATTACACCCATTCGGTCAAATAAGTGTATGATAGATGGCGCTGCCTCTGCTAATGCCTTTACAGGAGGTTGGTTTGCTAGGAAGTCTCCTCCGTAAACAGTATCATCAAAATGTTCCCAAGGAGAGTCTCCTTCCCCTTTTGTATTAACAGCACCATTTATTCCACCCTGTGCACATACAGAGTGAGAACGTTTCACTGGTACTAATGAAAACAAATCTACTTGAACGCCAGCTTCTGCTGCTTTCATTGTCGCCATTAAACCAGCTAGTCCGCCACCGACAACAATAATTTTATTTTTACTCATTAACCCCACTCCTTTTAATCGCTTCTATTGATAAGATCTCGATTAGACGAATGCAAAGATTGCTCGAACACCTACAATTGAAAGCGCTAAAAATATTGCAAGCGTTACATATGTGGAAATCTGTTGTGAGCGAGGAGTAACTGTAATTCCCCAGCTTACTGCAAATGACCATAATCCATTAGAAAAATGGAAAATTGTAGATAAAACACCAACTAAATAGAATATTAGCATAATAGGACTACTTAAAATAGAAGCCATCATATCATAGTTCACTTCTTGTCCAAATGCTGCAGCTATTCTCGTTTCCCACACGTGCCAAGCAATAAAGATAAAAGTGACAATTCCTGTAACACGTTGAAGCAAAAATAGCCAGTTTCTTAAGTAGCCATAGTTCGTTACATTGTTTTTTGCAGTAAATGCAATATAAACACCATAAATTGCATGGTATAAAAGTGGAAGGAAAATAATGAAAATTTCCAACGCATACCTGAATGGTAGCATTTCCATAAAATGTGCTGCCTTGTTAAATGCCTCAGCACCTCTTGTAGCAAAGTGATTGACAACAAGATGCTGAACTAAAAACAGTCCTACAGGAATGACGCCTAATAAAGAGTGCAGTCTTCGATTTACAAACTCTTTGTTTCCAGCCATTAAACATACCCCCTAGTTTCAATAATACACCCGCTTTTTGATTCACTAATTTCCTTTTTTAGCCCAAATTTTTTCCAAATAAAAATTAAAACTTTATTCTATGAATATATGGAAATATAAATGGGTTTTACAGGTAATAAAAATTTTTGTTACACAACTATTACAAGTTAAATGTGACAAATTCATTTTACTCTCATAAAAGAACAGCGTCAAGAAAACGCGTACATAAATTATAATTTTTCGATAAGTCGGAAATTACTTTAAATTTATTTTATCAGTATATTTAAAAAATCATATGGTTTATTTCAATTTTAGTTAATATTACATGTTTTTCATATTCGTTCTTGTTATATAATAAACGATAGAAAGAGGGGAATACCGTGAATAAACAATCCATACAATTTACAAACGAAGAATTAAAAGAATTACAGACGCCTGCCTTTGGATATGAACTAATCCGAGAAGTCTTAATACCAACTATTTTAGGTAAGGACTACTCCCATATGCTTTATTGGGCAGGGAAGGAATTAGCAAGAAAATATCCGCTTAGCTCAACAGAAGAAATGATATCTTTCTTTGAAAATGCCGGCTGGGGAAATTTAACTGTATTAAGTCTAAACAAAAACGAAATGGAGTTTGAGCTTAGTGGTGATCTTATTTCATTACGTTTAGGCAAAGATAATAATTGCAGTTTCCAATTGGAAGCTGGATTTATTGCCGAGCAACTTCAAACAATTAATAGTTATATTACCGAAACTCATGAGCAAATCAAAAAGCGTGCTAAAAAGGTCGTTTTTACTGCTAAATGGGATCATAAAGATAAGATTGAAGCAGCGCCAATCGTCGGTAAACGTTCTGAACGAAAATGATGAAAGTTGATAGCAGTAAAAAGAACTATATTTTAATGACAATTAGTACATTTGCTCAATTCCTACATAAAGGGTCTATCCATTGATAGACCCT
>JAPSLL010000079.1 GCA_031180805.1 Bacillus sp. (in: firmicutes)
AAATAGGTATCTTGTACAACTACTGAAAATCCTGCGTTATAATACATTTCACTCACTTTTGCTGCCATTTTATAACGAAGTCGCAATTGCTCAACGGCACTTTGAGAATAATCTGGCGTCATCTCGATATTCCCATTTACGATCATTTTCCGAAAAAGATCTCCACGCACATGAACACCTTTTTCAAATCTCTCAGCTAATATTTGTGCGATGGTTGATTTTCCTGCTGCCATTATTCCCGTTATAATATAAATTCCTTTTTCAAGAGTCATAGCATATCGCCTCCTAAAATCTAATTGGCTTTCCTCATAATCAAACTTATAAATTTACAGTTTTTTATCCAAGTATTTATAGAAGTATGTTGAGTCATTAATTTTTATTTCAATGAAATCAATTTTAATTGAACTAAAGATTGATAGGACGCATCAAGATGTATTGTCTTGAGAGCGTCCTGTTTTAGGTAAGGAAATATCGAAGGCTGTCCCTTTAGATGGTTCGCTCTCTACAGAGATCGTTCCATTATGAGCACGAACAAGATTATAGACAATTGCCATGCCAAGTCCTGTCCGTTCAGAAGCTGTATCTGTCGTTGTACCTCGGTAGTATTGTTGAAAAAGGTTTTCTAGCATGTGAGTAGGCATACCAACGCCATGATCGATAATGTGGATTCTCACATTTTCATCGTAATCATAAAGCTGTATATAGATATCTATAATAGCTGTATGAAAGTCCTCAGGGAGAGGTTTTGTGGATAAGGTCCGTTCCTTAAAGCCGTCCTCAAGGATAATCTCTTTCCCTATAAAGTTTGCGATTCCCTTGACTGTTTGAATTGCCCTTTTGTATGGACTAGAAATAATCCGATCGATCTTTTCCTTTTTGAGTATGTTGCTAATTCTTTCAGCATCAGCGAGACCCTTAGTAGATAGAGGTCTTCCTAATTCATCTGATGTATATGTAGAATGGGCGTGTCGTACAAGGTAGATATTCGTTCGCAAAATTGTCCTCTCCCATATCGTCTTTTTAAGCTATAACTTTAGTATTCTTCTTCTTTTCCGAACATCCTGCATGATAGGAAAATAGAAAAAGCGATGCTTCGTTATGAAGTATCGCTACTTGTTACTGAATAACTGTACAAGCTTTTTCGATTAATTGGGAGTTTAGTAAAAGTATATCCTTTGCTTAATGGCAAAGGATATTCCTTATCATGAAATCTCACTACTCTCTTTTTGGAACCAAGTCTTTAGTAGCTCTTGCTCCTTATCCCGAGAAATCCCCGCTTTGCGTACTGTATCCTGTCTATCCATCTCCCATCGATAAACATCATGTATTGTATCTTCAAGAGGGCGGAAGGAAAGTCCAGCGGCAACGGCTTTTTCTATGCTGATACGAAACGAGCCTTTCCACGGTTCTTTTTCTTCTTCTAACGGAAAGTGTTCAGGAATCCATAATGGCATTTCCGTCCATGGCTGTATTTTATGCTCTAATACGAATTGTTCATCTGCCCATACAAACTCCGCATCACTGTTTGTGACAGCTTTACACGTATTTAATAGCTCTGCCATAGTCAATTCATAATCAGGCCCTGTTAAATTAAACGTTCCTGCTTTTCTGATTTCTGCCATATTGAATACCCATGTTGCGAGATCCTTTATGTCAATCAATTGAACAGGACGATCTGGATGTCCTGGTACCATAACTTTTCCGCCTTGTTCAATACGCTGAACCCAGTAAGGCAGTCGATCCGTATAGTCAAACGGTCCGACAAGCAGCCCTGCTCTAATATGCAAAACACGACCTGGCCAATGCTTCTCAGCTTCAGCTTCACATAGTACCTTCAGCGCACCGTAATACTCGTAATGAGAAATTGACCCTTCCTCTACAGCTTTCAATTTATCTTTTGGCATCGATTGCAAAAGATAGTCCTCCGTAATATTGTGTGGAATCCAATCTTTATAAACAGAGATGCTTGAGATGTACGTATAATACTCAATATTATCCCCAAGTACAGCGGCAGCCTTTTTGATTTGATGAGGAGCGAATCCACAAGTATCTATTGCAACATCCCATTTTCGATTTTTCAAAAGTGATAAATCACTGTCTCGATCGCCGATTAAATGCTCCACTTCAGGAAATATCTCTTTATTTGTACCCCGATTAAATAAGGTGATTTCATGTCCTCTTTTCATTGCTTCCGCAACTAATGCTTTTCCTAGAAAACGAGTGCCGCCAATTATAAGAACTTTCATTGATTTCCTCCATTCATTTTTATTAGCCGACAAAAATGCCTTTCGTTTTATATAACGGTTTTTCTATATAAAAAGTTATGGGGAGTATAAAAGTTTATTTAAATAAGTCTTCCTTTAACGATTAACACTCAGGCTATCAGAGGGGGAGAGATTACAATAAAACGCTGTATATCCCTGTTAATGAAATTTTTGAAAAATAACTCTTGAATCTTCCCTTGCGTCACATTTTAAACTTAAACCTATAAAAATTATCTAGGTTGTCAAGGCAGGTGAATTAATTGGATAAAGTCACCCTCTTCCTACGAATAGTAAAGTTTAAAAGGTAAGAGTAAATACGTGTTAAGAGACCATATAGTTTACAACTGTCATTTTATAGTTATACTGTTTGCTTTTCATAAAGTAGGTAGTTCAAATAATAGTAAATATCGTAAATTATAACTACTGTATTCTATTTTTAAACTCATAAAATCATAAAATGTTATTTAAATATGTATTTTTCGAAAATTTAAACCTCAGTTAATAATTCGAGATGAAAAGTACAGGAATAAAAATGGAAAATAAAACATTATTATCACAACAAATTTCTACAAATGTTTAATCAACCGGCTCTTTATGCAAGTAGAAAAATGTATATTATAGTGAAAAAATGTAAAAAATCGTAAATAATACCCATTGTATACAATTTTTAAACAAGTTACATTAAAAGTAAGAAAATTTCAAATTAATAATTTTCGTACGATAATAGCAAACCCACTGAAAAGTGGTGACGCAAAGCTATAGGGGCTAAAGTGGTACAAAAACCACCATGCCAGCCAGTTGCCGAATACGACGGATCCTCCGTCTATTTCACCATGGGCGGGGGTTTTGTGTTTTTATGGGAATAGTTTTAGGGAGGTGTGAGATAAGAACTGAGAAAAATCTTCCTAATACTCAGATTAATAGAGAAAACTAGATTAATGTAATTACATAACAATTTCGTACGATAATAGCAAACCCACTGAAAGGTGGTGACGCAAAGCTATAGGGGCTAAAGTGGCATATAAACCACCAAGCCAGCCAGTTGCCGAATACGACGGATCCTCCGTCTATTTCACCATGGGCGGGGGTTTTTGTGTCTTATGAGTCATTTCTTTAAAGGGGGTGAGAAATGATATAAGGATGAGAATCGATAAGTAGTTATGAATCGAATCTATCAATATTTTTTCCTTATTTTTAATCATAATAAGTTGAAAGGATGATTTCCAATGCGTATTGCACTTATAGGAGGCGGACCAGCAGCAGTAAGTATGATGGAAAGTCTTATTCACGTTCGTGACGAAATAAATCGTGACGTCATACTTGACGTAACTGTCTTTGATCCTTCGCCAAACCCATGGTGTGGTGCTAATTTCGGGCCTGATATACCAGAAGCATTAACCAACTCATATACTGCCGATATGTCGGTACGTTATTGGGATCCTAATCACATTAGTGAGTGGCTAAGAGCGAACAATTATGAAGATTTTATAGGTACAAAGTTTGCACCGCGTGCAATATTTGGACAATACTTTCAGAATTCTGCCGAAAAAGCAACTCTTTACATGAATGCCTTCAATCATATTAGTGAGCAGGTAATTAAAGTGTCAATTAATTCCGGTGTTGTCATAGAAACACCGATGGGAAGTTATCACTTTGACTACGCCGTATTATGCGTTGGTGGTAAAAATAGTTCGGACCCTTATGAACTTCAAGGACAAAGCAACTTTTTTAGCACACCATATCCTTTAAAGGAAACTGTGACTAGAGTAAACTCCGACGAACATGTTGGAATTATAGGTTCAGGACTGACTGCAATTGATTTAACACTAGGACTAATTGCAAATAACCATTGTGGAACTATCACACTCATGTCGCGAAACGGTTTGCTTCCTTCGATACGCCGTCCACCAATTCAATATAGTCCAAGGTATTTTACGGTAAAGGCATTTGAGGAAATAGTAGCTATGAAAGGTACCCTAACACTAAAGGATGTTCTAAATCTTACATTCAAGGAACTAGATTATGCTGGAGTATCTAAACAATCATTTATCGATGGACTATTTTCAAAAAATTATGGGTTTACACGATTACGGCATCAAATGGAGAAAATAGATGATGGTGATATTACAGAACAAATTGTTATTAAAATACTGAGTGATGCTTTTGAAGACGGATGGTATCTCCTTCGTCTAGAAGACAAGAAACTCTTAATGAATGAATTTTTATACATTAAATCCAGTCATTGTTGCCCAATACCAAGACAACGTGCTGCAAAGATACTTGAACTTGCGGATTCGGGGCAATTAAAAGTTGTTAGAGGATTACAGTCGATTTCCATAAATGATCAAGAAAAGTTTGAGGCTTCTATAGAGGGTACTTCAACAATTCAATTTGACAAAGTATTCTCAGCTATTACAAGTGGAAGTCAACCCTCTCCACTGGCTAAACCAATCATCGATGGATTGCTGCAATCTGGACAGGCGTGTATGCATCCATTAGGAGGGCTCAATGTTGAACGTACAACTAGTAAAATACTAGATGAAAACAATCAGCCTCAGTCACAGTTATATGCACTAGGGAGCACTATTAATGGTGCGTTATATATCTTTAATGGGCTCTACTTTATGGTACAACGTTCAGCTCACGTAGCTGAATCAATCTTCAATCATCACTTAAAGAAAAATCTTCAAGCCAAAAATAATGGTGATGTTGATGACATAGTTGAGAATTCTTATTACAGTGATGCAGAGCCTATATTGATAATGGAGAATTCCATCAAATAGAACTTTAAAGATAGGAATTATTTTGAGTTAAGTAATACGAGAATAAAGCTAACTTTTATATAAGTAATAATTCAAACGGAGGTATTAAAATGAACTTACGTAAGGAACCGGTGTCTAACGCTTGGACAGCAGAGTTTAAAAAGGATCAGTTAGTTTTTGCACAATTTGGAATTCAAGCTAAACAAAATATAGAAATATCTAATTATATCAATGAAATTCTTGAATCTTTTAAATTGTCAGATGGGCCGATTCATCTTGATCGAGCAATTCACTATGATATCGACGACTATATAAATTATATTTTTTTAGCTTATTGGGACGATGATAATTCATTTAAAGAATGGTGCAATAATCCTATTATAGAAAAGTATTGGGGGGAAAATAGCGATATTTTAAGTGATATTGGTATTTGGCGTGAAGTGATGTTTATTCCTACTAATCATATTGAGACGATCCATTCAGGAGAAAATTATAATAATGGAGTATCACACTTTTTACCATTAAAATATACAAAGGTTCATGAATATTGGGGTGCGATGAGGGATAGAATTCCTGCATCAAAGGATTATAATCTTAATAGTTTATACAAAAAAGACAACCTAATTCCAGTGGTTTCCGACACGAAAGGAAAAAGAGTTAGAGTGCATCTCCCAGATAATTTTTGTCTAATAAGAACCGCTCAAAGTTGGAGCGAGTGTAGCGACGATGAAAGAACTACTTATCTTAACCTTGTAGAACCTGTTTTAAAGGAAGGAGAAGACTATATAAGAAATAATCCTACTGATACAGGGTGTCTATCCTCAAAATTCGTTTATGAAACAACTATAGATGGGGAGATTTTAGACAAATCAAGTACAATAGCCTATTTTTTATCCCTTTCTGATTTAGAGGAATGGGCTAAGAAACACCCTTCACACTTAAGTATTTATAGAACATTTCATCAAATGCTTAAAAAATATAACAATAAAACGGAACTGGCACTTTGGCATGAAGTATCTGTTTTAAAAAACGACCTAGCTATCTTTGAATATATTAATTGTCATTCTAAAACAGGACTTCTCCCTTATTCTGAATTACAAGTATTAACTTATTAAACATCGATTAAAAGATTGGGTGATACCTTTACCCTTGGTATTATGAAGTAAAATGGACTCAAACCAACATGGATATAATTTTGATTATATTATTTTCCTGAAGATTTATATTGTGAATCAAATTTTCTCATTGGAACCTGAAACACCATTGGCTTGAACGGGTAATACCATTTATTTAGCCTTTTTGGTCAAATTCAAGATTAAGAAATGGGGGAACAAGAATGCCGATCAATATTCCAAAAAATTTGCCTGTTGGAGAAATTTTGCGTAAAGAAAAAATTTTTGTTATGGAAGAGAAGCGTGCAAAAACGCAACAAATGCGACCATTAAATATTTTAGTTTGCAATTTAATGCCAGAGAAAGAGAAAACGGAGTTGCAACTTTTACGTTTACTAGGGAACACACCATTGCAAACAAATGTTACATTTTTAAATACGGCCACATACTCGTCTAAAAACGTTGCAAAATCTCATTTAGACACCTTTTATAAAACGTTCAACGAAATTAAACATCGACGTTTTGATGGCATGATCATTACAGGAACTCCTGTTGAACTAATGGAATTTGAAGAAGTTGCCTTTTGGGAAGAACTTACAGAAATTATGGATTGGGCTAAGATTAACGTAACATCTTGTATGTATATTTGTTGGGGAGCACAAGCAGCCCTCTATTATCATTTTGGAATTAATAAATTCCTACTTCCTAAAAAATGTTCAGGCATTTATTCTCATGTGATTACGGATTCAACTGTCAATTTAGTACGTGGTTTTAGTGATGAATTTGGTGTACCGCATTCACGACGCACTTCCGTTTCGTTAGAGGAAGTACGTAATTGTCCAGAATTACGATTATTAAGCTACTCAGATGAAGTTGGTCCATTTATTATCCAATCAACTGATACTAAGCATATTATGGTTACAGGACATTTAGAATATGATGCCACAACTTTAGCGGATGAATATAAACGGGATGTTACAAATGGAGAACTAGTGGACATGCCCGTGAGTTACTTCCCAGATAACGATCCAAGTCAAACACCGAAAAATACTTGGCGAGCCCATGGACATTTACTGTTTCATAACTGGTTGAACTTTTACGTTTATCAAGAAACACCTTATGATTGGCAATATGCCGATGATTTAATTGAATTACAAATTTAAAACTTACAAAAATTAAAAATAATTCATTAAAAATAGTAAAATTTAGCAACTATCATTAAGTTCGTACGATTCTAGCGAACCCATGAAAGTGGCGGGGAATGCTATAGGGGTTAAAGTGGACATAAACCACCATGCCAACCAGTTGCCGAATATGACGTACCTCCGTCTATTTCATCATGGACGGGGGCCTTCGCCGAAGTCATTCCATCTACATCTGTTGTAATCCGTACTCTATTGATAAATACTAGCAATAATAAATATGAAGTAATAACCGAAATTTTTCCATTTAGAGCACCCATGATATTGGTCTTTTACTAATTCACCATATCCCACCCGTACGAAACTAACCTTTTTTGTTAAATGCTTTTCCTAATTTTTGTGAGAAATAATAGGCTAAAGATGCTGTGAGCAAAATCATTAGATATGGATATCCAGTATCAATTCCAAAGGAAACTTCTTGTTGATAACTATTTATTGATGGAACGTCAGGGGTATAAAATGCGGTTAATAACAATCCTGATAAAATTTCGAATAATATAAGGAATAAAGCCAAACTACCTATGAATACTAAATATTTTTTCAATGTGATCCCTCCGCTTTTTATTAATAGATAACCTTCCAATAATAGCCATTTATGCTTCTACTTAATTAACGAAATGAAAGTCAAAAAGTTTCATCCGGGTAGGATTATCCTGATTTTTTCACCGTGAAAACTGTTGTTTATTTTTAACGTTAAACATTGACAACTCAAAGATGTATAAAATCATATAAAATCCCCAAAAAACAAAAGCCAAACCCATGTTTTGGCTGACTTTTGAAAAAGTATGTATATGAATCTTAATCAAAGAATTTAATGATGCACCCATTTTATTCATTCAATGTTTAGAATCTACTTCAACCCAAAGAACAGCAGGAAAAAAGAGAGCCATCTGACTCTCTATCAAATTAGATTTATTCACTATGTGTTCTATAATAATTTTTAGCAGTATATACTGACCAATCCCAAAAAGATGATCCTTGTGACAAAAGGTATCTATCAAAAAAGAGTTCGAAATTTAAGTTAAGAATCGTAAATTCATTAAAAAATGGGTTAATTATTGAAAGGTAATTATTATCTTTATTTTTTATTTTTTCTATATCTACAACCAAGTGATGTCCTTCTAAAAGACTTGCAATTGGGTAGTGGTTTAGCTCAAATGCAGATCTACCTTTTGCACTTTTAATCTCCTCAATAGAAAATAAATAAAGCCCACCACCAATATTTATTGAACCATTAAGTAATACATCAAATAAAATTGCCCCATTATGTATAAGTAAAAAATCACGATAGTCTTCAGCCAATATTAACCCCGTAGAGTCCTCAAATTGTTTTAACTCTTCTATATTAGAAGGTTCATTAAAAGTACATTTAACATCTAAAACAGTTCCTTCACGACCTAGAATTTTCATTTGATTATTGTCATCAAGAATTTCTTTTAGGCCTCTTAAGGATTTGCTAATCACGTTTCGAGTTCGAGCCATAGATTATCCTCCAAACCTTTTTTACTACTGATAAAATCTCATTATGTTAACTAATTTTGTATATAATATCCATTTTAAACTTAAGAGCTTATTGAACTTATAATTTATAAGATTTAGTATATTAAAAGTAAGTGTTTTCATTAAATGGAGCAAAATGGAAAAACCCAATTTATTATAACTTAGAACGTTATATTTTTATTAATCTTAAATTTACAATAAATTTACAGATTTAATAGAGATGATAATTTTTTTCATCGTTCATGTATTCGGCTCTTTTCTCTATTAGTTTTACAATAATACCTTTTAATGTGTTTCATTCTTAGTTCGTTTATTTATATCTCTTCATAATTACTTGATATTATATAGGTGAATAGAAAGATAAATTAAAATTTAGTTTAGTAGTTGTAAAAGTAGGTTATTTTATATTATTCTCTTATAATTTTTCAAAAAGGAGAGTTTATGAAAAAGATTATTGTTTTTGTATTAACGATATTTATTTTATTCTCAGGTTTCGCAACACAAAGTTATGCGTTGTCAGATTCGAAATCTGCGGCAATACAAGCGTTGCTAGATGATGCCACTCGTATATCAGGTGTGCCGGGAATGTCAATCTCAATACTTGCTAATGATGAAGTGTTCTACTTTTCTTCAGGGTATGCTGACCGTGAAAAGGGGTTGTCTGCAAGTGAAAATACACTCTATGAGTTAGCCTCGGTCAGTAAAGCTTTTACCGGTATGGGTATTATGCTTTTGGAAGAGCAAGGGCTGCTCTCAATGACTGACCCTGTCCAAAAATATTTACCTTGGTTTACGTTAAAGTATCAAGGGAAACCTGTTGATATGCAAAGCCTTACACTAAATAACTTTCTTCACCATACCAGTGGTCTAACAAATAGTAGGCATACTCAAAATATTCCACAAGGCAATACACCGGATATGTTGCAAAAGACTGTGGAAATGCTCGTAGATGCTGAATTGGCGTTCCCTCCCGGTGAACAGTATAACTATGGAACCGTTAATTATGACGTATTGGGTTTGGTTATTGAGATTGTGTCGCGACAAAGCTATGAAGACTTTATGAGTGAACAGGTATTACAGCCGTTAGGTCTTCACCAGACGTATGTTTATAAAGAAGATGCTCAAGCCACTGGACAGTTGGCACAGGGCTACCGTTCTTCCTTTTTTATGACAACTCCATTTAAAGCTCCGGATTATGCTGGGAATAAACCCGCAGGCTACATCATTTCTAATACAAAAGATATGGCGCGTTGGATGGGCATACAGATGGGTATTGTGCAGGACATACCCGAAATATTTCACACGGTTATCGAAAAATCACATAGGGGTGATATGTCTGTTTCGGCTGTCAACGATATGTATTATGCGGCAGGCTGGTTGGTAAACGCCGATCAAACGATTATAGAACACACTGGGAGCAATCCAAATTTCAGAACAGAAGTAGCCATACTGCTAAATGAACGAACAGCCATCTGCTTGCTGAGCAACGGAGCAAATACCAATATAAACCTGGTACTAAAAGTTAAAGATATATTAGACGGCAATCTAACTCAGTCATATGAAATAAGCGGCACACAGCTTTTGGATATCATTTTGTCGTCTATCACTATTATTCTTTGCCTATTAGCCGTTCTGCTATTTCTCTTAGGATTACGCAGAAGGAAAACGAATGAGCGGCAGCCAATGACAAAAAAGAGAATAATCGTAACAGTTATTTTCCTGATCGCTACGATTGCCCTGGGTATACTGTGCTGTGCTTTCGATTGGTCAACGATACTTATTTGGCAAACATATAGTGTTCTTACAGCTTTGATTTCGTCAGCATTATTAACAGCAAGCATTACATGGTTTGTATACACTCACCGATAAAATACCTCGCACCCAAGATAAACATAATGTTAAGTAATTAAATTTCAATTTATCGGTATGCTTATTTTGAAAAATATAAGACACTTCGGTGTCTTTTTTAATATCATCGACAATTTTCCCAGTCAAACCTAAGTACTATTGCTTCCACTAACCTGCTCCGTTCGAGGAGTAAGGATTTTTAAAAAACTATATTATTTTTTAAATGACTTTATTGTAAATTAAACAACAATATTATTTTTGCACAAGCGTCGTTAGGTAACATTTCTTAAAAGACTGTTATTCAACAATACCAGCTACTAGGAGGTCAATAAATAAATTAAAATTTGATTATTATCCAAGTTATAATAATTTTGGCATGCCAAATAAACCTTTCAATACCATTGGAAGGTTATGGACCTGTAGTATAATACTGCTTTTTATCTAAAAGCCTCTTTACGTTTTAAAATGTAGAATATCCATTGGATGAGTTTATTAGAACAGGCGATAGGTCGCTTTAAATTTCCCAGATTTATGTATCCTCGGATCAATTCCTGCGATGGCTACAAGCTTTTTGGGATGTATAAAACGTTCTATTTCTCCTATTTCAGAGAGGATTATTGCCGCAATCTTATCTCCTATTCCAGGAATTGAGCGTAATATATGATAGTCTTCCATTTGCTTTGCCAGAGTAACTATCTCTTCCTTTAACTTTGATAGATGCTCTTGGTATTCTAAAGGAATTTGAATATACATCCTCATGCTATTTAGATTACTTTCAAATAGATTTTTCTGAAACGGATTTCTAAAAGCAGCACCCTTTAATTGATTTCTTAATTGCCTACTCATAAGACCTAGTAGGACAAAGTTCCTTTATTATTTCAGCCAGGTGCCTTTCATCCTCTTTCAATACGTTTTCTGGACAAGGATATAATAATAAAGTTTTCAACGAAACCCTAGAATACGTATCTCCGAATACTTTTTATACCCCGGAAATACCTGATCTAAAATCGCTTGGAATTGTAGCTTCATCTGTACATAAGAACTGGTAATTGCATCATGTTGTCTCGTCAAATTACGCAGGTTTAATACCTGTACACTCTTCCTATGATAAGGCTCTAAATCCTCTTTATAATAAAGCTCACACAAATGATAAGCATCAATTGCGTCTGTCTTTACCTTTCTCATAGTTGACTTTTTTGCCCCATGAGAAACGATAGGATTCACCATGATATAAATAACTTTTTC
>JAPSLL010000080.1 GCA_031180805.1 Bacillus sp. (in: firmicutes)
TTGAGACCATTTTTGATAACATTAACCCCTACTAGACATAGCTCTCCTGCGGTCATGCAAAACTATCAGAATAATGATTCCCATTGTCACTCCCAAAATACTACTTAACTCTGATGTTAGTACATTTGCAAGCGGATGCTCAAGAGCTGGTTGTGCATCAGGACGAGTGCTTGATAAGCGATTAAAGAGATTATAGGAGAACAGCATTCCTGACGAGATCCATGCGGCTCCCATGGGAGGGAAGAACTTCTTTAACCTACGACGAGTGGTTAGGATAAACAATCCCCATGCCCCAGCGAAGGCCCATACACTGGTGTTTAACGACAATAGATGCCACCATAAATCACGATTATCCAACATAGCTGGATTGATGCCAATCGTTCCACCAACTGCCCAGAATAGCTTTATGCTTCCAAGCAGAATACATCCAGCTGTGACAAGCCTTGCCAAAGTAATAGTCAGTTTCTGGCTGTTCCCTGGGAGTAAATCAATGTCAATTCGACTATCAAATGCCTCTGGCCAACGTCTTTTAGCGTATCCAATTAAGGCAAAAGGTAAGCAGATTCCGACCCCAACAAGTGAAATCATGACAAAAATTTGTTCATATATCCAAACATTTTCCGCTCCAACCTGTTGATCACGCATCATAGCAGCAGGACCAAGGATAGGTGCCAGCAACAGCATTGGAATAAGTAGACCCGTACCAACCCAGACAGGCAACGCAATCAACCAGGCGGGTACTCGTTCACCCCATTTCATGCAAAACGCCAAAGCTAACAAAATACCCACTGCGGCTAAAACCATTGTAACTGCATTTGCAGTACGCCAACTCGGCTCACCCATTTGTTCGCTCGGCAGGAAGAACCCAAAAGTCCAGGCGATTTTAATTAATAGATACGGCATTACCGATATAGCCGCACCATACCCCCAAAATCTACGGTTCTCTATTAGCTTATTTACTACTGTCATCTGGTCACCTCGGTCTCAATTATTTCCTTTTATAACTATGAATACTTTTCAAAAAGAATTATTATTTTTACTCAAAAGGTGTTATTCCAAATCCCCTTACCATCATCACCCTAGATTAACGCTCCGGTCCTTAAAACCACTCTTTTCCATACTCACGAATAAATGCTATATCCTTTTGATAATGTTCAAAATGTCCTTCATCTACCATTTTTTGAAAAGCTAGATCGCCTTCGTCGGCTTTTCTTTTCATATATTTACACAATCCTTCTAATCGAAGCAAAACCATTTCCAAATAATCCTCTTTTATTCCCATACCGTATGATTCAAAAAACAGTTTAACTCTTTGCTTTATACGATCAGCATGGAGCAATGACTGATAGTGTACTGCTTCACCAGTTTCAGAATGATAAACTCTGCTAAGCGGGACACATGTGTAAAGAGTATAGGCAATGTCCCAAAGTCTTGGACCAGGACCTGCAACATCAAAATCAATAATGCCCACTGGTCTTTTGTTTCGAAAAATTATGTTGTAGATGGCAAAATCGTTGTGACATATAACCTCGGTTTTGCTTGGTGTTTTATCGATCGGCTTCCAATCATCTGTTAACGGAAAGTCACTCACAGCATCATGGTAAAAACGAAGCATTTTCGCGATTTCCATTAAGACATCATCAGACCACATGTAATTTTTTAAAGGGTAATTACCTGCTTCACCTTCAATAAATGATAGAATCTCTCTTCCCTTTTCATCAATTCCTAAAAATTTAGGCGCAAAACTGAAGCCTTTCTTTTCCAAATGCTTTAATAGCTTATGAATGTTTGTACTGCCTGGCTTTAATTCTCGTCGGACAGTGTGTCCCGAACGGTAAACGTTTGAGACATTCCCACCTGTTAGCATTTCTTCGTTTTCGTACTTTTTTTTCATTAAAATTCCCCCAATATAGGGATGCAATGTTGATGTCAATAGAGATGTATTTTTGCCCATAAATAAAAGCAGATATACAAAGGTATCTGCTTGGCAATGGGAATTTTATTGTCCACACCATGTATCCCTTGAATGATTTTAGATAGACAAATATACACATCCTTTACATGCAAGGAGCGCTACTGTCTCTATCCAATTAACGAATCAGTTCAAGGTATTCCACATATGGACGATTGATTCCCCTTTCTATACATCTCCAATATACATTTTACCAAAAATTACAAACTTCATAAAGATCATTTTATACAGCTTTTCAATTAATTTACTAATCTACCAAAGCATGAAAAAGCACACATCATATTAGGGAAGATTGTTTGCCTTTAAAGTACCTACCCAGACATCACCAACATTCACTTTATACAAAGTCTCTTCTCCATAATAAGGTATATCAAGTTTTTCAGTTATGTACGATTGATTGATAATATCCGTTACTTCCTCTTCTGTCCTAATCCCATATTGGATATCATCTTTTAAATCTCCTAACTCATATATATCAGCTTCTATATGAGGCTCCCAGCTGAATAATTCTAATTTGTCCTTTAATGCAGCATATTTCTCAATTGGAAATTTCTTATCTTGCTCCTGCTTATCAAACGTTTTATCGTAAAAATGAAGGCAGTCCTTGTAAGCAACAACGATTTGGGAACTGATAAAATTAGGTTCATAAAGCCATATTTTTAAATAGAAATTTTTATTTTCACTTAGCATTTGTTCATACCAATTTAAGTACACATCAATCATCGCTTCTAAAAGAAGTCGATTATACCAGGTTGGAGGATTTATTCTATTCCACGAATAAAACGGATGGATCCAAAGCTTTGCATAATCTCTTTTGTACCCCCTTATCTGTTCCATATCCAAATTCATGACATTTTGCTTCCATACTTCTATTTTCCTTTTATGACGTTTCCATCCTCTAATTTTCTTCTTTTTTGAATAATAAATCACTGATACACTCCTTAAAAAGTTTTTCCTTAAGATTATAAGTCGTCGGTAAAAGAAGTGATGACCTTCATACTTTGCAATCTAAAATTTCTTTATTTAACAAAGAGTTAAATACAAAAGTACTAGGTATTTAATTAGGCAATGACTTAAAGTAATCTGCAATCTTCTACCTTAACATTTAAAAATAAGAATCATTGCCCTCTGTACATAAAATAAATTTGATCAGAAATATAATCTGAACTAAAATGAAGCCCTTTTCTGATCCACCACATGATAATGCCTACCAATGAGGCTGTTTTAATTTCAATCGTAACATATTCTACAGGTAATTCTTTTTCTGTATTCCTTCTTCTTCCTTCTATTAACTGTTCAATAAGTAAAAATAATTTCTCTTCAAATTGATTGATTGTAAGTAGAGAAAGTAAGTAATCTCGATGGATATATAAATAGTCTAACAATTGTGTTAGCTGTTGTTTTTCTGATAAATCGTTTGCATGTTTTAAAGCAGCAATTTTATCTGAAAGCTCATTTAAAATCTCTTGGGTGATTTGCGTTAATAAATCTTGAATATCCTGATAGTGTAAGTAAAACGTAGTCCGATTTAAACCTGCCTTTGCCGCTACCTTTTGTACGGTTAGGCTTGAAATAACAGAGCCCTCGCATAGAAGAGAAAGGACAGCATTTTTAAACATTTCTTTTGAACGAGCTGTTCGAGGATCTTCTTTTTTAGGAATAGACATTTCCAAACTCCTTTGTCGATTTTTCGCAACTTTCTCAACATCTAATAATGCCTATGTCGATTAGTGAACATTTTTAAATAAACTGTTCATGGTCAACAAATGATGAATTTGTTACTATAAATTTTATCGACATTGTGTTGATAAAGCAAATTTGATTTAAGGAGTTTTTAAATGGAAAAAGAAATAACAGATTTAAATAAAAAAATCTTATTAATTGTGCTCATTGCTGGCTGCTTTTTATCAACATTGAATCAGACGTTATTAAATGTGGCTATGAGTGGTTTTATGGACATATTTCATGTATCAGCTGCAACTGTTCAATGGCTATCAACAGGATTTTTGTTAGTAAACGGTGTTTTAGTACCGATAACAGCATTTTTAATGAAACGTTTTTCAACAAGGCAGCTGTTTATAAGCTCGATGGTCTTTTTGTTAATCGGGTCTATTCTCTGTGCTTGTGCCATTAACTTTGGCATGTTATTAACCGGAAGAATGATTCAAGCAATTGGAGCTGGAATTATTATCCCTTTATTAATGACTGTTATTTTATATTTATATCCTTCCGAAAAGCGCGGGAGTATTATGGGAACAATTGGCTTTGCGATGATTTTTGCCCCAGCCATTGCCCCGACATTATCCGGATTTATGATTGAATATCTATCATGGAGATGGCTATTTATTGGGATTATCCCTTTTGTATTAGTTGTAATTGTACTTGCGTTTAAATATTTAATGAATGTTGCAGAAACAACAAAAGCGAAATTAGATATTCCAAGCGTCGTTTTGTCAACGATTGGCTTCGGCTCGATTTTATTTGGATTTAGTAGTGCAGGAAGCAGAGGGTGGCAGGACCCTGTTGTCATGACAACCATTATCGTCGGAATAATCGTTACGACTCTATTTTGTTTACGTCAATTAAAATCTAACGATCCATTATTAAATCTATCTGTTTTTAAGTATAAAATTTTTACTATTACTTCGTTCATCAATATACTTATTACGATGATTATGTATGCAGATTTAATTCTTTTACCAATTTACTTGCAGGATGGACGAGGTTTTACAGCCTTCGAAGCAGGGTTACTGTTATTACCCGGAGCAATCATTAATGCCTTTCTCTCACCGATTACAGGGAAAATGTATGATAAATACGGGGCTAAACCACTCTTTGTGACGGGTTTACTTTTTATCGTGATTTCCATGTGGGGTGTTATCGATTTAACTGAATCAACAACCTATCTATATTTAATGGTTCGCACTTGTATTTTACGAATTGGATTAAGCTTTATTACAATGCCTTTAAATACAGCAGGATTAAATGCATTACCGAGAGAATTAGGTTCACATGGTTCAGCAGTAAATAATACTGTTCGCCAATTAGCAGGTGCGATTGGAACAGCAGTTGTTATCACAGTCTATACAATTCAAGCAACTTCACATGCGACAAATCTATCGATGGAAAACGAAGGCATTTCCGCTATGCAGCTAGGAAAACTAGCTTCTATCTTTGGAGCAAGTGATGCCTATACATTTATGTTAGTTTTATCCTTTGTAGCCTTAATTGTTACATGTTTTATGCCTGCTAAAAAACAAAACAGCAAGTCTAAAAAAACAGTTATGCAAAAAAGCCCGAGTTAAGTATGTATTGGGTATATTCAGTATGTTTTCAGTTTCAAAAGTAAGAATTGATACTATTTCACTTTTATATTAGAAAATAGCCCGGATTATGTTTTATCTGGGCTTTTATAAAATGCAATGGTTTAATTAAAATATACATTTTAGCAACAATTCCTATTTTTTTATATGAAACAATTTTTCACAAATATTTATTCTTACCGCTACAGCTAAGTTAGAAGCATTAATAATGTTCCGTTAATGATAACATCACCACCTGCTCCTCCAAAGTAGGCTTTTAGAAATCATTGATACACACAGGTCTAATATTTGACTCTATTATTGGTTAGTTAATTTATAAAAAATATCCTAGAAAAATCCCATTATTTATCGATACATCTGTAATAACTCCAAATTTTTTATGTAAACAAATAGTAAAAATTAATAATGTTTTAATTGAAAAAGTAAAGAAACTACAATTAAAGTCTGCTCAATTCCTGATTAACCAACGTCAAGTCAAGCAATCTAATAAATTGCCCCTTTCACATCTCCCGTATGCATTGTAGAGAGTACTATATGCTCAGTTTTGATAATAAAACTATAAAATAAATATTTCTATTTTTATAAAAAATGATCTCATAAAAAAGAAATACACCATTTAGTTACAAAGGTATTTCATTAATAGTTATAATTAAAAATTATTTAATCCTACAGTAATTTCCCCATCATGATAAAATTCTATTACGTAACCTTCTTCAATATTATACATAAAAGTGTCCGGAGCAACCGCTAAAACATCATCTAATACTTGAAGAGCATTTTGTAAATTAGTTTTCACACCCGGAATACCTGCATTATTCCAAAGAATATTAACGTCTAAAGATGATATTTTATTCTCATTAAACCAATTATTTAAATCATCAATCTCATTAATAATCTTTTTATTACATATTTTATCCCAATCAATTCTTGCCCAAGAAGTAATAGGGAATTTTCCACTTAACTGTTCAAAATAACCATGAGTCTGTTTATCACTTAACATTACAATATTACTTCCCAAAGCTTCTATACATTCTTCAAATAACGTCATAAATATATTTCACTTCCTATTTATTTAAACGTTTTAATAATGATTTAAATATAATTTCATTACCATTAAACGGTATATACTATTTTCTAGCTTTGTCCTTTTTACCTTGTGAATAAACCTCTATGCAGTCAACCAGTCATCCTTAGTATATTCACCATATAATTTCACTACTCTTTATCCCCCAGAGCCTCTACCTGTTTTATACTTTCCTTTAAATAAATTGGTGTACTTGGATGGTCTATTATTTCCTTAGTAGTTAACCATAAGATCTCTTCTACTTCATCAGGACTTTTCGGAAATGCCTCACCTGATTCGTATTCACAAAGAAAGACAATATCCACTACATTTTCACCAGTATCAGAGACAAAGGATGTGCTATGTACATAATGTAGCTTGTCTTTAACCTTCACTCCAACTTCTTCTTGAATTTCACGTTTTATTGTCCGTTCTAATATATTTGAAGAGTTTCCTTCTATTTCTACCTTACCTCCGACAAGGGAAAGAGAACCGCCAGCATGTTCCTCTTTTTTACTTCTTCTAATGATTAGCCATTTATCATCTTTCCTTATCGCACCTTCAACATTCACGATAAACATATTGAATCCCTCCCTTAGAGATCATTTATATAATTTCTTCAAAGTTTACTATTTTCCTTCCAGTTCCTTTTCTTTCTATTCTTTCCTTTCTGTTATACTTAATAGTTAACATAATAAAATTATATTAAACCTATTTTTAGGATAGATTTCAGTTATTCATTTCGTTTCCTACTTAACCAAGTATCCCTAGTTAATATCATATTTATAGAATCGATCCACTCTCCTTCAAATTCTAAATCATTTTTATCAATACTCTCTAAAACAAATCCAACCTTTTCGTATACTTTTTTTGCTCTAGGATTGAAATCAAAAACACTTAAGGTAAGTTGATTCAAATTCGTATTATGAAATATATAATCAATTATGAGTTGAGTGGCCTCGGTTCCTAATCCACGGTTTCTCCCCCTTGGACCAATAAGTATCCTAAAATTCATACTTTGTTTTTCTTCATTATATAAATTTACTACGGCCTCACCGACGAATAAATTTAATGATTTGTCAACAATTGCAAGATCTAAACGGTTTCGTTGCTCATTTCTTGTATGATACCAATGGATGACTGATTCTCTATCGAAATCAGATGTGCTTCCCGTGAGTTTTAAAACGACAGGGTCTTTTAAACACTCTTCAATGTAAGGAAGATCGTCAGAATGAAAAGGTCTAAGGATAACCTTCTCACCTATTATCATTGGTTTTTTATCAAATCTACCATTGAATACACTCCATAACTATGATTGATTACTTAATTGTTTACTATAAGGAAGTCTCATGCAGATTTAAGTTTCACTCATAGTAAAACACCTAAGAAATAATAAATTCACTATAGATTTAAAAAAGAGGAATTTATATAGAAAAAATAATTAAGAAATAAACTTTCCCCTATAAGTTACAAGTTTTAACTCTACTAATAATAATGGGTTCAGTGAGTTGAAAAATACGTTCGAATCTGTTGAATAAAACATTTCACAAACGCTTCCTTAATTATTTGTACCCCGAATAAATATAATGGTTTTTGTCAAAAAAAAAATGATTCTTTTTCTTTAATAAAACCAATTTTCTCGGCCACTCGTATCGAAGGAAGATTTCTTGGATCGATAATATTAATCAACTTATTAAACCCGAAATGATAAAAGCCATAATCCCTACAACCTTTTGCTGCCTCAGAAGCAAACCCCATTGACCAGTATTTTTTATTGATATGATAAGCCAATTTCTATCTCTATTTTCCCGTCCACTATATGTTTAACAAGCCCACAATCACCTATTAATTCATCATTTCCTTTCAAACATATCCCCCATAATCCGAAATAATCTTCAACGTATCTCTCTTGGTTTCTTTTAATCCAGTTTTGAGTTTGTTCAAGAGTAAATGGTGCTGGGTAATATTCCATTGTTTCGACATCTGAAAAAATAGAATGCAGTGAGTATAAATCCCCTTGTTCAAATTGTCGCAGATACAATCTTTTCGTATTGAAAATAATCATTTTTTAGGCACACTCCCATTTGCTAATTGCTATTTAAATTAACATACCTATTAATCACTTCCTATTTGTAGGGAATACCGCAACATAATTTAATTTTATTTTGACACTTGCCTTCGTCAGCGAACCCGCTCTTTTAGTAAAAATACATCATTAGGGTAACGTTGCCAGTGTCTCAATAGGATTTTCTCTCATAAATGTGAAAATAATAGTTATATGGATTATTATCATCCTTCACCCCTTTATAAACAGAAACCTCTCTCCATTCATCAAAATTCACCTTTGGAAAGAAGGTATCCCCATCAAATTCATGCTGAACTTTTGTCATGTACATCCTTTCTACATAAGGCAAAAAAATTTTATAAATCTGTTCCCCACCAAAAATGAAAATCTCTTCTTCATATTTACATAGTTCAAAAACATCTTCGATAGAATGCGCAATTTCACAACAGTCAAACTTAAAATTTTTATCATTCGTTAAAACGATATTTCTTCTTAGTGGTAAAGCTCTACCGATTGATTCGAGGTTTTTCCTCCCTAATATGATTGAATGTCCCTTTGTTATGCTTTTAACATACTCCCAATCTTTCGGAATTCTCCATGGAATGTCATTCTCTTTTCCAATCACTCTATTTTTATCCATTGCAACAATTAATGAGACTTTCATCAATAACACAGCCTTTTTTAAAAATTTCATACCATGTTAAACTCTATTTACCTTCAACAAAAAATGCTAATCCCTCTTGGATTAGCGCAAACATTATTTTAAGACAATTATATCTCCCTCTTGCTTTTATTAACGATAAGATAAAATTTCTATTTGCTCTACTTTATTTCTCATATTTGTATAGGAGATAGTTAACTCCCTACGAAGTTGCTTGTAAAAAATCCGTACTCTTACCTATTTGGCAGTAATTCGTTCACCACAATACTATTTATTGCATTGATGTATGCCAAGGCACTAGCTTTCATAATATCCGTGTCTGTTGCTTTTGCTATATATTTTTCTCCTTTAAATTCAACTTGAATCTTCACTTTTCCTAATGCCTCTTTCCCTCTTGATATGCTGCTAATATTGTATTCAATTAATTTAATATCTAACCCGCTTATCTCTGTTATTGCCGTATACAAAGCATCAATTGGGCCGGAACCTACTGCACTATTTTTTACTATTTGGTCTGCCTTTTTCAATTTCACACTCGCCGATGGAAAGATTGGATTACTAATCACTTGTAAATCAACAAGTTCATAAAAGTTATCACTATAATAAGTTATATCTTCATTTTGGATATTATTATTTGTATAATAACTCTCAACGATGACATATAAATCATGATTATATATTTCTTTTTTTACATCTGCTAATTCAAGGAAATTTTCAAATATTCCTTCAAATTGATCTGTCGTCAACTGGTTGAACCCCAATTTTTCGAGTGCATTTTTCACCGCATGACGACCTGAACGAGCGGTAAGAACAAGTTCCATATCATCAAGACCTACATCAATTGGGTTGATGATTTCGTAAGCACTTCTTGACTTTAGTAATCCATCCTGGTGAATTCCTGATGAATGAGCAAATGCATTTTCACCTGTAATCGCCTTATTCACTTGTACGTCAAGCCCCATAAAATTGCTAACGAGCCTCGACGTATTCATAATTTCCTTTGTATTTATATTTGTATATGCCCCGTATATCGATGGGCGTGTATTTATTGCCATCACAACCTCTTCTAATGCGGCATTACCTGCACGTTCACCGATTCCATTAATTGTACATTCAACTTTGTCGGCACCATTTTTAATGGCAGCTAACGTATTTGCAGTTGCCATACCTAGATCATTATGACAATGGACGCTTAAAAGTACATGTTCATTTAAATTTTTCAAGCGCTCATTTATTTTTCGGATTAGTTCACCAAACTCTTCTGGCTCTGCATAGCCTACCGTATCGGGCACATTAATGATCGTTGCACCTGCATGAACGACAGCTTCAATTGTTGACCATAAATATTCAAAATCAGAGCGTGATGCATCTTCTGTTGAATATTGGATATTTGGCAGTAATGTTTTGGCAAATTTAACAGCCTCAACACCTATATCTAATATTTGGCTTTTCGTTTTTCCGAATTTTTTCTCTACATGGATGTCCGACGTACCTAGGACGATATGGATTAATGGGTTATGGGCAGATTTTACACTATTATAAACTGCTTCAATATCGGATTTAACTGCTCTAGCTAATGCTGTAATCACAACATCGTCTGTATTCCCTACTTTCGTAGCAATCTCCTTTACAGCATTAAAATCACCAATTGAAGACGAAGGAAAGCCTGCTTCAATAACATCAACTTGTAGCTTCTTTAGTTGCTTAGCTACTTCTAATTTTTCATACATATTAAGCTTTGCCCCTGGAACTTGCTCACCATCTCGTAATGTCGTATCAAACACCCAAATTTTCCTTGTCATTGTTAAAACCACTCCTTTGTTAAATAAAATATAAAAAAGCCTCGTCTCTACTAATTTAGAGACGAGGCTTTGCTCGCGGTACCACTCTATTTGATTAATCAACAAATGATTAACCCACTCTTGTTCGGCAGCTATCACTACCTATCCTTATAACGGTAGAAAACCGATATCCCCTACTTAGTTAGATTCAGGGATTAGCTCTTGGATGAGTTCAAAGGAAATAACTACCGATTCTCACCGACCATCGGCTCTCTGACAAGATTATTTACCTTCTACTATTTCCAATCATTGCCTTTAGTCATTAATTTATAAAATAATATATCGATTATCATTCATGCTGTCAATCTATTTTTTGACTTTTTTGAATTTTTCAACATACATAAAATTTATATGCACTAAC
>JAPSLL010000081.1 GCA_031180805.1 Bacillus sp. (in: firmicutes)
CCTTTAACAAATTTCTCATGTAAAATCACTGCAAGAACAAGGCTCACCGTTAGCTGTGGGATAACAGAAACTCCCCAGATGAGCAACGTATTACCAAGTGACTTATAGAAGAAAAAGTCACCAAACAGCCTTTGATAATTCTCAAGCCCAATCAGTGTCGGATTGCCAAAGCCATCCCAATTTGTAAAGCTTAAATACAATGAATACAAAATCGGATATAATCCGAAAATTAAGAAAATGATAAAAAACGGCGCAATAAACAAATAACCGTAATGATCTTTTCGTAACGACCGTGAAAACATATCCATTTCCCCTTTCGAGCAGCTTCATTCATAGCCCTGCCTCGATGGTTTAATTGACTTCAATCTCAGGAAAATTGTGGCCAACCTCTGTTTTAAATGATTCAAGCATGTCTTCTTTCGTTTTTAACCGCCCATTTAAAAAGTCATTGACCTTCTCTGTCCAAAGCTTATTAATATCATTGTCATATTTGGATTGTGGTGCAGATGGAACTTGTTCACCAGCTTCAACGAAGAATTCAAAATATTTCTGACCAGCGAGAAAATCCGACGTCAATTCAGGTGCTAGCTCTTCATCAATTTCTTTATTACTTAAGAAATATTGCTGACTTTCCGCTAATTCCTTTAAAAATTCCTCATCTGTTGTGTAAAACTTCATAAATTCCCATGCGAGGTCTTTATTTTTACTATTGTTGTACATCGCTAAATACGTACCACCGCTACTGAACGATTTCGGACCATGTGCCAAGCCCCATTTCCCTGCTGTTTCCGGTGCGTTTTTTTCAAAAATATATGGCAAGCCCCATGTAGGTTCGGCATAAAACATCACAGATCCCTTTTGCATCGACGCCGTCCAGGCTGGTCCCCATGCCTCATACTTTGCTTCAACATTGTTATCTCGCGCTTCCTTCACTAAATCCAGTTCTTCTACACGGACATCATCAATCACAAGCTTTCCATCAACAACCCATGGCTCTTTAATATTTGAGCTTTCGACGATATCAATATCTGCCCAGCTCGATAATGCATGAACCTTACCATCGCTTTCCTCATAAACTCGTTTACCAATTTCCATCACTTTATCCCAGCTTGATATCATTTCACTAACTTCCCTCGGATCATCTGTTCCTAAATATTGCTTCGTTAAATCCCGTCGATAATAAAAGGCACCAGGTGTTCCTTGATAGCCTAACCCACGAACAATTCCCTCCTCATCCTTTTCTATATCCTGAATATAAGGGAATTGCTTAGCTAGTATTTCCTCTGCATTATACGGTTCCTTTGATAAATTCTCTAAACGAGGAATTTGTTTAATTTGTGGCCAGTATGCATTCTCAACAAAAAACACATCAGGGACATTTTTCTCAACCTGCAAAACTGAAATAAGCTTTTGTACATAATTATCATTCGTAATAAACAGCAAATTGACATCAACATCAGGATGCTTTTCCTTGAATTTCTCAACCGCATATTTTGCCTCATCGGTAAACGTCCAAATTGTTAGCTCTTTCTTATTTTCATTTGAAGCTTGGGTACAACCTGTAAGAAGGAATGTTAAAGCTAAACCGACAATCATCGAGAGAGAAAAGAGCCTTTTCTTCACGTTTGCATCACCCCTTTTAATGATTGGTTATTTTAGAACCTAGGATAAATAAGAGCATCTCCCCCTTTAAAAGGCAAAAATACTGTGAGGTACCACGTAATATGAAGCGCTTACATTTTCTGTTTTGTACTTTGGTTAACTGATAAACTAAGTGGTTGCAAGGAACCAATTTGTTAAACATGATTATTCCTCTTCCTCATTAAAAAGAACTACTTTCCCTAAAAAGCTGACAAAAGGTAGGACAAACCTAGTAAATTACTGTTAGAAATTAGGCTTCTTAATAGCCATAAAGTATGCAGGCAAAATAAAAAAGTGCTAGGATATGTTTTTTAGACAATATCCTAGCACTTCTTTATATTAAACCTTTCATCCAAATCCAAAAATTAGGTTTAATGACAATCCCAATTATACAATACCTTTGAAAAGTCTAAATTCTTTAAGTCCTCTTCACAAATAAAGAAATTGCCGACACCTGAATCTCCCCACATAATGTCATTTTCGTCATCTGTATCAATTTGCAAGAGGAGAATATTATAGTCTTTAACTCCATTACTACTATACTCTCGTGGATCTGTTTGTGTAAAAAAGGCATATCCGCCAATCTTATGCCCTTCATTTGAAATTTCCTCGGCAAAAATATCCCACATTTCAGTTCCATCTTCATCTACGATTTCATCGAGATCGATCTCTTTTAGCTGTTCGTTCGCACGAAAATCTGCGATACCTAGTGCTTCATAGCCTATTTCAAAAGTGAGGCCAATCTCTGACTCAAACGGAAAGCAAAAATCCTCATGTTGTTCATCCACTTCTGGAAACTCATTTACTAGCATTTCTTCCGGTAAGATTTCCTCGTGGTATATTACTTTATATGTATCCCCATCAACCTTACGATCAAAATCAAGCCCCATTAAATCATCGTATGCAGTGACAAAAAACTGCAAGATTCCCTTTTCTGGATAAGAATCCAAATGAGGAATTTCCGCAAAATTGAGTTGAGCCATTAGTTTCATTGGCTTGTTGTTATAATCTAACGGATATTCCATATTCTTTGGAAAATATGGTGTACCTCCAAATTTGCTCTCATAGACTCCTGTTTTTCTCATCTCTCCGTTTATGCGGATATAAGGTACGACTGTTTTTTGAATGATGTCCTTGTATTTGATTAGTTGCTTTGGTAGAAAGATTTGCGGTTTGTTTTGCATGAGTTCACCTCTATTTTCTCTTTATAGAGTATAATTATGACAAAACTTCTAATCTATTACAATCTGTTTTTTACTATGACATTCATATAAATCTGTTTAAAAATTACTATTTTTTTAATCCAAAATACCATATAATGGATAAAAAGGGGTTAGTAATCATAATTTACGATTATCTTGTGCCTATTCTCATTATGTGGGGAATTCCTAGTTTACTTGTAATTAGATACTATTTAAAGTTAAGCGCGGAGGAAAAAAGGTCAGTCATCAACGAATTTAAACATCCACAATTAATCTTTACAGTTGGTTTTACTCTTTTAGGGGTATTTTTCACACATCTTTCAGCTATAGGTTCAAATGATTTCGTTAGAATAATTGGCAATGGTTTTTTGCTTATCGGAGGTCTAGTAACAATGGTCGTTATATGGAGGATAAGCAAGATTCGAAGCTTGTTCGTATTTATACTAATGCTGATGTTAGTCCTCTTTTTCTGGTAAAAGCTCTACGTATTTTATTTAAATTATGAAAAAGCAGTACATCCATATGTTTAGGAGTTGTCTAATATGAAAACAAAATGTCTATTTATTATTTGCAGTCTATTGCTTTTATTAGTAGCTTGTCAGTCAAATGAAGCAAGTGAAACCAAAGTTAAGAAGGTCACTCTTCCAGATGATGTGCCTGAATATGTTCAAGAAAGTGATTTCAAGAAAATTGATTGGGATAAAAAAGCTACTATGCTTGTAAATGGAATAATTGGAAATGAAGGAAAATCGGGTGTAATTGGTGCAGATACGCCGAGCTTAGATGGGCAGAAATGGATGTGGCATCTTTGGGGAGTAGATGACCCTAGTAAGTCCAAAATGACCGTAGTCGGATACCACAAAGAAACAGAAACTGTACATCAAATTCTGACAGATGGTTGGACTACTAGTCTCGGGGCAAAACAGAATGGGGCTGATGCACATATTCCTTCTTCTGTTAAAATACCAAAGCCAGGCGAATGGGCAATCCTGCTTTATGTTGATAAAAAATTATTTGATCTATTAGTCTATGAAATTAATGAATAAGCAATTTCTTTAAAATTAGTAGCCGATGTGAAAGTAAATCAACACGAAAATTGAACCAAAGTTCCTAATATGAAATGAATTCTTAGTTATATTAGGAACTTTTATAAATATAGTTTTTCGCTAAAACAAAATAAAGAAAGTATCCTTCTCTATTAATTCTATCATTCCACCATTTTAAGGCAACTTTTCTATTGTAATGCGTCTGATATTATTCGTTCAATCATTTCATCAAAGCGGTTAAAATCCTCTAATTCATCTCCAGAGGGTTTACCTAATAATTTATATTGTTTCTTTACTTTATCAAAGACGTACCAGCTTATACTGCCATCACCGAAAAACAAATACTGCTTTTGATGTTAACTTCATGCCACACCTGATTTGAATCAATGAAACCGTCTATTTTATTTTTTGGCTTTTTTTCTACTAATTCCTGAGCAATTCCATAAATCGTGTAGCCATTAAATTCTAGACCATTTATCACTTGTAAAAAATGAATATATTCCAGAGGTAATTCAAAGTTTAATTTTTCTTTCACTTTCTTTTTGAATATTTCTATATCTTCGTCACTTGCTGCACCATTTAGTTCTGCACCAAATATTTTTTCTTCCTCTTTTATTTCAGTAAGCTTTACTTGCCACATTGTATCACCCTGTTATCATTTTCAATCTACATCTTTATTTGCATTTTAAAATAAAGATTAAAACATAACGTATATTATAATACCTTTTCGAAAATTTTCCCCAATATACAGTTTGCCGCTTCAACTGCACCCCCTGCATTTCGGAGGCTATTAGACAGCATCATTGCATTTTCATAGTATTTCTTTTCACCTAGCAGCACAGTCACTGCTTTTTCCAGCTGTTTCGGTTTGCTTCCTTTTAGAATAACTCCCGCACCTAGTTCAGCGGCGCGGTTTGCTACTACCCTTTGTTCACTATGCAATGGATATAGAACCATTGGAACTCCGTGATACAAACTTTCATTCACACTATTCATTCCGCAATGGGTAATAAATGCATCTGCAATTTGAAGGATGGCAATCTGGTCTACTGATTTTTTTATTGTAAAGTTATCAGGTATGTTGCCGAAAGAAGTGATGTCTGTTTTTTCCCCGACAGACATTACAATATTATAATGGCTGTCAGTAAATGCTTTAAGACAATTTTCGTAAAAATCCTTATTTTGATTTAGGACTGTCCCTAATGAAATATAGATAAGCTTTTGATTTTTTTCTTTATTGACTTTTTCACTTGGCTTACGAATCGATGGTCCTACAAAGGCATATTTGTCAGAAAACGTTTCGGCCATCGGTTGGAATTGTTTTGATGTATAGACAATCGTGTCTGTTTCGTTATCGTTTTGTATAATTGAAATAAAATTATCTACTTCATAGCCATGTGCTCGTAGCTCCTCAATTTTTTTGTTAATTCGTGGCATCCCTGTCATCATTTTTATCAGTTCTTTAATGCTTCGTTTCATTAGCTTAGCCGTATGCTGATTAAACGCGAACGTTGTTGTTGAACAAATATAGTTTATTCCTAGCTTTACAGCAAATAATTTTCCCCAAAAGCAGACTGAATCTGAAACTATGCAATCTGGCTGAAAATCTCTTAACTCTGAACAAACCTTATCATCAAAGGCAATTGTCGTATCAACAACCATTTCAATAAGTGCGGAAAAATCCTTTCCAGCCTTGCGTTCCAATTCCTCCTCAGATATCGGTGGTAAGTACTTGTCACAGGATATAAATTTCGCTCCGGCTGCCTCTATTTTTTCTTTAAATTCATCAAACGAATAATACCACACTTCATGTCCTCGTCTTACTAATTCGGAAACGACTGGAATGGTCGGGTTTGTATGGCCATGTGCTGGGATTGAAAAGAAAATAATTTTCCTCATTCTGCTTCCTCTTCCGCCAGTTCAGCTCTCCGAATCATATTGGCAAACTCTAAAAAGCTATCTGTTTTAAGAATGGCAATCCCTTTTGTCACATTTTCGCCTAAAACAACAAGCTTATCACCTGCTTGGATGTGATACATGTCTCGAGCTTGTTTCGGAATGACAATCTGTCCCCGCTCCCCAACTTTTACAACTCCGAAAAACTGTTTCCCCTTTGGACCTAAGTTTTCAGCATCTTCCTCACTCATATCACCGGATAATTGATCTAATGAGATTTGAAAGATTTCTGCTAATTGTTTACTTTTATAAAGATCAGGTATCGCCTCATCGTTTTCCCATTTTGCTACCGTTTGGCGTGAGACATTTACTTTTTCTGCTAACTGCTCCTGACTCATTTTATTCCTTTTCCGTAAAATACGAATATTCATACCAATCATGTTTTCAACTCCCTATATGGTTAACTATATATAAGGGGTTTAGGAAAGTCTATCAATCGTTTGCTACATTTTTTGTTAACAATTGTGGCATTTGCTATTAATCCTCTTCCGAACGATAAACTGAATGAGCAATTTTTCTAAAATCCATAACAGGAATCGTAACAATCTCTCTTTATCCAAAAGCACTACTATAAGTCAAGGCTCGCATAATACACCCATAACTTGTATCAAATATATAGTGTTAACTTTTGCTCTTCTTCATTTGTTGCTCTTTATTAAAGTCTTGCAAGCATTTTTTACAGATACATTGTTTTCCTTTACTTTCTAATGGAACCATTTCGAAGATTTCCTTTGGGAAGTTTTCAAGATTACACCAGCAGCTGACGTTTTCTTCACTACCTATCATGCACCCATTTTCTTCTTTACATATAGGGCAATATGTATTTGCCAATTGTCACCACTCCTAAGTTCTTACAAGTTCGATATTTAATACTATTTTTCATTCTTTTTCTTCCACTATATCTCAGCCATAGTCAAAAGGAAAAGGTAAGCTATTTTTTTTGAGGAATCTTATTTTACTGGAATGACGACGGTGCCATTTAGTGAAAAGTAAATTGGTAGAGGTTATTATAAAGAAACGCTCCGAGCATTTTCGCTCAGGAGCGTAATTGTACCATTTATATACAGATATGAGCCTTTATTATTTAAACCAATCCGCTCTTTCCATATGGGCAAAAGGAATCTCTGTATCAATGTCCCCTTCAATCGTTTTAAGCGAAAGGTCTTCTCCTTTTAACCAGCTGGTAAAGCTGAATTTAGCTGGATCCTGATCGCCACCAAGTACAATCCATGCTTCAAGGTCCTTTGGAAAATAAGCGGTAGTATGGATCGTTCCTGCCCAGCTGCCATATAGCTTGGAGAATACGCCTTTATCAGTATCATTTAAAAGCCTGAATGCTTCATGTCCACTTAATCCATGGACTTGATTTTCTTCAACAATTTGCATTCTTTTTTTCGAATCATCAAGAACATTTCGATTTTCCTCTGTCAACATTTCGAAATGATTTGTACAAGAATATCCTTGACGAGTCTCCACCCTTCTTGGTGAGGTTTCGACAATATGAGGTATTTCACATGTTTCATCAAATAAGACGTAACTGAAAGACCCGCGATGTGGAATCTCCTTCAGCAAATCAACAGCTTCCTTTGCATTGGCACAAAGCTCTAAGATCAGTCTGCCGATCATATGACAAATAAAGCCATCACCCGGACGCTTCCTGTTCATAAATGTATAACCCATCGACAAGCCTTTTTCATTCATCCCATCACTTCTACCGGTTATTTTCTGACTTACACCTATTGTCGCAAAGCCTCCATCTGAAGGTTGAAATAGTACATAACGACCATCATATGTTTTCGGATGGTAATCATAATTGCGAATCATATAATCGTCACCAACATAAATTGAGCAACCAGAAGGATTAATATTAACTCGATAGCCACCAAATTCTTGTAAAACTCTTTCTATTGGCCACTTTAAAGCATCCTGTAATCCGATAAATTCCTCCCAAATATATGGTGCTAACTTTTTAAAAACCTGTTCAGTCTCTTCTTTATCAATTCGAAAAAGAGGTCTCCGAACAAGCCATTGTCTTTCTCGATTTTTTAGTAATATTGAATCTTTTATTAATTCTCCCTGTTTATAGCCAAAATCGTAATGTGTGTTACGAAATTGAATGACATCTGCGTATACCTTTTTCATGGTGTTGTCCTCCAACTGTTTCTGTATCTTAAGGATATATTGATTTGGGAGAAAAAGAAAGGAAGAGGCATTTGTGGATGTTATATCGTTTGTTGGTAGAGAAGATAAGTTATTGTATGTATCCACTTACACTATTTTTCATTCGTTCCTATCTCATCTAAAGCTCTATAAAAGCATTCAATATCCTCAAATTCAGCCCTTTTATTCAGACAAGAGCATCTTTCATCAATAAAGCCTTGCTTTAAGTCCTGTAGATTCATCTGCTCTGTTTTTAGCTGTCTTACTTCTTGATAGCTTTTATTCTCGTCCACTTTCATTCTCCAGTCTTGATAAAGCTTTTTCCCTAATTCATACTGGTTAACCTTACACATGATTGTATCCCCTTTAAATTTTAAATGTTTGTTATTTCATAAATACTATTTAATAAAAATATACATTATTAACACTTATGTTAACAATGGTGTAAGGGAAGATTTAAGAAAATTGTCATTACTCATTTAGGAGGTATTTACCACGGCAGAAGAAAATATTCAAACTTTTGGTGACGGGGTTTGAAAAAGAAGAACGCTACTCAAATTGTAAATTAAGTCTATTACTCTTGAAAATCTAAAAGGGTTTGTACTAGACTTAATAAAATATCCAGACGAAAACCATTATAATTTTCCAAATCTATCACTTTCTTTTTCTATAATGTAACGGAGCATAACCAGTAACTGCCTTAAACACCCTACCGAAATGTGTAATACTTCCGAATCCTACCTTCTTATATATTAAATTGACCTTCATAGAGGAGTGTTCCAACAGCTTTTTCGCTTCTTTAATTCTAACGCTGTTCAAGTATTCTACAAATGTAAAGCCTGTTGCTTCTTTAAAAAATCGACTTAAATAGTATGGACTAACGTAAAATTTCTCAGCGACGAATTGAAGCGAAAGATCGTGCATATAGTTGTTGTTGATATAGCGGACAACCTCCGAGATTCTTTCATGCATGGGACTCGGATATTCTAATGACTCTATGTTGTTTTGCTGCATATGCCGACAGCAAATAATGATTAGCTGGAGCACTAACGTTTGCGCGTACATTTCAAAGCCTGGTCTCTTCTCGTCTATCTCCTGTATTATCGACTGTGATAGTGTTTCAACTTTAAGACGCTCTTGCAAATGACACCTAACAATGATGTAATCACGTTCGAACAACGGTTGAAGGATTTTCCTATAGGAAGGATTCCCAACAGACATACAGGTCTCATGAATATTAACAATAAGCCGCTCATGCTTTGGCATTTCTGTATTGGTTGTCCGATGCAGGATATTTGGTGAAATTATGACGATATCCCCTTCGTTAATCACTAACGTCCTATCCTTAATAAAAAATTCCCGTTTACCTGAGATTAAGTAAAATATTTCGAACGTACTATGAAAATGATTTTCTGGCATATTGTGGCTTAGCGCTTTCCGATGTGAGACGATGAATGTCTCTTCTGCGTTTTTAAATAGAAGTTCTTTCATCTTGAACCTCCTCGCTTTTTACTACTATTATTAGACGCGTTCTATATCATTTCCTGCAAAATATAAGAAGTTTTTAGATAATTCCGCAAAAAATGTACATATTCCTGTGCTAACCTAGATGTAAACCGAGTAGGAGTGATTTTATGATGAATTTTTCAAAGTCTAATACCTATAAACCATCAACTGAGACACTGCTCCCTATCCAATGGGCTGAGAAAGCCTGTGAAACGATAATGGCCAAATTTCAGCCTGAGCAGCTTCCACCGGAGCGATTTCACTATCATCAGGGGGTATTTCTATCTGGTATGGAGAAGGTGTGGAGGCTTACTCAAAAGGAGCATTATTTCAACTATATCAAAAGCTGGGTAGACAGCCATGTTCTTGCAGACGGAAGTGTCCCAAAATGCAAAACAGATGAACTTGATGACATCCAGCCTGGCGTCCTTCTCTACACGCTTTATGAGCAAACAGGTGATGAACGGTATAAGAAAGCTTTGCACAATCTTGTTCCGCTATTAAAATCGTGGCCTACTAATCCATCAGGTGGCTTTTGGCACAAGGGGCATTACCCTAATCAAATGTGGCTGGACGGATTATATATGGCTGGGCCGATTGCTGTTCAGTTCGGGAAGACCTTCGGGGAAAGTGACTATTTTGATATGATGGCCTATCAAGCGATTCTCATGGAGAAGCATACGAAGGACCCAGACACAGGCTTGCTTTATCATGGCTGGGATGAAACGAAAGCAGCACATTGGGCAGACCCTATTTCGGGAACAGCTCCTGAGTTCTGGGGTCGTGCAATTGGCTGGTACCCTGTCGCTCTGTTGGAAATGTTTAATCACCTTCCTGAAGACCATAAGGATAAGAAAAAGCTAGTTACGATCCTTCAAAACTTGCTCATTTCCTTAACAAACTACCAAGATCCCGAAACAGGCTTATGGTATCAAGTGGTAGACAAAGGTCATCTGTCCGATAATTGGCTGGAAAACTCTTGCTCTTCTCTGTTTGTTCAAGCCATTGCGAAAGCTGTTCGTATGGGTTATTTGGATAGCAAATATATGGAATATGCTTGGAAGGGATATCAAGGTGTAATTGATACGTTGAAGTTTGATGAAAATGGAAACG